>JAWKSZ010000006.1:0-163747 GCA_041402045.1 Planctomycetota bacterium | reverse complement strand
CCGACGCGGGGGTGGTGTGGACCCACCGCGACCCGCAGCGCACGGTGCCCTCCTACGCCAGCCTCTCCGCCACCAACCGCCGCACGCTGGTCGGGCGCGCCGAGCGCCGGGCCGCCGGCCCGCGGATCACCGCCGGCCTCGCCCAGGGCGTCGAGCTGGCCCTCGCCGCCCGCGCGCGGCTCGACCCCGCGCGCTTCCTGGATCTGCCCTACGCCGAGCTGGTGCAGGACCCCCAGGCCGCCGTGGGCCGGGTGTGCGCGGCCTTCGAGCACCCCTGCGAGGCCGCCCACCGCGAGGCGATCGCGCGCTGGCTGCGCCGACACCCGGCGCCCCGCCACCGCTGCCCCCCCGAGGTGTTCGGCGTCGACCCCGCCGAGGTCGCGCGCGCCTTCGCCGGCTACCGCGCCTGGGCGAGCGAGCGCGGGCTGATCTAAGGGCGAAGGCCGGGCCCGTGGACGCTCCACGGACCCGGCCCTCTTCCACGAAGTGAGTCGAGCAGGGACGGCGCTCGTCGAGATCCCGCCCTCGGTGCTCGCGGAGCCGCTCCGATCCGACGCGTGTTCCCTGCCGGAGGGAAGGCTTCATGCGAGACGCCCGGCGAGCGGCGCAGCCGCGAGCGTGCGGCTTTGCCCCATCGTGTTCGGCACGGAGCTCTGGGCGTGAGGGTCGCCTTGCTGGGTGCGCTCTGAATGAGGTAGGGGCGGGGCTTGTCCGGCTTTGCCCCGAGCGGGAGGGGGCCTCGGAGAGGCCCCCTGAAACCAGCCCTATCGCAGCTCGTGCACGGTCTCGCGGGAGACCTGGCGGGTGGTGCGCTGGAAGTCGGCCAGGTGCGCGAACGCGACCTCGACGGTGAGCCGCTCCCCGCCGCGCTCGACGAGGAACGGGACGGAGGTGCGGCCCGGCTCGCGCAGGAGCGCGTCGAGCTGGCGCAAGGACTCGAAGGCCTTCCCCTCGACCCCGATCACCAGGTCGCCGCGGCGCAGGCCCGCCTCGGGCAGGTCGCCCAGGACCAGGAAGGCGTCGTTCTGGCGCGACGCAGCCCGGGCGAGGAGGCCCAGGTCACCCCCGGCGACGCGGCTGGGGTCGACCCGCAGGCGGGCCAGGGTCGAGGCCCCGTCGTCGAAGGTCAGCCCGACCTCGATCAGCGCCGGCCCTGCGGGCAGGGGCGGGAGCGCGAAGCTGCCGTCGGGTTGGACCAGGGGGGCGCTGAAGTCGGGCGCCGCGGACGCGCTCACGGTGTAGTACTCGCCGTGCACGGCGTAGTGCGTGATCGCCAGCGCTCGCTCCCCGTCGCCTTCGGCCGGCGGCAGGGTCAGGCGCCCCTGGAGCACGTAGCCGCGCTCGAGGTCCTGGAGCCCCACGTGAAGGCGATCGGTCCCCAAGGGCAGCGCGAAGCGCGTCGGCGCCGCGTGGGCGGGGGTCAGGACCAGCGCCAGGTCCTCGGCAGGCAGGCCCTCGACGGAGGTCTGGCAGCGGCCCTGGGCGTCCGTCTTCAGGGTCAGGTCGCGCAGGCGCTTGCCCGCGGCGGTCGAGAGGGTGCCCGAGCAGCCCGCCTCGCCGTGGGGCACCCCCAGCGCGATCGAGAGCTGGAGCACCCGACCGGTGGTGAGCTGGAGCGTGATCCGCGAGCCGTCGTGGGTCACGATCCGCTCGAGCTTCGTCTGCCCCTCGGCCTTGACCCGCAGCCCCACCACCCCCTCCGCGAAGGCCCCGGGCGCGCTGAAGCTCCCGTCCTCGGCGGTCTCCACCTGCGCGCGCTGCACTTGGGCCTCGGCCACCTCGACTCGCGCGCCGGCCACTCCGCGCCCGTTTGCGTCGAGCACGACGCCGCTCACCGGGAGCAGGCGCGGCACGACGAGCTCGTGGCGCCGGGACCCACCCTTCTGCACCAGGACCTCGCCCAGCGGGCGGCAGTCGAAGCGGTTGGGGGTCGCCTTGGAGCGCAGCGCGTATGGGGTGAACGACGCGGCGACCTCGTCGAAGCGTACGACCCCGTCCCCGTTGGCGGTCCGCAGCTCGAAGCGCCGCTCGCTGTCGTGGCAGATCGCGATCGCGTAGTCCGCCGCCGGTGCACCGTCGGCGTAGCGCAGCACGAGCTCCAGCCCGGTCTCGACCGGCGCGGCCAGGGTTGGGTCGGCCGGGGTCGGGTCGGCCGGGCTCGGCTCCGCGGGGGTCGACTCGGCCGGTGCCGGGCGGGGCTGCCTTGCGGGCGCCTGACCCCCGCCCTGCGGGTCCTGCCCGATCGGGCTGGCCGGGGGTGGGCCCTGGGGCTGGTCCCGCGGCGCGCCGGGGGCGACCGTCGGCGCCTGGGCGATCGGCGGGGTGCCGTCGCCGCTGAGCAGGACCGCGCCCACACCGCCTCCGGCGACCAGGAGCACCGCGCCGGCGACCGCGAGCTCGAGGCGCTTGCTCCACCACCCGCGCGACGGCGTCGCGCCGGCGGCCGGGGCCGGGCCCAGGAGCGCCTCGCCGCGGAGCAGGACCTCGAGGGCGGGGAGGCTCGTCGCCGCGTAGCCGGCGAGCTCGAGCCGCTCGCGCAGTTGCTTCAGCCCGCGGCGGATCCGCGAGCTGGCGGTGCCCACCGGGCACTCCAGGGTCGCGGCTACGTCCTTGTGGCTGGCGCCCTCGTAGTAGTGCAGGACGAGCGCGTAGCGGGTGTCCAGCGGCAGCTCGCGCACGAACTCGCGCACCTCGTCGGCGACCAGCTCGCGCAGGGGGTCGGTCTTCACGCCGCGAGCAGCCGGCGCGCGGTCCTCGTGCTTCTGGCGGCGCTTGCGCCCGCGCTCCTGGTTCCGCAGGAGGTTGTAGACCAGGGCGCGGAACCAGGGGAGGAACGCGCCCTCGAGCCGCAGGCTCGCGGGGTCGCGCTCGGCGAGGCGCGTGAACACCTCCTGCGCGAGGTCGTCGGCCCGGGCGTCGTCGCGCAGGCAGCCGCGGGCGATCCGCTGGGCGGTCGTCCAGTGGCGGCGGGCGAGCTCGTCCAGCGCCGCCTTCCGCCCGCGGGCGTAGGCAGCGAGGAGCTGTTCGTCGGTGAGGTCGCGCATGCGGGCTCCAGGGCGGCGGCGCCGGCGGGGGGTGATCGTAGCAACGGTCATGGGGGTCTCCTTCGTGGGTCTGGCGGGGAGACACCGCCCGTCCCGGGCTGCATCACGGGATCTGAACTTTTCGTAAGCAACTACGAAGTAGCCCCTTACGGCAGCCTGCCGGGCCCCGCGCGGGCTCCACGTCGGGTCGACCGGGGGCGGATTGCCTTCTGAGGCCGGGCCGCTAGGCTCAACACGGCGGAGGCCGCATGGCGGACGAGATCATTCTCCTCGACCTCAACCCCGAGACCCGCATGCTGCTGAGCTCCCTGCTCGAGCGCGAGGGCTACCGGGTGATCGAGGTGCTCGACCCCACCCAGGCCTGGGACGTGATCCGCGCCAGCCGCGCGCGGACCCTGCTCACGACCCCCGAGGCCGCCTCCATGTTCGGCGACTTCGTCGACCAGCTGCGCGAGGTGCGCCCGGACATGGAGGTCCTCTCCCCGCCGAGCTACGCCACCGCGCTCCTCGACGGCGCCTACGACCCCTTCGGCGTGAGCGAGTTCGCCCGAGACGCGCTGCTCCTGCTCACCGTGATCGCCGAGGAGGGCTCGCGGCACCCCGCGCGCGGCGAGCAGCTCGTGCGCTTGAGCGAGCTGACCGCGTTCAAGCTGGCCATGGCCCGCTCCCAGGTCGAGCGCACCGCGGCGGTCGCAGCGCTGGCCGCCCTGGGTCCGGTGCTGGCCACGTTCCGCTTCTCCAAGGCCCTCGGCAACCAGGAGCAGGGCGCCGAGGGCGGCCTCGGCCGCGACGTGCGCGGCGCGCTGGCGGCGGCCGCCACCCTGCGCTGCCCCTACAACCTCAAGGGCGCGCTCGTCGCCCTCGACGAGCACTTCGACGGGCGGGGCCGACCCCACGGGTTGAGCAAGGCCCAGATCCCCCTCGCGGCCCGGGTCGTGAGCGTGACCCGCGACTTCTGCCGCGAGCTCGAGCGCAGCGAGGACACGGCCAAGGCCACCGACGCCGTGCGCAGCCGCGCGGGGTCGGTGTTCGACCCCAAGGTCGTGGACGCGTTCCTGCTCGCGCTGCGCGACGACCGCTACGTGCAGCGCCTGGAGCAGGTCCAGGGCGGGGCCCGGATCGCGGTGGTCGACGGCGACGCGGCGAGCCTGGCGGTGGCCGAGCTGCAGCTCGGCGCGGCCGGGTTCCGGGTCACGACCTACGACGACGGGCTCAAGGCCTCGGAGGCGCTGGTGGTCACGCCGCCGGACGTCGTGCTCTCGGAGACCGTGCTCCCGCGCATGGACGGGATCAGCCTCCTGCTCAAGCTCCGGCGCAACCCGCGCACGAAGCACGTGCCCGTGATCTTCACCTCGGCCCGCACCGACTCGGTGCTGCTCAACAAGGCGCTCAAGCTCGGGGCCAAGGACCTGGTCTCGAAGCCGGTGAACTTCGACGTGCTCGTGGCCAAGCTGCGCGGGCTCGCGGCGAACAAGCAGCGCCAGAAGGCGCAGAAGGACGGCGGTGGCGTGCGCGGCGACCTGGGGGAAATGCCCCTGCGCGACTTCCTGCTCGCGCTCTCCCGCGCGCGCAAGACGGCGAAGGTCGAGGTCGAGGGCGCGGACGGCAAGGGCGAGATCTTCCTCGAGCACGGACAGCCCGTGGCCGCCTTCGCCGACGACTGCGAGGGCGTCGCCGCGGTGTCCAAGCTCCTGGGCTTCGAGGAGGGGAGCTTCGCGCTCTACCCCACCGCGGCCCCGTCGCTGCACAACCTCTCCCAGAGCCTGGACGCGCTCCTCGCCCACAGCGAGCGCAGCGCGTTCATGGACCTGGACTTCAGCCCCGACCCGGAGGCCGACCTCTACGCGTGACCGCCCTCGCCCGCCTCGCCCTCCTGGGCCTGACCCTCGCCGTGGGGTGCAGCGCCCCCGCCGACTCCTCGCCCGTGACCCAGCCCCCCGCGCCCCCCGGCCCCGAGGCCGCGCTGCGGGAGGTCCCCCTCGTCGCCCCCTGGGACGACCGCCAGGTCGAGTTCAGCGGCATGGCCTGGCACGGCGACGCGCTGATCCTGCTCCCGCAGTATCCGGGGACGTGGAACGACCGCGCCCCGGCGCTGGCCTGGGCGAGCAAGGCCGAGGTGCTCGCGGCGCTGGACGAGGGTCGCCCGCTGACCCTGCGCGAGCTGCCCCTCGACCTGGCCGGGGTGCCCGAGCGCGCTCCCGACTACCAGGGGTTCGAGGCGATCGCGTTCCGCGGCGACGAGGCCTGGCTCGCGATCGAGTGCGACGCGCGCGGCTGGCTCGTGCGCGGGCGCATGCAGCCCGGGCGCGCGGGCCTGACCCTCGACCCGGACACGCTGCGCCCCGTCGCCTACCCCCGGCACATGCGCAACATGGGCTTCGAGGCGGTGCTCGCCACCGACGGCGGCGCGGTCGCGCTGTTCGAGGCCAACGGCGCCGCGCTGACCGCCGTCGGCGAGCGCGACGGCGCCTGGCTCGACCTCCAGGGCGAGCTGGCCCGCGTGCTGGTCGGCGCCCTCGAGTATCGGATCACCGACGCCACCGACCTCGACCCCCAGGGCCGGTTCTGGGTGAGCAACTACCTCTATCACAAGGACGCGGCGCTGATCTGCCCGCGGGACCCCCTGCGCACGGAGCCGCTCCCGACCCACGACCGCTACCCCTGGGTCGAGCGCCTGGTCGAGCTGGAGCTGATCGAGTCCGAGGGTCGGCGCGAGGTGCGGCTCAGCGGACGCCCGCCGGTGTGGCTGACCCTCCAGGACGACGACGGCCGCAACTGGGAGGGGATCGTGCGCCTCGACGACCGCGGCTTCCTGTTGGTGACCGACAAGTACCCGCGCACGATCCTGGCCTTCGTGGAGTCCCCGGCCGTCGAGCGATAGGAGCCGCCCATGTCCAAGCCCGCCGTCACCTGCGCCCTGGGCGTCCTGGGCTGGGTCGCCTCCTACGCGCTGTTCACCAAGTGGCTGGCCGAGCACGGCTGGGACTTCCTGGGCGGCTGGCGCGAGGCCTTCACCGCGTCCGACTTCGCCACGGGCCTGATCGTGGACCTCAGCGTGACCGCGGTCATGCTGATCGTGCTCGCGGTCTGGGAGCGCAAGCGCCTGGGCGGGCGCTGGACCGCCGCGATCCTCGCTAGCCTCGCGCTCTCGGTCTCCATGGCGCTCACGCTCTACCTCCTCGCGCTCTGGCGGGCGGAGGGCGCGGAGGCGGAGCCGGCGGCCTGAGCGGCGGGCCTCGGCTGCGGCAGCCGGCCCGCGCGTGTCTGGGCCCTTGAATCGCCCGCTACCTCTGAATCGGGGTAGGGGCGGGGTTTATCCCCGCCCGGGTTCGTCCGTCCACGTCTGGGGCCAGAGGAATCTGCCGCCAGCGCTGGCCACTTGAGGGTCGCGCTCGCAGTGCCCTGCTCTTGCGGAACCGGCCCGACGCCCGCGGGCGGGGATAAACCCGCCCCTACCCTGGTGGGCACCCGCGCGGTGTCCGCGAGGCTCCGCCGATTCGCGCACCCTCGCGCAGAGCCCCGTCCCGCTAGGCGGGGGTCCCGGCTGAGTCTGGGCCCATGAATCGCCCGCGGGGAACTGCGGCCAGCGCTCGCCGCTCGGGGTCGCGCTCGCGGTGCCCTGCTCTCGCAGAACCGGCCCGACGTCCGCGGGCGGGGATAAACCCGGATAACCCCCGCCCTACCCTGGGTGGGCACCCGCGCGGTGTTCGCGAGGCTCCGCCGATTCGCGCGCTTCGCGCAGAGCCGCCCCGCCAGGTGGGGTCCCGGCTGATCTGGGCCCATGAATCGCCCGCTGGGAACTGCGGCCAGCGCTGGCCGCTTCGGGATCGCGCTCGCAGTGGCCTGCTCTTGCGGAACCGGCCCGACGCCCGCGGGCGGGGCTGAACCCCGCCCCTACCCCTGGGTGGGCACCCGCGCGGTGGCTCCGCCGATTCGCGCACGCTCGCGCAGAGCGCGACCCGCCAGGCGGGGGGTCTCGGCTGTGTGGGCACCGCGGAGGCCGGAGTGGCGCTCACGCTCGAGCGGAGCCCTATCCCGCTAGGCGGGGGCTCGGGGGCGCGGGGTCGCGGCGCGTGGGTCAGGTCTCGGCCGGCGGGGCACCCGACCCCGCCGCCCCCGAGCCCGCGCCTAGCGGGCGATCTCGGAGATCAGGTCGTGCTTGGTAATGATCCCCAGGCCGCTGTGGGAGCGGATCAGCACCGCGGGGGCCTTGCGGTCCTTGGTCAGGAGCTTGGCCACGTCCTCGAGGCTGGCGTCGGCGTCGAGCACCGGGAAGGGCTCCTTCATGACCTCCTTCACGGGCACGGTCTCGGGCTTGCGCTGATCGAGGAGCAGCCCCACGAGGTCGCTCTCCTCGACCGAGCCCTTGGGCTCCATGCCGTCGATCACCGGGATCTGCGACACGCCGTGCTGCTTCATGAGGCGCAGCGCCTCGTCGCAGTTGGCGCCCGAGCCCACGGAGACGACCTCCTTCAGGCGCTGCTTGTGGTTGAGCAGGTCCCAGGCGTTGTTGGGGAACTCGCTCTCGAGCATGCCGTTCTCGCGCAGCCACTGCTCGGAGTAGACCTTCGAGAGGTAGCGCAGGCCGTGGTCGCAGATCATGGTCACGATCACGGCGTCGGGGCCGAGGTCGTTGCGCTTGGCG
Source organism: Planctomycetota bacterium (assembly GCA_041402045.1). Lineage (GTDB taxonomy): Bacteria > Planctomycetota > J058 > J058 > J058 > JAGQRJ01. The sequence goes on along the minus strand of JAWKSZ010000006.1, from coordinate 156,058 downwards.
TACTCCAGCGCGCCCCACACCGCGGCGCCGCTGGACGCCCCCGAGAAGATCCCCTCCAGCCGCGCGAGCTTGCGGGCCATGACGTAGGCGGTCTTGTCGTCGATCCGGTAGCAGTCGTCGAGCAGGCTGAGGTCCATGGTCGAGGGGTAGAAGTCCTCGCCGATCCCCTCGGTGAGGTAGGTGTGCGGGGTGACGTCGATCCCGTTGTGGAACTTGTCGTAGTACATCGAGCCCACGGGGTCGACGCCCACGATCTGCACCTTGGGGTTCTGCTCCTTGAGGAACCGGCCGGTGCCGCTCAGCGTCCCGCCGGTGCCCATGCCCGAGACGAAGGCCGTGATCTTGCCCTCGGTGTCGCGCCAGATCTCGGGGCCGGTCGTCAGGTAGTGGGCCTTGGGGTTCGACTGGTTCTCGTACTGGTTCGAGTGCCAGCTGTTGGGGATCTCCTTGTGCAGGCGCGCGGCGACGGAGTAGTAGCTGCGGGGGTCGTCCTTCTCCACCGCGGTGGGGGTCACGATCACCTCGGCGCCCAGGGCGCGCAGCACGTCGATCTTCTCGCGGGACATTTTGTCGGGCATGACGAAGATGCAGCGGTAGCCGCGGGTGATCGCGGCCAGAGCCAGGCCCACGCCGGTGTTGCCGCTGGTGCACTCGATGATCGTGCCGCCGGGCTTGAGCGCGCCGCTCTCCTCGGCGTCGAGCACGAGGCGCAGGCCGATCCGGTCCTTGAAGGACCCGCCGGGGTTCATGTAGCCCATCTTGCAGTAGATCTGGGCCTTGACCCCCCACTGCTCGGCCAGGCGGTTGAGCTTGACCAAGGGCGTGTTGCCGATCGCTTCGCAGACGTTGTTGAAGACCTTCATGCCGGTTCGTTCCTCGCTCCGGGGCGCAGTATGGGGTCGGCGCGAGGCCCCGTCTACCCCCGGTTCACGCGGCGGCTGCGAGCCGCTCGCAACTCGGCCCCGCACCCGCGGAGCCAGGCCCAGCGGGGCCGCGCGCTGGTCGAGAGCGCGCGGGTTTGGAACAATCCGGCATGCCCCTGAGTTCCGAGAGCGACCCCGCCGAGCTGTGGGCCGAGGTCTCCCGCCTGCGCTCGGCGCGCGACCACGCGCGCACCCAGCAGGCCGTGCTCGAGAGCGAGGCCGAGCGCCTGCGCGCCGAGAACGCCCGGCTCTCCGAGCGCGCGACCTTCGTGGAGCAGCTCTCGCAGAAGGCTCGCCAGACCAACGAGAAGCTCGAGATCCTCACCTCCCTCACCCGCGAGCTGGCGTCCTTCGACCTCGACGGCGTGCTCGAGGTGTGCGTGAAGCGGATCCCGTTCCTGGTCGGCGCGCGCTTCGCCTCGGTCTACCTGCTCGACGCCGAGCAGCAGCGCCTCGTGCTGCGCCACCACACCCACGGGCGCGAGATCGACGGCGAGGTCGACCTCCAGGCCAACCCGGACTCGCTCATGGCCCGCGCGGTCGCGACCCGCGAGACCCTGTGCATTGGCGACCTCGAGAGCGAGGCCGACCTCAGCCGCCCCCACCGCGCGCACTACAGCACCTCCTCGTGCCTGATCACGCCCCTGGTCGCAGGCGGCGAGGTCCAGGGGGTCCTGAACCTCGCCGACCGCTTCGACCAGCGCCCGTTCGACAAGGACGCGCCGCTGGGCGTGATCCGCCAGGCCTGCGAGCTGCTCGCGGTCTCCTTGCGCAACGCGCAGCTCTTCGACGAGATCCAACGCGCCGCGCGCACCGACCGCGTGGCGGGGGTGATCAACCGCTACGGGTTCCTCGAGACCCTGGGGCTCGAGGTCAAGCGCGCCCAGCGCTACGGGCACCCGCTCGCGCTCCTCGCGATCCACCTCGGCGGCCTGCGCCTGGTCAACGCCAACTACGGGCACCTCCGCGGCGACCGCCTGCTGCGCCTGGGGGCCCAAGCCCTGAAGAAGGGCGTGCGCGACGTGGACGTGGTCGGGCGCACCGGCGGCGCGAGCTTCGGGATCCTGCTCCCCAACCAGGAGCGCTCCGGCGCGCGGGTCGTGGCCGAGCGCCTGGCGAGCACGCTGGGGACCGCGAGCTACACCCTCGAGGGCGTCGAGCACCCGCTGCCCTTGACCCTGGGCCTGGCCGTGCTCCGCGAGGGCGACGACGCCGAGACCTTCCAGCAGCGGGCCCACGAGGCCCTCGAGCAGGCGCGCGCCCAGGGCCAGGGTCTGGGCGAGCTCCCGCCGCCCGAGGCCTCGCCGCTAGAGCTCGGCCCGGGCGTCGACCGGGTCCCCGTAGCCCAGGAGCCAGGGCACCACCTCGTCGCGGATCGGCGCGGGGAGCTCGGGGCCCGGCGCCACCAGGCGCAGGGCGGTCACCGCCAACTCCACCCGCGGGTGGGGCAGGCCGTAGACCAGGCTGATCCCGAAGCTCGTGCCCGGAGGCCCGGTGGCGAACAGCGCCGCGTGCAGCGGCGCGAGCAGGTGCGCGTCCAGGGTGAGGTCGTAGAGGCCGCGGTAGATCGGGCGGCAGTCCTGGGCGAGCTCGTCGACCAGCTCCTGGTGCTCCGCGCAGGGGCACGCGTTCCAGGCGTCGAGCACCAGGAACAGGTGCTGCGCCTCCTCGATCAGCTGAGGCGGCGGGTCGAGCTGGGCGTAGGCGTAGCGCCCGGCGGCGAGGGCCAGCCGTGGCGCGCTCCCGACCACGCTCCGCAGCAGCGGGAGCACGTCCTCGTCCGGGCCCGGGGCCTCGCGACCGGCGAGCTCGAGCCCCTCGATCGCCGGGGCGTGCCCCAGCCGCGCCGCGAGGCGCAGGGTGGCGGAGGTCACCGCGTGGGTCTCCAGCCGCGCCGCCAGGGTCCGGGCCTCGTCCCGCGGGTCGCCGCTCTCGCGCCAGATCGCGGCGAGCTCGAGCACCCGGTGCTCCGCGTCGGTGAGCTCGCCCGAGCGCGCGCGCTCGCGCAGGAGCGCCAGCTCCCCCTCGAGGCCGTCAGCGGCCGCGCGGCGCTCGCGCCGCCGCAGGGCGTCGTCGCTCACCGCGCGTCAGTCCCAGTCGCTGTGCGACTCCACCCACTGGATCGCGGCCACGTACCACCCCGCGGCGGGAACGAGCAGGAGCGAGAGCCAGCCGCGGACGTCGCCGCTCTGGGAGGCGTAGGCGCAGCCGCCGAGCGCGCCCGCCAGGCAGAGCACCACGAAGGCCCAGGCCACGGCGCTGCTGTGAACGCCAATCAGCCCCATGGAGACCCAGCCAGGCCACGCGCTGCGATCGGTCACCCGCGCACTCCTTCGTCAGGACCCGCCGCCGCCCTCTCGGGCTGCGAGCGTCGCTCAGTCGCCGTACTCGTCGCCGTAGTCGTCCCCGCCGTCGTCGCCGTACTCGTCGCCGTAGTCGTCCCCGCCCTCGTCGCCGGAGGAGGCGTCCTCGTCCACGGGCTCGGGCATGGCGCCCGCGGCGCGGCCGCCGAGGTAGCGCGCAGACTCTTCGGGGCCGAGCACCTCGAGCATGTCCGCCTCGTAGGCGAACCAGGCGTTGCGGCTGTGGGTGAACTCGACGATCCCGGAGATCTCGCGCTCGGCGAGGCGGCGGCGCCAGTCCCGGCGCACGACGTCCGAGGGGATCGCCTGGCGCTGCGCGGTCTCGACCTGGGTCTCCGGGGTGACCTCGGGCGGCCGCGGCTCATACCCCGGCTTGTAGGGGTTGGGCGAGCCCATGCAGCCCGCGAGCAGCGGGACGATCGAGACCAGGCACAGGACGGTGCGGGGCATACGAGCCTCCTCGGCGCGCGCGGCCCCATGCTACCACCCCCGCTGGGAACCGGGCCAACCCAGGCTCAGCCCCCGCGGGTGTGCATTTCCAGGTGCGGGTCCTGGCGCAGGTGCTCGACCACCGCCAGCGGTCGGCGGCGGGTCAGGCGCCGGCGTTCCTCGGCGCCGCGGTCGGCCCGCGCGCTCCAGCCGGCGCGGATCCGCGCCCGCAGCGCGTCCACGTCCTCGCCCGCGCGCAAGGGGGCCAGCAGGTCCACGCCGGTGGGGGCGTAGAGGCAGTGGAACCAGTGCCCGTCGGCGGTGAGCCGGCTGCGGTCGCAGCGCGCGCAGAAGGGCTGGGTGGTCGAGGCGATCACCCCGAACACCTGCCCGTCGGGCAGGCGGAAGCGCTCGGCGGGGGCGGCGTCCCGGGGCTCGAAGGACTCCGCCGGCCCCCGCGCCGCGCCGATCCGCTCCAGGATCTCGGCCTGGCTCAGCACGCGCTCGGGGGTCCAGTGGGTGGCGCCGCCGACGTCCATGTACTCGATGAACCGCAGCTCGGCGCCCTGCTCCCGGGCGAAGTCGAGGAGCGGGAGCAGCTCGTCGTCGTTGCGCCCGCGGACCACCACGCAGTCGAGCTTGAGCTCCCCGAAGACCTCGCGCGCCGCCGCGATCCCCGCGAGCACCTGGGGCAGCGCGTCGCGCCGGGTCATGGCCTGGAACCGCGCGCGGTCGAGGGTGTCGAGGCTGACCGTGACGCGGTCGAGCCCCGCCGCCCGCAGGGCCGGGGCCAGCGGCGCGAGGCGCACACCGTTGGTCGTGAGCGCCAGGTCCCGCAGCTCGCGCTGGCGCAGGAGCTCGATCAGGGTGGGCAGCTCCTGGCGCAGGAGGGGCTCGCCCCCGGTGATCCGCACGCGGTCGACGCCTTCGGCCACGAAGGCGTCGGTGACCCGGGCCAGCTCCTCGAAGCTCAAGAGGTCGCCCTTGGGGAGCCAGGTGTAGCGCTCCTCGGGCATGCAGTAGCTGCAGCGCAGGTTGCAGCGGTCGGTGACCGAGAGCCTGAGCGAGCGCAGCGGGCGGCCGTGTTGGTCCTGAACGGGGGTCACGCGGCGAGTATACGCGGGCGGGCCTAGCAGCCCGTTGAAATCCGCTCCGGTCTTCGGGGGTCGGCTTTGCCGACCCCCTCGATCGTCAGGAGCTGCTACGCAACTCCTGACGACTACGTTGCTCGTCGCTCACGATGCGGACATCGCGTCGCTCCTCGCGCCTTGCCGGAGCGGAATTCAACGGGCTGCTTGGTCCTGGCGCGGCGCGTCCTCGAAGGCCACCCGCTGGTAGGCCGCGAAGGCGCGCAGCCGGGCCAGGACTCGCTCGCGCTCGGCGGGGGTCGGGGTCCGGGGCACCTGCTCCTCAGGGTCGCGCTCGAGGTCGTAGGCGACCAGGAGCCCGCCGTCGGGCTCGTGGTAGTACTTCGTCGAGCCCTCGACCAGCGCCTGCCCGACCCCTTCGAAGAAGGTCGTGAGGTAGATCGGGGCCGGCCCCCTGGCCCGGAGCAGGCTCCGCCCTTGGACGGGCTGCGCCCCGTCCTCGATCCCCAGGAGGTCCGCGACCGTGGGCAGAATGTCGATCTGCTGCGCGCGCAGGACCTCGTCGTGCTTCAGCCGCCCGTCCTGGGTCCAGAAGATCAGGGGGACGGTGACCTCCTCGTCGTAGAGCGAGGTGTTGTGCACGAAGGCGCCGTGCTCGCCGAAGGACTCGCCGTGGTCGCCCACGAGCACGACCAGGGTGTCCTCCAGCACCCCGGCCTCGTCCAGCCGGCGCATGAAGCTCGCCAGCAGCCGATCGGACTCGCGCACGGCCGCCTCGTAGGCGGAGAGGCCGTCGTCGGCGTCGGAGGCCTTGCCCGGGTAGTCGTAGGGGTAGTGCGCGCCGAGGTTGATCACGCAGCAGGTGAACGGGCGCGGCGCCTGGCGCAGGACCTCGGGGACCATGGCGTAGAGCAGGGCGTCGCTCTTGCCGAAGGAGTTCCCGCCCTCCGGGGCGGGGGGCGACTCCTGGAGCAGCTCGGCCCCGGCGGCCTCGAGCAGCCCCTCGGTGTTCTCGAAGGCCAGGTAGGCCGAGCTCAGGACCGAGGTGTGCGCCCCGCGCTGCTCCCGCGTCAGCCAGAACAGCGACGGCGAGCGCGCGGCCAGGGACTCGTGCATTTCGATCCCGGGGAAGGGGTGTCGGCCGGTGAGGATCGCGTAGTAGGCCTTGGAGGAGTGCGGGAGGCACACGTAGCAGCGAGCGGTCAGCCCGCCCCCAGCCAGCTCGCGCAAGGTCGGCGTCAACGACGGCTGGTCGGGCTCGAGCCCCACGCTGTCCCAGCGCAGGGACTCCTGCACCAGGATCAGCACGTTGCGCAGCGGCGGGGCGTCGACCAGCAGGCGTCGCTCGCCGGCGCCGAGCACCTCCCGCAGCGGGCGCGCGGGCTGATCGTGCCGAGCGGCGAGCTCGAGCAGCGCTGCGCGAGAGGTGAACAGCCCGCGCACGAAGCCGACCGCCGGCCCGAGCACGAGGTTCTCCTCCAGCCGGTAGCGCTGGCGACCCACGCAGCACGCGCCGACGAAGGCCACCGTCAGGGCCGCCCCGACGAGGACGCGCCCCCGCCGCCCGCTCGGCGCCCGCGGCGGCGCGCCGCGCGCGAGCCCGAACAGCGCGAGGGCGCTCGCGCCCCAGGCCACGGCGTAGAGCGCCCCGACGACGACCAGGATCTTGCGGAAGGTCAGGCCCCACCCGGCCTGGTGGGTGAAGAACAGCCGGTTGCCCGACTGCAGGTCGTCGAGGTTGGCCCAGAAGTAGCGGACGAGGCCCAGATCCAGGGGACGCAGCCACAGCTCCCGCGCGCGGGCGTCGATCAAGAGCAGCGCCAGGAGCGCACCCAGCCCCAGACCGACGAGGGCCCAGCTCCGCAGGCTCGCCCGCCGAGCCAGCGCCCACAGCCCGCAGGCCACGAGCCCGACGAGGAGCGCGTCCTGCAGCGTGAGGAGCAGGACGGTGCCCGGCCCCGTGTGCATGAACAGGCGCTCGTTGACGAAGCTGAGCACCGTCAGCTTGGGCAGGACCAAGGTGCCGGCCAGGAGCACGACGCTCAGGAGCTGCGCGGCGCGGACCCCGGTCGGCGCCTGCTCGGGGGGCGCCTGGCTGGCCTCGACGCCAGCCTCCTCGGGCGCTGCGGTCGCCTCGGGCAGCGGAGAGTCGTCGACGCGGGGGGCAGGCTCCATGAAGCCAGCGTAAAGCGCCCTGCGAAGAAGTCCCGCGTGAGGTCCGCGGCCGCAGGCGAGAACCGCGCGCCGGGTGTCGCGCGAGGCGACGTGGGGGCAAGCCCGACGCGCGGTTGACGCCTGCGGCCGCGCGCGGCCCGCCGACCGCTCGGTCGACGGGCCGCGCAGGTCCCCCGCAGGCTGCTGGACGGGAGCGAGCTGGGCGGCGACGGGGGGAGGGGCCGCCGCCCGACGCTCAGAAGTTGAAGCCGAGGTAGGCCGTGGCCTGCCCGTAGTCCTCTTCCTCCTGATCGGCGACCCCGAACCAGGTGTACTTGTATTCCACGCCCAGGCTCACGTGCTCGTGCAAGGCGAAGGACAGACACCGGGTAAGCATGCGAACGATCTCCAGTCGCGCCCGAGGGCGCGCGTTCAAGGGTGGACCACGCGTCAGCGCGGCGTGCGCGGCGTGCGCGGCGAGGCAGGGACGCGGGCGCGGCGACCGGGCGCGCACCCAACGTCGAGCGCAGGGCAAGCGCCGGGCCAACGCACAACGCGTGCACTCGCGGTGCGACGGTGTGCGCTCTGCGTGAATCGGGTGATCCGGGTCGTGTGCGTGTGACGAGGGGCGCGGCGTTCTGCCGCAGGGCCTCGCTCGAGCGGTCGCACGGGCGAACGCCCCGTCGAGTCGGCCGCACAGTGCGGCGCTGGGAGCATGTACTCGACGGAGCGTTCGCCGGTGCGACCGTCCGGGGCGCGCCGACAACGCCGACGGCCCCGGCCGATCCCACGGGACTCGAGGCCTCGACGGCGAGGGGGGAGCCCGCCGCCGAGGCGCAGGAAGGAGGGTCGGGGACGTCGGTCCCGCCCCCCTCTCAGCAAGCTGCGCGCCTGTGGACGGGCGCCTCGGAGGTCGCTCTAAGACCTACTCCTGTCGTCCGGTTGGAGGGGCGCGCGGGGGGGACCGGGGTCCGCCCCGGGGCATGCCCCTGAACCGACGGTGCGCCGACGGGTTTAGCGACTCGGCGGGGTCCGGTTCGGGACGCAACCACCTCGAGCCCTGGCGCGGATCGCACAACCTGCGTCAGGGCCGTGAGGCATGGATCTTGCGCTGGGGCGAGCAGAGAGACGAGCGCGTGAGACTGCCCCCCTGCCTGTGCACCCTGACCCTGATCGCGGCCGCCGCCTGCGCGCAGGACGCCACGGTGACCGTCGACACCGAGCGTCCGCTGGCCGAGGTCGACGCGCGCTACCTCTCGGTGGCGATCGACCTGGCCAACGTCGTCGGCGGCAAATGGTGGGACGCGAGCGCGTCCTCGGAGCAGGGCCGCGGCAGCGGCGACGCCGAGCCCCTGGCCCTCGATCCGCAGCTCGTCGCCCTCGCGCGGAACCTCGCCCCCGCGGTCCTGCGGGTGGGCGGGGGCGAGGCCGACTTCCTCTACTACGACCTCGACGCGCGCGGCGCGGCCCCCGAGGGCTACGAGTCGCGGCTGAGCGTCGAGCGCTGGGACGAGGTGCACGCCTTCGCCGAGGCCGCGGGGCTGGACCTCATGTTCACCCTCAACGCCGGCCCCACCGAGCGCGACGCCCGGCGGCGCTGGACCCCCGACCATGCGCGGCGACTGCTCGAGCACGCGCGCGAGCAGCAGCAGCGCGTGGCGGTCTGGGAGCTCGGCAACGAGGTCAACGCGTTCTGGTTCTTCCACGGCTGGAAGGCGCGGGTCTCGGGCAAGCGCTACGCCCGCGACTACGCCCGCGCCCAGGGCCTGGTGCGCGAGCTCGCGCCCGGCGCGCGCCTGGCGGGTCCCGCGGCCGCGTTCTGGCCGGTGCTGGGCGAGCCTCTGGGCTGGTTCTTCGGGGTCACGAAGCGCTTCCTGCGCCGCGCCGAGCAGCCGGTGGACGTGGTCACCTGGCACTACTACCCCACCCAGTCCCAGCGCTGCCCGGTGGCGGTCCGGCGCGCGAGCCTGGGGCGCATGCTCGAGCCCCGGACCCTGAACGAGGTCCAGCGCTGGGCGGGCAAGCTCAACCGCTGGCGCGACCGCTATCAGCCCGGCGCCGAGGTGTGGCTGGGCGAGACCGGCCCCGCCCAGTGCGGCGGCGAGCCCGGGGTCTCGGACACCTTCGCCAGCGGGTTCTGGTTCCTGGACCAGTTGGGGAGCGTGGCCCGCTTCGGGCACCGGATCCAGGTGCGTCAGGCGTTGATCGGCTCGGACTACGGGCTCGTCCGCGAGGACACCCGCGCGCCGAACCCCGACTACTGGAACGCCGTGCTCTGGAAGCGGCTCATGGGCCGCCACGTCCTCGACGCCCAGGTCGCGGGCTCCGACCGCGTGCGCGCCTACGCCCACGCGACGCCCGGGCGCGCGGGGAGCGTGACGGTGCTGCTCCTGAACCTCGCAGACGCCCCGCGCACGGTGCGGCTGCAGGGCGACCTCGGCGCCCGCCAGGCGACCTACGCCGTCGCCGCCCCGGCCCTCGAGAGCCAGGCGCTGACCCTCAACGGCGCGCCCCTGGCGCTGGCGCGGGACGGCAGCTTCGCGCTCCCGGACTCGGCGCCCGCGCCGGCCGACGAGCTCGTCGAGCTGCCGCCGACCAGCTACCGCTTCCTGGTGTTCCCCGACGCGGGCTTCCGCGGCGGGCTGAGCGAGCGCCTGCGCGACGAGTAGCCCGGAGGCTGGGGTAGACTCCGCGCATGGCTCCCCTCGCGCTCTCGCTGTTCATGGTCGCCTGGTGCGGGTACATGCTCTACCGCGGCGCCAGCGGCGACTCGGTGTGGGCCCACGGCTACGAGCACGGCTGGCCCCGCCAGGTCGACGCCGAGACCCACCCCACGCAGTTCAAGCTCACCATGACCCTCTACGCGGTGATCGCGCTGGTGGGCGCAGGCCTCGGGGTCCTGGCGGCGCTGGGCAAGGTGCAGTGAGCGGCGCCGACCACGAGCACTACGACCACTACCGCGCGGACATGATCGAGCGCCTCGACCGGGGCTACGGCCACGTCGACCGCTGGATCAACGCGCGGATCGCCGCGCTGCTCCCCCCCGGGGCCCGGGTGTTGGACGTGGGCTGCGGCTTCGGCAGCCTGGGCGCGGAGCTGGAGCAGCTGGGGATCCGGGCGGTGGGCGTCGACCTGCTGCCGTTCTGCCTGCGCGCCGGCCGCGCGCGCACGCCGCGGGCGAAGCTCGTGTGCGCGACCGCCGAGGCGCTGCCCTTCCCCGCGGGCGCCTTCGACGTGGCGGTGTTCAAGGACGTGTGGCACCACCTCGCCGACGAGGCGCCCCTGGAGCCGATCTTCGCCGAGCTCGAGCGCGTGGGCGTGCGCGAGCTCGTGATCTCGGACCCCAACCCGAACCCGCTCCTGCTCCTCGGTCGCCGCGCGATCGGGCACGTGGACCCGGTGTGCGGCCCCCAGGACGCGCGCGCGCTGCTCGCGCGCCACGGGTTCGAGGTCGTCGACGAGCGCTACGGGGTCGTGACCGGCCTGGCGCTCTCCGGCGGCTACGTCGGCCCCGAGCTCGCGCCCGCCTCGCGTCGGCTGTGGCGGGCCCTGACCCGCCTCGACGGCGCGGTCTCGGGCGCGGTCGAGCGCCTGGGCCTCGGCCGCCAGGTGTGCTGGCGCTACTTCCTGCGCGCGCGCCGCCGCTAGCGCTTCCTGCTGCTCCCGGGGCACTCGGCCGGGAGGCCCGGGACGCCGCGCTCGCGCCAGGTCTCGAGGGCCTCCTGCATGTCGCGCGGGGTGCCAGGCTGGCCCTCGAGGTTGGCTCGCCCCCAGGGGGTCTGCCCCAGGGCGTGCCAGGCCAGGAAGCGCGGCAGCGCGTCCTCGCTCGGCTCGCGGGCGAGCTCCCGGATCAGGAGCACGGTGACCGCGCTCGGCTCGCTGGCCATGAACTCGCGGTAGCCCTCGCACTGCAGGTACGGGTGGATCGCGCTGATCGGACGCAGCGCGTCCGAGGTCGCGTGCTGGGTCCACGCCTGGAGGTGCGGCTCGGCGTCCCGCAGGTGCTGGGACAAGCGCGCGATCCGAATCCGGCGGGTGTCCTGGCCCGCGCCGAGGGGCAGCTCGAACACCAGCTCACGCGCGCCCTGGGGCGGCGCGGCGAAGGCGTAGCGCGCGCCGTGGCCGGCCAGGTGTGTGAGCGGGCTGGTGGCGGTCGCGACCCGCGCGCCGTCCGCCGTGAGGGTCGCCTCGCGGCCCTTGGCCAAGCCCAGGAGCAGCGCCTCTTCGTCGGGCTGGGCGTAGAGGTCGAGCACCACCGCGGGCGGCGCGCCCTCGGCGCCCTCCACCACCGCGGCCGCGCGCATGAGCGCGTCGGCGTACTTGCCGGCGAAGTGGCCCTCCTCGATCGGCGCCCAGAGCGAGATCCCGCCGCGCTCGAGCTCCGGCCACAGGAGCCAGGGGTCCTTGTCCCGCCCCTGGGCCGTCGCCCCCGCGCTCCACGCCACGATCCCTGCCACGATCCACGACCCCCGCATGAGGCCTCCTTCCCTGCTGCGCAGCCTACGCCCGGCCGAGGCGGGCTCCGAGCAAATCGTTTGCACCTCCTCCCGCTCGTCTCAGCCGGGACGGTTCCGTGCGCCAGGCGCACGTTCTGAGTTTCGCGTTCGCCCTCAGCCGCGCGCGAACCGCACTGCGCTCCTCGCATGCGTTCCGAGGGAGCAGGGTGGCTGAGCCACACTCGGAACGCATTGGCATTTCTGCGCTTACAGACTTTTTCCCTGCACGAGCGGAGCGGGGGTCCGGCTAACAGCACGCGAGGAGGCTTCATGGCGCGCACCGACACCCCCCGCTCCTTCAGCAAGACCCCGGCGATCGCGGCAGGCGCGCTCGCGCTGGCGTTCGGCGTGGGCGCGTTCGTGAGCGCGTCGGGCAGCGACGGCGCACAGGCGGCGGCGCCGCCGCGCGGCGCCACGCGCACGGCGGATCGGCCCGCGCGTCGCCCCGCGGAGCTCGCCCCCGAGCCGCGGGCGGCGGCCGCCGCCACCCAGGTCGCGACCGGCGTGACCCCGGTGGTCGTCGACCTCGCTGAGGCGCCGCACGCCGCGGAGCTCGAGGGCCTCGACCACGGCGACCACGAGCCGCACATGGGCTGCCAGCACGGCCCGGGCGACCTCAAGAGCGAGGCGGAGTACGAGCGCATGCGCGCCGAGGCCACCGCGGTCGTCGCCGCGGGGACGGCCCAGACCCTGGCCGCGCTGCGCAGCGCCCAGCCGGAGCTGCGCAGCTGGATCGCCGGCGCCCTGCTCGAAGACCTGAACGCGTTCAGCGAGCTCGAGCTCGAGGTGGGCCTGCGCGACCTGGCGCGGGACGCCGAGGCGGACCTCGAGCTGCGCGAGCTGGTCCTCGAGCTGCTCGGTCGCTCGCCCGCGAGCGCCGAGGGCACCGTCACCGCGCTGGGCGACCTGGCCCAGGACTCGACCCTCGACGAGGGCCTGCGGCAGATCGCCCTGGGCGGCCTGCGCTTGCTGGCGCGCGAGCGCGCGGACCTGGCGCAGGTCACCCGCGCGGCGCTGCTCACCAGCGCGGAGTACGCCTCGCACCCCTGGATGCGCGCCGACGCGCTGGACGGCGTGCGCACGGCGGGCGCCAGCCCGACTCAACTCGCCAAGGTCCTCGACTACCTGGGCGACCCCGACCCCAGCGTGCGCAACGGCGCCGCCCGCGCCCTGGGCGACGCCGACGCTCCGCGCGCCGAGGCGGTCGGCCGCGCCCTGAGCGCCGCGCTGGAGCGCGAGAGCGACGCCGCCGCCGCGAGCACGATCCTCGAGAGCACCCTGCGGGCGAGCCGCGCCCACGCCGCGGAGCTGCTCGAGAGCATGCAGGCGAGCGCCGTCGTGCGCGCGCACCCCGAGCTCGCCCAGCAGGTCCAGGACTACCTGGAGCTGCTCGCCGCGGGCGAGACCGACCCCACCCGCGTGATCCGCGCCCAGCACGAGCGCGTCGACGCGCGCCTGGCGGCGGACGCGCGCTGAGCCCGCGGGCCCACGCCCGCCGCTGAACCCAACCACGGAGGCATTCGTATGAAGATCCCCTGCTGGCTCATGGCCACCGGGGCGCTGGCACTCGCTGTGCCCGTCGCCCACGCGCAAGTCGCGCGACCGGCCATGACCCAATACCCCGCCCACCCGGGCAACTACACCCGCTCCAACCGCTCCCTCGTGACCCGCGTCGTGATCCACAAGGCGCAGGGCAACAACTCGGCGGGCTGGTCCGCCAACCCCGCCGCGACCTCGTCCAGCCACTACGACGTGCACAAGAGCGGCCAGGTCTTCCAGTGCGTGCAGGAGAAGGACATTGCCTGGCACGCGGGCAACTACACCTACAACGCGACCTCGATCGGGATCGAGCACGGCGGCTACGCCCAATACAACGACACCACCGACATTCAGTACCGCAACTCGGCCCACCTCGTGGCCTGGATCTGCGTGCGGCACCGGATCCCGATCGACCGCGCGCACGTGATCGGGCACGCCGAGGTCCCGCACCCCACGATCCCCGGCCGGTTCGGCGGCCGGAACGCCCACTGGGACCCGGGGCCGCACTGGCGCTGGGACCACTTCATGAACCTCGTGCGGAGCTACGCCGGCGGCGCCGCGCCGCCGACCACGGCGCCCCCGCCGGCCGCCCCCGGCGCGCGCCCGACGCTGCGCCACGGCGACCGCAGCATTCAGGTCGCCTACCTGCAGAACAAGCTGCGCGACGCGGGCTTCGACCCGGGGCCCACCGACGGCGTGTTCGGCAACATGACCCTCTCCGCCGTGCGCCGCTTCCAGCAGGCCCGCGGCCTGACCGTCGACGGCGTCGTCGGGCCCCAGACCTGGGGTGCCCTGGAGCAGCAGGCCCCGCCCGCGCCGGCTCCGCAGCCAGTCGTGAACCCAACGCCGGCCCCGCCCGCGCCCGCGCCGACCACGCGCCCGACGCTGCGCCACGGGGACCGGAGCATTCAGGTCGCCTACCTGCAGAACAAGCTGCGCGCCGCGGGCTTCGACCCCGGCCCCACCGACGGCCACTTCGGCAACATGACCCTCGCCGCCGTGCGCCGCTACCAGCAGGCCCGGGGCCTGGTGGTCGACGGGGTCGTCGGCCCTCAGACCTGGGCGTCCCTCGAGTCGTCGGCTCCGCCGCCAGCGGCGCCTCCCCCGCCGGCCGCTCCCGCGCCCGCGCCCGCGCCGCAGCCGGGCTCGCGGCCCACGCTGCGCCTCGGCGACCGCAGCATTCAGGTCGCCTACCTGCAGAACAAGCTGCGCGCCGCGGGCTTCGACCCCGGCCCCAGCGACGGCTACTTCGGCAACCAGACCCTCGCGGCCGTGCGCCGCTACCAGCAGGCCAAGGGCCTGGTGGTCGACGGCGTCGTCGGACCCCAGACCTGGGGCTCCCTCGGCTGGTGATCGCTCATTTGGAGGCTGCCCTCTCTTAACGGCCTCCACTCCCCGGCCCGCCGTGACACGGTGTCGCGGCGGGCTGGGGCCACCCCCACACCCACGAAAGTTCAGGCCCCATGTCGCGCACTTCCCTCGCCCTCCTCGGCGCGCTCGCCCTCGGCCTCCTCGGCTGCGGGAGCGGCTCGTCCTCGTCGTCGACCCCCGGCACCACGGCTCCGCCCACGACGACCACTCCTCCGCCCACCACGACCCCACCCCCGCCTCCTCCGCCGCCCCCGCCGCCCCCGCCCCCCCCGCCTCCTCCGCTCCCGGACGTGGCGGGCTGGCTGCCGCATTGACCTACTCGACCGCCGACCCGGCTGATCGACGCCAACCTGGGCAGGGGCCTGGACGAGGTGAACCTGTTCGGGATCGGGGTCAACGCCGACGGGACCCTGGTCAAGAGCAACGGGATCGAGGACCCCGCCCGGATCGCGCTGATCCGCTCCAAGGGCGGCGAGGTGATCCCCACGATCTACGACGTGCAGGACGCCGCCGCGCTGGACTCGGTCCTCGGCAACCCGACCTTCCGCGCCCGGGCGATCCAGTCCATGCTCGACCTGCTCGACCAGGGGAACTACGACGGGATCGACATTGACTTCGAGCACGCGAAGTCGGCGACCCGCGACGCCTTCTCGAGCTTCGTCGAGGACCTCGGCCGCGAGGTCAAGGCCCGGGGCAAGGTGTTCTCGGTCACGATCCCGCCCAAGACCCGCGACCTGCCCAACTGGGCGGGCTACGACTACCAGCGCCTGGCCGCCGCCGCCGACCGGATCAAGATCATGTGCTACGGCTTCTCCGGCACCTGGTCCGCCGCTGGCCCGATCGGCCCCGCCGACTGGGTCGAGCAGGTGATCACCTACGCGCTCACGGTCATGCCCGCCGACAAGCTCATGATCGCGATCCCGCTCTACGGCTACGACTGGCCCGCCAACGGCGGCACGATCCGCTCGCGCACCTACCGCGGCGCAGGCCCTGATCCCGCAGTCGACCACCGGCGTGATCTACGAGGCCGCCAAGGGCGAGAGCCACTTCGACTACCTCGACGCCAGCGGCGTGAACCACACCGTCTGGTTCCCCGACGAGCGCGGGATCCGCGTCAAGGCGGCGCTGGTGAAGAAGTACAACCTGCGCGGCCTGAGCCTGTGGGCGCTCGGCTACGGCGACATCCCCGGTGTGGGACGCGATCCGTGCCGAGCTAAAAACGCCCTGACTAAGGGCCTCTCCGAGGCCCCTCGGGTTGCTGGCCCGGCCGGCTAACGCCGGCCTCACGGCTTGGAGACGTGCTCCTCCTGGTCGCGGTAGATCCAGACCTTGGCGCCCGGCAGTCGGGAGCACGTTCCTGGCGCGTCGGGGCAAAGCCCCTCACCCTCACCCCCCGAACGGGCCCGCGGCGGCTTCGCCGCTCCCTGCGCGCTCGCGGCAAACGCTGACCCTTACTCATGGGGACCTCTCCGGAAGCCCCCTCGGCTGGGGAAAAAGCCCACTCGTGGTCGGCGCGATCGCCCCGGCGTGAGGGTCGCCTTCTGCCGGGTGCGCCTGTATGAGGTAGGGCGGGGCTTGCCCCCGCCCGGGTATGTGCGTCCCTTGCGCCCTTCGTGGCGGCGGTTTCCGAGCTGGCGTTCGTCCATTACGATCCGTGACGCCGCGGGTATGCCCTCACCCTACGAAGGGTGAGGACGCACATACCGGGCGGGGACAAGCCCGGACAAGCCCCGGCCCCTACGCCAGGTGGGAGGAACGCCTCTGCAGAAGAGCTCCGCGGCCACCAGGCGCGTCGATCCAGGACTCGTGAGCTGCGGTGCACGCCGCGTGCAGAACACGCTTGGGTTTTTGTCGCCACCCTCACCCGGTCGGCGAAACTCCGCGGGCGCGAGGTCACGCCGGGGGCTGGGCGCCGTGAGCTGCGCCCTACGTCGTCGCGGGATCGGGGACGAAGAAGTGCCGATCAACGGTCGGCGGTGCCGGGTTTTCGCCGCACCATACGCTTGGCGCAGGGATTTAGCGCGGCCGCTCGCTTGCTGCGAGGGCTCTATGCGGACCTCGCTCCTGGTCGCGTCGCTGTTCCTGCTGGGTTGCCAGGCGCTCCAGCCTGCGCCCAGTCCCTCCCCGCGCGAGCTGGAGTTTCCGCCCTTGCTGCCGGCGCGAGCCCCGAGTATCCCGGCGGCCTACGGCCGGGCCCAGCTGGGACGTCGTCGCCCTGCTCTGGCTGGGGCGGCCCACGAGGGAGAGCGCGCACCGCCCGCAGCGTCGACGGCCCGAGCGTCGTGGAGGGCCCCGACCGCGCGATCGAGTGGCACCTCCAGCCTGACGACTCCCGAGGAAGAACGGTGTTGGATCGCGGACACCGTCGTGGTGGTCTCCTGCCGTCGACGCCCTTCGCCGCAGTTGCATTTCAGGATAGTCGCGGCCCTCGGCAGCACCCAGCTGGCGCTGCGGCTGGCGTGCCTGGAGCGCGAGCACCGACCGGCCTGGCTCCAGCAGGCCGCGGACGCGGGGTGCCCCGAGGGCATGTGGCGGCTGGCTGAGCACTATCGAGACGGGCGCGGAGGATCGTGCAGGACGAGGCCCAGGCGCGCTTTCTGGCTACGCGCTGCACGACGGGGGCGACGGTGCCGGCTGCCTCCTCGGTGGCGTCCTGGAGGCGAGCGGCTTCGACTCGGAGGCCGCGGAGGCTTACTCGCTGCGCCGGCGACTGTGGCCTCGACGAGCTCGCCCAGCTCCTCTACCGCCGCAGGGACCCCTACCGCTTTGGAGCATCCAGCCCCAGCAAATGCTACCGGGAGTGCTGGTTCGGGCCTGACGACGAGTACTCGCCGAGAGGAGCGACGACGCTAGGGCGCTTCTGGGGTCCTCGCCCAGGCCCAGGTCGACGGCGGGCTTGGTCTCGGGGCGGCCGGGGCGCTGGCCTGGCGGGCGGCGGCGTAGGCGGCCATGGCGTCCTCGAAGGCGGTGAAGCGCTCGTCGAGGGTGGTCTTGAGCCGGTCCTTGGTCGCGTCGTCCAGGAACGCGCCACTGGATCGAGTTGTAGACCAGGGTGCTTTGATCCAGCTCGTAGTCGGCCTCGCGGCGGGTGGCCAGGAGCCCGCATACTCTCGTAGTTGAGCAGGTCGTTGCGCACGACGCCCTGGTCGTCGGTGGAGAGCACCAGGGGGCACGCCGGTCGCGGAGCAAGGCGTAGGGCGTCGCCCTCGACCCCGAGTGATGAACTCGTTCGAGGTCAGGTTGACCTCGACGGCGATCCCGCGCTCGGCCATGAGCTGCATGAGCCCCTGGGCGTCGGGGTCGTGGGGAATGTCGATCCCCGGCCGATCCGGCGGGCCCGGGCGACCTCGATCGCCTCGCGCACGTGGGAAGGAGGTCCGTGGGGCTGGACGAGGTGCTCGGTGATCTCACCCGCGTGCAGGGCCACGCGGATCCCGGGGTAAGGATCCTGAGGAACTCCAGCATGCGCATGCAGGCTGTAGTCCTGGTCGCGAACTCGCCGTTCTCCAGGCCGACCAGGTTCACGGCCACGATCAGCTCGCTCTTCTGGGCGGCGGCGAAGGCGGCGACCAGGCCCGAGTAGACCGAGACCGGGTCCTTCTCGCGGATCGCGTAGGTGTGGTAGCGCATCATGAAGCGCTCGTCGTCGACGCCCACCTTCTGGTGGACCTCCTCCAGTTCCTCGACGAAGCCGTCGACGGCCTTCTTGAACTTCGAGCTCTACCCCACTCCTCGGCCAGCTCGGCCAGGACCGTGGGCAGCTCCTGCAGGCGAGGCCGTGGTCAGCGCCTTCGTTCTGCTCGTCGAGCTTCTTCTGGCCGCGTCGCGAAGCGCGAGGTAGAAGGGCACGCCGCTGAGCAGGGTCTCGATATAGACGACGTTGTTCTCGATCGCAGCGGTCGCGCAGGAGCACGAAGCCCCGCTCGTAGGTCTTGGTCGCGAAGCCGCCGAAGTAGACGAAGGTGTCGAAGGAAGGCCTTGCCGGCGCCGGGGCGTCCGGGGCCGTGGGTCGTAGCCCTTGACCGACCACTTGCGCAGTAGCGCCTCCACGCGGTCGGGGTCCTGCATGAACTCCTCGACCGGGATCGCGCCGGGGTCCTTCTGCAGTAGCCCCCGAGCTGGAAGGTCTCGGGGTTGGATCTTGACCCCCATGTCCCGGGCCCACTCGAGGTAGGTCTCGGCGTAGATCGAGCCCGAGTAGTGGTGGTGCAGGTCCGCGCCCTTGGGCAGTTGCTTCAGGAACAGCGCCAGCTCCTCCGGCGACCTTCTCGCGCAGGACGCCGTAGAGCTCCTGGTGGCCTCGCCCGCGCTCGTCAGCGGCGATCGAGAGCGGCGGGCGCGACGGTGGGGTCGAGGGCGGGAGCGATCCCCTGACCCAGCGCCCCGAGGGGCAGGGCGAGGAGCAACACCAGAGCGGTCAGCGCAGCGCGTTTCATGAAGGCCGTCCTTGGCCCCAACGGTAGCAAGTCCCATTCCCCCCGGGGGCCGGGCCGGCCGCGCGTAATCGGAGGTAGGGGCGGGGTTTATCCCCGCCCGCGCCGACGCGGCACGCGCAGGGCATGAGAGGCCGTAAGTCGCGTTATCCGAACCAGTTGCGCAGAGCTCGCGCCAGCTCGCCCGTTCCGGCTCGAACCCAGGCTCGGGAAACGCGACGCATACGCGACGACCGCTAGGCCGAGCGCCCCGGCTTATCGATCGCTGCCGTGCGGTCGGTGAACTCGATCCCGTGCTTGCCGAGCTCGGCGAGCACCGGCTCGTAGACGTCCTGCACGGTGGGGATCACGACCCCGCGGCGCTGGATCGTGCCGTCGAGCACGCGCAGCGCGCCGACCGCGAGCGGGAGCCCCACGGTCTTGGCCATGGCCGTGCGCACGCTGTCGTCGCCCAGGCACACCATGGAGGACTGCACCTCCTCCCGGCGGCCGTCGAGCACGTACTCGGTCTTGTGGAGCATGGCGATCATGTCCTGATCGTCCTTGGCCATGCCCCACTTCTCCTCGAGCTTCCTCTGCAGGACCTGGGCCGGCGTGCCGCGGGAGAGCCCGATCGGGGTGTCCTCGAACAGCCCCAGCCACTTGATCTGGTCGAACTCGGGGTCGTTGAGCTCGAGCTTGAGGTAGGCGCGGAGCTTGAGCTCCACGCTCGAGTCGGGGTCGTACCACAGATACGAGTTCACGTAGTCGCGGTAGGTGAGCTGCCCGAGGTCCTCGAGCTCGTAGCTGTCGTCGGTCAGCCCGAGCTGCACCAGGCAGTCCCAGGCCTTGCAGAACCCGGGCCGGCGCAGGGTCCCGCGGTAGATCGTGTCCACGTCCCACAGCCCGTAGTGCCCGCGGTACTTGAGGCTGTCGCGGTTGGGGTAGCCCTCGAAGTCGCCGTAGCCGGGGATCGAGAGCGGCTCGAAGCGGCGGAACAGGCGGTGGTAGGGGATGTACTTGTAGCGCCCGTTGTGCTTGAACTTGACCCCGCCCTGCCCGGCGAGCACGACGTTGCGCGGGTTCCAGGTGAACTTGTAGCGCCAGGGGTTGTCGTCGCAGTGCGGGGCCACGAGCCCGCCGGTGAAGGTCTCGAAGCGCGTGATCGTGGCGCCCTGCTCGCGCAGCTCGTCGAGCTTGGCCATGGCCGACATGTGGTCGATCCCGGGGTCCACACCCATTTCGTTGAGCAGGATCACCCCCGCGCGCTCGGCGGCCTCCGAGAGCTGGCGCATGTCGTCGCCGACGTAGCTCGCGCTGGCGAAGTGCACCTTGGAGGCGATGCAGTCCTCGGCCACCAGCGCGTGCAGCGCCGGGGGCAAGAGCGAGACCACGAGGTCGGCGGTCTCGACCTGCTTGCGGCGCGCGCCGGCGTCGTGCACGTCGAAGGCGAAGCTCTCCCCCGACGGGTGCTCCCCGATCCGGGCCGCCGCCGCCGCCGGGTCGAGGTCGCCGACGGCGACCTTCCAGCCCCGGCTGTGGGCCTCGGCCAGGAGGAAGTCGATCAACACCGGCGACGACTTGCCGGCTCCCAGGATCACGATCCGCTTCATGACAGCACCTCCCCGCTGGGCGCGAAGTGAAATGCTAGGTTCCCCCGCGGAGAGGGTCCACGCCATGTCGACGATCGGAATTCGCCGCGAGACCAAGAGCCCCTGGGAGCGCCGGGTCGCGGTCGTGCCCTCCCTCGCCGGGGAGCTCGTCGCCGCCGGGCACCGGGTGCTCGTGGAGAAGGCCGCGGGCCGCGTGATCCCCGACGCGGAGTTCGCCGCCCAGGGCTGCGAGCTGGTGGACGACCTCCCGGCCTGCGACGTTGTGTTCGGGGTCAAGGAGGTCCCGATCGAGCGCCTGCAGCCAGGCGCCTGCCACCTCTACTTCGCCCACGTGATCAATGGCCAGCCCTCCAACATGCCCATGCTCCAGGCGCTCCTGGACCAGGGCGCGACGCTCCTCGACTACGAGAAGATCCAGGACGAGAGCGGCCGCCGGCTGGTGTTCTTCGGGCGCTACGCGGGGCTCGCGGGCATGCTCGACGCGCTGTGGGCCCTGGGCCAGCGCCTCGAGCACGAGGGCGTGAGCCCGAACCCCTTCGCCGCGATCGAGCCCGCCCACCGCTACCCCGGGCTGCAGGAGGCCCTGGCCGCGGTCCGCGCGCTGGGCGAGACGATCGCCAAGGGCGGCGTCCCCGCCGCCGTGTCGCCCCTGATCGTGGCCGTGACCGGGACCGGCAACGTCGCCGGCGGGGTGCAGGAGGTCCTGGCCCAGCTCCCCACCGAAGAGGTGCGCCCCGACGACCTCGCGGGCCTGGTGCAGGGGCCGGCGAGCCCGCGGGTGGTCTACCGCGTGACCTTCAGCGAGCCCGACCTGGTGCGGCCCACCGAGGCCGGCGCCGAGTTCCAGCTCCTCGACTACTACCAGCACCCCGAGCGCTACCGCGGCGTGTTCGCCGACTACCACGCCTACCCCTCGCTGCTCGTGAACTGCATTTACTGGGACGAGCGCTACCCGCGCCTGGTGCGCAAGTCGGAGCTCGGCCAGCTCCAGCGCTGCAAGGTGATCGCCGATATCAGCTGCGACGTGAACGGGAGCGTGGAGGCCACGGTCCTGGCCACCGAGCCCGGCGACCCCTGCTACACCTACGACCCCGCCGCCGACGGCCCGCGCATGGGCTTCGCCGGCGACGGCCCGGTGATCTGCGCCGTCGATATCCTCCCGGCGGAGCTCCCCCGGGACGCGAGCGAAGGCTTCAGCCAGGCGCTGGCGCCCTTCGTGCAGCGGATCGCCGCCCTCGACGCCTCGGGCAGCCTCGAGGCCAGCGGGCTGCCCCCGGAGCTCCAGCGCGCGTGCGTGGTGTGGAAGGGCGAGCTGACCCCCGACTACGCCTACCTCCGCGAGCACCTGAAGAGCTGAGGTGCGCCTCCAGCTCTGGATCGACGACGAGGCGAACCTGCGCTGGCGGGACCCGCAGAACCCGTTCCACCGCGATCCCCCCGCGCCCTTTCGCCACGTCGCCGACTTCCCCGTCGACCTCTGGGGGCGCGGGATCACCGGCAACCTCCGCCGCCTCCCCGGCGGCGCGCTGCTCGCTACCCCGAGCGCTCAGGTCTACGGCTACGGCGGGCCGCGCCTGCTCTACCTCGACCAGCGTCGGCAGTGCCGCGACTGTTGCGCCGCGTTCACCTTCAGCGCCGCGGAGCAGAAGCACTGGTACGAGGTGCGCAAGCTCTGGAACGAGGTCGAGGCCCACCGCTGCGCGCCCTGCCGCCGCGACTTCCGCGAGGAGCGCGCCGGCCAGGCGCGGCTCATGGCTGCGCACCGCGCGCTCAAGGCTGCGGAGACCCCCGAGGCGCAGCTCGAGCTGGCGGCGGCGACCCTCGCCCACGCGCGCCACGTGGGCCGCGGGGCGCTGGAGCGCGCCCTGGCCGCCGCCCGCAAGGCCGCCCGCGTCCCGCGCCTGCGGCTCGAGGCGGAGGACGTGATCCAGGGGTTGAGCGCGCGTCTGGGCTGAGCCGTTCCAAAGCAAGCCCGTCGCGTCCAACGGGGTCACTGGTCTCGCGCTGCCGCGCGCCGCTCTCGCCCCAGACCCAGCGCCGGCCCGCGGCGAACCCCATGGGCCCGTTGCTCGGCTGCGCGATCGGGCCGTTCATGCTCGTCGCCTTCGGCGGCGTGGCCTTGGCCGTCGTGTTCCTCAACACGTAGCGCAAACCAAGCCCCGCGCTCGGGCCTCGGGCGTGCACCGCACCGGGGTCGGTCAGGCCTGGACTCGACTTCCAACCAATCGCACAACCAAATCGAAAGGGTGTTGACTCCGCCCTCGCCAGCGGTGACCCTGTGCGCCTCGGACGAACGAACGATCGTTCACCGCACTAGGAAGCAAAGGTGAGGCATGAAGCCTCGTAACGTCATGTTCGCTGTGTTGGTCGGATCGGGTCTCGCGGCAATGGTCGGCTGCGGCAGCAGCGGTGGGAGCTCGAAGCGCTCGACCCCCGGATCGGTGAACGTCCTCCCGACCGCGTCCACCTCGACCGCTGCCGGGGCGACCCCGGCCTCCGCGAGCGCTGGCTCGTCCTCCTCGACCGCCGCCGGGGCGACCCCGGCCTCGTCGAGCGCCGGCTCGTCCTCCTCGAGCGCTGGCGCGGCCGCCCCCGCCCCGGCCGCCAACCCCGCTCCGGCCGCCAACCCGGCGCCCGCCGCCCCGGCCGCCCCCGCGCAGCCCGAGATCTACGGCACGATCCCCCCCGACCCCGCCACCGGCTTCAACGGGTCGCTCTACCTCGTCGGTGAGCGCCTGGTGCCCGGCTCGGTGGTCCAGGTGACCGTCAACGGGACCCCGATCAAGGTGCTCCCCGCCCTGTTCCACAGCTCGGAGCTGCTCTCGATCCCGGTCTGGTTCACGATCGCCGCCGACTACGAGTTCGCCGCGCTCGCCCCGGACGGGACGCTCTCGGTGCCGGTCAAGCTGACCGTCCCCAACGGCGGGCTGACCTCGGTCCTCGGCCTGGGCACCCCCGACATTCAAATGGCCTTCCCGCCCAGCGTGGACACCCAGTTCACCGGGACGGTGTGGCTCATGGGCCAGGAGTTCGCCCCGGGCTGCGTGGTCACCGTCACCCCCGTGGGGCAGACGCCCTACGTGGTGCCCCTGCTCTTCGTCAACGACCGCACCGTGGGCTGGGTGATCCCCGCGCCCCTGACCGGCGACGTGAGCCTACAGATCACGAACCCCACGCTACTGAACTCGCAGACGATCACCCTCAGCGTCCAGGGCTCGGCGCAGCAGCCGGGCGCGCCGGTCGCCCCGCAGTTCAGCGCCCCGGCCCAGGTCTCGAGCCCGTTCGTGGGCACCGTGCACCTGACCGGCTCGGACCTGCAGCAGGGCGCCTACGCCGAGCTGCGCGTCCCCGGCGGCGCGCTGTCCCTGACCGTGCCCCTGATCCGGGTGTCGTCGGTCGAGGCCTGGCTGACCCTGGTCTACCCCCCCGTGGGGAGCTACGAGCTGCGCGTCGTGAACCCCAGCGGCGACGCCTCGCCCTGGGCCGCCTTCGACGTGCGCTAAACGGAAGTGCGCGATTCGGAGTCGTCAGCACTGAGACCAGGTGCTGACCTCCCACCGAATCGCGCCTTCCGTTTAGCTCCTGGAAGCTCTGCCAGGCAGGTCGTCGCCGCGCTCGCGGCGACGGCCGAGCTCACTCCGCGCGCACCAGCAGGAACAGGCGCCCGTCCTCGCGGTCGCAGGCGTAGAGCGCGCCCGCGGCGTCGACGCCGAAGCTGCTCAGGCGAAATCCGTGCTCGCCGAGCACCCGGCAGGTCCAGGCGCCGTCCTCGTCCTCGCGCAGCCCCCACAGCGCGCCGGGGGCGTAGTCGGCGAACACGTAGGTGCCGTCGAGCTCGGGCAAGGCCTCGCCCCGGAGCACGTGCCCGCCGGTCACCGAGTAGCCCACGTCGTGGCCGTAGGTGTGGATCGGCTCGCGGAACGGACCCGGGCCTTCGCCGCGGAAGGGGTGCGCGCCCTCGCGCACGTTCCAGCCGCAGTTGTCGCCGAGGGAGACGAGGCTGACCTCCTCGTAGCGGTCCTGGCCCACGCCCCCCACGAACAGGCGCTCGGGGCGCGCCGGGTCCCAGGAGAAGCGCCAGGGGTTGCGCAGGCCCCAGGCGTAGACCTCGGGCCGGCCGCCGGCGCCGTCGGCGAACGGGTTCGTGGGCGGGATCGCGTAGGGCCGAGCGCCGTCGACGTCGATCCGCAGCAGCTTGCCCAGGAGCGTGCCGGTGTCCTGCCCCGCCCCCAAGGGGTCGTGGGCGGCGCCGCCGTCGCCGGTGCCGACGTAGAGCAGACCGTCGGGGCCGAAGGCCACGAGCCCGCCGTTGTGGTTGGTGTAGGGCTGGGTGAACACCAGGAGCTCGCGATAGCCGGGCTCGACCCGGGCCGGATCCGCCGAGCGCGTGAGCTCGGCGACCACGGTCTCGAGCACCGCGCGCTTGCGCGTGAAGTTCACGAAGGCGCGCCCGTTCTCGGCGTAGTTCGGGTGGAAGGCGAGGGAGAGCAGCCCGCACTCGCCGCCCGCCCACACCTCGGCCGAGAGGTCGCAGAACGGCGCCTCGACCCGCGCGCCGTCGCGCACGATCCGCACCGTCCCCCACTGCTCGACCACGTAGAGCCAGCCCGTGCCGTCAGGGGCGTGGGTCACGTGCACCGGCGCGGAGAAGCCCGCGGCGACCTCGCGGAACTCGACCACGCGCTGCGCGGGGTCGATCCCGGTGAAGCTGGGCGCGTTCCAGTCGACGAAGGCCTCCCCCACCCGCAGCGCGAGCCGCTCGCCCTCGAGCCAGAGCGCGGCCAGGACCAGGAGCACACCGCCGACCCGCAGGGTCCAGGGACGCTTCGTGCGCGGGGCGGCGAGGATCGTCGCGCCCCCGAGCACGCACAGCGCGATCGCCACGAGCTTGGCCAGCATGCGGTCTCCTGAGCGCCCACTCTAGCGGGGTTTTCCTCGCACCTGTCGGCCCCGTGGCTTAAGACAGGGGCTCCAGGGGGACCCCATGGCGCACCACACCACTCAGTCGGTCTCCGCCCCGCCCGACGCGCGGCTGGGCGGGGTCTACAACCCCGAGACCCAGCGCTACGAGTTCGCCTGGATCAAGCCCCGGATCGGCGGCGGGATCTGCGACGTGTGGCGCGTGGAGGCCCCTCAAGAGGGCCCCGAGCTGCACCTCAGCGCGCACCTGCTCGTCCCCGAGTAGTTCGCGACGCGGCCCCCGGAGCAGCCCGCGGCGTCGGGTAAGCTCCCGACCACGGAGGGGAGGGGCCCCATGTCGGCCGAGGACACCCAGGACGCCTGCACCCAGGTCGGGATCGTGGGCGGCGGCCAGCTCGGCGCGCTGCTGGTCGACGCCGCGCGGGACCTGGGGCTGTGGGTGGCGGTGCTCGATCGCGACCCCCGCGCGCCGGCGTTGGCGAAGGCCGACCTGGGCCTCGTCGCCGACTGGGCCTCACCCCAGGCCCTCGAGACCCTGGCGAGCCACGTCGACGTGATCACCTTCGAGCGGGACGACGTGGGGATCCCCGCGCTGCGCGCAGCGGAGGCGGCGGGGGTCCCGGTCTACCCCCGCCCCGAGACCCTGGCCCAGATCCAGGACAAGCTCACCCAGCGCCAACGGATCGCCGCGCTGGGCCTGCCGGGCCCGCGGTTCGAGGCCTGCGACGCCCCCACTCCCGCCGCCTGCCGGGCCTTCGGGCTGCCCCTGGTGCAGAAGCTGCGCCGCGGCGGCTACGACGGGCGCGGTGTGCTCGTGCTCTCCGCGCCCAGCGACCTCGAGCGCCTGCTCCCCGGGCCCTCACTCCTCGAGGAGCGCGTCCAGATCGAGCGCGAGCTGGCGGTGCTCGTAGCCCGCTCTCGCTCGGGCGAGCTCGTGGCCTGGCCGGTGAGCGAGGTCGAGGTCGACCCGGTCGGGCACCGCCTGGACGTCATGCTCGCCCCCGCGCGGCTCCCCGAGGCGGTGGCCCGTGAGGCGCGAGAGCTGGCGGAGCGCGCGGTGGTTGGCCTCGACGGCGTGGGGGTGTTCGCGGTCGAGCTGTTCCTCGACGCCGCAGACCAGCTCCTGGTGAACGAGATCTCCCCCCGAGTGCACAACAGCGGCCACCACACCCTGGACGCGGCGCCCACCTCGCAGTTCGAGCAACACCTCCGCGCGGTGTGCGGGCTCCCGCTGCGGCCGGCGACCCTCGACTTCCCCGTGGCCCTGGTGAACCTGGTGGGCCAGGGCGACGGCCGCGGCGCGCCGCAGGTCCAGGGCCTGGACGAGGCGCGCCGGATCCCGGGGGCCACGGTCCACCTCTACGCCAAGGCCGAGGTGTGGCCGGGGCGCAAAATGGGCCACGCGACGGTGGTCGACGCCGACGCCGAGCTCGCCCTCGGGGCCGCCCGCGAGCTGCGCGACGTGCTGCGGATCACCGCCGCGCCCGGCTAGCGCCCCAGAGCGTCAGCGCGGCGCCGAGGCCCAGGCCGCGCGCCGGCTGGGGATCCAGCGCTCGACGCTCTACCGGCTGCTGGACCGCTACGGGCTGCGCTGAGCGCGCGCTGGCGTAAGATCGCGCGCGAGGAGGCGTCGTGAGCGAGCCGGTCGTGGGAGTGGTCATGGGCAGCGAGTCGGACCTGCCCACCTTGCAGGGCGCGCTCGACGCCCTGGACGAGTTCGCGATCCCCTACGAGGTGGACGTGGTCTCCGCCCACCGCACCCCCGAGAAGCTGTTCCGCTACGGCCGCGAGGCCGAGGGCCGCGGGCTGCAGGTGTTGATCGCCGGCGCCGGCGGCGCGGCGCACCTCCCGGGCATGCTCGCGTCCTTGACCACCCTCCCGGTGATCGGGGTCCCGGTGGTCAACGGCCCGCTCCTGGGCGTAGACGCCCTGCTCTCGATCGTGCAAATGCCCAAGGGCGTCCCGGTGGCGACCGTGGCCGTGGGCAACTCGCGCAACGCCGGGGTCCTCGCGGTGCAAATGCTCGCGATCGGGCGCCCCGAGCTGCGCGAGGACCTGCGCACCTTCCGCAAGGAACAAGAGGCCACGGTGGCCCGCATGTCCCAGAACGTGCGCGGTCAGCAGGAGTAGTCCGGTGAAGGTCTCCCCCAACGCGCCCTGCCCCTGCCACAGCGGGGCGAAGTACAAGAAGTGCTGCCGCCCCTTCCACAAGGGGACCCTCGCCCCCTCGCCCCTGGCGCTCATGCGCTCGCGCTTCGCCGCCTACGCGCTGGGCGAGGTCGAGTACCTCCAGGACACGACGGACCCCGAGGGCGAGCACTTCCGCCCCGATCGCGGCGCGTGGGCGGTGGAGATCGCCCACTACTGCAAGCGCACGGCCTTCGAGGGCCTCGAGGTCAAGGACCACGGCGAGGACGGCGACCAGGGCTGGGTCGAGTTCCGCGCCGCGCTCAAGCAGGGCACGGACGACCTGTCCTTCAGCGAGCGCAGCCGCTTCACCCGCCGCGGCGGGCGCTGGCTCTACACCGCGGGGGTCGCGCAGTAGCCGTACAAGACCCGAGGCCGCCGGGGAACCCTTTTCCCGACGACCTCGTGCCGTTTCGTAGGTTGGCTACGCGCGAGCGCTACTGGATCTCGTAGTACTCGGTGATCTCCTCGTCGAGGCGATCGGCGTCGGCGCCCAGCGCGCCCAGGAACCGGGCGCGGCTCCCGCCGTCGCTGATCTCGAACGCGACCAGCTCGCGGGCGTAGTACTTGTTGCGGTCCGAGGAGTTGGCGTAGAGCGGGGCCGTCTGCAGCATGCCGCTGCGCCCGACCAGCGTGCAGCGGGGACCGAGCCCGAACACCACCACGCGGGTGCCACTGGGCGGCGTCCCGGGAACGGCGGACTGAGGGTAGAAGTGCTCCATGATCGCCACGGCGTCGCCGTCGTTGCTCGCAGAGCCGTTGAGGGTGGCGTTGACGATCGCGACTTGATCGCCGGTTTGCAGCAGGCGGGCCTGATTGAAGTGATCGCTGGGGAACCCGCCCAGGGCGGCGTAGGGCGACCCCGCGTCCGCGTCGAACAGCGTCGTGATGCCCATGCGGTTCAGGGAGCGGATCTCGCCCGCGGTCAGGGTGCCCAGCGCGAGCTTGGCCGGATTCCCCTGGCCGAGCCCGATCAGCTGCGGATCCAACGAGGCCTCGCCGTCCGCGAGGGGGTAGGTCCGGCTGACGCCATAGAGTTCCCCGGCGGTCAGCGGCGTGCCCGGGCTCGCCGGGTTCCCGACCCGGTCGATCAGGGAGTCGAAGCCGTCGGGGTAGTGGTTGTTGGTGACCGTGTAGGTCTGCATGATCCGGCTCACGCCGGCCATGTCGCTCGCGGCCACGCCCTTGTTGGCGCGGAGCTGGAGCACGTCGAGCTTGACGAGGATGCTGCCGGCGAGGATCACCAGGATCGCCAGGACGACGACGATCTCGAGCAGGGTAAACGCGCGGGCGCTACGGCGCCGGCGCAGGAGGGTCTTCAACACGGAGTGCCTCTCACGTTCGTGTTTCGGGTGACGGTGAATAAAATGGAGGAGCGCGGGACACGGGTCTCGCTGGCCCTGCTCTGAGCAACGCCAGGACCGAACCCCGGGATCGGGCGCCGAACGCTCAAGTCGTGGCGGCTCGTCGGGGGCATGTAGACCCCTGACTCACGTGGTGCGTATCGCCACGGGAGATTTGACACACATGGCAAAGTTGGGACTGGGAGCTGATCGCGTCGGGTCAGCGCTGATGCACGGACATCCAGTCGAACGCGCGCTGCGCGGCCCCTGGAGCCTCACACGCGCTTCGAGAATACCTTCACGATCGTCAGCATTCAACGAACAACCTTGCGCCGTGGGCGCCCGGATACACGGACGCCTCGCGAACCGCTGACGGGCCTGAGGTCGCCCTCACACACTCGCTCGCCCACGGACGAGCGACGGGGCGTGACCTCGCCGCGCCTCAGCGCGGCTGCTCGCCCTCGACCGGCGGGAGGTCGCCTTCGCCCTGGGGCTGCTCGGCCGGGGCCTCGGGGGCCTGGGCCTGAGCCTTGGCCTTGGCCTCACGCTCGCGCTGCATGGGGTTCGGCTGGCGCTCCTCCTTGGTCAGCTCGAGGGTCCCGGTGGCGATCGACCGAGGGAAGGCGTTGTTGGCCAGGTCGACGTCGGCCTGGGCGTCGTCGGCGTCGAGCACGACCCGCACCAGCTCCTTGTCGAAGAAGAACAGCTTGCTGATTCGCCCGCCCCGCGAGCGCCGCCACACCGTGGCCGGGATCGTGAGCTCGGCGGTGGTGCCGTCGGCGAAGTGGAACGTGAACGGGAGGGGCATGGGCAGCCCCCCCACGTTCTGCACGTCGATCACGTAGATCCGCTTGTCGAGCGCGAGCAAAGCGCGCTCGTGGGGTTCGAGGCCCTCGAGCAGCTTCTGGTAGGCCTCGCGGTCCTGCGGCGTCACCGCGTGGGCGTCGTAGCTGTCGTAGTAGTCCGAGAGCTCGGGGTGCCGCTCGAGCCGCTTCGGCTGCTCGCGGTTGCGCCGCCGGCGCAGGCCCACGGGCCGGCCCTCCTCCCGGGCCTTGGCCCGCGGCTTGTCGACCTCGGGGTCTCGGGTCTGGAGCTCGAGCTCGCGGACCCCCGTCACGGCCAGGTCCACGTGGTCGGTGCCGTAGAACCAGCCGCGGAAGAACCAGTCCAGGTCGACGCCGGCGGCGTCCTCCATGGTGCGGAAGAAGTCCGCCGGCATGGGGCGCTTGAACGCCCAGCGCCGGCAGTACTCGGCGAAGGCCTCGTCGAACACCTCGCGCCCCAGCACCGCCTCGCGCAGGACGGTCAAGGCCAGGGTCGTCTTGGCGTAGGCGTTGTTGCCGCCTTCGATCAGGAGGCTGGTGTTGGTCATGATCGGCTGGTCGTCGGCCTGGCGCATGTAGCCGAGGATTCGGTCGCGGCGAGCGTCGTTGCGCGAGGGGTAGTCCTCGGACCAGAAGCCCTCGGCCACCTGCTGCACGAAGCTGTTGAAGCCCTCGTCCATCCAGCGCCAGCGCCGCTCGTCGTTGTTCACGATCATGGGGAACCAGTTGTGGCCGACCTCGTGCAGGATCACCGAGATCAGCCCGTACTTCTGGCGCTCGGAGTAGGTCCCGTCCTTCTCGGGGCGCTCGCTCTGGAACGAGATCATGGGGTGCTCCATGCCCCCCACCGCCCCGTTGCACGAGAGCGCCACCGGGTAGGGATACGGGAGGTAGCGCCCGTAGTGCTCGAGGGTGTGGGCCACGGCGTGGGTCGAGTACTTGCTCCACAAGGGCTCGGCCTCGTTGGGGTAGTAGCTCATGGCCATGACCGTGCGCTCGCCGACCTTGACCCCCCAGGCGTCCCAGGCGTACTTCCGCGACGCCGCCCAGGCGAAGTCGCGCACCTGCTTGGCGGCGTAGGTCCAGGTCTTGGTCTCCCGCGTGCCCTCGGCCTCGTTCTGCTTGGCCTCCTCCGGGGTGACCACGAACACCGGGCCCTCGGCGGTGCGCGCGTAGTCCAGGCGCTTGCGCTGCTCGGCGCTGAGCACCGCGTCGGGGTTCTGCAGCTCGCCGGTGGACGCGACCACGTAGTCGGCGGGCACGGTCAAGCTGACCTCGAAGTCGCCGAACTCGAGGGCGAACTCCTCGCCCACGTAGTGGTGCACGTGCCAGCCGTAGCGGTCGGAGTAGGCGGCCATGCGGGGATACCAGTGGGCGATCGTGTAGATCGGGTTCTGCGGGTCGCCCTCGAGCAGCTCGTAGCCGGTGCGGCTGTAGTAGTGGGAGATATCGCGCACCGTGTAGCGCCAGGCGATCACCAGCTCCTGCTTGGCGCCGGGCGCCAGCGGCCGGGGGAGCAGGATCTTGAGCATGGTTCCCTGGATCCTGTGCTCGAGGGCCTGGCCCGCGCCGTCCTCCACCGCCTCGACGGTGTGCCCGCCGGGGAAGCCCTGGCGGAACAGCTCGAAGCCGAGCTCGTCGTAGCCCTTCTGCGCGGAGTCGCCCACCGGGTCCGTGGTGCGGATCCTCAGGGCTTCGGCGTCCTGGGCCTCGAGGTTCTGGTCGAGCTGGACCCAGAGGTAGCGCAGCGTGTCCGGCGAGTTGTTGCTGTAGGTGATCCGCTCCCGCCCTTGGATCCGGTGGGTCGCCTCGTCGAGGCTGGCCTCGATCCGGTAGTCCACCCGTTGCTGCCAGTAGGCGTGACCGGGGGCGCCGGAGGCGTTCCGCGTCGAGGTCGGCGTGGGCAGCTCGTCCTCGAGCTGGCGGAAGGCCTGGTCGCCGTCGGGGACCTGCGCCAGGGCGCACGTGAGGCAGAGGGTCGCGCAGGTGAGCAGCCAGCGGGTCATGGGGTCCTCCTCGGAGGGCGCATGCTACGCCAGCGCTCGCGGTCCTGGGCGGGCATGGGTCGCCGCAACGGTCCACGACGCGCAGCGTGTCGGCGCGCCCAGGACCGCGCGCGCTGGCCTAGGGGTCCGCTCGGTCGCGCCGCGCGCACGCCGTCGCGCGTAGAATCCCCGGCCGAGGAGGATCCATGAGCCAAGAGCCTGAGATCGGCGGCAAGCGCCCGGTGGTCGGCCCCCTGGAGCCGGGGGAGTACTGGTGGTGCACCTGCGGCCGCAGCCAGACCCAGCCCTACTGCGACGGGAGCCACGCCGGCAGCGGCTTCTCGCCCCAACGCTTCGAGATCAGCGAGACCAAGGTGTGCGCGCTCTGCACCTGCAAGCGCACCCAGAACGGCCCGTTCTGCGACGGCGCCCACTCCAGGCTGTAACGGGCGAAGGGCGCCGCCAGGCGAAGCCATCAGCGCGCAGCACCCGGCGAAGCCGGCCGAAGGCGCGGAGGCGCCGCCTGCCGCCTCATGCTGCCGGCCCTGCGAGCGGCTAAGCCGCGAGCGCGCAGCGCCCGGCGAAGCCGGGCGCGAGCCCCTTGGGGGTGAGGGCGAGGGGCTTTGCCCCGAGCCCGAGGGGGCCTCGGAGAGGCCCCCTGAAAGAGGGGGTCTGGGACAGACCCCCTGAAACATGAAACCAGGCCCCGGCGCGCGGAGGGCTGCTAGGCTGAACGGGTGCTCGCGTCTGCTCTGAATCGGTTGCGCTGGCGGCTGCGCTGGGTCGAGGGCCTCGCGGCGGCGCTGCGTTGGGGCGCGTGGGGCGGCCTGGCCGGGGTGCTCCTCGCCGCCCTCCTCCCCAGCCGGCCCCTGTGGCTCTACGCGCTGCCCAGCCTGGGGGTCGGGGTCCTGGCGGCCGCGATCGTGGCCACCCGCCGTCGACCGGCGAGCCTCCTGGCCGAGGTCGCCGACGCGGCCCTGCGGCGCGGCGCGCTGTTCCAGACCGCCCTCGAGCTGCCCCCGGCGAGCCCCTGGGGCGCCTCCGTCCACGCTCAGGCGGAGGACGCGGCGGGCGCCCTCGTGGCGCGGCGGGCCGTCCCTTGGCGCCTGGGTCACGCGCGCTGGCTGCTCGGCGTGCTGCTCCTGGCGGCCGGGGTCAGCCGCGCGATCCCGCTGCTCCCGCGCTGGCAGCCGGCGCGGCCGGGGGCGGCGCCGGTGGAGGTCGACTCCGGCGACCTCGGCGCGCTCCACGCCCTCAGCGGGCGCCTCGCCCGCGCCGCCGACGACCAGCGCAACGCGGCGCTGCACCAGGCCAGCGCGCGGCTGGTCGAGCTCGAGCGCGACCTCGAGGCGCAGCCGCTGGGCGAGCTCGAGCTCCTGGCGCGGCTGGGGGGCGTGCGCGACGTGCTCGACGCCGAGCGACGCCGGGTGGCTGGCCGCGCCGCCGTGCGTCGGATCCTCGAGCGGGCTCCGGGGCTCGAGCAGCTCGTGCGCGAGGGGCGCGCCCCGACCGCGCCCGAGACCCCGGCGGAGCGCCAGGCGCTGCAGGACGCCCTCGAGGCCGCCGCGAGCCAGGCCGGGGACCCCGAGCTGGCTCGGGCGCTGCGCGAGGTGGCGTCGACGCTGGAAGAGGACACCGCCGCCGCGCTGGGGGAGCTCGAGCGCACCCTGGCGCAGCTCCCCGCGCGCTACGTCGACGAGCGCACCGGCGACGAGCTGCGCCGCAGCGGCGCCGCGCTGGAGGAGCTCCGCGAGGCGTTCGGCGCGCCGCCCCCCGAGCCCCTCGACCCCGAGGCCCTCGCGGAGCGCCTCGACGCGGCGTCGCCGGAGGAGCTCGAAGCCTGGACGGAGGGCGAGGCCCCGCGGGACCCCGAGCTCGCCAGCGCCCTCGACGCCCTGGACCCCACGGAGCGGCGCGAGGTCCTCGAGCGCGCCCTGGCTCAGGCGCGCCCCGCGGGGGACGCGGCGGCGGTCGAGTCTCGGCTCAGCCCGCCGCAGGACGGTGAACCGGTGGCCGAGGGGAGCGCGCCGCAGGACGGTGGTGAGCTGCCGGTGGCCGAGGGGAGCGCGCCGCGGGACGGGGAGCAGCCGCAGGACGGTGGCGAGCCGCCGGTGGCCGAAGGGACCCCCCTGCAGGACGGCGGGGAGCCGCAGGGTGGGGAGCACCCGCAGGACGGTGGCGAGCCGCCGGTGGCCGAAGGGACCCCCCCGCAGGACGGGGAGCAGCCGCGGGACGGGGAGCAGCCCTCGGACGGTGGCGAGCAGCCGGTGGCCGAGGGGAGCGCGCCGCGGGACGGGGAGCAGCCGCAGGACGGTGGCGAGCAGCCGGTGGCCGAAGGGACCCCCCCGCAGGACGGGGGGCAGCCGCAGGACGGGGAGCAGCCGCAGGGCGGGGAGCAGCCGCCGGACGGTAGCGAGCAGCCCGTCGCGGAGGGCGAGCAGCCCCAAGACGCAGGCGAGCAGCCGCCGCGCGAGGATCCGGTGGCCGACCGCCCGCCGCAGAGAGACCCCTTGGGCCGCACCGACCGCCCGCCGCCCGACCGCTCCCTCGCCGACTCGCTGCTGGACTCGCCCCTGGCGCGCTCCCTGGCCGAGGAGCTGCTGCAGACGGTGGACAAGGAGACCCTCAAGGACCTCATGGAGCTGGCCCGGGACGCCAACGCCGGCGAGCCGCCCCAGCTCCCCGACGAGGTCCCGCCGGGGCTCAGCGAGAAGCTCGCCCAGCTCGACCCCGAGGTGCTGAAGAAGGTGGCGGAGGCGGCGAGCGAGCTCAGCCCGCCGGACACGCCGCCCAACGTGCCTCCGGGCCTGGCCGAGGAGCTGCGGAACGCCGACCCCAAGCTCCTCGAGCAGCTCGCGGAGCTGATCCCTCCGCGCCCGCCCCGGGACGGCTCGGCCCCCGGGTCTCCGCGACCCGCCGCCGGGGGGACCCGCCCCGACGCCCCGACCGGGGCCCCGCCGCCCACGGGCGCAGGGACCCGCCCCGACCACGCCAGGCCGGCGGGCTCGGGCGCGGCCGCTGGCGGGTCGGTCGCGGGGGGTCAGCCCGGGGAGTCGGGCGACGCCTCCCCGGTCGCAGGCGCCTCTGCGCCCGCGGAGGGTGAGGCCTCGGGTGTCGCGGGGGCGGGAGGGACCGGAAACGGCGGCGGCACGGCCCCCGAGCCCGGCGACGTCGAGCCCCTGCCCGAGGGGGTCACCGAGCGCCTCGCCGACCTCGACCCCGACCTGCGCCGGCGGGTCGAGCAGTGGATCGAGCGCCACCCCCGCCGGATCGGCCGCCGCGCCGCGCTCGTGGGCTTCGACCCCGGTCGCGAAGTGAACCTCGAGGGGGTCGAGCGCGCCATGGAGCAGCAGCGTGTGCCGGCCAGCTACGAGGGCGTGGTGCGCGAGTATTTCCGCCGGGACCCCGAGGGCGAGGCCCAGGAGGGGCGCTAGCGCCCCTGGAGAGAACCAGTACTCTGAACTATGGCGCGAGGGCCTGGCCCAGGCATGCTCAGCGTGGGGTGGAGTGCACTCCGGGCCAGCAGCCTGCGCGTCGCGTCCGGACGTTGCACCCCGGGGAGGGCTGCCATGATTCCAGACGCGATCTTCCTGCGCCTCGCCGCGGGCTTCGGAGCCCCCACCCCGGACGAGCTCGTGCTGATCCAGCAGCAGCAGCGCGTGCTCTTCGAAGAGGGGACGTCGACCAGCCTGTTCGAGCTGGCCCAGCAAGGGGGCTTCCTCGATCCGCAGCAGGCGGCGCGCTTCGAAGAGGTCGCGCGAGGGGACGGCGAGCGCGCGGAGGCCGGCGCGCCGACGAAGGCGCCGAGCGGGCGAGCGCCGACGAAGGCGCCGAGCGGGCGAGCGCCGACGAAGGCGCCGAGCGGGCGGGTGGGGTCCCACGGCAGCCAGCGGGCGCTGCGGGCTTCGGAGCGCGTCGCCCAGCGGGCCTCTGGGCGCTACGCCGCCCAGGGGACGCCCTGGGCGCCGATCCTGATCGGGGCGGTGGTGCTCGTCGGGGCCGCGCTGGGGCTGATCTTCGGGCGCTCGCGCCCCTCGCCCGACCCCGTGGCCGAGGTGCAGGTGGGGACCCCGCCCTCCAAGCAGGACTACGTCGAGCGCGCGCGAGCCGCGCGAGCGGCGGCCTTCGAGCGCTTGGAGCGAGGGCAAGGCGAGCGAGCCCAGAGCGACCTGCTCGCGCTGCGCGCCGAGTGGGCCGAGGTCGCCGACGCCGCAGGGGCCGTGATCCTGGTGGAGGAGGCGCTGGCCGAGCTGGACGCCGAGCTGGAGCGTCGGCGCGGGCCCGACCCTGCGGAGGACCCCGCGCAGCCCGACCCGCCGCCGTCCGCGCCGCCGGAGACGCCGCGCGAGGACCCGCCCGAGGGCAGCGACCCTGACACGACCCCTGAGCCCCGGGTCGACCCCAAGGATCCGACCCCCGGACTCGCTGAGGACCCCGTGGACCCCGTGGAGCCGGAGCCGGAGCAGGAGGAGCAGCCCACCGAGCCCGCCGCGGTGCGGGAGGAGCCGCCCGCCGAACCCGCCGAACCCGCCGAGCCCGAGGAGCCCGAGGAGCCCGAGGAGCCCGAGGAGCCCGAGGCCCCCCGCGACACCGCGACCAGCACCGGCGGCGCCGAGCAGAGCCTCGCGAGCCTGCGCGCGCAGAGCCTGGACGCGGAGTACCGCGAGAAGCTGGCCAAGCTCGACCCAGGGGACGCCGACGGCTTCTACCGGATCGCGAAGTGGGCGCGGCGCAACCACCTCTACGCCGAGGAGCGCCACGCGCTGAAGAGCGCGCTGCGCGCCGACCCGGAGCACCGGCAGTCGAGCAAGCAGCTCGAGAAGGTCGAGCGCCTCGAGGAGCAGCACCGGGCCTACGCCGACCCCTGGCGCAACGAGGGCCCCGTGCTGTGGGTCGAGACCAACACCAGCGAGGCCAAGATCTATCGCTACAGCAAGGCGCTGAACGCGTTCTACGCCCGCTTCAGCAAGGTGTTCGGGGTGCGCAAGACCCCGCTCCAGCGCTGGGGCAAGAAGATCGGCGTGCGGATCTACGCCACCCGCGAGGACTTCGAGCGCTACCAGCGGGAGACGGGGGGCAGCCTGGGCGAGTCCGCGGTGGGCTACTACAGCCTCGACGACAAGGAGCTCGTGCTCTACGACGACCCCAACGACCCGGCCGAGACCCAGGACACGCTCTACCACGAGGGCACGCACCTGTTCACGCACCTCGCCCTCGGGGAGCAGGCGCTGAGCCTGCCGCCCTGGCTGCTCGAGGGGATCGCGGAGTATTTCGGGCCCTCGACCTACGACGAGGTCGAGGACGAGCTGGTCTACGGGCGGCCGAGCTACGGCCGCCTCAGCCACGCCAAGCGCCTGCTCGACCGCAAGCGGGCCTACCTGCGCGAGGTCCTGACCGCGGGCTTCGGCGCCTACGGGGTCGAGTGCTACGCCCTGGGCTGGGCCTGGATCCACATGCTGCTGGAGAAGACCAAGCCCGGGCGCTCGACGCCGCTCTACCGCGAGCGCTTCCTGCAGTGCTTCGCCGCGGTGGCCAAGGGTGAGGACTCGCTGAAGGCGGTGGAGCGCACCCTGGGTCCCCTCGACCGCCTGGAGGCGGAGTGGCAGGAGTACATCCGGGACTTCCCGCTCCCCGCCTACGACGAGGGCCTGGCCTACCTGCGCCAGCGCGACTACGCCGCCGCGATCCCCCTGTTCGAGCGGCACCTGCGCGAGGTCCCCGACGACGCGCGGGCGCCCTACCAGCTCGGGGAGGCCCACTACGCGCAGGACCGGTTCGAGCCCGCGGCCGCGGCCTACCGCGAGGCGATCCGGCGCAACCACGAGTTCGTCGACGCCTACGAGGGCCTGTGTTTCGCCCTGATCGCCCTGGGCGAGGGGGCGCCGGCGGTGGAGGCAGCCCGCGACATGCTCGAGCGCAGCGACACCGGCCGCGCGCACTACGCGCTGGCGCTCGCGCTGCAGGCGCAGGGGGAGCGGGAGGCGGCGCTGGCCGAGGTCCGCGAGGCGATCGCCCTCGACGGTCCCTACCCGCACTACGTCATGCTGCGTCGCGAGCTGCAGCGCTGACGTCGGAGCGCGCGGGCCTCAGTCGTCGTCCGCGTCGGGCGTGCTGTGGAGCCAGGCGAGGAGCTCCTTGATCCCGCTGGCCTCGGCGGCCTTGCCCTCGGACTCGAGCAGCGAGATCCCCTCCTCGCAGGCCCGGATCGCGCGCTCGCGGACCTCGGCGAAGGGCGGCTCGATCTCGGCGGAGTAGCCGCCGTCCGGGAGCTCGACGCCGTTCTCGGCGGCGAGCTCGGGGGAGTCCGCGTAGAGCGCTTCGCGCAGCAGGTCCTTGATCCCGGACTGCCCGCGCATGGAGGCCACCAGGGTCCGGGTCAGGTGCGAGGTGTTCTCCAGCGCCTCCCGCGACGGGGCCTCGCCGTCGTCGTCCTCGTCCTCGTCCTCGTCGGCGTCCTCGAGCGGCTGAGGCGGCGCGGCCAGGGCGCCGAGGTCCTTGGGCAGCGCGTAGGCGCCTGACGCTGGGGGCACGCCGCTCGGGGGCGCGGTGAACGAGCGCGGCGGCGGCGGCCCGGCCTCGGCCCCGGTCGGCAGCGGGGGCAGGTCGACCCCGCGCGCCCGCGCCAGGAGCGTCTCCAGCCCCGCGAGGGCCTGGTCCGTGCGCTGGGCCACGTCGCGGGAGCGGTCGTCGGTCGGGCGCGCGACCTCGAGCTCCTGCAGGCGACGCTCGAGGTGTTCGATCCACTCCGACTCGTCGGTGTGCCGCTCCTCCAGCGCCTCCAGCCGGAGCTGCAGGGCCTCGCTCGGTCCGGGGTCCTCGGCGCCTCCGCCCTCGCGCTGGCGGTGCTCGAGGGACATGAGCCGGGCTTCGTAGTTCTGCAGGGTGAGCTGGATCTCCTCGAGGAGGTCCTCCTGCTCGTGCTGGCGACGCACGATCTCGCGCAGGAGCAGGACCCGGGCCTGGTCGGGGTCCTCGCTCGCGTTGCGCCGGTCCTCGCGCACCCGGCGTCGGACCTGGCCCGACTGGGTCGCGCCCTCCAGCGCGGTCCACACCTCGTCCTCGAGCGCGCGCACCCGGGCGGCCTGCTCGGCGAGGGCCGCGTTGCGCGCGCGGAGGTCGATCTGCTGGGTGGCCTCGAGGTCGCCGCGCGCGCTGAGCTTGCGCTCGATCTCGGCGATCCGCGAGTCGAGGGTCAGGAGCAGCTCTTCGGCCTGGCTGCTGGCCTCGTTGAGCTGCGTCGAGCTGGACTGGCGCAGGTCGTGGAGCTCGCGCACCAGCGCCGCGCTCTGGCGCTCGGTGTCGCGGCGCATGCGCTTGCTCTCTTCGAGCTCGGTCTCGCGCGTGCGCAGCTTCTGCTCCATGCCCTGCAGCTCGCCCTGCAAGGACTCGACCCGCGAGCGCTCGGACTCGACGAGCTGGGCCAGGCGCGGGAGCTCGCGGCGGCGGGTCTCGGCGCCCTGGGCGCGGACCTCGTCCAGCTCGCGCTCCAGCGCGCGCAGGCGCTGCTTGTAGCGCTCCTCTTCGGCGCGGAAGCGGTCGCGCTCGGGGCGCAGCGAGTCCTCGAGCAGGCGCTTGAGGTCGTCGGAGCGGATCCCGCGGATCTTGCCGCGTTGCGTGGGCAGCTCGGTGGCGCTGCGCTCGATCTTGGTGACGATGCGCCGGGAGAGCTCGTTGGGATCGGGCGTCTCGCTCACGGGCTCAGTGTGGCCCGCGCGGCCCGCGCCAGCAACCCGGAAGCGTGTGTAGTTTCAGACGAGCGCGGAGGTTAGCGCTGGATCGTGGTCAGCTTGCCGTCGGCGAAGGTGTAGACCTGCTGGTAGATCCCGAAGAAGAAGCGGCAAAACGCGTTGCGGTGGTAGATCCAGCGGTTCGCGCTCATGAGGGCGTCCAGGGTGAGGTTGGTCGCCGGCTCGCCGAAGTTGATCTCCGCGGGGGGGCCCATGGCCATGAGCACCTGGGCCTTGGTCATGCCTTGCACGGCCTTGCCGTTGTCAATGTTCGAGCGGGTGCCGCGGTCCATGGCGCTGAGGTCGAACGGGTTGTCCCCCGCCTCCAGGCCGGCGTCCGGGTCGCCCTCGTCCTCGCCGCCGTCGGCGCCCGCGTCGGGGTCGGCCTCGACCAGCCCCAGGTCGCTGAGCGAGGGCACGAAGAACTTGTCCACGAAGCCCTCGATCGAGGTGGCGTCGATCCCGAAGGGCTCGCCGATCGGGTTCATGGTGTAGGGGATCTTGTTGACCAGGAGCTTGACGTAGTCCTCGGTGTATTCCTGGACCTGGACCTCGGTCCCCGGCTTGTAGACCGGGCGCAGCCCGTAGTAGGCGGCCGAGTAGAGCTCGGGCCCGTCGGGGCGCAGGGTCACCCGGGTGTAGTAGGTGTTCTCCAGGGCCTGGTGGTGGACCGGGATCGGGTCGGCGCAGCCGACCAGAGCGCTCAGCGCGACGGTGAGGCACAGCCCACGCAAGACGAAGTTCACGGATTCCCCCTCTTTTGGCAGGGGAGTTTAGCGGACCACGCCGTCGGGGGAAAGGAGGGAGGCCGTCGCCTCAGAGCCCTTGGACGTAGCTCTTCCAGGCCGCCTCGATCTCGTCGATCGGCTTGTTGAACAGCTCCTCGAACAGGCCCACCTGGTCGGGGTGGCCGCCCTTGACCTGCTCCCAGTACTCAATGAACCGCTTCTTGCCGCCCTTGGTGCCGTTGACCAGGAAGTAGATCAGGCTCCAGGCGTGGGCGTAGTGCAGCGCGCCGAACTGGGCCTGCTCCATGCGGATCAGGGTGGCGAGGGGCACGAACTGCCCGCCGTTCATGGCGCGCTTGACGTGGGCCAGGCGGTCCTTGGGGATCGTGCCCGTGCGCAGGCGCTTGCCCTGGGCCTCGGAGGCCTCGAAGAACACCGCCAGGCCCTCGATCAGCCAGATCTGCGCGCGCCACATGTTCTGGCCCATGACCAGGCCCTGGAACTGGTGGGTGCCCTCGTGGAACAGGGTCGAGAGGGTGCCGTGGCCGCCGCCCTGGTCCTTGTGGTAGGCCACGATCTTGCGCCCGTCGTAGAACCCGCCCACGCCGGGGCCGTTGTTGGTCTTGCTCATGAACTCTTGCTGCGAGCCGTAGAGCAGGATCGGGAAGGGCCGGGTGATCTCGCCCTCGAACTTGAAGATCTTGATGTACTCCTCGCACATGAGGTCCATGATCGCGGCCCAGAGCTTGACCTCGTCCATGTCGCCGTTGGAGTAGAAGTCGTAGTACTTCGACTTGTAGCCGATCTGCCAGCCGCCCTGCTGCTTGTTCGCCTCGAGCTGGGCGTCGCGCTCGTCCTCGGAGAGCGGCGGGCCGTCCTGGCCGCCCAGGGGTGCGCCGGCGCCGCCGCGCCAGCGTTCGGCGGGGTCGCGGGGGGCGGGCTTCTTCTCGCGCTCCGACGTCGCGCCGCCCGAGCGCGGACGCTCGGGCTCGCTGCGGGTGGGGCGCTCGCGGCGCTCCTCGCGGCGCGCGCTGGCCACGGGCGCGTCGTCGAGCTCCACGTCCTCGGCGCGCACCCACTGCCCGTCGACCTCGACCAGCCCGGCCTCGAGGTTCTCCTTCTCGGCGGGGGTCACCCAGCGGCCCTGGTAGCGCACGAAGCCCTTGGCCTCGAAGTACTCGTTGGTGGTCACCCAGCGCCCGGCGAGCCGGCGGTAGCCCAGCTCCCAGCGCGCGTCGTCGTGGTCGGAGTCCAGCGCCAGGGTCTCGTGGAAGGCGTCGATCGCCTCGGGGTAGAGGCCCTGCTGCTGGCACCAGGTGCCGAACTCGAACCATCCCTCGGCGGAGGGGCGCTTCTCGAGCTTGGCCTTCTTCTCGTCGAAGGCGCGGAAGATATCGCCGTCGCGCTCGACCTTGGCGATCTCGGTGCGGGGCACGGTCACCGTGCCGCCCAGGGTGCGGATCGTGACCGAGCTCCGGCTCTCGCGGAGGATATCGCCCTTGAGCTTGCCGCCGTCGACCTTGTAGATCACGTCCTTGGCGAGCGCGACCAGCGGCGTGGCCACGACGGCCAACACGGCGAAGAACACGACGAAACGGCGCATACGACCCTCCTCGAAACCCAGGCGCATGCTAGCCAGCGCCGCGCACCCGTCCGTCAACCTTCTGCAACTTCGACGCAGGAACCCAGGCGAGGCCGGGAAAGGGCTTACGCGCGCCGCCGGCGCCCGCCGAGGACCACCGCCAGGGCCAGGACCCCGCACGCCCCCGCGAGGGTCGCCACGGCCAGCGTCGGCGCGCTGAGGCCCCCCTCCGCCAGCCCGCGCCGCAGGAACGGTTCGGTCCAGGGGGCCTCCACGGAGTGCAGCACGGCCCAACTGACCACGAGGATCGGAGGGGACGCGAGGGCGAGGGTCGCGATCGCCCGTCGGCCCCAGCGCTGCGGCCGCGGCAGCGGCACCAGGGCCCACAGCAGGAACCACACCGCCGTTCCGGCCCCCAGGCCGAGGGCCTCCACGCGATACACCTGCAGCACCGCGGCCCAGGCGGGGGTGCCGTCGGCGGCGAAGGCCTTGGCGAGCCCGTCGAGGGCGTCGTGGGCCCGCTTGCTCACCCCCGGGGTCTCGGCGCCCTGGGCGGCGACGAGCGCGCCCACCTGATTCCGAGCCAGAGCGGAATCGACCTCGACCAGGGCTACCGCGGCCACGGCGCGCACCTCCGGGTCGGGGTCGCTGAGCGCGTGCAAGAGGAAGGGGACGGTCTGAGCCTCGAAGCCCGAGTAGCAGCAGAGGCTCCACGCGATCGTGGCGCGGCTCACCGGGTCGACGTCCGGGAACACCTCCCGCAGGCGACCCAGGTGCACGGCGTCGTCGTGCCGGTGCCACATAGCGCTATCGACGCCTCGCGGAACGCACAGGGGATCGTGACCTGCCCACGCGTCGAGGTCCAGCGCTTCGCGCGTCACGGCTCGTGCCAGGCCCTGCCTGCCGAGCTGGGCGTAGGCGTAAGGGAGCGCTAGGCCTAGGTGTCCATGTGGCTCTGCTGCCTGCAATCGCCTCCATGCCTCTTCAGGCTCGAACGCCCACGGGAGGAGGCCCACGGCGTATTGGTAGGCCAGGAAGCGCTCGAATTGAAACCTGAACCGGGGATCCCACTCCCGACCTATGAATGTCCAGTAGTCCTCCCTCGGTACGGGCTGCGACACGAACTCGCGCAGGAAGTCGCGCGCCCGCTCGTCGCCGTGGTGGGCCAGGAGTACGGCAACCGCGACCTGGGCCTTCGGCGACCGCACGCGGAACCAGGTCTCCCCGGCAGCGTCGACCGCCGCGGGGTCGGGGCAGGTCAACGCGGCCCAGGCGGGCATGTAGTCCTCGAGTCCGATCCCGTCCGGCGCCGCAATTCGGCGGGCGAGCGCGTGAGCGGGGACGGGCACCCGTGCGCCTGTATCGACGTCGAAGGCGACGAGCCCCGGCTGCTCGCGGCCGTCGAACACTACGACCAGGGTGTCGCCGTCGACCCACTGATCGCGGAGGCGCAGGTTGTCTTGGTGCGGCGAAGGGCAACGCTCGTGTGGCGCAAGCGCCGCCTCGAAGTCGAGCGTCCAGAGCTCGGCCCCGTCTCCGGCGAAGCGCTTGAAGGCCCACGAGGGCTGGCCCTGGAG
This sequence comes from Planctomycetota bacterium, assembly GCA_041402045.1. Classification (GTDB taxonomy): domain Bacteria; phylum Planctomycetota; class J058; order J058; family J058; genus JAGQRJ01. The sequence goes on along the minus strand of JAWKSZ010000006.1, from coordinate 112,797 downwards.
CGCGAGCACGAAGCCCCTGCCAGCGGGGAGGCAGCAGGCCCATTCGGCAGGAGGACAGACGCCCGACGCCAACACCTCGTCGTCCGGGCGGAGGTCCCGAATCGAGTAGTTCAGCGTGAAGAGGGTCCCGTCCTGAGGCGGCAGCGGACTACCGAGCCGCGTCAGCCGGAACTCCTGCTCCTTTGGCAGGAACAGGAGCTCGTAGCGACCGTCGCTCGAGATCGCGTAGACCGGGCGCCGCGGCCAGTAGCGACCCGCGATCGCCCAAGGCGAGCAGAAGAGTGTGAGGAGGAGCAGCAGGCGGACCACCTCCCGAGCCTAGTCGCGTCGGCGTGATTCGTCCTCCAACAGTTCGCTCGGGCGAACCCAAGGACGCCCCCGGTGACCCGACGCCACCCCCACCTGCACGCCGTGGTCCTCGAGCTGGCGCAGGGCAGCCAGCGTTTCGGCGTCTGGGGTCTCTGCAGCGCCGCACAGCGGGGCGAGCAGGACCGCGCCGCCGCTCCCCGTGCTGTAGGTCAGCCAGCTCGCCTGAAGGACGTGGTCTGCGCCGTAGCCCGCGCAGACCACAACGTTCTCGAAGGTCGAGACCAAGAACAGCGGCCAGGTCACGAAGCCCAGAGGGAACGGCGGGAACGGCTCGCGGGTCCAGGTGCGGTAGATCGCCACGCCGTGGCGGGTCTCCTCCGGCGGTCCGAGGAGGGCCTCGACCTCCTCGCGGGTGCTCTGGCCGACGACCAGCCGCTCGAGGTCGGCGAGGAGGAACGGGCCCCGGCCGGGGCAGCCGGCGAGGAGCAGCAGAGGCAGGCACGGGAGCAGGCGCATGCTCCTTGGACCGGGACGCGGGTGGCGCGATTCGCCGGGATCGACTGGCCGGAGGCCGGGGGGGCGGACACACTCGGCGCATGCAGGTCGGGCCCTACACCGTGCGCGCCGAGCTCGCCCGAGGCGGGACGGGGGTCGTCTACCGCGCCCAGGACGGCGAGGGGCGGCGGGTGGCCCTCAAGCTCCTGCACGCGCAGCGGTCGGCGGACCCTCGGGTTCGGCAGCGCTTTCAGCGGGAGGTGCAGGCCCTGACCCGGCTGCGGCACCCGCACGTGGTCCCGATCCTCGGCGCCGGGGAGCACGAGGGCGTGCCCTGGTTGGCCCTGGAGCTGGTGGAGGGAGAGTCCCTCCACGAGCGGCTGCGCGGGGGGTCGCTGCCGATCGCGGACGCCGTGCGGATCGGGCGGCAGCTCGCCCAGGCCTTGAGTCACGTGCACGCCGAGGGCTTCGTGCACCGGGACCTCAAGCCCGACAACGTGCTCCTGCGCGGCGACGACGCGCTGCTCACCGACTTCGGGCTCGTGCTCGAGGGCGCCGGCGAGGGCACGCGCCTGACCCAGACCGGCGTGTTCCACGGGACCCCCGGGTTCTGGTCTCCCGAGCAGGCCCGCGGTCAGCTCGAGGCGTTGGGACCGCGCACCGACGTCTACGGGCTCGGCGCCGTGCTCTACGCCTGCCTCACCGGGCACGCGCCGGTGGAGGCCGAGTCGCTGTTCGCGTTCCTGGCGAGCCTCAGCTTCCGCTCGACCGAGGCCCCGAGCCGGACGCGGCCGGAGGTCCCCGAGTGGCTGGACCGGGTGTGCATGCGCTGCCTGAGCGTCGACCCCGAGGCCCGCCCGGCCTCGGCGCGGGAGGTCGCCCGGCTGCTCGCGCGGGGCGGCGGGAAGAGGCTCCCTGGGTGGACCTGGCCCGCGGTGGGCCTGGTCGGGGCGGCCGCGCTGGTGGCGGTGGCGCTCCAGATCCTCGTCCCCGGGCCGCCCCTGGCCCGCCCGGCGCCGCGCGCCGCGGCGGCGGTGGCGGCGGTGGACTCGGGGCCCTACCAGCTCGAGCTGGAGCGCGCGTTCCAGGAGCTGCGGGTCGCGTCCCTGCGCCACTACGCCGAGCGTCGCTACACCCTGGCCATGGCAGAGGTCAGCGCGGTGCTCGAGCTCGCCCCGGACTTCGCCGAGGCCTACGTGCTCCGCGCGCAGATCTTCTTCTCCCTGGGGCACCCGGAGCCCGCGCTGGACGACCTCCTGCGCGCGCTGGACTTCGACCCCGACCTGGCCGAGGCCTACACGGTGCGCGGGAGCTGCTTGCTGCACCAGCGGCGCTTCGGCGAGGCGCTGGCCGCGCTGGAGCGGGCGCGGGAGCTGGGCTCGCTCGCGCCGACCGTCGACCTCTCCTGCGGCGCGGCGCGCTTTCAGCTCGGGCGCTTCGACGAGGCCCTCGCCGACTTCGAGCGCGGGCTGCGCCAGCACCCGACGAGCCAGCCCCTGGCCTCGGCGCGCGGGGTCGTGTTGCAGCGCCTGGGGCGGCACGCCGAGGCGGTCGAGGCCGTGAACGTCGCGGAGGCCCTCGGCCCCGTCGAGCTCAGCGTGCGCCGCGCCCGGGCCGCGAGCCTGGTCAGCCTCGGGCGCGACGGCGAGGCCCTCGCCGACCTGAGGCACCTGATCGAGGCGCGGCCGGCCGACGCCAGCCTGCACGGACTCCTGGCCGCGGCGCTGTTCGCCCTCGAGCGCACCCCCGAGGCGTTGGAGGCGGTCGGACGCGCGTTGGCCCTGGCCCCCGAGGACCCGGAGCTGCACGTCAAGGACGCCTGGTATCGCTATCGGTCCGGGCGCCCCGTGCGTGAGGTGCTCGAGCGCTTCGCGCGCGCCCTGGAGCTGGACCCCGAGCTGGCCGTGGCCTATCGCCTGCGTGGCCAGCTGCGGCTCGAGGCCGGGCAGGCGCTCGAGGCGGAGCACGACCTGGAGCGCGCCGTCGCCTGCGGCGCGGACCCGCTGCAGGTCTACGTCGGGCTCGCGGAGGCGCTGACCGATCTCGGGCGAATCGAGGACTCGGTGCGGGCCTTCTCGCGCGCGATCGAGGCGGCGCCGCGGCGGGCCGACCTCTACGCCGCGCGCGGGCTGCGGCTGTCCATGCTCGGGCTCTACGCGGAGGCCCTCGCAGACTACGATCGCGCCCTCGCGCTGGGGTCCGAGGATCTGCACACCCACAACGCGCGGGCTGGCGCCCTGGTCGGCCTGGGGCGGACCGAGGAGGCGGCGCAGGTGTTCCAGCGGTTGACCGAGCTCGCGCCGCGCTCGGTGCTCCCGCACTTCAACCTGGGCTTCCTCTACACGACGCAGCTCGGACGATCCGACGACGCGCGCGCCTGCTTCGCGCGGGTGCTCGAGCTCGAGCCCGGCCACGGGCAGGCGCGCTACATGCTCGCGGTGTGCGACGCGCAGGAGGACCGGTTCGAGGCGGCGTTGAGCACGCTGGACGCGCTCCTGGCCGACCTGCCGAGTCACGCGGAGGCCCACCTCTACCGGGGCCTGTGCTTGCTCCTGCTCAGGCGGCCCGAGGAGGCCCTGGGCGCGATCGAGCGCGGCCTGCGCTTCGCGCCGGGCAACGGCCGCGGGCACTTCCTGCGCGGCAAGTGCCAGCTCGCCCTGGGGCGTCCGCTGGAGGCCCACCGAGACCTGACCCGCGCGCTGCAGTCCGGGCTCAGCCCGGCGGAGCTGCGGGCGCTCGAGATCCCCCCGACCCGGGACTGACCGCGCGGCTGGCGACCCCAGGAGTGCCCGGTCAGACTCGGCGTGTGAAGCGGTTCGGCCCCTACGCGGTGGAGGCAGAGGTCGCCCGGGGGGGCATGGGCGTGGTCTACAGCGCGCGTGACGCCCAGGGGCGTCCGGTCGCGCTGAAGCTGCTCCTGCAGCACCGCTCGGCCAGCGAGCGCGGACGACGCCGGTTCCAGGCCGAGCTCGCGGCGCTGGGGCGGCTGCGGCACCCGCACGTCGTGCGCCTGCTCGGCGCGGGGGAGTACCAGGGCGTGCCGTGGATCGCCCTGGACTTCGTCGAGGGCGAGTCGCTGCAGGCCCGGCTGCGCCACGGGCGACTCCCGATCGAGGACGCCGTCGACGTCGCGCTCCAGCTCGCCCTGGCGTTGATCCACGTGCACGGCGAGGGCTTCGTGCACCGGGACCTCAAGCCCGACAACGTGCTCCTGCGCGGGCAGGACGCGCTGCTCACCGACTTCGGCCTGGTGCTGGACCTGGGCGCCGAGAGCCGCTTGACCTCGACCGGGGCGTTCCTCGGGACCCCCGGCTACTGGGCCCCGGAGCAGGCCCACGGCGCGATCCACGACCTGGGGCCGCGCACCGACCTCTACGGCCTCGGGGCCGTGCTCTACGCCTGCCTGACCGGAGTCGCCCCGGTGCGCGCGAGCTCCCTGCAGGAGGCCTTGGAGGACGAGCGCTTCCTCGCGGTGGTCCCCCCCCGCCGCGTCCGCCCCGAGGTGCCGGAGTGGCTGGACGCGCTGTGCATGCGCTGCCTGGCGCTGGCGCCGGAGGACCGCCCGACGAGCGCGCGCGAGGTGGCCCGTGCCCTCGAGCTCGGCGGCCTCGCCGAGCGGGGCGGGTGGCGGGTGCTCGTGGCAGCGGCGCTGGTCTCGAGCGCTGCGCTCGCGCTGGCGGCGGTCGCGGTCGCGACCCGGGCGCGCGCGCCCGAGCCCGCGGCGCCGGTGGCCGCGACCCCCCGGCCTGCGCAGGAGCCCCCGTCGCCAGCGTCGCCCCTCGACGCCGACGCGGTGCGCGAGGCGGCCAGCGCCCTCGATCGGGGCCGGCGTCTGGCCGAGGACGGGGACCTCGCCGCCGGGCTCACGGAGCTGGACCGGGCGCTCGAGCTCGACCCTGCGAGCTCCCTCGGCCACGGCTACCGCGCCGAGCTGCTCTCGCACCTGGGGCGCGACGCGGACGCAGTGGCGGACTACACCCGCGGGATCGAACTCGACCCCCAGAACGCGCTGCTCCGGCGCGGCCGCGGCTGGCTGCACCTGACCCGGGGACGGCCCGAGGAGGCGCTCCCGGACCTCGACCGCGCCCTGGAGCTCGACCCCCAGGACGCGACCGCCTACAGCCTGCGCGGCTCGGCGCTGCGCGTGCTCGGGCGCCTCGACGACGCGCTGCCGGACCTCGACCGCGCCCTGGAGCTCGACCCCGAGCAGCTCGAGGCCCGCGGCCACCGCGCCCTGTGCCTCGCCCAGCTCGGGCGACACGAGGAGGCCCTCGCGGACTTCGACCGCGCGCTGGACGCGACGCCCGGCGACGGCGAGCTCCTCGTCAACCGCGCCCAGAGCGCGCGGGCGCTGGGCCGGCTGGACCAGGCGCTCGCGGACCTCGACCTCGCGCTCCTGGCCGGCGCGGACTCCGCCCTCGCGCGCTGCGCCCGGGGGGAGACCCTGAGCGCCCTGGAGCGGGACGTCGACGCGCTCGAGGCATTCGACCGCGCGCTCGAGCTCACCCCCGACGACCCCCGGGTGCACGCCTTGCGCGGGATCAGCCTGGGGCAGCTCGGGCGGCACCCCGAGGCGCTCGCGGCCTTCGACCGCGCGCTGGAGCTCGCCCCCGAGGACACCCGCAGCCTGGCCAACCGCGCGCTGACGCTGACCGAGCTGGGCCGGCTGGAGGAGGCGATCGGCGACTACGACCGCGTGCTGCTCTACGAGCTCACGCCCCGGGCTCTCGCCGACCGGGGCCGGCTGAAGGCCCGGCTCGGGCGACACCCCGAGGCCCTCGACGACTTCGACCGGGCCCTGGCCCTGGACCCCAGCTTCGCCCCGGCCTACCGCCGGCGCGCCGCGAGCCGGGGTCAGCTCGAGCGCTGGACCGAGGCGCTGGAGGACTACGCCCGGGCGCTGGAGGCCGAGCCGCGCAACGCGCAGCTCTGGGCCGAGCGCGGGCTGTGCCTGGGCGAGCTCGAGCGCTACGCCGAGGCGGTCGACGCCTACGGCCGCGCGCTGGAGCTGAACCCGGGCTTCGCGGTCGCGCGCTTCAACCGCGCCGTGAACCTGGAGGAGCTCGGGCGCTACGCCGAGGCCGAGGGCGAGTTCGAAGCGCTGCTCGACGGTGAGGCGGCGGGCGACCTGCTCCCGGCCGCGCGCGAGGGCTACGAGCGGGTGCGCCGACTGCAGTAGCCAGGGAGGTTGAGGCGCTCGCCGAGCTGGAGCGCGCGCACGACGTCGGGCTCGAGGGGCCGACGCGCAGCCAGACCCGGGCGCGCTACGCGCGGGTGCGCCCGGCGCTGGCGCGCTGAGGCCGCTCCCCGCTCAGTCGCCGCGGATCGCGGCGGAGGGCCAGCCCACGCGGACCAGGAGGTTGTCCGGCCCACCCAGGCCGACCTCGTAGAGGCCCCACTCCTGGTGGCGCAGCACGCCGCCGGGGCGAATGATCCGGGGGGAGGCGCGCGGACGGAGCGCCTACGTGGCGTCACGCGCGCGCGCGGTGCAAACTCTGCGGGTGCAGGTCGGGCCGTACGTCGTCGAAGCAGAGCTGGCCCGAGGTGGCATGGGGGTGGTCTACCGCGCCCACGACGCCGAGGGGCGGCGGGTCGCGCTCAAGCTGCTCCACGCCCAGCGCGCGAGCGACCCCCGCGCGGCGCGGCGCTTCCAGGGGGAGGTCCAGGCCCTGGCCCGGCTACGGCACCCGCACGTGGTGTCGATCCTCGCGGCGGGGGAGCACGGCGGCGCGCCCTGGGTCGCCCTGGAGCTGATCGAGGGGGAGACCCTCGCGGCCGCGCTCACGCGGGGACCCCTCCCGGTGGAGGAGGCCACGCGGATCGCGCTGCAGCTCGCGCGCGCGCTCGACTACGTGCACGGCTGCGGGCTGCTGCACCGGGACCTCAAGCCCGACAACGTGCTCCTGCGCGGCCAGGACGCGCTGCTCACCGACTTCGGGCTCGTGCTCGACGCCCAGGACACGCACAGCCGGCTCACCGCCACGGGCGTGTTCCATGGGACGCCCGGCTTCTGGTCTCCGGAGCAGGCCCAGGGCGACCTCGCGCGCCTCGGGCCCTGGACCGACGTCTACGGCCTGGGCGCGGTGCTCTACGCCTGCCTCACCGGGACCCCGCCGGTGGTCGCGGACTCGCTCCCAGGCTACCTGCGGCTGGAGCGCTTCGCCGAGATCGCGCCGCCCGCGCGGGTGCGGCCCGACGTGCCTGCGGGGCTGAGCCGCCTGTGCATGCGCTGCCTCGCGCTCGACCCCCAGGGGCGGCCGGGGTCGGCCGCGGAGGTCGCGCGAGCGATCCTCCTCCTCGACGGGGGCCCGGGCGCGCGCCCCGCGGCGCCGGGCGGGAGGTTCGCGATCGGCCTCGGCGTGGGCCTGGCGTTCGTGGTCACGGCGGGCGGCGTGTGGGCGCTGCAGCGGCCTGCCCCGTCGCGGTCGGGGTCGGCCGCGACGCCCGCCCTGGGGCCCCCGGAGCCGCAGGCCGAGGACGGCTCGCCGACGCGGGTCGAGGCGGACTCGCCGACGCTGGCCGAGGAGGAGGACCCGCGGGCGCTGGCCGACCGGGCGTTCCTGCGCTCCCAGCGCGGGCAGCTGCAGGAGGCCCTCGAGGACTGCGAGCGGGCGCTGGAGCTGGACCCGGAGCTGGCCGAGGCCCACGGCACCCTGGCGTTGGTGCGCAAGCGCCAGGGGCAACTCCAGGCGGCGCTCGTGGCCTTCGAGCGCGCGCTGGAGCTGGATCCGGAGCTCGTGTCCGCCTGGATCAACCGCGGCATGACCTACGCCGAGCTGGGCGACACCGACGCCGCGCTCCGCGATCTGGACTGGGCGCTGACCCTCGACCCCCGGTCCTTCGTGGGCACCCTCAACCGAGCCGTCGTGCTCTGCAGCCAGGGAGACTACGCGCGCGCGCTGGTGGGCTTCGATCGCGCGGCAGCGCTGGACCCGAGCGCGGCGGTCGCCTACTCCAACCGCGGCCTGTGCCACGCCCGGACGGGCGAGGTCGCGCGTGCCCTGGCCGACTACGGGCGCGCGCTGGAGCTCGACCCCGCGGAGCCCACCGCACGGGTGGGGCGCGCCCAGCTCCTCCAGGACCAGCAGCGCTACGCAGAGGCCCTCCGCGACTACGACGCGGCGATCGCCCACGGGGTCGAGGGCCGCGCCGTGGTCTCCAACCGCGGCAAGGTCCTGTCCGCGCTCGGTCGCTGGGAGGAGGCCTGGTCCGCCTACAGCGACTTGCTGGAGCGAGCCCCGAGCGACGCCGGGGCGTGGGAGGCGCGCGGGCGCTGCGCCGCCGGGTTGAACCGGCACGAGGCGGCGATCGCCGACTACAGCCGGGCGCTGGAGCTGGACCCCGCGCAGTTCGGCGCCTGGATCAACCGCGGCTTCTCGCACCACGCCCTCGGGCACTACGCCGAGGCCGACGCGGACTTCACCCGGGCGCTGGAGCTGGACCCCCAGAGCGCGCTGGCCCTCGTGAACCGCGGCGCCGCGCGCTCGGACGGCGGCCGGCTCGAGCTCGCCCTCGAGGACTTCGCGCGGGCGCTGGCCCTGAATCCGGGCGACCCGGGGGTCCTCGAGAACCAGGGGATCACCCTGCTCAAGCTCGAGCGCTTCGCCCAGGCCCTCGAGACCTACGACACGCTCCGGGCTCAGGGGGGGCGCACCCAGATGGTCGTCTACGGTCGTGCCACCGCGCTGGAAGGACTCGCGCGCTGGGAGGACGCGCTGGCCGAGTACGAGCTCGCGCTGCTCGGGTCCCCGCGCGCGCCGCGCGCGCTGGCGGGGCGCGCACGCAGCCTGGGGGAGCTGGGGCGGGTGGCGGAGGCGCGCGCCTGCTACGAGCTGCTGCTGCAGCAGGAGCTCTCCGAGGCGGACGCGCAGCAGGTGCGCGCGGCGCGGGACGCGCTCCAGGAGCGCCAACCAACGCAAAGGCGCCCTCACTGAGGGCGCCATGGGCGATACAGGATTCGAACCTGTGACTTCTACCGTGTGAAGATAGCGCTCTAACCAACTGAGCTAATCGCCCGAACGGCCCCCAGTTTACCCTATGGGTTCGGCCGGCCGCCAGCCCGGACATCGCCTCGACCCCGACGAGCCGCTAACCTCTCTGGGGGAGGGCGCATGAAGGGCTGGCAACTCGGGGTCCTGGTGCTCGCGGCGGTCGGGGTCGCGCTGTGGTTCGGCGTGCCCTACGGCCGCGCGCTCAAGTACCAGCAGGCCTGCGACAAGGCGGTGCACGCCCTGGGCCGGTTCCCCACCGCGGAGCAGGTCCTGGCGCTCTCGGACCGGCTGAAGGCCGAGGCCCAGCCCCAGGGGATCGACCCCGCGACCGTCCAGGTCCAGCTCGGGCTGCGCTCCATAGACGGCGGCGGCGCCAAGATTTACTACGTGCGCGCCGAGGTCCGACACGACGGCCGGTTCCACGCCCACGAGCAGTCGGTGGACGGGGGCAAGGTCAACGCGGCCTTCCTCGCCACCCTGCGCGAGGGGGGCGCGGTGTTCGTGAGCGGCGTGGGGACCACCTTCGCCGACGCCCCGCCGCCGGACGAGGACGAGTAGCACGGGCCGCTTGCCCCCTCCTTGTAACTTCCCTATAGTCCGTCCTTCGCATGGCCAGACCTCTGTACACGAACGCCATCGGCATGGTCGAGACCACGGGCTTGGTGGGCGCCGTGGAGGCTCTGGACGCCATGACCAAGGCCGCTGAGACGGCCTACGCCTGGCGCGAGTCCAGCGGAGGGGGGATCTTCACCGTGATCGTGCGCGGGAGCGTAGGGGCGGTCAACGCCGCGACCGAGGCCGGAGCCCGGGCCGCGCGCGCCGTGGGCGAGCTGTCCTGCGTGCACCGGATCCCCAAGCCCGACGCCCAGCTCGACCAGCTCCTGCCCCGCGACGGCGGCTCCCACAGCCGCCGCCCCCTGCCCGCGTCCTGGGCGCTCGAGAGCGAGGACTAAGCCGTGGACAAGGACCTCGCCGCGCTGCAGGAAGTCCGCGACCAGCTCGCCCGCGCCCGGGACGCGCGCAAGCTCATGGAGCACGCGAGCCAGGCCGACGCCGACCGCTGGGCCCAGGCCGTGGCCGAGGCCGGGCGCCGCGAGGCGGTGCGCCTGGCGCGCATGGCCGTCGAGGAGACGGGCTACGGCCACGTCACCGGCAAGACGCTCAAGAACATCTTCGCCACCGAGTTCAGCTGGAAGAAGTTCAAGGGGCTCAAGACCGCGGGGGTGATCCACCGCGACGAGGCCCAGGGCGTGATCGAGGTCGCGCACCCGGCGGGCGTCGTGGCCGCGGTGATCCCCACCACGAACCCCACCTCGACCGCGCTGTTCAAGATCCTGATCGCCATGAAGGCGCGCTGCCCGATCGTGGTCAGCCCGCACCCCCGGGCCAAGCGCTGTATCGCCGAGTCCTGCCGCGTCGCCGCCGAGGCCGCCCGCGCGGCGGGGGCGCCGGAGGGCGCGGTGGGCTGGTTGACCCAGCCGACCCTCGACTCGACCCAGCACCTCATGAGCCACCGCTGGACGTCGATCATTCTGGCCACCGGCGGGCCGGGGCTGGTGCAGGCGGCCTACTCCTCGGGCAAGCCCGCGATCGGCGTGGGCGCCGGCAACACGCCGGTCTACGTGCACCCCAGCGCCGACCCCGAGAAGGCCGCGCGCGCGATCGTGCTCGGGCAGGTGTTCGACAACGGCACGATCTGCTCCTCCGAGCAGTCGATCGTGGTCGAGCGCTCCAACGAGCGCGCGGTGCTCGAGGCCTTCGTGCGCCACGGGGCGCACATTTGCAGCCCCGAGGAGATCAAGAAGCTCGAGCCGCTGATCAACAAGCGCGGCCACATGAACCCCGAGATCGTGGGGCAGTTCCCGCGCCGGCTGGCCGAAATGGCCGGTTTCAGCGTGCCGCCGAACACCACGGTGTTGATCGCGCCCTACCAGAAGATCGGCAAGGACGGCCCGCTCTCGATCGAGAAGCTGACCCCGCTCCTGACCTTCTTCGTGGCCGAGAACCACCGGGACGCCGTCGAGAAGTGCCTGGCGATCGTCAACTTCGGCGGGCTGGGGCACTCCTGCGGGATCCACGCCACCGACCAGCGCGTGATCGAGGACTTCGGTCTGGCCATGCCGGCCTGCCGGATCAACGTCAACAGCCCGACCACCATGGGGTCGATCGGCTACACGACGAACCTCTCGCCCTCCATGACCCTGGGCTGCGGCACCCCGGGCGGGAACATCTTCTCGGACAACATTGGTCCGCTGCACCTGATCAACACCAAGCGCATTGCGTTCGTGAATCAGGAGATGCTGGACGAGGACGAGCGCCTCGAGCACCAACTGCGCCGCGAGTTCGGCGACCCGCAGCTCCCCTGGAGCGGCGAGCAGATCGCGCCCAGCTACCGCTCGACCCCGGCCGTGGCCCACACGGGCTATCGCGCCCCCGGGGCCGCCGCGCCGCAACCGACACCCCTTGGATTCGGGGCCAGCCCGTTGACCCCGGCCGATATCGAAGCCATTATTTCGCGCCAATCGCGCTAAGGATTGAGGAGACACCATGAGCCAGATCGCGCTGGGAATGATCGAGACCCGCGGGTTGGTCGGTTCGATCGAGGCGGCCGACGCCATGGTCAAGGCCGCTCGCGTGAAGCTGATCGGCAAGGAGACCATTGGCGGCGGCTACGTCACCGTCATGGTCCGGGGTGAGGTCGGCGCCGTGAAGGCCGCGACCGACGCCGGCGCCACCGCCGCCCGCCGCGTGGGCGAGCTGGTCAGCGTCCACGTGATCCCGCGTCCGCACTCCGAGGTCGAGGGGATCCTGCCCTCGATCCCGGCCGAAGCGACGGCCTAAGTCTCCCCCTGAGCCGCGCGGGTGCCCCCCGCGCGGCCAGCCCGTCCGGAGCCCGCCGTGGCCGAACTCCGCACCTACAGCTTCATCGACATCCTGCAGCCGCAGTACGCCGCCTTCGTGGCGACGACCGGCCGGGGCTACCTCCCCGTCGAGCGCCAGGCCGCGCTCTACGTCGAGGTCGCCCCGGGGATCGAGATCAACCGGCTCACCGACGTGGCGCTCAAGGCCACCGGCGTGCAGCCGGCGATCCAGGTGGTCGAGCGCGCCTACGGCCTGCTCGAGGTGCACTCCTTCGACCAGGGCGAGGTGCGCGAGGCCGGGCGCGCGATCCTCGAGGCCATGGGCCTGCAAGAGGACCAGCGCCTCAAGCCCAAGGTCATGACCTCCCAGGCGATCACCAACGTCAGCCCCTACCACGCGACGCTCGTCAACCGCGATCGCTGGGGCAACATGCTCCTCGGCGGACAGACGCTCTACATTCTCGAGGTCTACCCCGCGGGCTACGCGGCGCTCGCCGCCAACGAGGCCGAGAAGGCCGCGCCGATCTCGATCATCGAGGTCCGCCCCTTCGGCGCCTTCGGCCGGATCTGGCTGGGCGGGACCGAGGCGGACATCGCCGAGGCCTCCAAGGCCGCGATCGCCGCGCTCGAGGCCGTCTCCGGCCGCTCCGAGAAGTAGCCGGCCTACTCGCCGTCGTCTTCGAGCCGCTGCAGGTGCAGCCTCAGCTGCTCCCGATACCAGTCGTTGATCTCTGAGTCTGGGCCGATCGTCATGTCGCCCAGCGCGCGCTCCCTGACTTCCCCCGTGGTTCCGCACCCGCGGCAAAACGGCGCGCCGCCCTTGTAGACGGTCCAGGAGTGCACCCCCGTCCGGCACACCTGCCGCTCGAGCTGAGCCTTGGCCTCGGGGTCCCCGGCGTCCACGCGCCGCTCGAGCTCGCGCAACCTCTCGTCGGACACGGGGACCTCCGCAGCCGCAGAGTGGCGCGGCCGGTGGCGTCTAACCAGTCCCCTGCGTCGCGCGGACCACGACGAGGCTCGCGCTGTCGTCGCGCTCGCGCGCGACCTCCGCGAAGCCCAGGCGCAGGTAGGTCGTGAGCGCGCCCCGGTAGCTGCGGGGCTCGTCCCAGGGGTCGGTGGGGTAGGCCTCGATCGCCGCGGCGCCCGCCTCACGGGCCCGGGCCACGACCGCCTCGATCACCCGCGCCGCGTTCCCCTGCCCGCGAAACCCCTCGCTCAGCGCCAGGCAGCCGATCGCCCACACCGCGTCCGAGGACGGGGTCAGCCGCGCGCCGAGCCGGGTGCCGAGGGCGGGGAAGCAGGGCTTGGGCCCAGCGCCGCACCAGGCCACCACGCGCCCGGCCTCGCGCACCAGGAAGCCCACGTGCTCCCCGGCGCGCACGCGCTCGGCGGTGACCCGGTAGTTGGGCTGGGCGGGGTCCGCGCAGCGCGCGGCCCAGTCCGGGCCGTGGGCCGTCCACACCGCGCAGAAGCAGCCGCCGAACGCCGCCCCGCCGAGGAGCTCGCGGAACGCGGGCAGCGTGGCGGCCGTCAAGGGTTCGAGGTCGAGGCTCATGCGCCGAGTCTCGCACGGCCGCGGAACTCAGCGACGGGACCTCGGGCCGTTTAGGATCCCGGGCATGGACTTCGTGGCAGTGTGGTACGAGCGCAAGGGCGGCCTCGAGCTCGGGGCGATCAAGCGCGCGGGACCCACCAAGGTCCAGCTGATCGACGCCCGGGGGAAGGCCCAGCGGATCCCGCGGGGGCGGCTCCTGGACGAGCTCGGCGCGCCCGTCGCCGCGGCGAACCCCGAGGCCGCGAGCCGCGCCCTCGAGGCTCGCCTCGCGGGCTGGCGCGCGCAGCGCGCGCAGCTCGACGAGCAGGCGCTGTTCGAGCGCCTGGAGGCGGGGCGCGAGTACGCCCTCGCCGACCTGGCCGAGGCCGAGCTCGGCGCGCGCGACGACGACGCGATCTCGCGCCTGGCGCTGGGCCTGTTGAACGCCCAAGGGCGCCTGCTCGACTGCGTGCGCGTGCACCAGGGTGCGCTCGTGCGCCAGGACGAGGCGCTCTACGCGCAGCTCCGCGCGCGGCGCGTCGAGCAGGCCGAGCGCGCGCGCCGGATCGCGGCGCTCGAGGGCTGGTGGGCGTCGGGGGAGGCCGACGCCGGCGAGGTCCAGCCGCTCCTCGACGAGCTGGTGGACTACGCGCTGCGCGATCCGGCGGACGTGGCCAAGGAGGTCAAGGCCCTGGCCAAGGCGCTGGACTGCGCGAGCCCCGACGCCCTGCTGGAGCGCCTCGAGGCCCGGGGCGTGCTCCCTCGACACACGAACGAGGTCCCCGAGCGGCACGGGCTCGTGGCCGGGTTCGAGCCGGCCGCCCTGGCCGAGCTCGCCGACCCGGAGCCGGGGCGGGGGCTCGACCTGCGCCCGCGACTCACGGTGGCGATCGACCCTCCCGGGACCCACGAGGCCGACGACGCGCTCTCGTGGTGGGAGGAGGACGGCGAGCGGTGGGTGGCGATCCATATCGCGCGCCCCGCCTGGCCGCAGGGCGGCGCCCTCGACCGCGCGGCGCGCGCCCGGGCGAGCACCGCTTACTTCGACGACCGCGCGATCCCGCTCCTGCCTGCGGCGCTGGTCGCGCGCTACTCCCTGGCCCAGGGGGAGGACCGCCCCGCGCTGAGCTACGTGGCCCGGGTGCAGGGGGGCGGCCTGGTGGACGGGCGCTTCACCGCGAGCACGATCCGAGTGGACCACGCCTGGACCTACGCCGAGGCCGACGAGCGCCCCGAGCTCGGGGACTTGATCGCGCTGAGCGAGGGCCTGCGCCAGGCGCGCTTCGAGCGCGGCGCGCGCAGCCTCGAGCGCGCGCGGGTGCGCTTCGGCCTCGACGCCGAGGGCCGGGTCGTGCGCAGCGTCGACCCGCGCACCAGCCCCGCCTCGCGGGTCGTGGGCGAGTGCATGATCCACTACAACACCGAGGCCGCCCGCGCGATCGCGGAGGCGGGGGTGCGCGCGCCCTTCCGCGCCCAGCCCGCGGCGGAGGGGCCGTCCCCGGTGCAGGTCACGAGCGAGCCCGCGCCGCACCACGGGCTGGGGGCCCCCGCCTACGTGCAGGCGACTTCGCCCCTCCGGCGCTACGCCGACTGGATCGCGCAGCAGCAGCTGCTCGCCGCCCTCGGGCAGGGGAGCGCGCTGCCGCCGGTGGCGATCGTGGAGCTGTGCGAGGAGCTGCCCAAGCGCGAGCGCAAGGTGCGCCAGGCCGAGGACGAGCGCCAGCGTTACCTCCAGTGCGCCTGGCTCGCCGCCCACCCCGCGCCGCTCCACGGCTGGCTGGTGTCCAAGAGCCCCGCGCGCTGGAGGGTGCACGTGGACGAGCTCGGCCGCGAGCAGACCGTGCGCCCTCCGCGCTTCGACGCGGCCCCGGGGGCGACGTTGGAGCTCGAGGCGCAGGACGTCGAGCCTCGCGCGCGGAGCTACGGCCTCCGGGTCGTGGGCCTGCGGTCCGGCGGCTGACGTCCTGCGCCTCGGCGTAGACCGAACGGACCTGCTACGGTGGACGCCATGCACCGGCGTCTGCTGCTGACAACGGCCCTCGCGACCCTCGCGGGGTGCGTCGCGGGCCCCCCGACCCTCGCCGAGCGCGCCACCATGGAGCGCGTGGTCCTGGGCGACGTCTCGGTCTACTTCCGCCCCGACGAGCTGGAGCGCCCCTGGGTCGAGGGCGTCGCCCGCGACGTGGCGGGGGTCCGGCGCTCCGTCGCCGAGCGCCTGCGCCGACGCCCGCCGGACGCGGAGCTCCTGCTCTACGAGCCTCCGGGGGTCGCGGGGGCGGGGGAGGCCGAGGTCGTGCAGACCCTGGCCACCCTCGAAGGAAACCGCGTGGTGTTCCCCTACCCGGTCAGCGCGACCAGCGAGACCTCCCAGCGCCAGCTCTTGAACACCGTGGCCCACGAGCTCTCCGAGGCCACCGTCCTGCGCAGCGTGACCGTGCTCGACCCCTACCTGCGCTGGGTCCACGACGGGGTGGCGGAGCTGATCGAGCACGAGGTGAGCGCGCTGCGCGATCCGGCCGCGGCGCGACTGGGCCTCGAGCTCGCGCTGCGCTACGTGCAGGATCGCCGCGCCGAGGGGCGGGAATACGTCTCCCTGCGGCGCTGGCGGCAGATCGCAGACTGGGTCGTGCGCTCGCGGCGGTTCATGCTCGACGACCAGAACCTGAGCTTGCTCGACGCGGACGGGTCGCTGCGCCGGGTCGAGGAGAGCCTCGCCCAGGAGGACCCCACGAGCCTGCGCGGGCGCGGGCTCGCGGAGCTGCGGGACATGCTCGCGCGCTGTCGGGAGCTGGCCAAGCAGCCCTGGCACCCGAGCGAAGCGGACCCGCAGGACCGCAGCGACCGCTTCCTGTTCTACGTGACCAGCTTCGCGGTGTGGCTGCACCTCGAGCGCCGCGAGCCCGGGACGGTCCTCGGGTTCCTCGACGCCGTCGACGCCGAGGCGGCCGCCGACGACTACGTGCTCTCGGCCCCCGAAGTGGCCGACATGCTGGAGCGGACCGAGCTCCCCTACCTCGACCTGGATCGGCTGCCCCTGGAGTGGGTCGAGCGCGTGCTCAAGAGCGAGCAGCTCCGCCTGGCGGCTCGGTAGTCCGGCGAGGGGATTCCGACATGAATGAGAACGAAAAGCACGAAGCCGCCAAGGGTTGTGCACGCCGGCGCGGAACGTATCTGAGTTCTGGGCGGGACGGTGTGGCCGGATGGCGTCGCGACGGTAGGGCTAAGCCCTTGTCCCGCAAGTGGGGACCTGACGTTGCTTAGGAGATTCGTGCTCCTGAGAGGAGATGGTCCGTGGATCGACTGATCAGACGACGCCGGCGCGCCGAAGGCATGACCGAGTACACCATTCTGCTGACCATCGTCATGGTCTGCTCGGTGGTGGGCCTCCTCTCCGCAGGATCGCGCGCCATGCGCCAGATCGCTGCGGACAAGAACCTCTGCAAGATCGAGGGCAAGGACTGCGAGGGCGTCGAGCCCCGGGTCACCTCCGGCAGCGAGGAAGACGAGGACGAGACCGGAGAGGCGTCCGAGGACGAGGACGCCACGGACGACGAAGGCCAGACCGAGGGCGAAGAGGACACGATCGGCGAGTCCGAGGACGGGTCCGACGGCTCCAGCGGCTCGGGCGACGCCGAGGACATGGCCTCTGGCAGCAGCAGCAGCACGACCACCGGCAGCAGCACCGTCAGCGCCTGGGATCGCTTCTGGGGACCCCTGGCCTCGAACCCCATGGTCATGGGCTTCGCCGGGATCATGGGCTGGTTCGTGTAGCCGGTTGGTTTCAGGGGGTCTGTCCCAGACCCCCTCGCCCTCGGGGCAAAGCCCCTCGGGCTCACCCCCAAGGGCTCGCGGCCGGCTTCGCCGGCTGCCGCTGGCTCGCGGCTGACGCCGCTCGCCGGCCGGGCCGCAGGACGCGGCTTCGCCGGCCGCTACGCGCGCTCGCCGGCCGGGCCGCAGGACGCGGCTTCGCCGGAGCCGCTGCGCCCGCGCTCGCGGCTGACGCCGCTCGCCGGCCGGCCGCAGGACGCGGCTTCGCCGGCCGCTGCGCGCTCGCGGCTGACGCCGCTCGCCGGCCGGGCCGCAGGACGCGGCTTCGCCGGCCGCTGCGCGCTCGCGGCTGACGCCGCTCGCCGGCCGGGCCGCAGGACGCGGCTCGACCGCTCGCCCGCGCTGGGGCTCCGCCCGTTCGCGGAACGGGGGCGCGCGCGGGTCGACGCGCGTAGACTTCGACCATGCGGCGCTTCCCCCTGCCCTTGGCCGTGTTCTGCCTGTTCCAGGGGCTCTACCTGTGCACGGCCAGCGGCCGCGTCGACCGCGTCGCCGACGAGTTCGAGGTCTACTTCCAGGTCGAGAGCCTGTGGGAGCGGCAGACCCTGGCGATCGACCAGGTGCCCGACGCCGTGTTCTTCGGGGCCAAGGGTCGCGACGGGCACCGCTACGCGCCCTACGGCCCGGGGTTCGCCTTCAGCGCGCTGGCGCACCACGCGCTGGGGCGCGGGCTGGTCGGCGCCCTGGGCCTCGAGCCGCGCGGTGAGGACCTCCCCAGCTACATGGAGCTCCTCAGCCTCTGCACGTCGCTCAGCACCACGACCTGGGCCGCGTTGGCCGTGGTCGGCCTGTTCCTCGCCCTGCGCGCGCTCGGCGCCAGCGAGCGCCGCGCCCTCGCGGTGAGCGGGCTCCTGGGGGTGGGCTCGGTGCTCTGGCCCTACGCCAGCGTGTTCTACTCCGAGGCCGTGGCCGGGGCCTGCGCGATCTGGGCGGTGGCCCTCCACCTGCGCGGACGGACCCGGCTCGCCGCCTGCGCTCTGGCAGGGCTGGCCCTGATCAAGGCGACCCACGCCTGCGCCGCGGCGGGGCTGCTCGCGGTGTGCGCCGCCGACCCCCGCACTCGACGCCAGGCCGGGCTCTACGCCGGGGCGATCGCCGGGGCCGCCCTGGTCCACGCCTCCTACAACTGGCTGCGCTTCGGAGCGTTCAGCGACTTCGGCTACCGCTGGACCGAGAGCGGGCTGTTCGGGCTGGCCGCCGACGGCAGCGCCGCCGAGCCTCAGCCCTTCTCCCTCGCGCGCCTGCCTCGCGCCCTGGTCGGGCTCCTGCTCTCGCCGGGCAAGTCGCTGTTCCTGTTCGCCCCAGGGCTGGTGCTCCTGGCCGACCCCGCTCGGTGGCGGGCCTGGCGAGGGTCGCGGGAGGTGTACACCCTGGCCCTGGGAGGGCTCCTGGTCGCGCTCGGGTTCTACGGCAGCTACTTCTTCTGGGCCGGCGGCTACGCGGTCGGGCCGCGGCACTTGGTGCCGGCGATCCCCCTGGCGTTCCTGCCCCTGGCGCGCGGGAGGCTCAGGGGCGCGCGCCCCGCGCTGCTGCTGGGAGCCGCCGTGGCCCTGCTCAGCGTGAGCGCGCCCTTCCTGGAGGACCAGGGGATCGGCGAGGACCTCGACCGTCCGCGGGAGGTCTACTACTGGATCGACCGCGAGGCCGCGCCGGGGGCACCCAAGAACGTGTATCGCCTGGACTACGTCCCCTGGGGTCGCGCCGCGCGCCACCTCGTCCAAGGGATCGCCGCCTCCGACCCCTCCCAGCAGCCCGCCTGGCTGGGCAGCCGCCTGCGGGTGCTCGCCGCGCGCCCCGAGGTCCAGATCCCCGGCTGGCTCGGCCCGGGGCTGCTCGTCCTGAGCTGGGGACTCCTCGCCCTGGGGGTCGGGGCCATCGCCCGGCGCGACGATCTACTCCCGGCCCGGTCAGGAGTTCCAGTTCGAACGAGGTTCGTCTCATGAACTCCCATTCGTCCCACCCGATGCGCCTCATCCGATTCACCCCGAGGCAGCCGGCCCCGACGAAACCGTGACTTACCGGAGAACCTGATTGGGTCGTGACTTGCACTAGAGCGGTCAGGAAGCGCCCCCAAGCGCAAGGAAGTATTGCCGTGAATCGATCCCTGCTCAGCAAGCTCTTGTTCTCCTTCGTGGCCGTGGCGGCCCTCGCGCTGCCCGCCCAGGCGCAAGAGACCCCCGCCCCCTCGGCGACCGTCGCGAACATCGAGGCCGCGATCGGCGACATGCAGGCCGCGAAGAACCGCGCCGTGGTCGCCGGTGACCAGGCCGAGGTCGACCGCCTCAACGGAATCATTACCCGCCTGCGCGCCAACCTGGACCAGGTGCGCAACCAGGAAGCGTTCGACGCGACCAAGCAAAACCTCCGCGACCAAATGCAGGAGGCGAGCGCGGCCGGACTCACCGATCAGGTCAACGAGATCGCGAAGTCCATGGAGAACGTGAACGAGCTCGAGCGCTCGGCCAACGAGCACCGGACCGACGCGGCCAACGCCGACAGCCGTGACGCCCGCGACACCGCCGGCGCGACCTCGGGCGGCGGCTCGGGCGGCACGAACACCAACAACCAGCCGGCCACCACCCGCAACAACGACCCCTACGGCATGAACCGCAGCCGGGTGGGGGAGAAGGTGGTCGAGGGCTTGTTCGGGGTGGGCACGGCGCTGCTCCAGAGCTGGCTGAACGGCGGCCAGAGCGACGAAGAGCGCGCGGCCATGGACCGGATCTTCGCGGGCAGCGACGCCGCGGCGGCGGACGCCAACCCCGCCAACCCCGGGACCCCGATCTACGGCCCCAACGGCGAGATCATTGGCTACGACCGCAACGAGGACGGCAAGGTCGACTCGACCGACACCAACGACGACGGGACCCCCGACTCCTTCGCTGGCGGCACCTACGAGGACGACTACAGCAGCTACAGCGATCCCTCCGAGTTCGCCTACGACGACTACGCGAACGTCGACACCAGCGACGCCTTCATTCCCCCGCCCGTGGGGAACTCGACCGGCGGCGGCGCCAGCAGCGGCGACACCGGCGGCGCGTCGCTGGGCGGCGACACCGCGGGCTCGTCCGACTCCGAGGACGAGGCCGAGGACGAGGAGGCCGAGGACGAGGAGGAGAAGAAGGACGAGGACGACGCGGACGCCAAGGACGCGGACCTCGCCGACGCCGACTCCGAGGGCGCCACCCGCTCCAAGAAGACCGGGGACGACGACGGGATCGACGCCGAGGTCAAGGACTTCGTCGGCCGGATCTTCATTCTCCCCAAGGACGCGATCACCAACGCCAGCGCCACCGGCGGCGCCGTGGGTGCCTACGGCAACCAGGCCCCCAAGGGCGGCAACGACGGCTTCTCCAACGACGGCTGGAACGACTCCGACAACGGCGACTGGGCCGACGAGGAGGACGACTGGGGCTGGGAAGAGGACGAGTGGGGCTCCGAGCCCAAGGCCGCCGCGCCCGCCGCTCCCGCCGAGCCCGGCGTGCCCGCCATGGGGACCCCGCTGACCCCCGAGGAGGAGCTCCTCAAGCAGGAGATCATTCAGGTCGAGGCCGAGATCGCCAAGTGGCAGAAGGCCGAGCGCGAGAAGAAGCTCCAGCAAGAGGACCCCTACGCCTTCGAGTCGACCCGCGCGCTGCAGGCCGAGGCCGAGGACCCCTTCAAGGCCTACCGCAACGAGGACGGCCGTCTGGACCTGACCCGCGTCAACGTCTGGATCGTGGTGGACGATAGCTGGAAGGAGCCGACCAGCGCCGACCCCGCCGCTCCGGCCGACCCCATGGCTCCGGCTGCTGAGGCCTACTCCCCGACCCGCATGCGCCTGATCGTCCCCGACGAGCTCCTCGATCGCTTCGAGCCGATCCAGGGCGGCTGGGTCAGCCTCCGCGGGACCCCGGTCGAGGCCGAGTTCAACCCGGCCGTGTTCCCCGGGCTCAAGGGCACCGTGCAGGACCTGGACCTGGTCCAAGTCCTGGCCGTGACCAAGGAGCAGCCCGCCGACCTCGAGAACACCGAGTATTCGGACTACTAAGCCGACTCGCTGAGGTCACCCCGCGCAGCCCCGTCCGTCTGGACGGGGCTGTTCGCGTGTGGGGCCGGGCTACCCGCCGCGCTCGACCGCCGGCGTCACACCGTGGACCTCGCCGGGAGGCGGACCGAGCTGGGGTGGCTCGGGCGCGCGCAGCGCCGCGGCTCCAGCCTGGGCCTGGCGGGCGTAGTCGATCGACTCGGCCAGGATCCGCGCGGACTCTTGATCGGCGTGGAAGCCCTCGGAGTTCTCGCTGGACACGAAGTCCAGCCGCCACGAGGCCTTGCGCTGGAGCTCGAGCAGGGGCGAGAGCGCCTCCTCGCTCGCGCCCGCGGCCTTGGCCGCGCGCAGCGCGTCGAGCATGTCCACCAGCGCCTGCCCCGCGCGCTCGCGCAGGGCCCGGGTGCGCGCCTGGATCGCCTCGACCCGCGCGAGGAGCTCGCCCTCGGCCACCTGGTGGCAGCCTTGGCAGGAGGAGTTCACGGTCAGCAGCGGGCTCCGCACCCAGTGGCTGCTCACCTTGTGCGCGCCCTCGCGCTGGTAGGGCATGTGGCAATCCGCGCAGCTCACGCCGCTGCGCGCGTGGATCCCCTGGCTCCACAGCTCGAACTCGGGGTGCTGCGCCTTGTAGACGCGCGCCCCGGTCTCGGCGTGCTTCCAGTCGTAGAAGGCCCCGCCGTCGGGGAAGGTGTGCGCGTCGAGGGTCGCCTCTATGTCCTCGACCTTCAGCCCGCGGTCCCAGGGGAAGAACAGCGGCTCCTTCGGGCCGCAGTAGTACTCGACGTGGCACTGCCCGCACACGAAGGTGCGCATCTCCTGGCGCGAGGCCAGGCTGTTGGGGTCGTAGCGCGCGCTGCGGTCGCCCTCGCGCCAGCGCTGGATCGAGGGCAGGTGGGGCACGGGGGCGTCCCCCGCGGCCAGGGCCGCGATCCCGCGCAGGAACCCAGGGCGGGTCACCCGCGGGGCGAGGGTCTGCGGGTCGTGGCAGTCGACGCAGCTCACGGGGTGCGCCTGGGCTTCCCCGTGTCCGTCCGGGGTCTGGGCCAGCTCGGCGTGGGCCTCCTCGTAGGAGCGGACCGACAGGAGCTCGAAGCCCTTCTCCACCGCCGGGAGGTCGAAGCTCTGGGCGAGGGTCTCGGCGTCGGTCGGCTGGCCCAGGGCCTCGGCGCCGATCCTGCGCCAGGTCGGGAGCACGCTGGCGTGGCAGTGCAGGCACGCTCCGGGCTGGGAGCGCTCGGTCACTCGCCGCGTGGCCTCCTGGTCCGCGAGCATGTAGGCGTGGCCGCGGGCCTCGCGGTAGTCGATGGAGAAGGCGTAGCCCGCGTAGAGCCGGCGCAGCCAGGGGTGCGCGTCCAGCTTCTGGGCCGGCATGGCGCTCGACCCGCCGCGCTCGGTCTCCGCGGTGTCCACGGTGCGGCGGTAGGAGTCGTACTGTCGCGGCCAGTTGATCGCCCAGGGGGCGGGGTCCGTGGTCGCCTCGTCGACCTCGACCAGGCGCACGTACGGGGTGCGCGCCTCGACCTTGTGCTGGAACACCGAGATCAAGAGCGCGGCGACCGCGAAGGTCGCCCCCGCCGCGCCCACGAGCAGCAACAGCAGCAGGCGGGTCGGCGGGCGCCGGTCGGCCTCGGCCGACGGCGCGGGGGCGGGCTCGACCGGCGGCGGCGGAGGGGGGGCGGGCTCGGGGGCCGCGGGGTCGGGGCGCGGCTCGAGCGAGGCGTCGTCGTCGGGGTGCTCCTGCATGGAAGGCTCCGGAGAGTCAGCGCGGGCCGTGGCCCACGTTCGGGTGGCAATGAACGCAGCTCGGGGCCTCCCCGGCGTGGGTCGGCGGGAGCAGCGGATCCACCAGGGACTGGTGGCAGCGTATGCACTGGCGCTCGAGGATCCGCAGGTTGCGCGGCTTGAGGCGGATCGCGTCGGGGGCGCCCAGGGTGAACACCAAGGAGTGGAAGAACCCGTTGTCAGCCTTGGAGACGTACTTGTCCGGGAAGGACTGGGGCAGGTGGCAGTCGGCGCACCCGGCGACGTGGTGGTGGCCGGCCCGGGACCAGCTGTCGTAGTACTCCTGCATGACGTGGCAGTTCGCGCAGGAGCGCGGGTCCTTGCTGAAGTAGCTCAGGCCCTCGGCGTAGCCGAAGGTGAACGTCCCCACCCCCGTGAGGGCCCCCAGCGCCACCGCGCTCGCCAGGAGCAGGCAGCCCAGGACTCCGTAGCGCTGCAGCAAGCGTCTCGTCACGCCCCCTCCTTCCGCGCGGATCCCAACACTGCGCGTCGGAGCGGGCAAGCGGCGTGTCTCGGTCCTGAAGGCGGCTGGCCGCAACCCTTGTAAAACCTACGAAGGCTGGGGGTGCCTGGGCCTCGCTCCGTTTGGTTAGGGTGCCCTAATGATCCTCTAAGGCGCCTCATACCCGCGCGCCGCGGATGCTCTCCTGCGACCGAGCGGTCGCGGTGGCGCGTGGGACGTGGACACAGTCGGAGCACGGGTGATTGGCTGGACGCTGGTCGGGCTGAGCGGTCAGGCGCTGTTCACGGCGCGGACCTCGCTGCAGTGGTTCGTGTCGGAGAAGGCCAAGCAGGTCCAGCTCCCGCGCGGCTACTGGGAGCTGTCCCTGGGCGGGAGCCTGCTCCTGCTGGCCTACGCGCTCTCCAGGGGCGACCCCGTGTTCATTCCCGGCCCCCTGGTCAACGCGGGGATCTTCGCGCGCAACCTCATGCTCCAACGCCGCCCGCGGGAGGTGGGCGCCTCGCGCCTGAGTATCGCGATCCTGCTCGTGCTCTTGATCGGGGCGGCGCTGTTGCTCGGGCTCTCGAAGTTCACCTCGGTCCCCGAGGGGCTCTCGCCGGTGTGGCTCGTGATCGGCGCGGTGGGCCAGGTGCTGTGGCTCATGCGCTTCCCGATCCAGTGGGCGGTCTCCGAACGCCTGGGGCGCAGCACGCTCCCGGCCAGCTTCTGGGCCACCGGGCTCGCCGGTGCGCTGCTCCTGTTCACCTATGCGGTCGTGCGGCGTGACCTGGTGTTCGTGATAGCCTACGCCTTCAATCCGATCCCCTGCGCGCGCAACTTGATCCTGCTGCGCCGGGCCAAGCGGACCCAGTCGGAAGGGGTGCCCGAGTGACCCTCGAACCAGCCGTCGAACACGAGCCCGCGACCGCCGAGGTCGACGCGCAAGCGGTGCAGGTCTCGGTCGTGGTCCCCGTCTACGACGAGGTCGAGAACGTGGGGCCGCTGGCGGAGGAGCTGCACACCGCCCTGCGCTCGACGGAGCGCAGCTACGAGCTGGTGTTCGTCGACGACGGCAGCAAGGACGGCACCGGCGACGCGTGTCGCGCGCTCGAGGGGGTGCGCCTGGTGAGCCTCGCGCGCAACCAAGGTCAGTCGGCGGCGACGGTGCGCGGGATCCGCGAGGCTCGCGGCGCCTGGATCGTGACCCTGGACGGCGATCGCCAGAACGACCCCGCGTCGATCCCAGCGCTGTTCGAGGCGCTCAGGGATCACGACGTCGCGGTGGGCTTCCGCACCAAGCGCCACGACAGCTGGTCGCGGCGCCTGGCCTCGCGGGTCGCCTACCGCGTGCGCAACCTCGTGCTCGGCGACGGGATCGTGGACATTGGCTGCTCCTTGCGGGTGTTCCCGCGTGAGGTCGGGCTGCGCTTGCCCGCCTTCGACGGCTTGCACCGGCTCATGCCCGCGCTGTTCGTGTTCTACGGGCTGAAGGTGGCGCAGGTCCCGACCCTGCACCGCGAGCGTCCGGCGGGGATCTCGAAGTACGGCAACATGCGCCGCGGTCTGCGCGGGCTGTTCGACCTCATGGGGCTGCTCTGGCTCAAGCGCCGCCTGCTCCCCGTGCATGAGCGCTGAGCCCGAGGCCGGTCAGCCCGAGGCTGGGTCGCCTGCGCCTCCGCCGGCGCGAACCCAGGGCGCCCGCGCGGGGCTGTGGGTCGCGCTGGGGATCCTGCTCCTGGGGGCGCTCCCGAGCCTGTTCGCGCGGGATCTGTGGAGCTCCGACGAGATCCGCTACGTCGAGGTCGCGCGCGAGATCGTGAGCTACGACTCGCTCCTGGTGCCGCACCTGAACGGCGAGGTCTACGCCGAGAAGCCGCCCTTCTACTTCTGGCTGAGCGGGGCCCTGGGGCTCTTGTCGGGGAGCTTCCCCGTCGGCGGTCGCCTGTGTTCGCTCCTGGCGACGGGAGCCACCTGCGGCTTCCTGGCGCTGATCGCGCGCCGGCTGTGTCCCGACCCGCGCGCGGCGCCGCTGGCTGCGGTGATCTACCTCACCCTGCCCTCGGTGTTCGAGCGCAGCCAGGAGGCGCTGTTGGACCCGCTCGTGGCCGCCCTGGCGCTGGGCGCGACCTGGGCCCTGGTCGAGTCCGCGCGACCCGCGCGCTGGGGGCCCTGGGCGCTGTGGGTCGCGCTGGCCAGCGGGTTCCTCGCCCTGGCGAGCATGGTCAAGGGGCCGGTGGCCTTCCTCTCCCCGCTGATCGCCGTGCCCTGTCTGGTCGTGGGCGGTGAGCTCCCGGGTCGGCGCCGCGCCGTGGGCGGCGCGTGGCTGGCCTGCGGCGTGGGGGTGGGGGTCACCCTGCTCTGGCTCTACCTCGCCGCGCGACAGGCGGGGTGGTGGTACTTCGAGCACATGGCCTTCCGCCAGGCCGAGGGGCGCGTGGGGGCCGAGACCCTCGCCCACAACAAGCCCTTCCACTACTACCTGGGCCAGCTCCCCGTGCGGACCTTGCCCTGGTGCGTGCTCGCGCCGGGGTTGGCCTACGCCGCCCGGGGGGTGGGGCGCTCGGTCGCCAAGCGCAGCCTGCTGTGGCTGGGGATCGGGGTGCTGCTCCTGTCCTCGATCGGCTCCAAGCGCTTCGGCTACGCGCTGCCCTTCATGCCCGCGGTCGGCCTGGCCCTGGGCGCGGCCCTGGCCAGCGCGGAGATCCAGGGTCCTTGGCCGCGCCGCCTGCTCCAGCTCCCGCTGCGCTACGTCCGGCTCTCGGCGCCGTGGCTGCTCGGCGCGTTGGCCCTGGGGGTGTGGCTCTACGCGTTGGCCCTGGCGGCGGCGGTGGAGGCTCCGCTGCGCGCCGAGCTGGGCGGCGTGCCCTGGCTGCTGTGGACCGGGGTCGTGGCCGGGGCCGCGGCGCTGGGGGCCCGGGTGATCGGGGCGCGCTGCGAGCCGCGGATCGCCGGCGCGCTGGACCTCGCGCTCGTGACCGGGGTCGCTCTGAGCGCGGCCATGGGGGTCGTGGCCTCGACCCGCGACCTGCAGGAGACGATCCGTCCGCTGATGCAGCAGGTCGCGCAGCGCCTGCCCGCGGACGCGCCGCTCTACCTCTACCCGGGGCACCTCGACGGGCGCGCGAACCTCTACCTCGGGCGGCAGCACGTGCCGACCCGGCACCTGCCCGAGGAGGTCCCGGCCCTCGCCGACGCGCACGCCTGGGTCTTCGCCCGCGGCGTGGCCTGGGATCAGGTCCCGGCGGAGGACCGTGCGCGCTTCGAGGTCGTGGTCGAGGCGGAGGTCGGACGCCGCGAACGACCCTGGCTGCTCCTGCGCCCGCGTCGCTGACCCCTACTCGAGGATCCTGCGCAGGATCTTCTCCAGCGTGTCCAGGCGGTAGGGTTTCTGAATGAAGCCCGCCAGGCCGCGGCCCACGAAGCGGTGGGTGGCGTCCTGCTCGGTGTAGCCGCTGGAGAGCACCACGCGCACGTCGGGGTCCAGCTCGCGCAGGGCGCGGAAGGTCTCGTAGCCGTCCATGCCGGGCATGGTCATGTCCAAGATCACCACCTCGGCGCGCTGCTCGCGGTATCGCGCGACGCCCTCTTCGCCGCTGAGCGCGGAGGCGACCTCGAGGCCCAGCGCGCCGAGCATTTGCTCCGCGACGCGCACGACCTCCTCCTGGTCGTCGACGATCAGGATCCGGCCCCGCATGCCGCGGCTCGGCCCCGCGGGCCGCGCCTCGGCCTGCTCCGAGGGCGGGTTGCAGGTGGGCAGGATCACCTTGAACGTGGTGCCCTTCCCCAGCTCGCTGTAGACCCGGATCGCGCCGCCGTGGCCGCGCACGATCCCCTGGACCGCGCTCAACCCCAGGCCGCGTCCGGTGAACTTGGTGCTGAAGAACGGGTCGAAGATCCGCGCCTGGTCCTGCTCCGACATCCCGCAGCCCGTGTCGGTGACCTCGAGCTGCACGTAGCGTCCAGGGGTGAGCTGGTCGTTGGTGAAGGTGGTGCTGAGGTAGTGGACGTCGTAGCGCGCGGAGTCGACCCGCAGGGTGATCAGTCCGCCCGGCTCCACCGCCTCCGACGCGTTGGTGATCAGGTTCATGACGACCTGCCGGATCTGGACCACGTCGACCTCGACGGGCGGCACGGCGGGGTCGAGCTCGAGGCGCAGCGCGCCGCGCTTGCTGACCGAGATCTCGAGCAGGTCGGCCATGTCGCGCACGATCTCGGTCAGGTTCACCGGCTCCACCACGAATCGGCCCTTGCCCGAGTAGGCCAGGAGCTGCTGGCAGAGGTCGGACGCGCGCTGGGCGGCGTTGCCGATCGCCTCGAGGTTGCGGGCCGTGGGGTGCCCGCGGCCGAGCTGCTTGAGCGCCAGGTCCGCGTTGCCGAGCACACTCACCAGGAGGTTGTTGAAGTCGTGGGCGATCCCGCCAGCGAGGACCCCCAGGCTCTCGAGCCGCTGGCTCTGCTCCACCCGCTCGCGGAAGCGGCGCTCCTCGGCCTCGGCCTGCTTGGACTCCGTCACGTCGCGCAGCGCGCCGATCAAGTGGGTGGGCTGGCTGCCGCTCGGGTCGGCCGCGACCTGCGCCACCACCTGCACCCAGCGCTCGTCCTCGAGGCGGTGGGTGAGGGTGAAGCTCGCGCCCACCTCCTGCAAGCCGCGGCTCAGCTCCGCGCGGGTGCCCTCGAGGTCCTCGGGGTGGACCAGGGCCAAGTAGGTCTCCAGGGGGTCTCCCGGCAGGAGTCCGCTGAACGCGTAGTCGCTGCGCCCGGTCCAGCGCCAGGCGTCCTCGACGCGCTCCCAGTTCCAAACCTGCATGCCCGCGGCGTCGAAGCTGAGCTTGAGCTGGGCCGAGCGCAGGCGCTCTTCGCTCACGTCGGTGAGCACCGCCACGCTGCGCCAGAACTCGCCCTGCTCGTTCTCGAGCGCGACCCCCGAGAGCAGCACCGGGACGTAGCTGCCGCTCTTGGTCACGAAGTCGTAGGGCACCTGGCGGCAGGCCCCGGTGCGGAAGAACTCGGGGAGGATCACCTCCCGCGCGTAGGCCGCGGACTCGGGGCTGAGGAAGTCGCTCGAGGGCCGCCCGATCACCTCCTCTCGCCGGTAGCCGAGCACGCGCAGCCACTCGTCGCTCACGTCGAGCAAGAGCCCGCGCTCGTCGATCGAGTGCGCCATGACCGGAGCGTGAATCAAGAGCTCCAGCGATCGGCTGTCTTCGTGCCCCACGCCCCATCCTCGCTGGACAGTCTAACCATCCCTCAAGGATCAAGCATGCACACGCCCCGCGGCCCCGCGCGCGGGGCCGCGGGGCCGCAGGAGAGCCCGGTCGAGGGGTCCGTCAGTGCGGGAGCGAACCGCTGAGGCCAGGCTGAGGGGTCAGCGGCGAGCGGCCGATCTCCAGGCGCGAGAGGGGCATGTAGCCTTCGTCGCCGCCGTGGGAGATCCGGGCGTAGCGGCCGCTCCGCGACAGCGCCAGGACCTGGACCCGGTCGCCCCGGCGCACCACGCCGCGGAAGGCGCCGCTGAGGGTCAGGAACGAGAAGCGCTCGACCACCGCCGAGACGCCCTCGAGGTGCACGCGGGTGAGCGCCTGAGTGTTGAACTCAGTGAACACCCAGCCGTCCACCTGCACCTGCCGCGCGCTGCCCAGGGACGCGAGGCCTCGCGCCGGGCTGCCCGTGAGCAGGGCCCGCGAGCCGGAGACGAGGAGGTGCGGGCGCCCGGCGATCGTGGTGCTGATCCCGTCCAGGGTCTGGCGCTCGGGGTAGAGGATCGCGGTCACCTCGAACTCGCCGGTCGGCGCGCGCTGACCGCCAACCTTGACGGTCTCCCCCGGGAACTGGCGCACGGTGCGGGCCAGGTCGCCCGTGAGCAGCGTGTCGCCCTGCGGTTCACGCAGGAGCACGTCTGCGCCCTGGAGCACGACCTCACCCTTGCGCTCCTGACCCGCGGCCGGGGTCCCGGTCTGGATCACGCGGTCGCGCTCGGCCGTCAGCAGGTCCACCAGCCGCTCCAGGCGGAAGCGGTAGCTCTCGTAGTAGCCGGGCTCGCCCGCGGTGGCGCCGGTGTGCTCCGGGTTTTGCGAGGCCACCTCGAGCGCGAAGGTCTCGGGGGCAGTGACGTGGATCGGCGTGGGGAGCTGCGCGGGGAGGCTGTTCACGTTGGCCAGGCGCACGCGCAGCGCGATCTGGTCCAGCGTCGCGGCCTCGACCTGCGCCGTGCGGGCCAGGATCAGGACCTCACGGACCAGGTAGCGCTGGTCGACGCGCGCCGTGCCGTCGGCGGCGATCGTCAGCGTGCGGATCAGGGTGTCCGCGCCCTCCGGGGTGCGGGTCGTGAAGGTGAGCTGGTCGAAGGCCGGGAGCTGGGCGAAGACCTCGTCGCGGATCGAGGCCAGGGCGGCGTCGATCGGGCGCAGGCGGGCGCGGAGCGCGGGCGAGATCAGGGTCAGGGTCCCGCTCTTGACCGTGTCCGCGCCGCCCAGGCTCAGGCTGTAGCCCACCCCGGGGGCGTCCATGAGCTGCGGGTCGTTGCCCAGGTCGGCGGGGAGCCCAGCGAAGTCCGCCTGAGCCAGCGCCTGGCGCAGCTGCTCGACCCGGGCCGGGCCGACCTGGCCGCTCTGGCGAGTGACCGCCGAGCTGCCCGGGGCGCGCTCGTGGATCTCGACCGCGCCGTCCCGGGTGACCTGGATCGACGTGGCGTGGACCAGGGAGCCCTCCGAGCGGCGGAAGGAGTCGAAGTCGACGGCGGTGGCGACGTCCTCGAAGCTCGCCACGAGGCCGCCTGCCGGCGGACGCTGGACCTTGACCACGTGGAAGGGCGAGGTGAAGGCCTGGGTCACGAGCTCCCCGGGCCCGGGGCTCCGGGAGAAGACCGTGACTCGGAGCTGGGTGGTCAGGGACACCGCGGGGCCGCCGGGGGTGGACCCCGACGAGGGTCGGACCTCGACGTCGCGGACCTCGATCCAGTAGCCGCCGGTGGGCTGGCTGCCCATCTTGACCACGATCAACGCCTCGCGGGCGAAGTCGACGCTGGCTCCGGGAGGGAGCAGGGTCGCCGCGCCGCTCTGCTGGAGCTGCTGGGGGGTCTGAATCAGGAGCCGCTCAGGGCCGGACTGTACACCGCCCCCCACGCCCTGGGCGACGCTCTCGAACGGATAGCTCTGCTGAGCCGACCCCAAGCCGGGGCAGACCAGCGCCAAGAGGACCCCGAGGGTCCCGACGGAATACTTCATACGTCGTGCTTTCTGGGTGGAGACACCCTCTGCGAGCGCACGGCCTCACCCCTGGGGTTGGCGCTCGAATCGTTGCTCTTCTCATTGCAACCGCGTTGCCAACCTGTTCTTGAAACGAAAAGAAGCTGGCGCTCCGCTTAACTCGAAGAGTGGCAACCGCTGAGTGCCTCGCGCGGATTCCGCCCTGTCCGCCCCAGGGTCGGATTCTGGGTGGAGCGGGTCGGAGGGAGGTGGGATGAAACCTGGGTGCGCCGGATCTGAGCTTTGACCTTCGAAGCACCCGTCGCGGCTGCGGCTGAAGGCAGGAAGGCAGGGAGCGCAGGCTTCACCCACGCCGGGAGTGCTCGGCGGTGGATAACTCGTGGTCGCGTCTGGATCCCCGGGCGACGATCGGCCTCGAATTCTCCAAACCGCGGCGTACAATCCCGCCTCTTTCCTGGAGGACGTCATGGCCCACGCCACGGATCACGCCACCCCTCACGCGACCGGCACCCTCAACGAGCGCGCCGAAGGCCCGGTCATGCTCGCGGCGGGCGTCGCCGTGATCATGGTCCTGATCGGCCTCTCGGGGATCGTCGCCACCGCGGTCGGGCTCTTGTTCGGCGGCGGCGAGCCCGCCGCCCACGGGGACCCGCACGGCGCGGCGGTGGAGGTCGAGGCCGAGGTCGGGCACTACGAGCGCACCGTCGAGGGTGAGCACGGCGTGGCCGCGACCGCGGCGCAGGAGGCCTCGCGCGCGGCGGCCACCGTCCTCGCCAAGGGCGGCAACGCCTACGACGCGCTGATCGCGGCGAGCTTCGTGGTCTCGGTGGTGCGCCCGCACTCGACCGGGATCGGCGGCGGCGGCTTCGTGGTGTGGCGCGACGCCGACGGCGTGAACGGCGCGATCGACGGGCGCGAGCAGGCGCCCGCGGGAGCGCGGCGCGACAGCTACCTCGACGCCGACGGCGAGGCGCTCCCTGGGCAGCCTTCGCTGCTCGGTCCGCGCGCGGCAGGCGTCCCCGGGCTCGTGGCCATGCTCTACGACCTCTATCAGACCAAGGGCAGCTACCCGCAGGACCCCGAGGCCTTCCGCGGCAAGACCGACTGGCGCACCCTCGTGCGCTACGGGATCGAGGTCGCGCAGCGCACCCCCACCGGCGGCGGGTTCGTGGTCCGTGAGCAGCTCGCCCAGGAGCTGGCCGCCAAGGCCGGCGACCTCGCGCGCTTCCCCTCCAGCGCCCGGGTGTTCCTCCCCCACGACGGGCAGCCTCCCCAGGCCGGTGAGCGCCTGTATCAGGAGGACCTCGCGCGCACCCTCGAGGCGATCGCGCAGGACCCGCGCGCCTTCTACACCGGGTACATCGCGGCCGCGATCGAGCGCAGCACCGGCGGCTGGATCACCCGCGAGGACCTCGCCGCCTACGACGTCGGGCACCCGGAGCCCGTCCAGGGCGACTACCGCGGCTACACCGTGGTCTCCATGCCGCCGCCGTCCTCGGGCGGCGTGCACCTCGTGCAAATGCTCGAGCTGCTCGAGCCCTACGAGCTGGGTCACATGGAGTGGCTGGGCGCCGACCACCTGCACCTGCTGATCGAGAGCATGCGCCGCGCCTACGCCGACCGCGCCGAATACATGGGGGGGGATACCACCCGCAGCGAGGTCGAGCGGCTGGTCTCGCCCCAGCGGATCGAGGCCCTGGGCAAGAGCCTCGACCTGCAGCACGCGAGCTCGAGCGACGCCTTCGGGCCCAGCGTCCAGATCCACGAGGGCGACCACACCACCCACCTCTCGATCGTCGACGACGCCGGCAACGCCGTGGCCTCGACGCAGACGATCAACACCGGGCTCGGCTCGAAGTTCGTGGTCGAGGGCACCGGGATCCTGCTCAACAACGAGATGGACGACTTCGCCACGCTCCCCGGGCGGCCGAACTTCTTTGGCCTGATCCAGAGCGAGGCCAACGAGGTCAAGGCCGGCCGGCGTCCGCTCTCGAGCATGACCCCCACGATCCTGGTCGACCCCGAGGGGCGCCTGCGGGCGGTGGTCGGCTCTCCCGGCGGCTCGCGGATCATTACCACCGTGCTCCAGGTGATCGTGAACCTGGTCGACTTCCACAAGTCCGTCGACGAGGCCGTCGCGGCGCCCCGGATCCACCACCAGTGGCGTCCCGACCAGGTGTGGGCCGACCGCGGGATCAGCCTCGAGGTGTGCCAGGAGCTCGCCGAGCGCGGTCACGTGGTGCTCCACGGGCAGAAGGTGCTGGGCAACGCCCAGGCCGTCGAGGTCCACTACGAGGGCGGGCACACCACCCGCACGGCGACCTCCGACCCCCGCGGCACTGGCGAGCCGGCGGCGCAGCCCGGCCGCTAGTGGCGTCCGCCCGCGTGCGCGCGGGCGTAGGCCGCGCGGTGGGCCCGTGAGCAGAACGGGATCCCGCTGAGGGTCACCTGCTCGGCGTTCAACGGCCCCCCGCACTGGGCGCAGGCGCGGGCGGGCGCCGCGTCCTGGGGCGGGTCGAGGCTCGCGACCCGGGTCAGCCCGGACGGCGGGGGCAGGTCGCCGAGCGCCACGCCCTCGCGCACCTGCACCACCCGGAAGCGCACGCGCTTCTTGAGCGCGCCGTCGTCGAGCACGAGCTCCCCCGCGACGACGGTGCCCTCGAGCCCGCCCAGGACCGCGGACAGGGGCCCTGGGAGCACCCCCAGCTCGAGGTAGAACGCCAGCGGGTCGACGGCCAGGGCGAGGTGCTCGGCCACCCACAGCCGG
Organism: Planctomycetota bacterium; assembly: GCA_041402045.1. Classification (GTDB taxonomy): domain Bacteria; phylum Planctomycetota; class J058; order J058; family J058; genus JAGQRJ01. Next base: position 79,556 of record JAWKSZ010000006.1, on the reverse strand, counting down.
GCCACGGGCTCCGTGGCCTCGTTCAGCCACACCGTGAGCGGGACCACGGGCACGGGCTGCGGCAAGGGGCCGAGGAGCAGGTGCCTGAGCTCGGGGGCGCCGCGCTCGACGCGCAGCTCCTCGCTGCCGTCGAGGCGCAGGCCCAGCTCGCGCAGCCCGCGGTCGAGCTCCGCGCGCTCGGCGTCGTCCGCCTCCGCCCGCCGCGCCCGAGCGCGCTCGAGCTGCGCGGCCCGGCGCTCCGCGCGCTCCTCGCGGACGTGGGAGTAGGCGGCGAAGGGGCGCGCGACCGCGCGGCGGGTAGGGAGGTCGACCTCGAGCACCTCCCGGGTCCCGCGGTCGACGAAGGTCACCCGGCGGGTCGCGGCGTCGCTCAGGCGCAGCCGCGACCCCTCCGCGGCGACCTCCACGTCGCGGGTCGCGCCGCCGCCGAACACTCCGTTCTGCTCCACCTGGAGCACGACCCCCGCCTGAGCCCAGGCGGCCCCCAGCACCCCAGCCAGCGCCACGATCCCGATCCTGTCCACGATCCCTCCTCCGCGCGTGGCCCGGCCGCCACGTGGGTAGGACGGCCGCCGCGGGAAGCGATTCGGCCAGGGTCTGGGGGGCCGCGCGGGGGCGTCACTCCTATTCCTTACACTGCGCCTCTTTAGCGCCCAGATCGGGCCCAACCCCAACGAAGGGAGCGCCGTGCCTCGCACCGTCCCCCTCCTGGCCGTCCTCGCCCTCACGGCGGGCTGCTCCTTGTTCGTGCGCCCCGAGCTCGACCCGGCTCCGCCCGACGGGGGCACCGACCCGGGCCACTCGCTGTCGATCGTGGCGATCGACAGCTCGCAGATCGCCCCGGGCGTCGACTCTCCCTACTGGGCCAAGGTCCGTCGCGGCGGACCGCTGATCGTGGCCGTGAGCCGCAACTACCCGCCCTTCGGCGCTCCGGCCCAGCCGGGCAACCCCACGGGCTGGGTCGGGTTCGACGTCGAGCTGGCCCAGCACCTGGGCCAGACCCTGGGGGTCGCGGTCGAGTTCCGCGGCATGCGCTCGGGGGAGATCCCCCAGGCGCTCAACGACGGCACGATCGACCTGGCCCTGGCCGGTCTGACCCGCACCGTCTTCCGCGCGGCTCAGGTCAACTTCTCCGCGCCGTATCTGATCGTGAGCCAGGGCGCGCTGGTGGAGCGGCGCCTGGTGGAGGGCAGCCGGGGCACCGACGAGGAGCGTCGCCGCAACGCCTTCGAGAGCTACTACGACCTGGCCGAGATCCCCGGGCTGCGGATCGGGGTGACCGGGGGCACGCGCCCCGAGCGGATCGCCCGCGACAGCTTCCCCGCCGCCGTGATCCAGACCTACCCCTCGGTCGCCGGCGCGAGCCAGGCGCTGATCGACGGCAAGGTCAGCGCCCTGGTCCACGACGCGCCCTACATTCGCGCCTGGACCGCGATCCACCGCAGCCAGGCCGGGCGCTTCGCCGCGCTGCTCGAGCCCGTGACCCAGGAGCCGATCTCGATCGCGCTGCGCAAGGGGGACCTCGAGTTCCTGCGCTTCCTCGACGCCTACGTCGACGAGGTCCGGCTCGACGGGACCGTGGATCGGCTCTACCGCAAGCACTTCGTCGACAACGCGTGGCTGGAAGAGGCCGCGCTCGAGCAAGGGGGGAATGAATGACGCGCTGGACCGCTGCCTGGGCGGCGCTGTTCGCGGCCGGGCTGGCCCTGGCCGACGACAACGAGAGCCTGGACTACTCCGCCAGCGGGTCCTTGCGTGTGCGCGGGTTCTCGATCGCGAGCGACACCCTCGATCGCGACCTCGACCCCACCACCCGGCTCTCGCTGCAGCTCGCGGGCAGGGACGACATCGACTCGACCCAGAACTTCCTCGACACCCGCCTGCGCCTGCAGCTCCGGGTCACCGCCTACGAGGAGGTCTCGGCGCACCTCGCGATCGAGGTCGGTGACATCACCTTCGGCGTGAAGAACCAGGGCGGCGCGCTGGGCACCGACGGGGTGGTGTTCGAGAACAAGAACCTCTACCTGGAGTGGCACCCCACCCGCTACAGCTTCAAGGTCCGCGCCGGGCTCTACCCCCGGGAGAGCGACCCGCTGGGGCTCGTGCTCAGTGACGACGTGGCCGGGATCCACGGGGAGGTCGAGCTCCTGGGCACCGGGACCGAGCTCTACGCGGACATGATCAAGGCCGTAGAGAACTCGCGGGTCGACCTCGACGGCGACGGGATCCCGGACAACGACTACAACGACCGCACGATCTTCCTGGGCGGTGTGCGCAGCCACCCGCTGAACGTGCTCGACCTCGAGGCGTTCGCGATCGCGGACATAGACAACACCCTCGACAGCCCGAACGCCGCCAACACCGAGCGCGACACCTACTGGGGCGGGGTGAACGCGGCGTTCCGCATCGGGCCGGCGCGGCTGAGCAGCACCGCGATCTACGCCGAGGGCAAGCGCACCCAGACCGGGAGCCCCGGCGTCGACCTGCGCGGGTTCGCGATCGACAACCGGCTCACGCTCTCGCTCCCCTTCTTCACCGTGGAGGCGATCTTCGCCTGGGCCTCCGGACGTGACCCCGACCGCGCGACCACCGACGAGAGCTTCCCCACGATCGCGCCCTTCTACGGCGCCTCGGGGATCGTCTACTCCAACTTCGGCGGGCTGAACGTCACCGGGTCGAACCTCTCGGGGACCGCGCACACCACGCTCAAGCTGCGCACCTCGCCGCTCGAGGGCCTCGACCTGGAGGCGGTGTTCCTCTACGCCTGGTACACGTCGGATCGCGACGTGAGCCAGAACGTGAACCGCTTCAACGACGACGCCCGCGACCTGGGCTTCGAGATCGACCTCAACGTGGGCTACACGATCGCGCCGGGGTTCAAGACCTTCGCCCGCGGGAGCGTGCTGTTCCCGGGCAAGGGCTACCTCGTCCAGCGCGACGCCCGGCGCAACGGCGCCCTGGGCATGGTGATCGTGGGCGCCCAGCTGTCGTTCTAGGGGGTCTCGCCGCCCGCTTCGCTGGCGGCTGCGCATTCGCCACTCCTGCCCCTGGCGGGACTTCCGTGGTCTCCCCGGTTCCTCTCCCGGCGAACGGCGCGCGACCGTGGTCTGGGCCCGGGCGGGGAGGGCAACCCCCTGCGGCGCAGGGGGTTGAAGGTGGCGATGGCCGCGTGCTCGCCTTGTCGGGCGCTGCTATCCTCTGGAGGGTCTTAGCGCCCGAGGAGCCCCTTGCCCAACCCCGTCGACGTAGCGCTCGTGAGGCTCGCGGTCTCGCGAGGGCTGCTCTCGCCCACGGACGGACAGCACATGGAGTCGCTGCACCAGCAGGGGCAGGGCTCCGCTGTGCAGTTGCTCGAGGCGCGGGGGCTCGCGGTGCAGGAGCTGCAGCGCAGCTTCGGGGGCACGCCCTTCGGCTGCCGGGCCTGCGGGTTCGCCTGCGCGGCCAACCAGGTCGCGCACCTCCCCCCGGACCTGCGCTGCCCGAAGTGCGGGCAAGCCTCCCTCGCGCCCGGACGGGCGCCCTCGGCGCGGCTCCCGCGCTCGGGCTCGAGCCTGGTGCGCCCCACGACCGGGGCCTTCCCGGCGGGCGGGCGCGCGGCGAGCGCGAGCCACGTCCCCCCGGCCACGGGCTCGTTCCCGCCGGCGGGGCGCCAGGGGACGGGGTCCTACCCCAGCGCTCGGCCTCAGACCGGGTCCTTCCCTGGCGCAAGCCAGGGCTACCCCTCGGCGAACGGGCAGACCGCCGGGTACCCCCAGGGGGAGACCGGCGTCGAGAACTCGGGCGGCTCCCACATGCCTCGCGCCCACACCGTGATCCGCGCGGGCTCGAGCATTGGCGGCTACCTCTTGGGGCGGGAGCTGGGGCGCGGCGCGTGCGGGCACGTGTTCCTCGCGCGGCGCCAGGGCCTGAGCCGTGACTTCGCGGTCAAGGTCCTGCGTCAGGACATGCTCGGCAACAGCGAGGCCGTGGCGCGCTTCTTCCGCGAGGCCGACCTCGCGAGCAAGCTCAACGACCCTGGCGTGGTCAGCGCGTTGGACGTGGGACAGGACGGGCAGCACTGCTACTACGTCATGGACTACTGCGCCGGGCAGACCCTCAAGCAGCGCATGCGCGAGCGGCCCTACTCGGTGGCCGAGGCGGTGGAGCTGGCCCGCGAGCTGGCCCGGGTGCAGAAGGTCGCGCACCAGCGCGGCGTGGTGCACCGCGACTTCAAGCCCTCGAACATCATGCTCGCCGACCCCGACGGGCGACCGAAGGTCACCGACTTCGGCCTGGCGCGGGACACCTCCTCCAAGGGACAGACCCTCAGCCGCACCGGCGACCTGATCGGGACCCCGATCTACATGGCGCCGGAGCAGCTCATGGGCGAGCGCGCCGACGTGCGCGCCGACGTCTACGCCCTGGGGGTGATCCTCTACGAGCTGCTCTGCGGCAAGCGCCCCTACGAGGCGCCGACCACCATCGAGCTCGCGACCCTGGTCCTCGACGGTCGGCCCACGCCGCCGCGCTCGATCAACCCCGCGATCGACCCGGCCCTCGAGGCGATCGTGCTCAAGGCGCTGGCCAAGGAGCGCGGCGACCGCTACCGCGACGGCGGGGAGTTCGAGGCCGCCCTCGCGGACTACATGGCCGGGGCCAGCGCGCCCCCCGAGCGCGCGCGGGTCTCGCGGCGACGCAGCGCCGTCGCGCCGTCGCGGCCCGGACGCTCGCGGCTCCCGCTCCTGGTCGGCGGCGGCGTGCTGCTCCTGGCGCTGGGGGTCGGCGGAGCGCTGCTCTACTCCGCGCACCAGGCCGAGCAGCACCGCCAGCGTCAGCTCGCGGCGCTGGACCGGGCCCTGGTCCAGGCTCGGGAGGAGGCGCGGCTAGGCTCCTGGGACGGCGTGCCGGCGGCGTTGAGCGAGGCCCTGGCCCTGGCCGAGGTCTACCAGCGCGAAGACGCGGTGGGCGAGGTCGTCGCCGAGCTCGGCGCGACCTACCTCGCGCAGCTCGAGCTCGGCAGCACCAGCCGGATCCCCCAGGCCGAGACGCGGCTCAAGGCCCTCGAGGCCTGGCCCGGCTACGCGCTGGCGGCGGAGCTCGGCGAGCAGGTGCGCGAGGGGCGCGCCTTGCTCGAGGTGCGCCAGAGCCTGCAGTCCATGTCCCGGGAGGCGAGCCGCGGTGTGGACTACGCTCAGCTCATTGACTCGCTGAAGACGATCGAGGCGACCTCGCCCCCGTCGGCGCTGCTCCACGTCAAGCTCGCCGGCGTCGAGCTCGCCCTGCGTCGCTGTCAACTGCGCGAGGCCGAGGCGCGGGCGCAGGAGCTCCTGGGCGAGCTGCGGCTGCCCCCGGAGGTCGAGCGCGGCGGGCGGTTGAACCTCGCGATCAGCCAGCTCTTCCTCGAGCGTCACGCGGACGCGCAGCAGACCGCGGACGCCCTCTCCAAGCGCTGGCCCGACAGCCGCGAGGCCCAGCTCGCGCGCTGCCTCTCGCTGTTCTCCCAGGGGCAGATCGGCGGGGCCCAGGACGGCGCGCGGGCGGTGGTCACCGCCTTCCCCGACTGGCTGCCGGCCCAGCTCTACGGCGCGGTGCTCGTCTACTACGGCGAGGAGGGCGGCCACGCCCGCGACTGGCTGAGCGCCGTGGAGGCCGATCAGCCGGACAACGTGTTCCTGATCTACGCCAAGGGCCTGGCTCAGGGGCGCGAGCGGGCGCCGCAGGGGGCGCTGGATCAGTTCGAGCAGGTGCTGCGCGTGGGCAACCCGCCGCTCCTGGACGCCATGATCTCCACCTCGGGGATCCTCATGTTCGCCAACCAGCACGAGGAGGCTGGGCGTGTGCTGGCCCTGGCGCGCCAGCACTACCCCGAGGCCGGCGAGCCGCTGTTCTACCTCGGCCTGCAGCGGGTGTTCGTGGGGGTCTTCGCGCGCATGGGGGGCATGATGGGCGCGAAGGTCGAGCTGCCCGAGGGGGTGACCCCCGAGGCCCTGGCCGAGGAAGGCGCTCAGCAGCTCCGGAAGGTCAAGCAGGATCTGCCCGAGGCCTACCGGCGCTCGGTGCAGCGGCTGCCCGGTGGGGTGCGCGACGGGATCGGGATCGTGATCGACGCCCCGGAGGGCCAGGTGATCACCGCCGTGACCCAGGCGGTCATGCAGGGGCGCTTGAGCATGGGCGGCGGCGGCGGCCGTTGGCGCCGGCGTTAGCCGTCCAACCAAGCCAGGAGCTCGTCGACGTCGACCCTCCCGCTCAGCGCGGGGCGCCCGGGCGCGAGCAGGGTCGGCGTGCCCTCGAGCTCGATCCCCTCGAGCCGCGGGTCGCCGGGCTCGACCAGGGACACGCCACCGCTGCGCTCGAGGCGCTCCAGCGCCCGGGGGTCGCCCAGGGTGTCCAGGATCAGCGCCTCGCAGTAGGGGCAGCCGGGCTTGACCACCAGGAGCAGCCCCGGCCCGTGGGCGGGGTCGCCGGCCGCGAGGACCGCGGCCCGGCGCTGAGCGTCCTCGCTGGCGATCGCGCGTCCGCGCAAGGTGGCCACCGGCGCCGTGACCGCCAACGCCAGGGCGCACGCCAGCGCGGGACGGCGCAGGGACGCGCGGTCGCCGCGCCAGGCCGCCGCGCTCGCGGCGAGGGCCGCGCCCGCGGCGCCCAGCGCCACGAGCAGGCACAGGGGGCACAGCGCGCCCACGGCAGCCCAGGACCCGGGCTGGACCCCGAGGGCGAACCCCGCGGCGGCGGCCAGCAGCGCGGGGCCCCAGCGGGCCAGCGGCCCCTTGAGCGGGGCGAGCGCGAAGAGCTGGGTCAGGGCCAGGCTCGCGAGGCCCCGGCGATCGCCAGGTGCGCCAGGCTCAGGGCCCCAGGAGTTCGCTCAGCCGGGGGCGGATCAGCGCAGCGCAGGAGAAGCCCCCGCCCGCCAGGGGGCAGGAGCCGCGCTGGCCGAGGAGCAGGATCCACGCCGCCGCGCCCAGCTCGAGCAGCGCGCAGGCGCCCAGGAGAACCACCGCGACCCAGGGCTTGCGCCCCGGGGATTCGGATACACTCGAATGCACGGCCGGCCCCTGTCGTCGGCTCGAGATCCTCGGAGGAGGTTTCATGGTAGCGCGCTGCGTGTGGATCGGCCTGGTCGCCCTGGTGCTCTCGCTGACCGGCTGTTTGGACTACAAGGAAGAGCTCACCCTCAAGGCCGACGGCAGCGGGTCCTTGAACCTCGACTTCACGATCGACCTCGGCTACCTGGAGAAGGTCAGCAAGGCCCTGGGCGAGGCCCCCAACGAGGAGGACTTCGCCGGCCCCACCGAGGAGGAGATCCGCGAGGGCCTCGAGGTCGAGGGGATCACGATCAAGGAGATCAAGCTCGAGACCAAGGGCCGCAAGACCCGGGTCCAGATCAACCTCGACTTCGCGAACCTCGAGGCCCTGAACGAGATCGAGGGCTTCGGCGACGACCGCCGGATCCTGTTCTACGACGAGGGCAACGGCATGGTGCGCGTGGTCTACAGCTTCGACACCACCGACGCGATCCCCGCCGACGAGCTCGACGACGAGGCGCCGAGCGACGACCCGATCGAGACCAAGATCCGCGAGATCACCAAGGAGGCCCGCGCGGCCATGCGCTTCCGCGCGCGGGTGGTGCTCCCCGGGGCGGTCAAGAAGAGCAACGGCCGCCGCGACGCCGAGGACCCCAACGCCTCGCTGTGGCTGATCGACAGCGAGCACACCCCCGACAAGCACAAGAAGCTCGGGCGCGGCAAGATCCGCATGATGGCCCTCGTCAGCCGCGAGAGCCTGCCCTTCGTCAAGGAGCTGCGCCCGCTCCCCACCTCCGCCACCGAAGACGGTGAAGGCGACGAGGAGGCCCCGGCCCCCGGCGGCGAGCGCAAGCGGTAGGGCGCCCCTGGCTCTGAGTGGACCCAAGGAGGCGGCCTCGTGCCGCCTCCTCCCGTAGGGGCGCAGCGCCGGCGAGGACGACTCCGCATTCGCGGAGCTGCCCGTGCCCGTGAGGCCGTTGGTACACCACGTTTCGCTCCCGAGCCGGAAGAAGAACGGAACCGCCAAGGACGCCAAGAACGCCAAGGCTCCGCCCTGGCGGCGGCCTCTCCCCGGGTCGGGAAGTGAGGCAGGCGCCCTGCCGGCGCGGCTTCGCCCCTGCCCGCAGGGCCGCCGGAGCGGTCCCGCGCACCGGGTCGGGGCGCCCCCGCCTCTTACCCCTGCCGGGACTTCGTGGGCTTCTCGATCTCGGTCACGATCCGCCCGCGGCGGAACACGGTCACCGTCCCCGTGGACTGGCTGACGGTGACCGCGAAGCAGTGGGTGACGGAGGTGATCGCCGCGGCGGCCTGGTGCCGCGCGCCGAGGCCGCGCGGGAGGCTGTCCTCGGGCACCGAGGTCGTCTTGAGGTAGGTCCCCGAGGAGAGCACGACCCCGTCGCCGCGGATCACGAACGCGCCGTCGACGGTGGCCAGCTCCTTGATCGTCTCCTCGAGCTGTATATCGAGCACGTTGCGCTTGTCCTCGGGGTAGCCGTGGAACGGGTTCAGGATCCGCTGCCGGGTGAGGGGCACGACCTTCTCGCTGTCGCCGACCACGAACAGGGCGCCCACCGCCTTGCCCTCGCGGCCCTCGCTCCCCAGGTCCGCCGCGACCTCGACCACCCGGGCCAGGACCTCGGGGGACACGTCGCTGATCGGCTCGCCCTCCGACGACGAGAGCGGGTCGGCGTCGCCGCCCCCGCTGAACACGTCGAACTCGCGCCCGATCTCCATGACCAGGACCATGTCCAAGGAGCCCGCCTCGCGCGCGCCGGCCAGGCACACCACGCGGTCGCCGCCCTGCACCAGGCCCTGGGAGAGCGCGAGGAACACCGCGACCTTGACCTGCCCCATGCGGGTCAGGTCCACGCTGGGGACCTTGATCGCCTGCTTCTGGTCGTCGACCAGCGCCACGCGCTCTTCCTCGCTGCGGGTGGCGTAGATCACGCGGCCCTTGAGGTGCGCCGGCGGATCCCAGGCGGTCTCCTTGAGCGCGTCGGTGTAGACGAACACCGCCGCCGCCACGGTCTCCTCCGCCAGGGACTCGGCGTGGGCCAGCATGCGCTTGGTGAGCTCGACGCCCTCGGCGATCCGCTGCAGCGGCCGGGACGAGCCTGAGGAATCAGCCATGGGACCTCCCTGCGCGCTGAACTATAGCGCGGGCGCGGTCTCCGAGCGTTCGTCCGGAACGACCGCGGCGGGAGGCAACGCCTCCCGCCGCGACCGCCGCTGACTTTGGGCTTAGAACGAGCGCGAGCCGCTGGGGGTGAAGGACGAGTCCTTGTCCTTGCCCGTGGGGCGGGCCTTGAGCTGGGTCTGGATCTGGAACGTCCCGCCGCTGCGGGTCCCCTCGAGGGAGATCGAGTCCCCGGGCTTTAGCCCGCCGAGGACCTCGCGCAGGTCGTCCCCCGAGCCCAGGCGCCTGCCGTTCGCGCGCTGGAGCACGTCGCCCTCCATGAGCAGCCCGGCGGCGGTCGAGCCCTCGATCACGCCGGTGATCCGGATCCCGCCGTCGGCGGCCTCGTAGCGGATCCCCAGGAACCCCTGGGGGGCGCTGGGCGCCGCGGGGGCGCGGGGCGCGACGGTCCGCACCCGGGGCACGGCGGGCGCCGCCGGCGCGACCTTGGCGCTCGAGGCGCGCTGCTTGAACTCGATCCGCGCGACCTGGGAGCGCTTGATCGTGCAGGAGCCGAAGCTCGCCTCCAGGCGCACGCTCTCCCCGTCGACCGAGCGAACCTCTCCCGAGAGCACGTCGCCGTTCTCGAGGAACACCCGGTCCTTGTCGCCGCGGCTGGTGGCGCCGAAGAACACGTTCCCGCCGGGGCTCGTGCGCCCGAACCAGACGTCGCCGCCGGCGTGGGGCGGGTGCGGCGCGGTGCCGAAGGCGCGCGCGCGCAGGGTCAGGGTCGAGGGCTTGCCGCGGAACTCGTAGATCCGCTTGGTGCGGTCGAGCTGGGGCGCGCGCTCGACCTCGGGCAGGTCGCGCAGCGCGCGCTCCATGTCGCGCAGCGCCTCCTCGACCCGCGCCGGGTCGACCTTGCGCCCGCTCTCCTTCAGCGCGCGGTGCAGGTGCTCGCGCAGCTGCTTGGGGAGGTCGCGCAGGGCGTCGTGCTCGTGCAGGCGCTCCAGGTCCACGCCGTCGAACTCGAACTCGAAGCGCTGCTCCCCTTCGGCCTGCTCCTCGTCGTCGCCCATGACCATGATCGCGCGGACCTTGGCCGGCTTCTCGCCGTCGTGGGCCTGGCGCAGCACCAGGCGCCGGGCGCGCTCGCCGTCGCCCTGGCGCAGGACCATGACGTGGTCCTGGTCGTCGTCGCCGGGCACGAACACGACGCCCGGGCGCTCGTGCTCGCCGCCGCCGAGCACCAGCACCTCGGCCGTGCGCTGGCCGTCGCGCACGCGCTCCTTGATCACGACGCGCTTGCCGTCGGGGGTCACGATCACGTCCTCGCGCTCCTCGTCGGCGCCGCCCTCGATCCAGCGGTGCTCGTGAGGAGCCCCCTCGATCCGCTTCCTGATCACGACGCGCTTGCCGTCGGGGGTGACGAACTCCTCGACACCTTCGCTCTCGCCGGCCTTGGCGCGCGCGGTCTCGACGTGCGTCTCGATCACGATCCGCTTGCCGTCCTTGGTCTCGATCACCTGGACGTCGCCGCCCTCGCCGCCAGGCTGGGCGCGCTTGGTGATCACGACGTGCTTGCCGTCGGGGGTGACGAACTCCTCGACACCTTCGTCCTCGCCGGCCTTGGCGCGCGTGGTCTCGGCGTGCTCCTCGACTACGATCCGCTTGCCGTCCTTGGTCTCGATCACCTGGACGTCGCCTTGGCCCCGGGCGTCGACGTCGACGTCGACGTCGACCCGGGCGCCGCCCTTGCGCTTGGTGATCACGACGCGCTTGCCGTCGGGGGTCACGAGCTCCTCGACCTGCTCCTCGCCGCCGTCGAAGGCGAGGGCGGCGCCGACCTCACCGTCGAGGACCGTGAGGTAGGCGGCGCCCGCGTCGATCCCGAGCACCACGGCGTGGGGCAGCTCGACGGTCCCCAGGGGCGAGGTGCGCAGCTCGACGGTCGCAGGGGTGGCGCGCACGATCGTGCCGGTGAGGCAGTCGCCGCTGGCGAGGATCACCCGGGTCACACCGGGCTCGGCCACGGGGGTGACCTCCTTGAGCTCGGTCCAGCGCACGCGCTCGGGGGTCGGCTGCCCCTGGACCCACACCTGCACGACCTCGGGGTCGAGCCCGTGCAGGCGCCCGGAGAGCGGCGTGCCGTCGAGCCGCACCACGCGGTAGACGCCCGGGCCGTGGTCCAGGCGCGCCAGGCCTTCCTTGGCGTCCTGGATCCACGTGTTGTGGGGCTCGGCCACGATCGCGCGGTAGGCGTGCCGCGCGCGGTCGAACTGACCCAGGTGCTCCAGGCAGCGCGCGCGCCAGTAGCGCGCCTCGCCGCTCAGGGCCTGGTCGGGGAACCCGGTCGCCAGCGCGTCCCACAGCTCGCGGGCCTCGGCGAAGCGCTCCTCGTGCAGCTTGAGCGAGGCCTGGCGGTAGAGCTCGAGGGCCTCCTCCGAGGGCGGCGCCGGCGGCGCAGGGGCCTCGACGTCGCCGGGGGGCGGCGGCGGGGGCGGCGGGGGAGCGGGGTCCTGGGCGAAGCCCACGCCGACGATCAGCGCGAGCAGGGAGGGGGCGTAGCGGTGCATGACAGTGCCTCGGTTCGAGGGTGGAGGGTGAACGGGCGGCGCGCGGCGCGCCGGCCCGGAGGTCCGCTACAGCGGACCGGTGGACTGGATCGGGGGCGGGGTCTGCTCGCCGCTGGGCGCGGCGAGCAGGGTCTCGTAGGCGTCGAGGAGCCCGGTGGCGCGCACCTCGTCACGGACGGTGTTGACGACGGTCGAGGCCGCGGGGCCGCGGGCGTTGCGCACCCGGCGCAGCACGAGCTGCGTCCCGTGGATCAGGCGCGAGAGCTCCTGCGGGCGCTGGGGGTCGACCTCGAGCTCGGCCAGGAGCACCTCGCCGCGGAGCACGAGCTCGTTGGCCTCGACCGCGACCAGCACCTCGTGCAGGGCGCGGGGGTCGGCCTCCCCGCCCAGGCGGTCGAGGGTCTCGAGCACGTGCCGCGCGCGGGTGGCGTAGTCGCCGAGCGCGCGGGTGTCGACGTAGGTCACCGGCGGCGGCGTGGTCTGAGGCTCGCGGGCCAGCTCCCAGCCCCGGAGCGGCGGCTCCTGGGTGGGCGCCTGCGGCGGCGCGCTCGGGGCCTGCGCCGGCGCGGGCTGCTGCTGGGCCGAGGGCGTGGCGTCGGGCGTCGGCTGCCAGCGGGCGTAGCCCACCCCCAGAGCGAAGCACGCGGCGGCCGCGGCGGCGCGCAGCACCCAGCCCTCGAAGCGTCCGCCGCGCGGCGGGGTCGCCGCCTGGGGCGCTGGCGGCAGCGCGGCCATGACCTTGTCCGCGAAGTCGAGGGACAGCTCGGGCACCGGCGGCGCGTGCTCGTGGAGCAGGCTCAGGGTGCTCGCGAGCTCGTCGACCAGCTCGCCGCTCGAGGGGAAGGCGCCCAGCTGCTCGCGCAGGGCCTCGCCGTCGGCGAGGAGCTCCGCGGGGAGCGCGGGCAGCACCTCCAGCAACAGGGCTTCGATCTCCTCCTTGCTCCTCACGCGAGTCCTCCCTGGGGGGCGACGAGCTGGCGCAGCTTGCCGAGGGCCGTGCGCTGCCGGGTCTTGACGGTGCCCAGGGGCAGCTCGAGCACGTCGGCCACCTCGCGCTGGGTGTAGCCGCCGTAGACCCCGAGCACGATCACCTCGCGCTGGGGCTCGGGGAGCTCGGCCAGGGCCGCGCCCACCTGGTGCTGGAGCTCCTTGGTCGCGGCCTGGGCGGCCGGGGTGGGGGTGCTCGGGTCTGGCGCGGCCGCCGGCTCGACGTCGTGGGCGACGGGCGTCGCCTCGCGCACCTGGCGCCGCCGGCCGTGGTCGCGGGCGGCGTTGAGCGCGATCCGCGCCAGCCAGGTCGAGAGCCGGTAGCGCGGGTCGAAGCTGCCCAGCGCGCGGTAGGCGCGGAGGAAGGTCTCCTGCACCAGGTCCTCGCAGGCGTGGGCGTCGCCGGTGTGGCGGAACACCAGGCCGGCGAGGGTCGACTGATAGCGCAGCACGATCAAGCGAAAGGCCTCACGGTCTCCGGCGAGGACGCGACGCACGACCTCGGCCTCGTCCGCCGACGTCTGTCGACGGTGCCGCCAACGGCCCGAGTCCGAGGGGGTCGCGTTCACTGGGATCCGTGCTCCTCGGTCGGACGTTGAACGTTCTGCTCCCTTATACGCGGCCCCCCGCGGAGCGGATTGGACTTCCTGCGGGGCGGTCGCAAGGCGCTGTGCGGTAGGCGTTTGCGGGGCGCGCGGCGGCAGCGCGACCTCGCCGACGGGGCCGCAGAAGGGACCACCGGAAGGCGCGATTCGGTGGCCTGTCGAGACGTGGGCGCTGTCCTCGACGACTCAGAATCGCGCACGTCGGCGCGGGCGGGCGGCACCAAGAGGTTCGACGCAGAGGCGCTGAGGCGCGGAGGAGCGCAGAGCCGCGTGGGGGCTACCTCGGCGGCGGTTCAGAGTCTGGTTGGAGCGGACTCGTGCGGGCATTCGGCGGAGGGGAAGCCGTTGACCACGCGCCGAATGCCCTTCCTCAGAGGTGAGGTGTTGACGTTGAGCAGGAGGCCGACGCTTGCTCCCGTCAGCTCGAGCGTTTAGAGCGGGTCGAACTCGAGGCTCAGGGGCCTCAGCTCGACGCCGGCCTGGCGCAGGGCGGTCAGCCGGGGGTCGTCGTCGGGCAGGCGGTAGCCGATCAGCACCGCGTCGGCCTTGTCCACCGCCGCGAGCAGCGCCTCGGCGCCGACGTCCGCCGGCAGGTCGAGCTCGCGCAGCTCCGCCGCGGCGCCGACCTCGACCAGGGGCGCGAAGCCGGCGGGCGCCCACAGCGCGAGGGTGCGCGAGGTGCGCGCCCAGCCCCGCAGCGAGTCGCGGAAGAAGCGGAACGCCGAGCGGCTGCCGAGCACGCCGGCCAGGCTCAGGAACCAGTCGAAGGCGAACACCGCGCGGCTGTAGTTCTCGAAGCGCTGGGCGAGGGTCGCCACGACCACGACCAGCAGGGTGCCCAGGGTCAGGGCGTAGACGATCGCGGTCACGTCCTTGAAGCGGATCGTGCGCCAGAAGCCGCGGTAGAGGTCGAACCAGAGCAGCGCGAGGACCTTGGCCCCGATCACCAGGGGCAGCGCGGGGAGCGCCACACTCGTGAGGTAGAAGGGCAGGTCCGCGTCCTCGAAGCGGATCGCGAAGGCGGCGATCCAGGCCGCGCTGAGCAGGGCCACGTCGACCGCGAGCTCCGCCGCGTAGAGCACCGCGGCGCTCCCGCGCCGCGGCGGCGCCAGCTCGTCGGACACCGGGGGGTAGACCTTGACCTCGCCCAGGAACAGGCCGATCAGCACGCTCCCGATCCCGCCCAGGACGAGCACCGGCACCGCGAGCCCGAGCCCGCCTCGCGCCACGGCCAGGGCTACGCCGCACAGCGCGGCGGCCACGCCGTAGACGATCAGCAGTGTGCGCCGCTCGGTGAGCCCGAGCGCCATGAGCCGGTGGGTGGTGTGGTCGCGGCCACCCTGGAGGAAGGGGCGCCGCGCCGCGCGGCGGGTGAACCACACCAGGGTCGTGTCCGAGAGCGGGCCGCCCAGCAGCAGCAGCGGGACCGCCAGGTTGCGCCAGGGCGTCTCAGGGTCGAGGGGCAGGTGCGCGGCGAGCCCAGCCAAGGTGAAGCCCAGGAGCAGGGACCCCGCGTCGCCCATGTAGATCCGCGCCGGGGGGAAGTTGTGCACGAGGAACCCGACGCAGCTCCCGAGCGCGATCGCGGCGCCGGTGACCAGGGCGGGGTCGTGGCCGCCGTAGGCGAAGGCGACCACGAACGCGGCGATCACCGCGGTCACGCCGGCGGCGCTCCCGTCCATGTTGTCGAGGAAGTTCACCGAGTTGGCGACGCCCACGTACCAGGCGATCGTGATCGGGATCACGACCGCGCTCGGCCCGGCGAAGACCGTCGCCGCGCTGCCCTGGAGCGGGGCGGCCACGATCCAGCACGCGGCCAGGGTCTGCATGACGAGCTTCACCGGCGGCGAGAGCGGGCGCGCGTCGTCCACGAGCCCCAGGAGGAACACCGCCAGGCAGCCCACGAGCAGGTCCGGCGAGATCGCGTAGAGCCCGGGGCCGATCGCGACCATGAGCGCCACGCCGCCGCCCATGGGGGTGGCCTTCGTCGACCAGCGCTCGCCCCGCGGGCGCGAGACGAAGTCCAGGCGCCGGGCGATCCCGCGCATGGCCGCCGTCGCGACCACCGCCAGCGCGAGGGCCCCCAGGCCCGCGAACAGCGCGAACAGCCCGGGGGACTCGGCCTGCAGCGCGCGCAGCTCGTTCACGCAGGCTGGCGCAGCGCGGCGGCGGGGGGCGCCGTGTCCAGGGCCGCGGGGGCGGGGAGCCCGGCCTCCGTCAACAGGCGCCGGTAGAGGTCGGCGGTGTCGGCGAGCAGGCGCGGGGCGGCGTAGCGCGCGCTGGCCTCGCGGGCGGCGGCCTGCATGGCCTTGCGCTCGCGCCCGCCCTGGCGCACGGCGGCGAGGGCCGCGGTCAGGGCGTCGAGGTCGCCCTTGCGCGCCAGCGCGCCCTCACGGCAGAGCGTGACCCCCGGCGCGGCGGCGGCGACCGGGAGCGGGCGGAACATGTCGGGCACGCCGCCGACCGCGGTCGAGACGACGGGACAGCCGCTGGCGAAGGCCTCGACGATGGTGAGCGGGGTGCCCTCGTTCTTGCTCGAGAGCGCCATGAGGTCGGCGTCGGCGTAGACCTGGGGGAGGTCGCGGCGCCAGCCGAGGAAGCGCACCCGGCCCGCGAGGGGGGCGGGGACCGCGGCCTCGAGCCGCGCGCGCTCGGGGCCGTCGCCCACGAACAGGAGCACCAGCGAGGGGTCGTCCTGGGCGAGGCGCGCGAAGGCTGTGAGCAGCGCGCCGAAGTCCTTGATCTCGACCAGGCGTCCCACCGCGGCGATCACGAACGCGTCCTGGGGGATCCCCAGCTCGGCCCGGAGCGCGCCGCGCTCGACCTGGGCGAAGGGCGTCAAGTCGCGGCCGAGGGGGATCACCTCGACCTGCTCCGGGCGGGCGACCTGGTAGCGCTCGACGAGCTCGTCGCGCAGCCCCGGGGAGATCGTGATCACGCGCTGGGTCAGGCGGCTGAGCCCGCGCTCGGCGAGGGTCACGAGCCCCGAGGTCAGGGGCGCGAAGTAGTCGCTGAGCACGTGCCCGTGGAAGGTGTGGACCACGATCGGGACGCCGGTCAGGCGCGCGGCGACGCGGCCCAGCGCGCCGGCCTTGGCGGTGTGGGTGTGCACGATCGTGGGGCGCTCGCGGCGGAACACGTCGATCAGCCCGGCCAGCGCCCGGGCGTCGTGGAGCGGGGAGACGTTACGGCCCAGGCCGCCCACGCGCACGCGCCGGCAGCCGCCGAGGTCCAGCTCGCGCTCCCCGCGCCCGACCCCGCCGCTGGCGAGCACCGTCTCGAAGCCATAGGCCTCGAGGCCGCGGCTGAGGAGCTGCACGTGACGCGCGGGCCCGCCGACGTTCAGGCGGGCGATCACGCGGACGACCTTGGTCAATCTCGCCTCCGGGTGTAAGCCTAACAGCAAGGGCCGGTTCAGGATGAATACACCGCGGGCGGGCCGAGGTTCAAGCCGCAGGGGGACCGGCCGGGTAGCCTGGCGGGCGAAGCGAGGGGCATGGAGCGGCAGATCGGGCCGTACCGCGTGGTGGGGGAGCTCGGGGCGGGCGGCATGGGGGTCACCTACCGCGCGCGGAGCGAGGTCCACGGGCGGGACGTGGCGCTGAAGGTTCTGCACCCCGGGATCGCGGGCCCGCAGGAGTGCGCGCGGCTGGTGCGCGAGGCCGAGCTGCTCGCTCGGATCGACCACCCGTTCGTGGTGGGGTTCCTGGACTCGGGGGAGCACCACGGGGTCCCGTTTCTGGTCATGGAGCTGGTAGAGGGGGAGGACCTCGACCGCCGACGGCGCCGCGGCGGGGCGCTGGAGCCCGAGGAGGCGGCGCGGCTCGTGGCGCAGATCGCGGAGGGGGTGGAGGAGCTGCACCGGCGCGGGATCGTGCACCGCGACCTCAAGCCGCACAACGTGCTGCTGGACGCGCGCGGGTCGCCGCGGGTGTGCGACCTGGGGATCGCGCGGGGGGACGCGCTGTCGCGGCTGACGGAGACGGGGGCGCTCCTGGGGACGCCGGCCTACCTGGCGCCGGAGCAGGCGCTGGGCGAGGTGGCGGGGCCGCCGGCGGACGTCTACGCGCTGGGGGCGCTCCTGTTCGAGCTGATCGCCGACCGCCCGCCGTTCTCGGGGCCGGCGCTGGGGGTGCTCCAGGCCCACGTGCACACGCCGGCGCCCGAGCTGGGGTCGGTGCGGCCGGGGGTCCCGGCGGGGATCGCGGCGGTGGTCGCGCGCTGCCTGGAGAAGCGGCCGGGGGAGCGCTACGCGTCGGCGGGGGCGCTGGCCGAGGCCCTGGGCGAGGCCTGCGCGGAGGTCGGGGCGGCGCCCCGGCGCCGCGCGCGGGGGCGGGTCGGAGGGGCGCTGCTCGCGGTGGGGCTCGGGGCGGTCGCCGCGGGGCTCGCTGTTCGAGCGGCGACGCGCGACTCGGTCGACCTGACGCCAGCTCAGGTGCAGGCAAGGGAGGCGTGCGCCGAGGGCGACGCGGCCTTGGATCGCGAGCACCTGCACGCGGCCTACGCCGCCTACGAGGCCGCTTTGGCGCTGGATCCGACCTTCGCGCAGGCGGAGGTCGGCCTGGCTCGCACGGCGCAGCTCCA
Source organism: Planctomycetota bacterium (assembly GCA_041402045.1). Lineage (GTDB taxonomy): Bacteria > Planctomycetota > J058 > J058 > J058 > JAGQRJ01. The sequence continues at coordinate 61,687 of JAWKSZ010000006.1, read as the reverse complement.
GGACCGCCAGCAGCTCGCGGTCGAGCACGCAGCCCGCGCGAAGGAGCTGGACCCGAGCTCACGCTCGGCGTGGCTGACCCTCGCGTCGCTGCGTCAGACGGTAGGCGACGACGCGGGCGCCGACTTCGCCCTCGAGCGCGCGCGAGCGCTCGACCCCGACGCTCCCGAGGTCGGCCTGTGCGCGGCGGTCCTGGCTCGCAGCAAGGGCGACCTGCCGGGCGCGCTGCGCAGGGCCGAGGCAGTCCTGGCCCGGGAGGACCTCGCTCCGCCCCTGCGCGCCGAAGGCCAGGTGTTGCGGGCGAACCTGCTGGCGGGGCAGGGCGACACCCAGGCGGCGCTCGACCTGCTGCGCGGCGCCTACGCTCAGCGACCGGACCTCGGCCTCGCCGAGCATGCGATTCAGCTCCAGGTCGCGTTCGATCCCGACGGCCCGTGGCGAGCGGAGCTCGAGGCCTACCGCGCGGCGTTTCCCGGGGCGGTGAACCTGGAGCGGCTCTACGCGACCGCGGCGCTCCCGCCTGCGGAGGCGGTCCAGCACCTCGAGGCGTTGCGCGCGCGTGAACCCGAATCCCTCGGGCTCCGCGTCGATCTCGCCCGGGTTCGAGCCGTCTCGGGACGAGACCTGGACCTGGCGCAACGCGACCTGGACGCGGTGCTCCGGGAGAGCCCGGGCTTGGTCGACGCCTGGAGGTGGAGGATCCGCGTCGCCGCCGCGCGCTTCGACGTCCCAGGGGCGCGGGACGCCGCCCGGAGCTGGGCCACCCTCCCGCGGCCTCCGAGTCGTACTCCCCTCCAGGTTTGGTGGACGTGGGCGAATCGCGCGGCGGATCCACAGGGGGCGCAGCAGGCCGCGGAGGGCCTGTGGGCGCTCGCTCCCTCGCGAGGGTCGGCCTCGAGCTTCGCGCACGCCGCGTTGCGGGTGAAGGACCTCGCCGGGGCGCGGAGCTGGATCGCGCGCGGGCGAGAGCTCGCGCCGGGCGACCCCGAGTTCGAGTTCCTCGAGCGCGTGCTCGAGCTGCAGGAGGCCCCGTCCAAGGAGGCCGTGGCAGCGGCGACGGCGGCGATTCCCCCGACCCGCCAAGACAACTCGGTCGTCGTGCTGAACCTCGCCCGCGCGCGCTACACCTGGCGCGAGCTCTCGGAGCAGGCCGCCCTGGCTTGGGAGCGGGAGCTGCAGCAAGGGGGCGAGCTGGACACCAGCGGGAGCGCGGTGGGTGGGTGGGTGGCGCTGCGCCTCGCACACTTCGCCCGCGCACGTCAGTGCTTCGAGGAGGCCTTCCTCCACCACCCCGGCGACTCCGAGGCGCTGGCGGGGCTGGCCGAGCTCTACGGCCGCCAGCGCGGCGGCTACGAAGCGGGCGGTTGCGCGGCCCTCGCGCTGGAGCGCGCCGCCGTCGAGGGGATCCCAGCCCCTCCTCAGTGCGCAGGGCAGGCGCAGGGCGCGGGGGCCGAGGACGCGCGCCGGGCGTGGAGCCAGCCCCTGGACGCGCTGCGCCGGGAGGTCCGCGACGCCCACGACGCGGGAGACCTCCCCCGCTTGCACGTGAAGGTCCTGGCGCTGCTCTCGCGCGCGCCGGAGGACGTGCGCGGGTGGGTCTTCCTCGCACGCCTGCGCACGCGACGAGGGCGGACGGTCGAAGCGCAGATCGCCTTGGGTCGGGCGAACGTGCTCGGCCCGGAGGACCTCGAGGTGCTCGAGCTGCTGGGGCGGTTGGCCCTGAAGGCAGGGGACGCTCCCGGCCTCGCGCGCTGTCGGGCGCGCCTGCAGGCGCAGGCGCCCGACTCCCTCGAGGCTCGGCGCCTCGCGGCCGCGAGCGCGATCGCCGCGGAGGAGCCCGAGGGCTGGGAGCTCCTCGCGCGTCTGCGCGAGGAGGATCCGCAGGACGAGGACTGCTTCGCGGTGTGGGCCGTGTCCACCGCTCGGGACGCCTCCGGTCGGGAGCAGGTGCGGCGCGCGCTGGAGGAACGCCACGTCCCGCGGCTGTGGCTGCTGCTCGCCGACGCGGCGGCGGGGAGCGAGGCCTGGGGGGAGGTCGGGGAGGCGCTCGAGCGCGCCGCCGGCGCGGAGGGGCCCGACCGGGTCGTGGCCTGCGCGCTTCGCGCGCGGTTCGAGCGCGCGAGGGGGAGCTCCCACGCAGCGGAGGCAGCGTGGGCGGAGTGGCTACGGCTCGACCCGCTCTCGGTCGAGGCCCGGCTGTTCGCGGTCGACCGCTACCTCGCGGAGGGGGGGGCCCAGGCCGCGCTCGACGTCGCGCTGGGGGCCCTCGCCCTCTCGTCGCCGCGGCAGGCCCCGCAGACCCTGCATGCGGTGCTCGACGCCTGCGAAGCGGCGGGGGACGAGGCCGAGCTGCGCCGCGCGGCGGACTCCCTGGTGCGAGTCGCTCCCGCGGACCCGCGAGGCCACGCGCTGCTCCTCGAACGGGCCGGGGACGACGCGGAGGCGCGAACGCACGCCGAGGCGTTGCTGCAGTGTCCGGCGGCGACGCCCGAGCAGCGGGCGCAAGCGGAGGCCCGGTTGCGCGAGTGAGCGGTCGCGTCGCCGGAGGGCGCGAGCGGAGCGGGGCGCAGCGGGCGGGGGTCGCGGCGGCCCTCGCCGACTGAGCGTGGACGCGGGGTGAGGGTGTAGGCTGGGCCTGGGAGGGCTGGCCCGGACCATGCACAGGCAGATCGGCCCCTATCGACTCCTGGGGGAGCTCGGGCGGGGCGGCATGGGCGTGACCTACCGGGCGCAGAGCCCGGAGCTCGGGCGCGAGGTCGCGCTCAAGCTGGCCCAGCCCGGGCTCGCAGGGCCCGAGGAGTGCGCCCGGCTGCTGCGCGAGGCCCGGCTGTTGAGGGCGATCGATCACCCGTTCGTGGTCGGGTTCCTCGACGCCGGCGAGCACCTCGGGGTCCCGTACCTGGTCATGGAGCTCGTGGACGGGGAAGACCTCCGCGCGCGGCTACGGCGCGAGGGGCCCCTCGCGCCCCTGGCCGCGGCGCGGCTGGCCCGGCAGGTCGCCGAGGGCGTCGGGGAGCTACACCGCCTGGGGATCGTGCACCGCGACCTCAAGCCCGAGAACGTGCTCCTCGACCGGCGCGAGTCGCCCCGGGTGTGCGACCTGGGGATCGCGCGCAGCGAGGAGCTCTCGCGCCTGACCCTCAGCGGCGACCTGATCGGGACCCCGGCCTACCTCGCGCCGGAGCAGGCGCGCGGCGAGGCCGCGGGCCCCGAGGCGGACGTCTACGCCCTGGGCTGCCTGCTGTTCGAGCTCGTCAGCGGGGCGCTGCCCTTCGCGGGCAGCGCCCTCCAGGTCGTGACCGCCCGGGAGCGGCGGCCAGCGCCGGCGCTGGGGACCGCGCGGCCTGGGGTCCCACCGGAGCTGGAGCAGGTCGTCGCGCGCTGTCTGGAGCGGGACCCCGCGGAGCGCTACCCGGACGCCGAGGCGCTCGCCCGCGCGCTGGGCGCTATCGCCCACGCGCCGCTGGCGCGGAGGCGACGCGTGCCCCGCGGGCTGTGGCTCGCGTCGGGGCTGAGCCTGGTCGCGGCCACGGCAGGGGTCGGAGCGCTGCTCTCCGCACAGCCGGCGCCGGCGACCGACGCCTCCGCCCTCGCGCGCGCGCTGGAGGCAGCGGGGGACCTGCTGCGCCGCGAGCGCTGGCACGAGGCCTATCAGCGCTTCGAGGAGGCGGCGCGCGTCGACCCCCGGTCGGTCGACGCCTGGACGGGGCTGGGTCGCGTGGCCGCGCGGCAGGGGCACCGCGAGCTGGCCCTCACGCACTTCGCCCGCGCCCTGGAGCTCGACCCCGAGGCTCGGGACGCGCTGCTCTCGACCTCCTCCCTGCGGGCCATGGCAGGGGACGTCGCCGGGGGCTACGCCGCCCTCGAGCGCGCGCGGGCGGCGCACCCGGGCGACCCCCAGCTCGTGATCAGCGCCGCGCACCTGGAGCTGCTCGAGGGCGACGCGTCCCCGGCACGGACGCGGCTGGAGGCGTTCCTCGCGGGGACGCCCGGGGATTCGGAGGTCGAGGCCGAGGCCCGCGCCCTCCTGGGGCGGATCCTCTGCGGTCGCGGCGACTGGGAGCCGGGGCTGGCCCTGCTGCGAGAGGCCTACGCGCTGGACCCGGTCCCCTACTACGCGGGCCTGGTGGTGACCCTCCGCGATCAGCGCCAGGACTCGCCCAGCGAGATCTGCGCCGAGCTCGAAGGGTTTCGCGCGGGCCACGCCGAGAGCCAGACCCTCGAGCGCCTCTACGCGGTCTACGGGCTCTGGCGACGGGACGGGAACCCCGAGGGTGCGCTCGAGGTCCTGGATCGGATCTGCGCGCGTGAGCCCGAGTCCTACGAACCGCGGGTGGACCGCGCGGGGGTCCTGGTGCGCCTCGACCGGCGGCTCGTCGAGGCGCAGGAGGACCTCGAGCAGGCGCTGCGCGCGGAGCGGAGCTGGGAGGAGGCCTGGCTGCGCCGGACCCAGGTCGCCCAGGCGCTGGACGACGGGCCCGGAGCGCTGCGCGCCTCGCGCGCCTGGGCGCGCTGCGCGAGGAGCACCGCGAAGGACGCCTACCGGGAGTGGGTGGAGTGGGCGCACCGCTGCGGGACCGAAGCGGAGTTCGCCGAGGCGGCCGAGGCGGTCTGGGCGCGGGACCCCTCGACGGCGTGCGCGTTCCAGCTCGCGCTGCGCTCGCTGCTGCGGCGCGCGCCGGGCACCGAGGACTGGCTCGCGCGAGGCCTGGCCCTCGACCGCGACGCCGAGGGGGTGCGGGACCTGAGCGCGGTGTGGGAGTTCCTCTGCGCGCCGACCCCGGCGGGGGAGCGCGCGGTGCGGCGGCTGGTCGACGCGACCGCGCACCCGGGGCTGGCGCAGGCCGCGCGCTTCGCCCTGGCGGCCGGGGCGGACCTGGTGCAACGGGAAGAGTTCGAGCGCTGGGATCGCGGGCTGCGCGGGAACAAGGAGCGCGACCCGTGGCTGGTCCTGGCCACGTCGAAGCTCGCCCAGACCCTGGGGCGCTACGCCCAGGCCGAGGACGGCTACGCCTGGGTCCTGCTCCAGCGTCCGCGCTGCGCCGAGGCCCTGGCGGGGATCGCGCGGCTCTACGCCGACCTCGGGGGGGACGCGGAGGCCGCGGGGCTAGCGGCGCTCGCGGTGGAGCTGGCGCGCGAGGACGGGCTGCCCCCGCCTCCCGAGGCGGAGACCCTGGTCGGCGGACAGGGGGGCGCCGCGATCCGGGAGGCGTGGGCGCCGTCCGGCGGGGAGCTGGCGGAGCGCGCCCTCGCGGCCCAGGAGGCGCGTGACCTCCCGCTGCAGCACGTCCTGGGGTGGGCGCTGGTCGCGCGCGCGCCGGAAGATCCCCGGGGCTGGGTCGTGCTCGGCCTGCTCTACGCGCGTCGAGAGCGGCTCAGGGCCTCCGAGCGCACGCTGACGCGCGCCCTGCTCCTGGGGCCCCGCGACCCGGAGACTTGCCTGCTGCTCGCCTCGGCGGCGCTGCGCTACGACGACGCGGCGCTGGCCCGCGACTGCGCGCGGCGCGCTCGGGGGCTGGAGCCCGAGGGCTTCGCGGCGCGGCAACTGGAGCTCGTGCTCTCGGTCTACGCCGGCGACGAGGAGCGCGCGCTGCGCCTCGCGGCGGAGGTGTGGCAGGACTTCGCGGGGCAACCCAGGGCCTACATGGCGTGGGCCGTGATCGCAGGACTGCCCGCGGGCGAAGCGGGGCTGCGCGCGGCCATGCAGCCCGACGCGCCCGGCCACGCCTGGCTGGCCTGCGCCCGGACCTCGCTCAGGCAGGGGGCGCTCGAGCGCGCTCAGGAAGAGCTCCAGCGTGCGCGCGCCGCGGGTGGCGCCAACCCCAAGGATCTGCTCTTGATCCAGGCCGACGTGGCCCGGGGCCTGGGCGACCGGGCCACGGCCGAGGAGGCGCTGAACGCGCTGCTCGAGGTCGACCCGCTCGCGCCGGGCGGCTGGAGCGGACTCGGCGAGCTGGCGGTGGAGGCCGGGGACTGGCAGGAGGCGCGGCGCTGCGCCTCCAGGGCGCTGGCGGTGTGCACGGAGGGGGAGGCGCCCCGCGCGCTGCGCGTCCTGCTCGCGGCCGAGCGCGCGGACGGGCGCGACGCGGCCGCGCAGATCGTGGCCCGGGAGCTGATCGAAGCGAACCCTCAGGACGTCGTCGGGCTCGTCGCGCTCGTGGAGCTCGCCGAGAGCCGCGCCGAGGCGCAGGAGCACGCCCGCGCGCTCCTGGGCTGTCCCGACCTGAGCGAGGCGCAGCGCACGTTGGCGCAGCGGACGCTGGCGGGGGCCGAGTGAGCCGCCCGCACCTCAAGAAGGTGATCCTGCGCCGGCTGCACAAGCTGCGCCTCGACGTGGACGCCGAGGGCGCGCTGACCCCGGTGCTCCTGCGCCTCGAGCCCGGGAGCGAGCCGCTGGTGGTCAGCGCCGTCGAGCGGGTCGACGACCGCCTGGCCGAGGTGTGGTTCGACGTCGTGATCCAGAGCGGGGAGCGCCTGACCCTGCGCCTCGAGCGCGAGACGCTCCACTGCGAAGTGCACACCGTGGAGACCCCGGACCCCGAGCGCTGGCCGAGCTGGTCCGAGCTGCGACGGGGGTGAGGTGGGGCGTCTCGCCCCACCCCGGAAGCACCCACGCCGAGCCCCGGCGCACCAGGTAGCATGCGCGCCATGACGCGACGCAAGCTGAGTATGAAGAAGCGGCTGGTGTTCAGCGCCCTGGTCCTGGGCGTGCTGTTCGGCGTGCCGGAGGTCGTGTTCCAGATCCGCGAGGTCGTGCGCCGCAACCGCAAGCCGCGCTTGCCCCTCGAGTTCGACGCCTACCGCGGCGTGATCCTGACCCCGGGCGCGCACTACGAGCGCGTCGACCAGGGGCGCCGGGTCGACATCAACAGCGACGGCTTCCGCGGCCCCGAGATCGGACCCAAGGGCGAGACCCCGCGGATCCTGACCGTGGGCGGCTCGACGACCTTCGGGCTCTACACCAGCGAGAACCAAAAGACCTGGCCCCTGCGCCTGCAGGCGCTGCTCGCCAGCCGCGGCTACCCCAACGAGGTGATCAACGCCGGCACGCCGGGCTGGACCCTGCGCTCGAGCCTGACCAACCTCGAGCTCCGCGGCTGGGCCCTCGAGCCCGACGTGGTCGTCGTCTACCACAACTACAACGACCTCATGTCCAACGGCGAGGCGCAGTACCTGTTCGACGCCGAGCAGGACGACGTCGAGGCGCTGTATCGCCCGCCGCCGGGGGGCGTGCTCGACTACAGCGCGGTGTTCCGCTTCGTGCGCTCGCGGCTGCGCGACCCCTACGACAAGCTCCGGGTCAAGCAGACCGAGCTCACCCCCGAGGGGGTGGCCGCGTTCGAGAAGAACCTGCGTCGCCTGGCGCGGCGCGCGCGGGAGCAAGGCGCGAAGCTCGCGCTGTGCACCTTCCCCCACGCCTTCCGCCCGACCTACGAGGAGTCCCTCGCCGACGGGGTCCCGGGGATCGAGGAGTGGTACCTCAAGAAGGGGCCGCTGGACTACGCGGTGCTGCTCGCGGGCCTCGCCGCCCACGACGAGGTGATTCGCACGGTGGCCCAGGAGGAGGGGGCGCTCTTGATCGACCTCTCGCCCGACTTCCCCACCGACGTCAGCTTCTACGAGAGCCCGATCCACCACAGCGACAAGGGCGAGGAGCTCGTGGCCACACGGGTCGCGGAGGCCCTGGCTCGGAGCGGCTGGCTCCCGGCCAAGTAGTCACTTCCCCAGCGAGCCCAGGACGCGGCGCAGCTCGAGCAGGTCCGCGCGCAGCTCGCGGGAGAGGTCCGGGGTCGCGAGCCCGGCCTCGACCTCGGCGGCCGCTTCGCCGAGGCGTCCCTGGTCGAGCAGGGCCACCGCGAGCAGCTTGCGCAGCAGCGCGCTCTCGACCAGGTGCAGCCGCGCCTCGCGCACGGCTTGCTCCACGTCGCCCCGTCCCAAGGAGAACCGGGACCCAGCGATCAGCGGCCAGCACTCGGGAACCCGCGGGTCGAGCTCGAGGGCATGCAGGGCGTGTCGCTCCGCCAGGGCGTGGTCGCCGAGGGCGCTGTCGTGGCGCGCGAGCTCGAGCCACGCCCGGGGGTCCTCGGGGTGGGCCGCCGTCCAGCGGGCGACCAGCTCTCGTGCCCCCTGCGCGTCCCCCTGGCCGCGCAGGATCCGCCCCTCGAGCCGGCAGGTGTAGCTCCACACCTTGACCGCCTCCCAGGGGCGGGTCGCTTCTTGGCGCAGCCGCGCCAGCGCGTCCCGCGCTGCCGGCACCTCTCCGGCGAGCGCCAGGACCTGGGCCTCGGCGAGTTCGAGGTGCCAGGCGTAGCAGGCGGGCACGGCCTCGCGCGCGGCGGCCAGCTCGGCGCGGGCGGCGACGAGGTCCTTGCGGCGGAGCGCGCTGTCGAGCCGCAGCTGCCACACCCGGAACAGCGTCGGGTCGAGCTCGAGGGCGCGGTCGAGGAGCGAGCCCCCGGCGGAGAGGTCGCCCTCCGCGCGCAGGACCTCGGCCTCGAGGCACGCCACGTCGGGGTTCTCTGCGCTGGACGGGAGCCCGGCCAGGAGCGCGCGGGCCTCCTGAGGGTCGCCGGCGTAGAGTCGAGTGTGCGCGCGGGCGTAGCTCAGGAGCGGACGCGCCAGGGGGAACCGCTCCACCGTGCGGCGGAAGGCCTCGTCGCCCAGGCCGTGGAGCGCCTCCAGGGAGACGAGGCCGAGCCGAACGCGCAGGTCGTCGGGGAAGCGCGCGCTGAGCTGACGCAGCGCCGAGATCCGCTCCCCCGGGTAGACGCCGAGCTGGGCCTGGCAGTGCGCGCTGGCCGGCGCGGCGGGGTGCGCGCGCTGCAGGGCCTGGGACGCCTCCATGTAGAGCGGCGACTCCAGCCGCGCGAGCAGGCCCTGGCGACTGGCGAGCAGCTCCTCGTGCTGGGGGAAGCGCTCCAGCCCGGCGTCGATCAGGAGCATGGCCTGCTCGACGGCCTGGCGCATGCTCAGGATTCGCGCCAGCTGCACGATCGGGGCGGGGCTCTCGGGGTGGGCGGCCAGCTCGGCCCGGGCGAGGGCCTCGGCGCCCTGGAGGTCGACGGCGAGGGCGAGGCCCCAGGCCTCGAGCCCCAGGGCGCGCTCCTCCTCCAGGGCTCCCGGGATCGCGGGCGCGTCCGGGGCAGGGAGGGCTGGACGGGTGTCGCGGGTGGCGGCCCAGGAACCCGCGCCGCCGACGATCAGGAGCGCCGCGGCGAGCGCCGCAACCAAGGGGGCGCGGCTGGCGCGGGGCGAGGCAGGGGCGAGGGACTCGAGGCGCGCGAGGAAGGCCTCGGCCGACGACGGGCGCGCCTCGGGAGCGCGCTCCAGGCACGCGGCGATCAGCGCGCGCAGGGAGGGACTCACCGCGAGCCCGGCGGGGAGGGGCGGGGCGGGGCGGCGGAGCTTGGTGGCGAGCACCCCCAAGGAGGGGCCCACGAAGGGCGGCGCCCCGGAGAGCGCCTCGTAGCCCAGCGCCCCCAGGGCGTAGACGTCAGCGGCCGCTTCGGCCCGCGCCCCGTCGACGACCTCGGGGGCCATGTAGGCGGGGGTCCCGACGGCCTCCGCGGTCGCGGTCAGCCGGCTGAGTCCGACGCCGGTCACGAGCCCCAGGTCCGCCAGCTTGGCGGCGCCGCTGGAGGTGAGCAGCACGTTCGCCGGCTTGACGTCGCGGTGCACGAGCCCGGCCGCGTGCAGCGCCGCCAGGGCGCGCGCGACCTGGGCCAGGGTGCGCACCGCGTCCGCCGGGCTCAGCGGGCCGTCGCGGCGCAGGCGCGCCTCCAGGCTCTCGCCCTCGACCCGCTCCATGACGAAGTAGGGGGCGCCGTGGTGCTCGCCCACGTCGAGGCAGCGCACGAGGTGGGTGTGATCGAGGGACGCCAGCGCCTGGGCCTCGCGCTGGAAGCGCGCCGCGGTGTCGGCGCCCCAGGCCCCAGGCAGCAGGAGCTTGAGCGCGACCGGGGTGCCGTCCGGGGCGGTGGCGGCGTAGACGACCCCCATGCCGCCGCGGCCGAGCTCCGCGTCGAGGGTGTAGGGGCCGACGGCAGCGCGCATGACTCCGTTGTAGGCGTTCGAGGCTGTCGGGGCCAGCCGCTCAGCGCGCGAGGGCGTCGAGCTCGGTGAGCCGCAGGTCCGTGCGCCGCGGCCAGGCCTCGACCTGCACCACGGGCTGACCCCCGGAGAGCGCGGCGCGGGCGAGGTGCTTCCCGCGACAGCGCAGGTGGTTCTGGCGCCGGTCAGGGCTCACGGGAGACGACATGACCGACACGGAGCTGCCCAAGACCTGGGCGAGCCCGCGGCGATCGAGCCCGTACTGCCGCTGGTTGGACGAGGCCGCCCGCGTTGTCCCCGACGATCGCGACGAGCGCTACGTATCAGCGATGCTGCCCCCAACGTGACCGGCGCGCTGCACATGGGTCACGCCATGGACAACGTCATGCAGGACCTGCCGTGCGCTGGCACCGCATGCGCGGCGCGAACACCCTTGGCAGCCGGGCACCGACCACGCCGATCGCGGACCCAGGCCGTGGGTGGAGAAGCGGTCGCGCGACGAGGAGGAAGACCCCGCCACGACCTGGGGCGCGAGAAGCTCGTGGAGCGGATCTGGGCCTGGAAGGACGCCTACCAGGCGCGGATCGTGAGCCAGCAGCAGCAAATGGGCTGCTCCTGCGACTGGGGAGCGCCAGCGCTTCACCATGGACGTGCAGGGCAGCGCCGCGGTGCGCGAGACCTTCTTCCGCCTGCTCCAGGACCGGCTGATCTTCCGCGGCGACCGCCTGAGAACTGGGACTGTTTCCTGCGACCGCGGCGCCAACGACGAGGTGGAATACAAGACCGTCCAGGGCCACTTCTGGCACCTGCGCTACCCGATCCTGGACGCCAAGCCCGCGAGCTCGACCACGTGGTGGTGGCCACGACCCGGCCCGAGACCATGCTCGGCGACACTGCGGTGGCCCGTCACCCCGCGAGCCGCGCCAGGCCCTGGAGCGCCTGATCGAGAAGGCGCGGGAGAAGGCGCAGGAGGCTCAGGCGCCGACCTGAAGGCGGCCCAGGCTCGAGCTGAAGCGCCTGAGCAGCGCCGGACGAGGTCCTGCCGCGGCTGGCGAGTTGGCGCGCATGGCCGCCGAGGGGCGCACGATCGAGCCCTGCTCATGAAGCGCCGGATCCCGCTGATCGCCGACCCTCGCCAAGCCCGAGCTGGGCTCGGGCTGCGTGAAGATCACCCCGGCCCACGACCCCAACGACTACGCGGTGTGGGAGCGGCACAAGGACCGCGTGCAGACGATCAACCTGCTCCTGGCCGACGGGCGCTACAACGACAACGCCGGGGCCTACGCCGGCCTCGACCGGTTCGAGGTGCGGGAGCGCGTTGTCAAGGACCTCGAGGCCCAGGGGCTCCTGGTGCAGGTGGAGGAGCGCGAGACCGAGATCGGGCACTCCGACCGCAGCAAGACCCCGATCGAGCCCTTCCTCTCCAAGCAGTGGTTCGTGCGCATGGACGACGTGCCCGGGGGCGTGACCTTCGGGCGCGGACTGGCCAAGGAGTTCACCGCGCCGGGCTTGGCCCAGGCCGCGATCGACGCCGCCGGGGGGACCTGGCGCTCGGCGACCGGGCTCCAGCTCGACTTCCACCCTGACGGCGAGCGCTACCGCCGCGGCTACACGAGCTGGCTCGCGGAGAAGCGCGACTGGTGTATCTCGCGCCAGCTGTGGTGGGGCCACCAGATCCCGGTGTGGTGGCGTCGCTTCGAGGATCGCGCGGAGCTGGCCAAGGTGGCCGCTCAGCTGACCCACTCCGAGCGCGCCTGGATCTGGATCTCCGACGACGACGGGGCCCAGCACCCGCGGGACGTGGACCTGAGCACGCTCCCCGAGGGGCCGCTGGAGCTGCAGGTGTGCCTGCGCGCCGAGGCCGACGACGCGGTCCTCGCGCCGGGGCTCGAGGCCCTCGGGCTCGTGCGGGACGCCGACGTGCTCGACACCTGGTTCAGCTCGGCGCTGTGGCCGTTCAGCACCCTGGGCTGGCCCGACCCCGACGCGGCCCCGATCGAGACCGGGCAGCGCTTCCTCGGCGCTCAGGGCGGCCACCCCAGCTCGCTCGACACCTACTACCCCGGCTCGTGCCTGGTGACCGCGCGGGACATTCTCACACTGTGGGTCGCGCGCATGGTGATCATGGGGCTCTACACCCAGGGCGACCTGCCGTTCACCGACGTGTTCCTGCACGCCAAGATCCTGGACGGCAAGGGCGTGACCATGTCCAAGTCCAAGGGCAACGGGATCGACCCGGTGGACGTGATCAACGAGTACGGCACCGACGCCATGCGCTACCTGATCTGCCACATGCAGACCGGGACCCAGGACATTCGGCTCCCGGTGCAGGCGACCTGCCCGCACTGCGAGGCGGTGGTCGAGCTCGCCGACGCCAAGCACGGGCGCACCGCCGACGGCCACGTGAACCTGTTCACCTACGCCTGCACCAACAAGCAGTGCAAGCGCGAGTTCGACGTAGGCGGCAAGACCGAGGACCTGCCCACCGCCAAGGTGACCAGCGACCGCTTCCTCCCCGGGCGGAACTTCTGCACCAAGGTGTGGAACGCGACCCGCTTCGCGCTCATGAACCTGGGTGAGTTCGGCTTCCAGTCGCTCGAGTTCGCGGGCCTCGCGCCCGAGGACCGCTGGATCCTCTCGCGGCTGAGCGCGGCGGTGAGCGAGGTGCACCAGCAGCTCGAGGCCTACAACCCGAGCATGGCCCAGGGCGCGGCGCGGGCGTTCTTCTGGAACGACCTCTGCGACTGGTACCTCGAGCTGATCAAGCCGCGCATGAAGGACGGCGACCCGGCGGCGGCGCAGGTGCTCGTGACCTGCCTCGACCAGGCGCTGCGCCTGCTGCACCCGTTCATGCCGTTCATTACCGAGGCGCTGTGGGCCAAGCTGCGGCAGGTGGCGCCCCAGCGCGGGATCGCCGAGCCGCTGCCCGACAGCGCGCTCCTGATCCAGGCCGCCTGGCCCCAGGGCCTCGAGGCCTGGCGCGACGAGGCGCTCGAGGCCGACGTGGTGCGCATGCAGGAGCTGGTCACCGCCCTGCGCAGCCTGCGCAAGGACCACGGCGTGCCCCCGGGCAAGGCGCTCGAGGCGCGGATCAAGGCCCCGGCCGAGCTCGCGCCCTCGCTCTCGCGCATGGCGGACACGATCAAGCTCAGCGCCAACCTCTCGAGCCTCGACGTCGGACCCGCGGTGGAGCCCCCGGCGAACGCCGCGACCGCGGTGATCGGCGAGTGCGAGGCCTTCCTGGGCGACGTGCTCGATCCGGAGAAGGAGCGCGAGCGCCTGGGCAAGCTGCAGCAGGACCTCGAGAAGCGGCTCACCGGCTCGCGCAAGAAGCTCGAGAACCAGGGCTTCGTGGCCAAGGCCCCGCCCGCGGTGGTCGAGGCCGAGCGCGCCAAGGTCGCCGAGCTCGAGGGGCAGCTCCTGAGCGTGCGCGAGTCGCTGGCCGCGCTGGGCTGAGGCGGGGGCCCCCGCCTCAGCGCCGCGCGCGGACGGCGCGATAGAGCCCGACCGCCACCCAGCTCGCCACGAACCACAGCAGCCAGCCGAGGACCGCGCTCGCGAGGAAGTAGATCCCCATGTTCGGGCCCGCGAAGCGGATCCCGGGCTGGCAGGCCTCGAACAGGATCCCCCCGAGTCCCCCGGGGTAGAGCGCGACGAACGCCAGCACCTCCGGAGTCAGGCGGGCCGTCGGATCGGGCCGCGGAGCGGTCCAGCTGCGGATGGCGGCAGACGCCCGGCGCAGGGAGACCACGTAGGTGCAGCCCGGCGTGGGGCAGCGGTCGGCCTCCAGCCAGCACGCGTCGTGGAGCACGATCTGGCACCCCGGGCACGAGCGCGCGCGCTCGAGCTCGTCGGCGTGGCAGTAGCCACAGGACTTCGCCGGACGCCCGCCCAGGACGCGGACCTCCCGTGGGCCGTCGGAGACGCCGAAGCACGAGGGGCAGCCGTCCATGCGCGCCCAGCAGGTGGAGTGGAGCAGCGCCCAGCACCCTGGGCCGTCGCAGAGCTCACCCTCGCTGAACAGACCCTCCGCCGAGTCGCAGGCCGGGCAGGCGCGATCGAGGGCAACGAAGAGGGCGTCCATGGAGTCGAGCACGAGGCGCAGTCCCGCACGCCAAGTGCCGCAGCGCTAACCCAAGCGCGCAGGTTCGGGAGGCGGCTCATGGAACGCAACGCGGCCCCAGGCTGTGCACGCCGGTGACGGCACCCGTGCTGCAGCGCCGCCAAGCCCAGCAGTCGCCCGAGGAGCAGAGCCACCCCGTACACGAGCGCAGGCGACGGCCGAAGCCGTCGCCTGCGTTCGTTGACTCGACGCCGTTCGTCCTAGCGAGCAGCGCCCATTTGGGCGGCGTGGCTCTGCTTGAGGGCGGCGCGGCCGCGCTCGGAGTCCGCGCCGGACCCGAGGTCGTCGGCGAGGGCGTCGAAGTCCAGCTTGGCCTCGCCCTCGGCGGTCGCGTAGTTCAGGCCGTCCTCGCCGGCGATCTCCTTGCACTCCATGGCCAGGCGCCGCGCCTCGTCGCTGCGGCCGGCCTTGGCGGCCTCCCGAGCGCGGTCGAGCTGCCGGGCGACCCGCACCCGGGTCAGGTCCTCGACGATCGAGTCGTTCACGCTCTCCGCGGCCGCCTGGGCGTCCTCGGTGAGGCCCACCGAGAGGGCCACCGGGTCGAGGGTCACGCGCTCCTGGGTGTCGGGGTCGGTGAAGCGCAGGCTCACGTTGACCACGTCGACGGTCGCACCGGGGAGCTGGGTCCCGACCTGGATCCGCGCCATGACCTTGAGCGAGCGGCCGCGGCTGAGGTCACCCAGCGAGACGGTGCGGGCGTCGGGGTCCTGGGCGCTGGGCCAGTAGTAGACCTCGCTGAGCAGGGTGCCGTCCTGGGTCTGGATCACGAGCTCGGCGTCCTTGGCGGCGAGGGCCTGCATGGCCTCGACCTCGGTGGTGTAGACCGCGTCCAGGGCGCCGGCCTGGCTGACGTAGTGGTAGGTGCCGCCGCCGGCGTCGGCCAGGTTCGCGAGCAGCTCCTCGTTGAACTGCGCGCCGAGGCCGAGGCTGGTCACCGCGCTGCCGTGGCTGCGCACGCGGGTCACGATCGCGGCCAGGCCCTGCGGGTCGGTCACGCCGAGGTTGGCCAGGCCGTCGGTCAGCACGAGCATGCGCTTGACCGCGCCGGGGCGCGCCAGGTGGTCGCAGTCCCCCAGGCAGCGGCAGCGCATGTCGCCGGAGAGGTGCTGCTCGGCGAGCTCGATCCCGGCGCTGAGGTGGGTGTTGCCGGTGGCCTGCAGCCCTTGGATCAGCTGCTCGAGGGTCGCGCGCTCCTCCCGGGCGGGGTAGCCGCTGTAGACCAGGCGGGCCGACGAGGAGTAGGCCACGATCGTGAGCCGGTCGTCGGGTCCCATGCGCTCCACCGCGCCGAGGGTGGCCTGGCGCAGGAGCTCCATGGCGTTCTGCATGCTGCCCGAGGTGTCGAGGACCAGGGCCAGGTCCAGCGGGCGGCGGGGCGCGTCGACCCGGGGGTCCTCGTTCACGGTGACCCCGCAGTGCAGGTAGAGCTCGCCGTCGGCGCCGCGCACCAGGGTGCCCTGGCTGAGGCTGGCCTGCAGCTGGGCGCAGGCCGCGTTCGACGTCCCGTTGGGCTGGATCACCACGGGGAGCGGCGTGACCTGCACGGGCTCGATCGGCTGCTCCAGGACGCAGACGTCAGGGGGCGAGGCGTTGGCGTCGCGGATCGCGTTGAAGCCCAGGGCTGCGCCCAGCAGGCCCAGGGTGGCGGCGCTCCAGCGCACGGCGTTCGAAGAAAACGGCTGACTCTTGCTCACGATCGACCTCCCTTAGGTTCGTTCTCGGGTATGCCGGTCTCACAAGCGCCCCCGCGTTTTGGGGGGGCCGGGTCGTGAGATTTGGCGCGCGCGGAGGTCGGCGGCCACCCTGAACGCCTTTCGGCGCAGCGGCTTAGGGCGGGCCTGCGGCCTCCGCTCGCGCGTTGCGGGCGCCTGGACCTCGCCTATCATGGCGCCTCGGAGGGAAGCGGGTGGTCAGCGTCTACGACGCCACGGGCTTGGAGACGTGGTTCCGCGAGCGGCGCGAGGACCCCTACGGCGCGCGCCAACTGCGCCACGCCTTCCTCAAGCGCGGGGTCGACCCGGCCCAGGCGCTGGCTCAGCTTCCGCGCGAGCTCGAGCAGGCGGCGGGGGCCGAGGTGCGCTTCCACACCCTCGGCCTGCGCGAGCGCGTGGACGCCGGGGACGGCGCGACCAAGCTCGTGCTCGAGACCGCGGCCGGGCACTTGATCGAGGCCATGATCCTCCGGATCCAGAGCGGGCGCACGACGCTCTGTGTGTCCTCCCAGGCAGGCTGCGCCGCGCGCTGCGGGTTCTGCGCCACGGGCGCCGCGGGCCTCGCGGGCAACCTCGACGCCGCAGAGATCCTCGACCAGCTGACCCTCGCCAACCGCGCGCTGCGCGACGAGGAGCGCCGCGTGCGCAACGTCGTGTTCATGGGCATGGGCGAGCCGCTGCACAACCAGGACGCGGTCGAGGCCGCCCTCGAGGAGCTGACCTCCCCCGGCGGCTTCGCGCTCCAGCCGCAGCACGTGCTGGTCTCGACGGTGGGGGTGCCCGACGGGTTGGTGCGCCTCGCGCGCCGCTTCCCCCGACTGGGGCTGGCGCTGAGCCTGCACACGGCGCGGCCCGAGGCGCGGGAGGCGCTGATCCCGGTCACCGCCCGCCACGGCCTCGAGGCCCTGCGCGCCGCGCTGGACGAGGTGGCCGCGATCAACCCGCGGGGGGTCATGGTCGAGGTGCTCTTGCTGCGCGAGCGCACGGACACCGACGCCGACCTGGCGGCGCTGCTCGCGTTCCTGCGCGGGCTCCGCGTGCACGTGAACCTGATCCCCATGAACCCCGTGGCCCACGCGCCCGAGCTCGAGCCCAGCCCCCCGGAGCGGGTCGAGGCCTTCGCCGCCGCGCTGCGCGAGGCGGGCTACGTCACGACCGTGCGCCGTTCGCTGGGCCTCGGGGTCGGGGGCGCGTGCGGGCAGTTGGCGGGCTATGCTGCGGACCGGGAAGCACCATGGCCCTCCTCTCGCTGACGCCGTTCATTGGCCGCGCGGTCCGCATGGACCTGTCGGCCTTCAAAGCCGAGCACCCGCACCCGGTGTTGGTGATCGAGCCCTTCGTGGCCCTCGAGAGCGACGCGGTGCAGACGATCTCCGCCGACGGCCTCAGCCAGGGGACGCTGCCCACGATCGGCGTGCTCAACAAGCGCCCGGGTGGCAACGCCTTCGGGCACATGATCACGCTCGGGCGCGCGCGCAACAACGACGTGATCCTCAAGGCCGCGGGGGTCTCGAAGTTCCACTGCTACTTCATGTTCAACCCCGGCGAGCCGCCGGTGGTCGTGGACGCGGGCTCCTCGAACGGCACCTTCGTCCAGGGCGCGCGGATTCCCGCGCAGACCAAGACCGAGCTCCAGCCCGGCTCCGCGATCGGGATCGCCCGCGTGGGCGCGGTGTTCCACACCCCGGACACGTTCCACCGCTGGCTGCGCGCAGCTCGATTAGGGTGGGGGTCTGTCCCAGACCCCTCGGCCTGCTCATGGGGGTCTGTCCCCAAACCCCTCGGCCTGCCTCATGGGGGTCTGTCCCAGACCCCTCGGCCTGCCTCATGGGGGTCTGTCCCAGACCCTCGGCCCGCAGCAAGCTGCTCGGCCTCACCCCCAAGGGGCTCGCGCGCGCTTCGCGCGCGCTGCGCGCTCGCGGCTGACGCCGCTCGCGAGGCGACCCGCGCGAGGTTCGGCGCGTCGGATCCGGGCCAAGCGCGCGTGTCCGCGGAGCGCCGCGTAGGGACCTCACGGATCGGCCGGCGAGCGGCGAAGCCGCGAGCGCGCAGGGGCTGGCGAAGCCAGCCGCGAGCCCCTTGGGGGTGAGCCCGAGGGGGGTGGGGGTCTGGGACAGACCCCCTGAAACGAGCCCTCTAGCTCTCCTGGTGGCGGAGCAGGAGCAGGGGGCAGGGCGCGTGGCGCACGACGCGCTCGGCGACCGAGCCGAAGGCCCAGCGCGAGACGCCGCTGCGGCCGTGGGTGGTCAGCGCGATCAGGTCGGCGTGCTGGCGCTCGGCGAGCTTGATGATCTCCAGCGCCTCGTCGCCCAGGCCGGCGTGCACCCGGACCACGAAGCCCTCCTTGCGCAGGGCGTCGGCGGTGGGCTCGAGGGCCTTGGTGATGTTCTCCGGCTCCCAGGCCGCGGGCATGGGGCCCAGGTCGGCGACGGTGCTGTAGAGGAAGGGCTGCACCCGGATCAGGTGCAGGGTGCTCCCGTAGAGCTTGGCGACCTCCCGGACGTGGGGCAGGACCTCCGCCGCGAGCTCCGAGCCGTCGAGGGGCACCACGATCGAGCTGAAGGCGCCGTGGGGCGAGACGCCGTCGAGGCTCGCCTTGTTGCACATGAGCACCGGGACCGGGCAGTGCCGGAGCACGCGCTCGGCGACGCTCCCGCGGATCCAGCGCGAGATCCCGCTGCGGCCGTGGGTCGCCATGGCCACCAGGTCGGGCTTCAGCTCGTCGACCGCGTCGAGGATCCCCTCGGCGGGCTTGCCGGTCTTCATGCGCACGCGCGCGCGGACGCCCTGGCGGGTGAGCTCCTCCTGCACCGCCTGCAGCTCGGAGAACTCGGCGT
Organism: Planctomycetota bacterium; assembly: GCA_041402045.1. Classification (GTDB taxonomy): domain Bacteria; phylum Planctomycetota; class J058; order J058; family J058; genus JAGQRJ01. The sequence continues at coordinate 42,967 of JAWKSZ010000006.1, read as the reverse complement.
CCTGAGCGTCCTTGCCCGCGCCCTCGTCCACGACACCGAGCAAGGTCACCCACTCGATCGGCTCGGCTCCCAGGAGCGACCCCAGGGGGAGCAGGATCTTGCGGGCCATGTCGGACGTGTCGAGCGGCAGGAGAATCTTGGTGTACACGGGTCCCTCCGGCGACGCGTCGAGAGCAGCCTGCGTGCCAACGCTAAGCGCAGTGGGAACTGCTCGGGCGTCTCACCAGCGTGACCGCCGAGCTCGGCAGTCACGGGACGGACACTACCAGAGAGGGCGGGCGCCGGGGGCCCCGCCCTGTAAAGCTCTCCGAAAGAGACGGGTAATCTCCGAGAGACGGCGCCCCAGACGGAGACGGCGCCCCGGACGGGCCGAGGCGCTAGGCGGGCTCGAGGGCCTGCTGGCCGACGGCCTTGGCCTGAGCCGCGCCGGCGGGGGTCAGCTTCCAGCCGATCCGGCTGTCGTCGCGGTCGCGCAGCTCCTTGAAGTACTGAGCGTCCTTCTTCATGTTCTGCGCGAAGTTGGCCACGTTGTAGGCGTCGTACTGCACCGCGAGGTCGCGGAGCCACTCGACCTCGATCCGGCGGCGGCGCGAGCCGAGCCACAGCCCGATCGTGCGCTGGCGACCGCGGGCCGAGGACTGATCGGCGAGGAAGCCCTCGAGCTCGGCGCGCTCGTCGTCGGTCAGCTCCAGCGCCTGGCTCGGGCGGCGGCGGCGGCCGCTGCCGGCCTTCTTGGCGGCCGGGCGCTTGCGGGCCGGGGTGGTCCGCACCGGACGGCCCTGGCGAACCTCGTTAAGCCCCGCCTCGAGCGCGATCAGGGCGATCTCCGAGGGGGAGACGTCGAGGCCCCGGGTCTCGCCGAGGGCGTCGGCCAGGTGGGTGAGTTCCTCCCACATTTGACGGGGCATGACGATACGGCGGGCGACGGTCGGCTCGGCCATGGGGCGCTCCTTCCAAAGCGTGGCGATTGCTTCGAGTCTAGCGATGCCCTCCGACGCCCAGAGCCAAGCCCCAGGCGGGCTCCGGCAGGCCTACCCCATATCTTGTGGGTGCGCTCGGGCGGACATCGAGATACGGGGGTCGCCCGCGCGAGATTGATCCGCGCGGGAGGATTGCCCAGCGGCCGCCCTTAGAAGCGGACCTCGAGGAAGAAGGCCAGGCCGTTGAGCCCGACCGCGCCGTCGACGCGGCGGTCGTCGTCGCCGCTGGTCTCCGCAGAGAGCAGCATGAAGCGGTACTCCCCGCCGAAGGCCAGCAGGTCGTCCAGGAAGTAGATCCGCCCGCCCAGGCGGAAGTCGAAGTATTCCGCGTCCTTGAGCTGGGCTTCCTTCCAGGACCAGTTCATGAACTCGATCCGGGTGTAGATCCCCAAAGCGTCGAAGGGGCGCAGCTCGAACTGGCCGCCGAACACCGGGGAGAGCAGCTCGCCGCGCACGCGCTCGGAGCGGAAGGTGGGCTGCGCGGCGGATTGGGGCGTGCCGGTCAGCTTCAGCTCGAAGCGGAAGTATTGCAGGCCGCCGTAGAAGGTCAGGCGGTAGTCGGCGCCAGCGATCGGGCTCCAGGCGGCGAAGGTCCCCAGGCTGAGCAGCTCGAACCGCGAGCGGACGTAGCTCCCAGGCTCCGCCAGGCGCACGCCCTTGAAGGTGATCGGCTCGTCCTGGCGCTCGAACTCGCCGGAGCGCACGAGGTGGTCGCCCTTGAGCCCGACCCGCAGGGCCTGGCCCACGCTCAGGCGGAACGCCGGACCGATCCCCGAGGACGGCAGGCCCTGATCCTGCTCCAGGTTGCGCAGCTCGGTGCCCCGGACCCCGTTGTTGTCCGCGCGGACCCGGGTCCGGCACTCGAGCCAGCCCACGAAGCCGGTCTCGATCTGGACCCACGGGGGCTCACGCGCGGCGTCCTCGTCGAGGGTGATCCACTCGTCGAGGCCCGCTCCCTGGCCCTCTTCGGCGACGGCCACGAGCCCGCACGCGCAGAGCGCGGCGAGCACAAAGGTCACTCTCCCAACCCAGGCGCTGCGCACCAAGACCTCCGCGGGGGCCTCATGATACGCCGGGCGGGGCCCTGGCGTGACCCTGGCCGTCCCCCCGCCCGGAGGGTTGAGGAAGGCCGCCCAGCTCTCGTATCATCCGCCCCTCGCGGACATTCCGACATCGGAGGCTCAGTGCCCACCAACGCGGACCTGCAATTCGGCGAGATCGCCGTCAAGCACAAGCTGATCACGCGCAAGCAGCAGGATCAGGCCATCGACATCCTCAAGAAGCTCGAGAAGCGGCTCAAGGCCAAGAAGAGCAAGAAGCGCCCGCGCCTGGTCGACGTCCTCGTCCAGCGCGAGATGCTCACGGGCTCCGAGGCCAAGAGTGTGGAGAACGCGCGGATCTACCGCGAGATCCGGCTCGACGACAAGCTCTACGCCCGCGTGGCGCTGAAGTCGAAGTTCGTCACCAACGAGCAGATCGAGAAGGGCCTCGCCGCCCAGAAGAAGAGCTACCTCAAGGGCAAGACCCCCAAGCGCTTGGGAGAGTTCATGCTCGACAAGGAGTTCCTCACCGAGGACGAGCACGAGGCGATCATGGAGGCGATCGAGAAGCTCGACGCCAACGAATACGTCGCCCGCAAGGGCCGCGCCAGCGGCAAGAAGAAGAAGGGGTCCGTCGTCGAAATGGACGACAGCGACGCCGACCTCGAGGACTCGGCGGGCGAGCTCTCCGACGACCTCGACGACGACGAGGTCGAGGAGCTCGACGACGACGAGGTCGAGGAGGTCGAGGAGCTCTCGGGCCTGGAGGAGCTCTCCGACGACGACGACGACGACGACGAGCCGGACGTCGACGTCGACGTCGAGGACGACGAGCCAGGCGAGAGCGACGCCGCTGGGATCGACCTGGACCTGGACCTGGACCTCGGCGGCGGCTCAGACGTCGCCTCCCTGGACGACCCCGAGTCCCTGGAGGAGATCGACTCCAAGATCGACATGGACCTCAGCGGCCTCGACCTCGACGACGCGCCCGCCGGCCTGAGCGACGACGACGTCGCGATCGACCTGGGCGACGACGAAGAGGACGACGACGAGGACGACGACGTCGACGACCTGGACCTCGGCGGGGACGACGACGACGACGACCTGGACGACCTGGACGACCTGGACGATCTGGACGACCTCGACGACGACGACGACGACTGAGTCGCGGCCGGTGGTGCTCGCCCGGTTCGACGGCTCCCTGCACGCTCCGACGGAGCGCTAGGTGAGCGGGCCGCGCAGCGCGCGCCCACGGGTGCTCTACCTGGGACCGGCGGTGAACCCGATCGTGCGCGGGCGGGTCTTGCCCTTCGCCGCGCGCTACCCCTGCGCCTGGGTCACCAGCGCCCCCGGCCCCGAGAGCCTGCGCGCGGCGCTCGAGGTCTACGAGCTCCCTCGCGCGGCCCTGACCCGCCTCCCACGGCGGATGTTCGTGCACACCCTCGACTACCTCCTCGAGGCCTGGGACGTGGTGTGGCGCCGCTTCCGCCCGGACCTGATCCACGTGCACTACGTGAGCCAGCTCGACGCCCTGGCGCTCCTGCCCCTGCGCGGCGTGCCGCTGGTGCTCACGGTCATGGGCGGCGACGTGCTCGAGGACCAGATCCCGCGCGGGCCGCTGCTCGATCGCGCGGTGCGCCGGATCTTTCGCCGCGCGGCGGCGGTGACCGCCAAGTCCGAGTTCCTCGCGGCCCGCTCGCGAGAGCTGGGCGCGCGGCGGGTCGAGCTCGTGCGCTGGGGGATCGACCTCGGCTGCTTCCAGCCCCAGGACCAGGGCGCCGCGCGGGCGGCGCTGGGGTTGCCCCAGGACGCCCGGCTCCTGCTCTCGAGCCGCGCGCTCCAGCCTCTCTACAACCACCTCGCGGTGCTGGAGGCGGTCGCCGGGCTCCCGAAGCCGCCGGAGGTCGTGGTCACCCGGCACGCGGCGGACCCCGCCTACGCCCAGGCCGTGCGCGGCCGAGCCCAGGCCCTGGGGATCCGGCTGCACGAGCTCGAGGGCCTGCCCACGGCGCGCATGCCCACGCTCTACGCCGCCGCCGACGCCTGCGTCTCGATCCCGGCCTCCGACGGGCTGCCGCAGACCCTGCTCGAGGCCCTGGCCTGCGCGCGGCCGACGGCGGTGTTGGACCTCGAGGCCTACCGCGAGCTGCCGTTCGCGGAGGACGCGTGCCCGCGGGCGGCTCACGTCCACGGGCGACCCGACGGGCCGGCCCTGCGGGACGCGCTGGCCAGGGTCCTCGCGCCGGGGCCGCGTCCGGGGGTCGAGGCGGGGCGCGCCTGGGTTCAGGCCGAGGCCAGCCTCGAGGCGAGCGTGGCTCGGGTCGACGCGCTCTACCGCGAGCTCGCCGGTCGCTCCGATTCTCCCGCCTCCTGAGCGGAAATCAGGCTATAACCGCGGCCTATGTGCGGGATTGCCGGGCTCTTCTACTTCGATCCGAGCCGGGAGGTGGACGCCACCCTCCTCGACCGGATGACCGACGTCCTGGCCCACCGTGGGCCGGACGGCCGCGGGACCTACCGCGACGGCTCGCTGGGGCTGGGCCACCGCCGCCTGGCGATCATCGACCTCTCCCCCGACGGGGCGCAGCCCATGTCGAACGAGGACGAGTCGGTGTGGGTCGTGCTCAACGGCGAGATCTACAACTTCCAGGAGCTGCGGGCGGAGCTCGAGGGCAAGGGCCACACCTTCCGCTCCAAGAGCGACACCGAAGTCCTCGTGCACCTCTACGAGGAGGAGGGCGACGCGCTGGTCGAGCGCCTGCGCGGCATGTTCGCCTTCGCGATCTGGGACAAGAAGAACCGGCGCCTGCTCCTGGCCCGGGATCGCTTCGGGCAGAAGCCGCTCTACTACCGCCAGGACGCCGCGGGCCTGCACTTCGCCTCGGAGATCAAGGGGATCCTCCAGGACCCCGACGTCGAGCGCCGGCCCGACCTGCGCGGGCTGCACGCGTATCTGACCTACGGCTACGTGCCCGGTCCCGTGACCGCCTTCGAGGGGATCTCGGCGCTGCCGCCGGGGCACACCCTGGCCGTCGAGCAGGACGGGCGCGCGAGCCTGACCCGCTACTGGGCGCTGCACCTCGCGCCCAAGCACACCGACGTGGACGACACCCCCGCCGGGCGACGCCGCGCCGAGGAGCGGGTGCGCGAGCTGATCGACGAGGCCGTGCGCCTGCGCATGATCTCGGACGTGCCCCTGGGCGCGTTCTTGAGCGGCGGCGTCGACTCGAGCTCGATCGTGGCCTCCATGTGCCGCGCGCGGCCCCAGGCGCCCAAGACCTTCGCGATCGGCTTCGACGAGGCGGCCTTCGACGAGCGGGCCTACGCCGCCGAGGTCGCCACCCACCTGCGCACCGAGCACGAGGTGCTCGTGCTCCAGCCCGACAGCTTCACCGGGCTCGAGCAGATCGTGTGGCACTACAACCAGCCCTTCGCCGACCCCTCCTGCCTCCCGACCTTCGCCGTGAGCAAGCTCGCCCGGCAGCATGTGACGGTGGCGCTGAGCGGCGACGGCGGCGACGAGCTGTTCGTGGGCTACCGGCGCTACCTGGGCACCCGACTCGAGGAGCGCCTGCGGGCGGGGCACGCCCTGCCGCGGACCTTGGCCCGCAATCGGTTCCTGATCGAGGCCACCCGCCGCGCCGGGTTCCACGACCTGTGCATGGAGCTCGCCCACAGCCGCTGGAACAAGGACCTCCCGCCGTCGGACCTGTATCTGACCCGGCTGGAGTCCCTGGGCTACGGGCTCAAGGGCCGGCTCTACGAGCCCGGCGCCTGGGGCAGCCTCGTGCGCCGCGACGCGCGCGAGGTCGTGCGCCGCGCGCTGGCGGGCTCGGACGGGGTCAACTTCACCGAGCGCTGCGCCCACGCCGACGTCACGACCTACCTTCCGGACGACATTCTGGTGAAGGTGGACGTGGCGAGCATGGCCTACTCCCTCGAGTGCCGCTCGCCGCTCCTCGACCACAAGCTGGCCGAATACGTGGGGCGCCTGCCCTTCGCGCTGAAAATGCGCCACCTCGAGACCAAGCGCGTGCTCAAGCGCGCCATGCGCGAGCGGCTCCCGCGCTCGATCCTGACCCGCAAGAAAATGGGCTTCGGCGTGCCGCTCGAGACCTGGTTCCGCGGGCAACTGAGCCAGGTGCTGCAGGAGACGATCCTCTCCGAGCGCGCGCTGGCCCGCGGCTACTTCCGCCCGGCGGCCTTGCGCCAGCTCGTGGACGAGCACGTCAGCGGACGCACCGACTGGCAGAACCCGCTGTTCACCCTGCTCATGCTCGAGCTCTGGCACCGCCAGTACATCGACCCGCCCGCCGGCGACCCCCTGGCCAAGCCCAGCTAACGCGTCCACACCACCGTGGTGAACGCCTCGCCCGCGAGCTCGGTCAGGAGCGCGTCGGGGTCCAGGGGCTCCAGCTCGCCCGCCTCGCTCAACGTGTGCGCCGCGCAGCCAAGCTCCGCGCCCAGCGCCAGGAGCGCCCGGGGGTCGGCCCCCGCCGCGCGCAGGCCGTGGGGCCAGAACTCGAACAGCGCGGTCAGCTCCTGCGCCGCCTGGAGCAGCCCCCGCGCCCCAGCGAAGACCTGGGGCTCGTGGCCCTGGGTGTCGAGCTTGAGGAACACCCGCCGCCCGCGGGCCAGCGCCTCGAAGCGATCGAGGGCCAGGGTCTCCACCGGGAACCCCGACCCCGAGCCGTGGAGCGCGTTGTCGCCGGTGTTCTCGGCGCTGGCGTAGAGCGTCGCCTGGCCTGCTCCGTCCGCCACGGCCTGGGGCAGCACCGCCACGTTCCGGTAGCCGTTCGCGGCCACGTTCTCGAGGAGCAGCGCGCGGTTGTGGGGGTGGGGCTCGAAGGCCAGCACGTGCCCCCGCGGGCCCACGGCGCGGGCGAAGAGCAGGCTGAAGTAGCCGACGTGGGCGCCCACGTCGAACACCAGGTCCCCGGGCCCGACCTGGCGCTGGACGAAGGCGGTCTCACCCTCCTCGTAGCGCCCGCGCAGCGAGAGGTGCAGGGAGTCCAGCGGGTCCAGGCGCAGCCGGTGGCCGTGCACCTCGACGCTCCGCGCGCGGCCCCAGCCGACGGCGAGGCGGTAGGCGGCCAGCGCCCGGGGGTGATCGGCCAGGCGCAGGCGCTCGCCGAGGGTCGCGCGCTTGAGGCGCTGCGCCCCGACGAGCCCCGCGTTCAGCAGCGTGCGCAGGCGGTCTCCCATGGCTCCATGGGACCACGTCCGAGGGGGCCCCTGCGAGGCCGACGCGTCAGCCGGCCTCGAAGGTCCGGAACGCGCGGACCTCGTGCTCGGGGTAGGGCGAGCGCGGGACGACGGCGGCGGCGTAGCGGCGAAAGCGGGCGGTGAACGCCTCGGGGTCGGCGTCGAACTCGAGGGCCAGCTCGGGGTCCGCGACCAGGCGCTCGAAGCGCAGCTTGGCCACGAGCAGCGCCTGCAGGCGCAGCGCGTCGGGGTCGAGGCGCGCGAGCGGGTCGCGGACCTCGGCGCGCAGCGCCGGGTCCACGCAGGCGGCCTCCCAGGCGGCGTGGGGGTCCGGGGCCGAGAGGATCGCGACCAGCGCCTGGTTCAGCGCGGCGAGCACACGAGCTCTCGGGCTCGGGCGAGCTCGTCGAGGTACGGCGGCCAGGCGGCGGGCGGCAGGGCCTGGGGTAAGCGCTCGAGCACCACGCCCCGCAGGCCCGGGCAACGAGGGAGGACCTCGGCCAGGGCCGCCCACCTGAGCTCGGGATCGGGGCGTCGTGGGTGTGAGGCAGGCTGCCGCTCGAGAGCAGGCGGGGTCGCTGTGGCCGCCGGCGAGGTGGATCTCCAGCACGCGAGAGCAGTCGGACCATCGAGCCAGGCGCCAGCTCTCGACCTCAGCGTTCACGCACTGCGTAGGCGTTGTGCGGGTCGAGCACGATCCGCAGTCGGCGCGCGCCGCGAGGCGGTTTGAGGAACGAGGGCTCGTCCAGGGGCGCCATGAAGCTCAAGGGCACGGCTATGTGCTCGAAGGCCACGGGCTGCACGACCTCGGCCAGCGCGCGCAGGCGCGCGGCGGCCACCTCGAGCGCCTCCTCGGTGGGCGGGAGCGGCAGGGAGGGTGACCTCGACGGCGTGGCTCCCGGGGCCCGGGTGCTCGCTGTGCAGCCGAAGCGGAAGTCGCGCTGATCGGCGCAGGCGCTCGAGCCAGCCCGGCGGCAGGGGATCCGGGCTCCCAGGTTCCGCTCAGCCCGTGGCCCACGCAGGGCACCTCGACGGCTGCAGCCAGCCAGGAGCTCGGCCCGCCGGGAGGCAGGCGGGCATCGTATCCAGATAGCAGAGCTCGGGGAGACCTCCACGAAGTCAGGGCGGCAGCGCGCGGGGAGCGCGGCCATGAACCGGGTCGGGAGACGGTCAGCCCGAGCTGGAAGTCCTTCTTGCCGCTGAAGAAGCCCAGGAAGGTCCGCGCGCGGATCGAGGCATGTAGCCATGCCGCAGGGCGGGCGGGGGTCCGGCTCGGCCACGTCGACCTTGACCGTGGCGCCGCCGAGAACTCGCCGCTCGGGGCGGTAGAGCGGTCCCAGTAGATCCGGTTCAGGACCTGGACGATTTGCCCTGCGCCTCGTCGCCGGCTCCTGCAGGGGTGTGGATCACCGCCGAGGAATACGTCGTCGAAGCTCTTGCAGCAGGCGCGCGCCGTCCAGAACGTGGTCGAGGCCCAGCCCGCCAGCTTCGAGGGCCTCCTGGACCTCGGCGGGAGCAGACTCCTTCTGGGCGCGGGCGGCGCGGCCCAGGCCCAGGGCTTCTCGGCGGCGGCGCGCGCCGCGGCGGGGTCGGAGAAGCCAGGGGCGCTCCGGCGGCCTTGCCCTCCGGGCTGAGCAGCACCAGGATACTCTGCCGGGCTGCGCGTTCACGTCCTCGGGCCGGGCGCAGAGCCACACCGCCTCGACGGGGCGGTCGCGCCCTCGGGCAGCCCAGCGTCGTGGAATTCGTGGGCGGGAACACCGCCGAGCTGCTCGGCCAGGGCGGCGCGCTGCGCGGCGTCTTGAAGGACCACGATCGCGAGGCCGGGGCGTCCGTGGGTGCGCATGCGCTTCAGGGCCACGGTGAAGCCGGGCCGAGGGCGTCGATCGGCAGGCGGCGTTGAGCCAGCCCACGTTGAACACGAGGCCCGCGCCCGCGAGGACGAGGAGGGCGGCGCCACGGCGGGGAGGGACGAAGCGGTCGTCGAGCGGCCGGTCAGTCTCGCGGGGGTGCACCACCCGCCCCGGATCGTGGGGGTCGACGTTCTCAGAAAACCGGCGCCGACCGGTCGACGCAAGCCGGGGACACGAGGCGCGACGAAAACCGCCGGGCGGCACTCACTTGGGCCAAGTACGCGCCTGACTTGCGACTCAAGGGGGCTAAGTGACCAGCTCCAAAGAGCGGGCACCGGAGTTGCTTAGTCGCAATGAACTTGAAAAGAGCCGAGCCATGAAACGACTCACCTTCAGCCTCCTCGTCCTCCTCTGCGCCGCCCTGGGCTTCGCCCAGGACCTGAGCGATCAGAGCCTGCCCTTCAAGGACGACAACGGGACTCAGGTCCCCTTGTTCATGCACGAGGGGACCTTCGACGGCTCCGGGGGCAGCGGCTGGGCTCGGGACGACGTCGAGCTCGAGGCGGCCATGACCGTGACCGGGATCGGGGGCGAGGCCCTGTTCGCCGAGCTCATGGACCGGGATCAACGCGGGTTCAAGCGCGTGCGCCGCACCGCCGCCCTCGAGGGCATGAGCCTCGGCTTCGACCTGGACGAGATCCCCTGGAGCGGCGACGCCCACGACGTGCGCGAGGGCCGGATCCCCGACGCGCGCTCCCGGACCGTGGAGCCCTACGTGTGGCTCACGATCGAGAGCGACAAGTTCCCGATCGACCCCGAGCGCGGGCGTCGGCGCCTGGAGCTGGGGACCGACGTCATGGACGACATTTACTACGACACCGACGACTTCCTGCTCTTCGCCCAGAGCATGTCGGTCCGCGCCCGCAAGCGCTGGGACTCGGCCACCGAAATGCGGCGCCTGCTGATCGCCCTCAAGCGCGAGCGCGGCGTCGACTCGTTCGGGATCAAGCGCGCGGCCAAGACCGACGTGCGCCGCGACTCCCCCAGCCCCGACGCGATCAACGGGCTGCACGAGGCGGTGGAGCGCGGCCACGACAGCTGGAGCAACGCCCCGGCGGTGCCCCTGCGCCGGGTCTACACCACCTTGCGCAACATGGGCCTCCTGCGCTCGAGCCCGACCTACACCAACGTGCTCGCGATCGAGCCCAAGGCCTTCCTGCGCTCGGTGCGCTCGCGCTACCACCTGAACGAGGTCTCGCTGAGCAAGCTGCGCGAGGTGCGGGACCTGGCCTCGGAGCGCCTGCGCGCGCTGGTGGCCATGGCCCGTGAAGCCCGGCTGCAGAACGCGGTGCCCGCCGAGCACCTGGCCGCCCTGGGCGCCTTCGAGGCCAAGGCCCAGGCCTTCCTCGACGGAGGCCTCGTCGGCGAGCGGGCCGGCGCCGAGCTCGAGGCCCTGGGTGAGGCGCTGCCCCTCGACCCCACGACCCTCACCGCGCTCATGGCCGCCGACGCGCCCCTCGGCAGCACCAGCGACCTCGCCGACCTCGCGGCCCGCGAGCCGGAGCTGCTCAAGCGCAAGGTCGTGGCCCACACGATCCACGACCTCTTGCACGAGCTGGCCGGGGACCTCGACGACGGCACCGGCGCCAGCCTGCGCCGGGTGATCACCCGCGCGCTGGACCCCACCGACGAGCAGGAGGACCACGTCGAATACTTCACCCTCTACGCCCGCGCCCAGAACCCGGACCTCAACCGGATCCGCACCCTGGACCGCTTCGTGGAGCTGCACGAGGGCATGCTCGGCGACGCCCAGGCCGTCGCGGCCTACAACGCCTACGGCCAGGAGCAGCGCGCCCAGGGCAACCGCGACTTCCGTCGCTTCGAGCCCCTGAGCCAGCAAGCGTTCGACGAGCTGCGCTTCATGCTGCGCAACGAGCAGGTGCGGATCTGGATCCGTCAGATCGAGGCCGGCGGCTCCTGCGCCCTGGGGCTGTGGTTCGACGAGGCCCGCGAGTTCTACATTCCGGCCTCCTCGCGCTCGACCGGCAACTTCCTGATCGACACCATGGACTTCGCGGCCATGTATCCCGCGGACGTGTTCGGCGACCTGCCCCAGGCCGAGCAGACCGCGGCGGTCGACATGTCGGTCTCGCCCTATCGCGAGCAGCTCCTGGGCGCGAGCCTGGTCAACGAGGTCCAGATCGAGCTCACCAACGGCGGCGCCTACACCGACCGCCTGAAGGAGCTCAAGAGCCTGATCGCCCTGCCCCGCGGCTTCATGCAGTGGGCGACCGAGACCCAGCAGGCCACGAGCGAAGCCGAGTACGCCAGCCTGTTCGAGGAGCTCAAGGCCCTCGACGACGAGGCGCTCCAGGCGCGGATCACCCCGCTCAACCAGTGGCTCGAGGACCGCAGCTACCCGGTGGACCAGTTCACCGCCAAGGAGTTCCGCGAGTGGCTCGACCCCGCGCGGCTCACCGCCCAGATCCGCGACGACGCGAGCTACAGCGAGCCCGAGATCGAGACCGCGCTCGAGGGCGCGAGCTTCGTGTTCGAGCGCTACCGCGACATACTGACCTTCGTGGCTCGGCTCAAGGAGGACCGCGTCCTCGACACCCTCGAGGACCACGGCCCGGGGCTGGCCTGGGTCCCGTCCGAGGCCTCCAAGGGCCGGATCGCGATCGACCTGGTGAAGGGCCTCGAGCCGCCGACGGACCCGGGCGGCGGCCTGATCGGGGGGCTGACCGACGTCCACGACGCCGACAACGCCCCCGCGCTCGTGGCCGGGACCCCGGCGGCCGGCGCGGTGCTGAAGGACGTCGACGACTACTACCGCGTCGAGCTCGCCGCCGGCGAGCAGGCGACCTTCGTGCTGCGCTTCGACGCCCAGAACGACCTCGACCTGCAGCTCCTCGACGGGGCCAAGGACGCGCTCGAGACCTCCCAGGGGGTCAGCGACACCGAGACGATCACCTACACCGCCGGGGCCAGCCCCGAGGTCCTGGTGGTCCGGGTCTACGGCTACTCGGGGGCGGCCGGGGACTACGCGCTGACCCGCGAGTAGGAGCCGCGGCCCGGCTATGCTCTCGGCGTGAGCTTGCGCAACACCTACTACGGCCTGCGGCACGGCGAGAGCGAGGCCAACGTCCAGGGCCTGATCGCCTGCGACCCCGAGACCGCGCTCAAGGGCTTCGGGCTCAGCGAGCGCGGGCGGACTCAGGTCCAGGCCTCTGCGGCCGCCCAGGCCCTGGCCCTGGCCGGGGCCAAGGTCGTGACCTCGGACTTCGCCCGCGCGCGCCAGACCGCGGAGATCGCCGCCCACGTGCTGGGGGTCGAGCCCCCGCGTACGGACCTGCGCCTGCGCGAGCGCTGGTTCGGTGAGCTCGAGGGCGAGCCCGCGACCCGCTACGCCGAGGTGTGGGCGCTCGACCGCGAAGACCCGACCCACACCGAGTTCGGCGTCGAGGCCGCGACCGCGGTCGTGGCCCGACTCTCGAGCCTGATCCGCGAGCTCGAGGAGGCCCACGAGGGGCAGACGGTGCTCCTCGTCTCCCACGGCGACCCGCTGCAGCTCCTGGGCACGGCCCTCGGCGGCCGCTCCCCCGGCGTTCACCGCGAGCTCGCGCCCTGGCAGCCGGGCGAGGTGCGTCGCCTGGAAGGCGCGCTCCCCTGACCTCGCGGCGCTACACCTTCCCGCAGCTCCTGACCCTGGTCGCGCCCGAGGCCTGGGCGCCGCGCCCGCCCGAGGACCCGCGCACGCTCCTGCTCCTCGTGCTCCCGGACGGGGTCGGGATCTGCGAGCTGCGGCTCCCGCCGCCGGAGGCCGAGCTGGCTGGGCTCCTGGCCCGCGCGCCCCTCGCCCCGCCTGCCGAGCGCCGGCACCCCTGCGGCGGCGTCGCCTGGAGCGCCGAGGTGCGCTACCCCGCCGAGGGCGCGGCGCAGCACGCGGCGCTCGTGGCCGGCCGCGCGCGGGTCCTGATCTCGCTCCTCGGGGCCGAGGCCGAGCTCGCGCCCCACCTCGCCCACTTCCGCGCGCTGGTCGACTCGCTGCGCTTCCTGCGCGAGCTCGACGCGGGCTTCGCCGAGCGGGTGGCCGAGGCCCTGGGCCAGCGCCACCCCGAGCTCTCGACCAGCGCCGTGGGCGCCGACCGGGTGCGGGTCACCGCGCCGGGCCGCGCCGCCGCGACCTGGTGGCTGCGCGACCTGCTGCGCGCGGCCCAGAGCGTGGAGGCCGAGGGCGAGGCTGTGGCGATCGACGAGGCCTGCGCGGCCTTCGACCTCCAGGCCCTCGCAGAGCCCGCCGGCCCCGACCCCGGCGGACCTGTTCCCCGCGCTCGCCGCCGACGGGCCGGCTGCCGGCGAGACCAGCACGCGCCCGGTGGCGCCTGGCCTGCGAGGTGGGCGTGCACCGCGCCGGCTTGCGCCCGGAGCTCCTGGGCCCGGCCCAGCTCGCGCCCCCTGGGCCTCGACGTCGACGTGGCGCTGAACCAGGCCTGGCGAACCTCGAGGAGTTCCTGAGCGGGTCCGCTCAGCGGGAGCGAGGGCGACGACGGGCGCCCGAGCTCCTCGACTTCTCGGGCTACGCCTACCTCGGCGCGGCGATTCCTGCTCCCGAGCTTCCCCCACCGGGTGAAGAGCCGCCGCCCTGGGTCCCGGCTTCTGCGAGCTGGTGGTCCTGCCCGCGACGTGCTCCTCGCCTACCGCACGGGGAACCCTGACTCGAGAAGCACGTGAAGGACGCGGCCGAGCGCACCCGCGGGCTGAGCCTCGAGCCGCTGCCCGCAGGCTCCTTCGCGATCCGCCCCGACGACGGCAGCTCCAGCCCAGGGCTGAGGCACCCGCGGTCGCGGGGGACAGCCGTGTCCCGGCTCCGCTCGTCGGCGGGGGGACTGCAAGGCCGGGGCGCGCCCCTTGCTGTCTGCCGGGCATGAACCATCGCCGCCCCCTCGCCCTGTTCGCCGCCCTCACCCTCTCCCTGGCCGCCGGCTGCGCGAGCGCGCCGCCGCCGGTCCGCCAGGCCCGCGCCGGCGGCGCGGGTGGACCCAGCGCGCCGACCGGCGTCGCCCCGGTGGCGAGCACCGCGCTCCAGTTCGTGCGGACCGACGTGGACGGCGAGCCGCTCCCCGTGCGCGCGGTGATCTACCCCGCCGACCGCGCCGGCTTCGACGAGCCGCTGGGGACGCTCTCGGGGGTCGACCCCGCCACCCACGCCCTGCCTCCCGGGCGCTACCGCGTGCTGATCCTGGCGGAGCCGGGCCCCTTCGGGTTCGAGGTCGAGCTGGATCCCGAGCGCCCGGTGTGCGCCGAGATCCGCTCCCGCAGCCGCGGGCACCTGGTCGTGGTCCAGACCTTCGTCCCCGGTCCGCCTGGATTGATCGTGGTCGAGCGCACGACCCTGGGCTTCGGCTGGGGCCCGATCGAGCTCGAGGACGTGCAGCGCCCGCCCCAGCCGGTCCGGGCCTACCCGCTCCTCGACCGCGAGATCTGACGGGGGAGCGCTGCTGAGCGACCCCGCGCCGGCGGGACTCTTTACCGCCAAGGCCGCCAAGGGCGCCAAGGTCCACGAGCTCGCTCGTGGGAGTCAGCCTCTGCTCACGCGGAGCTCCCGACCCCTCTCTGGGGTACGCGCGCGGCGGTGACGCCCAGCGGAGCCTTGGCGCTCCTTGGCGGTCTTGGCGGTAAATCTTGCTCGCCAGCGACTCAGGCCACCGCGCGACGCCGCCGCTACTTGACCTTGCCGCCGTTCAGCAGCGCCATGGCGTGCTCGATCCGTATGCAATAGCCGAGGGACTCCGAGCCCTGGATCGCGGCGCAGATCCCGACCACGCGCCCGCCGCTGTCGATCAGCGGGCCGCCGGAGTTGCCCGGGATCATGGGCGCGCCGATCAGGATCGAGGCCTCGGGCTTGCGCACCTTGCCGGTCACCGGGCTGGCCGCGGCGATCACGCCCTCGAGCACCGCCGGGCCGCCGGGGAAGCCCAGGACCATGACCTCGTCCAGCGCGCGCACGCCGCGGCTGTCGCCGACCGGGATCGGGTTGAAGCGCATGCCGTCCTTGGGGATCACCCGCAGCAGCGCCAGGTCGTAGCGAATGTCGTCCTTGTGCACGCGCGCCGAGCGGATCTTGGCCTCGTCCTCCTCGAAGGCGAGGGTCGTCCACTGGTCGTCGGCGGTGCGCACGAGCTCCAGGGTCCCGGTGCGCGTGCTGTAGGCGCCAGCCAGGTTCAGGCGGTGGCTGGTCGCGTCCTCGCGGAACTTGGAGCCGCGGATCCACACGTGGATCTGGGTCTTGCTCGCGTCGACGTCGATCCCCTCCTTGGCCAGGCGGGTCACCATGTCGCGGTACTTCCAGGGCTGGACCACGTGCTTGTTGGTGATCAGGTCGCCCCGGCGGCTGACGAAGAACCCGGTGCCCCAGCCGTGGAGCGGCACCCGCTCGCCGGTCTCGCGCTTGATCCCCTCGGCCTCGCACATGATCAGGACCACCGAGCGCGCGAGGGACTCGTCGATCTCCTTCCAGCTCGAGGTGGCCTCGTTGTCGCCGCCCACCGTGCGCAGCGCGCGGATCTGCTCCTGGGCCCGGGAGAGGTCGCGCCGCAGGCCCTCGATCGTGTCCTCGAGCTCCTTGACCTGGTCGCTGGAGCGGCGCTGCTCGCGCTCGAGCTGACGCTGGGTCTGCTCCATGCGCACCGCGACCTCCTCCTCGGCCAGGCGCTTGCCCTCCGCCCGGGCCGCGTCGAGCTGGGCGCGCTGGGCGGCCTGCTGCTCGCGCAGCTCGCTCTCGGCCAGCTCGGCCCGCGTCTCGGCGGCGCGCAGCGAGGCGGAGTCGGGGCCGATCACGAAGGCGTAGATCCCCAGGCCCAGGCAGAGCACGAGCAGGAACGACGCCGCCGCAGGCCAGAGGATCGAGCCGCCCCGGGAGGGCGGCGCGACCGGGGGGAGGTCCGAGCGCGCCATGCGCGCGGCGGGGGTCTCGACCGCGACCGGGGCGGTGGCCGCGGCGATCGGGCCGGGGGTCGGGAGCCCGGGGTCGTCGGCGCCCGCGGTCGGCGGGTGCCCGCCGCCGTGCCGCCGGGTCTCGAGCCGTGAGCTCTGGCCGGCGCTCGAGATCTCGTCGGCGTCGACCGAGCGGTCGAGGGCGCCGGGGCCGAGGCCGAAGCGGATCGCGCCGGCCTTCTTGCCGAAGCGCAGGACGTCACCGTCCTTGAGCCGCGCGTTGTGGGCGCGCTCGTCGTTGACGTAGGTGCCGTTGGTGCTGCCGGTGTCGACGAGCCAGTAGTCGTCGTCGCGCAGGCGGATCTCGGCGTGGTTCCAGCTCACGCCCATTTCCCGCAGGATCAGGTCCGCGTCGTCGGCGCGGCCGATCCGAATCGGGTCGCGCTCGAAGGCGACGACCTTGCCTTCGTGCGTTCCCTGCAGAAAGTCGAGGTGGAACCCGCTCAACTGGTCCTCTCGGGGGCGAAGCTGGAGTATAGCAACGCCGTCCCGCGCAGGCCCCTCGCCGGGTTACGCTCCTGCACGTGAGGCCCTACCTCCAGCTCCTGCGCGCGCCCCTGGCCGCGACCGCCGTCTCCAACGCCTGGATCGGCGGCGCCCTGGCCGGCGCTGAGGCCCCCCTCGGGGCCTGGGTCGCCCTCGCCCTGGCGAGCGTGGCCCTCTACTGGGCGGGTATGGCGCTCAACGACGTGTTCGACCGCGAGCGCGACGCGCACCTCTACCCCAAGCGCCCGCTGCCCAGCGGCGCGATCCCGGTGGCCACCGCGGCCTGGCTCGGCGGCGGCCTGCTCGCCGGGGGCGTGCTCCTCGCGGCCGCGGCGGGGGCGATCGCCGGGCGCCCGCTGGCCGGCGCCCTGGGGGGGCTCGCGGTCGCCGGCTGCGTCCTCGCCTACGACGGGCTGCTCAAGCGCTGGCGCCACCCCGGCTGCCTGTCCATGGCCGCCTGCCGCGTGGCCAACGCCGGGCTGGGGGTCGTCGTCCTCGGCGGCGAGCTGGGATCGACCTGGGGCTGGGCCTACGCCCTGGCCCTCGGGGTCTACGTCTACGGGGTCACCGTGATCTCGACCTACGAGGACGAGGAGGCGCCCACGGCGAGCCTGGTCGCGGTCGGGCTGCTGCTGGGGGCGCTGCCCGCGGGCCTGGGGGTCTACGCGCTGCAGGTCGGCGGCGCGAGCGCGCCGCCCCGGGGGTGGGCGGCGCTCGGCTGCGGGCTGCTGCTGGGCGTGCTCTGGTCGCAGCTCGTGGACCTGTGCGTGCACGGGAGCCGCGCCCGGGGGCAGGCCGCGGTCCGCACCCTGCTGCACGGGCTGTGGGCGTTCGACCTGGGCGCGGGGCTGTTCGCCGCGCCCTGGGCGCTGTTCGCGCCCCTGGGCGCGCTCTACCTGGCCTCGCGGGTCGCCACCAAGGCGCTGTTCCGCCCGCCGCCGGCGCCCGCCCAGGAGTAGCGCCGGCTCAGTCGCCGTCGGGCTGCGGGGCCTGCGCGTCGAGGTAGGCGGCGAGCTTGTCGCGCTCGACCGGGATCCGCGCGGCGCAGCGGGGGCAATGGATCGTGATCGCCTCCGCGCCCTGGAACAGCGCGTCCAGCGGGCGCGCGGCTGGCGCCAGCGCGGCGTAGAAGCGCTCCATGACGCAGGTGCAGCCGAAGAAGAACGTGCGCTGCTCGAGCAGGCTCAGCTCCTGGTCCTGATCCAGGGTCCGGGCCGTCTCGTCGGTCAGGCTCTCGAACCAGGGCATGTCGCAGTCGGGCTGGGCCACGACCATGACGTATTGCTCGTCGGGCAGGCGGAAGTAGCGCGCGGGGAGCTGCTCGCTCTGGCGGTAGTACTGCTCCACGATCTGGAACAGGTCGCCGTCCTGGAACTCCACCGTGCTCTGGCGCAGCGGCGAGCGCGGGCGGCTGACCTGGGAGAAGAACAGGTTCGCCTCGCCCTCGCGCACGTCCTCGGTGAACACTCGCCCCACCACGTAGCCGTCCTGGCTGTCGCCGGTGAGGAACACGTTCAGCGAGCGCTGGGGGAGGTTGATCGTCCAGGCGGTGATCTCGTCCTGAGGGCGGCTGGTGAGGTGCAGGGTCAGGGCCGCGAGGCCCTCCTTCAACAGCTCGGCGTGCTCGGCCTGGAGCTCGACGTCGTGCTGCATGAGGTGCAGGTAGAGGTCGACGTAGAGCGCCTTGAGGTCGGCGCGCACCGCCATCGCGTGGCGCTCGCGCACGTAGTAGCTGCGCACCTCGATCCGGGCCTGTTCGGCTTTGTCTTTCACGTCCCCAGCGTACTCGATCGGGGGACGCGGTTACAGCGCCCGAGCGCCCAGGGCCTCGCTGAGGAACTCGACGTGCAGCCGGCGCGCGTCGGCGGCGCGGCGCCCGAAGCCGAGGTGCTCCTTGGGGGCGCCGGTCTCGGGCCATGACTCGAGGCGCACCGGGACGACCGCGCCCTGGGCCGCGCAGTGCGCGCGCAGCGCGTCCACGAAGCGCTGCATGCTGGCGAAGGGCACGACCGCGTCGGCCTCCGAGTGCAGCGCCAGGAACGGGATCGGGCGCCAGCCGGCGAGGTGCTCGAGGGGTGAGAGCCCAGCCTCCACGGCGGGGGCGTAGCGCGCCTCGGCCGCGCTCTGGAAGTCGCCGGTGGTGCCCTCGACCGCGGCCGCCACGAAGGGGTGGGGCTCGCACAGCCGGCGCAGGCTGACCATGCCCCCCAGCGACATGCCCCCCAGCGCCAGCCGCGAGAGGTCGACCGCCGGGGCGAGCTGCGCCTCCAGCGCCGCGAGGATCGGCTCGAACTCCGCGCGGGCCTGGACCAGGAGCCCGCTCAGCGCGTCGGGGGCCTGGCGCGCCAGGTCCTCGCGCTCGCCGTGGCCGGGGAGGTCGATCGCGACCACCGCCACCCCGGCGCGCACCAGGCGCTGGTAGCGCGCGCTGTCGAGCTCCTTGGCCGCGGTGCGACCGTGCAGCCAGAGCAGGGTCGGGGTCGGGGTCTCGCCGTCGGGGTGCACGAACAGGGCCGGCGCGGGCCCCAGGTCGAGCAGCCGGCAACGCTCGCGCAGCGAGCGGGGGTAGAGGGCGATCCGTTCGGCGCGGTCCATGGGGAGAGGATACGAGCTGGGTCCTGAGGCGGGGCGCGCGAGCGCGAATCGTGCCCGGCGCCAGGCGCCGGGCGCACTGAGGCGGCGCCTACTCCGCCTCGAGGAAGTTGCGCACGGTGGTGTGGAACAGCTCCGGCTGCTCGACCCAGGGGAAGCGCGAGCAGCCGGGGAGCACCTCGACCACCCACGGGAGCTGGCGCTTGAAGGTCGTGGTCTCCGGCGGGGCCAGCTCGGCGGCGAGGGTCTCCTTGGTGATCTCGTCGAAGAACGGGTCACGCTCGCCCGCGAGCAAGAGGGTGCGCGTGTTCTCACCGGTCTTGATCAGGTTGAAGTCGGTCCACTTGTAGCCGACCAGCGGGCGCCAGCCGCGGTAGACGCGGTAGCTCGTGCCCTCGAGGTCCTTCTCCACGAGCGGTCCCACGACGTGGGCGATCTCGGGGTCCTTGGGGTTCGCGAACTGCAGCGAGAAGTAGGAGCAGATCGCGTTGAGCCCGCCCTGGTTGAAGGCCAGGGGCGGCTTGCGCCCGGGCTCGCTCAGGCGCTGCCCGGCCTGGATCAGGTCCATGTTCATGCTCGGCTTGAACCGATCGCGCAGCGTGCGCACGGCGTAGAACCAGGTCTGCGACGAGGGGCTCGTGGCCGCGAGCACCTGGCGCTCGACGGTCACCGGGTCGGCGTTGGCGTAGGCCGCGGCCAGCCAGCCGCCGTGTCCCGCGCCGAACAGGGCCAGCGTGCGGTTGGGCAGCTCGCCGCGCTGGCGCAGCTGCTTGACCAGCGCCGAGAGCGACTCAGCCACCTTGCGGAACGGATACTGCGTGTAGCCGTTCTCGAAGATCGGCTCGCGGGGGAACGGCACCTGCAGGTAGAGCACCCGGCGCTGCTCCTCCAGCTCGCGGAAGTAGGGCTGGACCGTCGACACGTCGTGGCCCATGTCGGGGAACACCAGGAGCGGCATGGCGTCGTTGACCGGGCCTCGCGCGCTCACGAACCACTCGATCCCCTGGGACACGAGGCGCTTGTCGCTGAGCTCGGGGAAGCCCGTGGGCGCGCGGGGGTCGCCCAGGACCGCGTGCTCCTGCGTCCAGGCCAGCCAGGCCTGGGGGTCGGCCTCGTAGTGCCGGCTGATCCGCTGCAGGGCGCGCTCGAAGGCGGCCTTGACCAGGGGGTGCGTCTCCTTGACGAAGGCCGCGGCCAGGGGCTGGAGCGCGCGCGCGTCGGGGATCCGCTCGAGGGCCGCCGCCGCGCCCCGGCGCAGGTGCCACTGCTCGTGGTCCACGAACTCGATCAGGGTCGGCACGTTCTCGGGGTCCGCCGCGGTCCCCAGGGCGAGCAGCAGGCGCTCGATCAGGGTGCCGAACAGCGCCGGGTTCTTGTGCAGGTTGACCGCGTTCTTCCCGGGGAAGGTGCGCAGCTTGGCCTGGTCCTCCCAGCTCGAGAGCGCGAGCACCGCCTGCTCGGAGTGCTGCCACTCGAGCTCGGTCAGGCAGCGCGCGACGAGGGTCAGGAGCGCGGTCTGGTCGTTGGGGTCCAGGCGCCGGATCATGCGCGTGCGCTCGGTCGAGGAGCTCTCGGCGGCGAGGGCCTGCAGGAACTCCTTGGACTCGATCGCCTGGGGCACGAGGCGGTGCACCTCGAGCACGCGGGAGTAGCGGTTGCCCGCGGGGTCGGTCAGCTCGAGCTTCAGCTCGCTCTCGCCCTCGGGCACCGGGACCTCGCCCGTCCACAGCGTCCCCGGCTCGACGGTCGCCTCCAGCTCGCCCAGCTTGAGGGTCAGGCTCGCGGCCTCGTCCCAGGCGCGGAGCACGACCTTCAGCGTCGCGTGGGTCGTGTACTTGTCGTAGGGGCGGTAGACCTCGACGTAGGGCGAGGTCGCGTCGTAGTGCACGGTGCGCACGAGCTCGGCCGACTGCTGGCCCTGGAGGCGGAACTCGAGGCCCTGGGTCCCCGGGCGCACGGTGCGGGTGAGCTCGAAGCGCGCGTCGGAGCCCACGTCCACCCGTTCGCCGTCGAGCATGAGCCGCGAGCGCTGGAGGTCGACCGGGCCCACGATCCGGCCCCGGATCGTCACCCGCGGGTCGGAGAGGATCGTGCCCTCGGCGGGCTCGTCGACCACGATCGCCAGCGCCTCCACGATCCGGGTGACCTCGACCGGGACCTGGATCAGGGGCTGGCCCTCGAGCGAGAGCGCGAGCTGGAAGCGGTGCGGGCCCGCCTCGGTCAGGGGCGCGCGGACCTCGAACGCCCGCCAGCCCTCGGGGCCGGCTGGCGCCAGGCGCAGGACCTGGCCGTCGAGCTGGAGCGCCATGCCCTCGGGGCCGCGGGCCTTCCCGGTCAGGGCGACCGTCGGATCCTTCGTCTCCGGCGGCACCGGCGCCAGGATCAGCTCCGGCGCAGGGCTGCCGCCCACGAGGAGCGCTGCGCCCGCGGCGACGAGGGCGACCCCGACCAGCGCGCCGACTCCCAGCTTTGCACCGCTCACGCTCCGCTCCCTTCCTCCGTCGAGTCTACGCGTCGCGGCTCCGGCGCGCGAACGGGCTGGCGCGCCAGCGCCCAGCGCGCGTGCTCGCGCACCCCCGGGTCCTCGTGCGCCGCCAGCGCCTCGAGGGCCGCGCGGTGGTCGCGCCCGCTGTTGCCCATGGCCGTCGCCAGGTTGCGCAGCCAGCCGCGCTTCCCGGTGCGCTCCCAGGCGGTCTCGCGCCCCAGGGACTTGAACCCCGCCTGGACCCGGGCGTGGAGCGCGTCGAGCTCCGGGGTCTGGCGCGCGGGCTCCGGCGTCAGCTCGGGGTCCGCCGCCGGGGCGAACTTGTTCCAGGGGCACACCGCCTGGCACAGGTCGCAGCCGAAGAGGTGGGTGCCCACCTGCTCGCGCAGCGCCTCGGGGTAGGCGCCGCGGTGCTCGATCGTGAGGTAGCTAATGCAGCGCCGGGCGTCGAGCACGTAGGGCGCGGGGAAGGCGTCGGTCGGGCAGGCGTCGAGGCAGCGCGTGCAGCTCCCGCAGCCGCCGATCGGGTCCGGGCTGTCCGGCGGCAGGGCGCGGTCGACGAGCAGCGCGCCCAGGAAGGTGTAGGAGCCCTGGCGCGGCCCGATCAGGAGCGTGTTCTTGCCCACGAACCCGACCCCCGCGGCCCGGGCGTAGGCCCGCTCCAGGAGCGGCGCGGTGTCGCACACCTTGCGCGTGCGCGCCCCCGGGAGCAGCGCCTCCACGAAGCGCCCCAGCTCCTGGAGCCGCCCGCCGAGCACGCGGTGGTAGTCGTAGGGGCCCTGGGCGTAGGCGGCGACGTAGCCGCGGTCCGTCGGCGGGCGCGGGTCCGGCGCAGGGTCGCGCTCCGCGGCGTAGGGCAGGGTCACGACCACGACCGCCGCGGCCCCGGGCAAGAGCCGCTCGGGGGACACACGCTCGAGGGGGTCGCGGGTCATGTAGCCCATGCCCCCGGCGTGCCCGGCTCGAGCCCAGGCCTCGAGCCGCGCGAGCTCCTCCGGCGGGAGCGCCGCCGGCGCGATCCCGCAGGCGCTGAACCCCAGCGCGCGCGCGGCCTCGCGGATCGCCGCCACGGCCTGGACCGGGTCCGGCGCGGGGGCGGGCGCGGGCAGCGCCTGAGAGGCGGAGGGGGGCGTGCGACGCATGCGAGCTCGGGTGGCGAGGCGATCGGGTAGTGCCTAGTCTAGCGGCATGAAGCACCCGCACCTCTTGCTCTGCGCGCTCGGGCTCCTCGCGCCCCTGGCCGTGGCCCAGGACCCGGCCCCGGACGACGGCGAGTTCCTGATCCAGGTCAAGCCCAAGCTGGGCACGGTCTACCGCTTCAAGGTGATCGAGGACCGCAACTCCGAGCGCAGCCGCGCTGGCAAGACGGAGCGCCACGACGAGCGCGTGGTGCGCGTGTTCCGGATCGAGGCCCGCAGCCAGGAGGACGGCGGCACGCTCTGTCGGTTCATGCTCGAGAGCATGGTGCACGAGGTCACCCAGGGGAACAGCCAGGCGCGCTACGACTCGACCACGAACCCCAGCGAGAAGCTCAAGCGCGAGCGCAAGGTCGAGGTCCCCGTGGACTTCGTGCTCAGCCCCGAGGGCCGGATCGTGGAGATCCGCGCGGTGGGCAGCCAGACCGGGCTCCTGACCCCGAGCGACCAGGTCGAGATCCGCGAGGGCTGGCTGCGGCACTCGCTGCAGGGCATGTTCTCGCCCTACCCCACCCGCAAGCTCAAGGTCGGCGACACCTGGACCACGACCAGCAGCTCGACCCTCGTGGGCAACTCGATCAGCTTCCGCTCGCAGAACACGGTCACGGAGCGCCTGGGGCCCACGGTGATCAAGATCAAGCAGGAGAAGAACGCCTCGGGGAAGCCCGGCGGCGCCTACCGCGAGAACAAGACGCTGAGCTCGGGCGAAGCCGAGCTCGACCTCACCGACGGCCTGCTGCGCAGCTACACCCTCACCGACCAGTGGAGCGCGGTGCGCCTGAGCGGCGTGCGCTGGGAGCGCACCGGCAAGACCCAGGTCACGCGCCTGGGCGAAGAGGGCAGCGACGCGCCGGAGGACGAGGCACCGGAGAAGGAGTAGCGACTACCAGTCGCGGCTGGCCCAGCGGGCCAGGGCCTCGAACACGCGCTCCGGCTTGCCCTCGGTCCAGCCCAGGGCCTCCTTCACGTCGGCGTCCGACGGCGCGCGACGGTCGATCCAGCTCAGGCCGCGGCGCACCACGCCCTCGAGGGCGCGGGGATCGGCCAGGGTGATCTCCACCAGGTCCGCGCTGCTCGAGCCGGCGACCCCCAGGAAGGACGCGGGGTAGCCGTCGTAGAGCTGAGTCGCCGCGGTGCGAGTCTCGGCGTCGACCTCGGCCGCGAGCAGGCGGTCGAGCACCGCGCTCACGAAGGCCTCGCGCCCCGCGTAGCGGTTGCTCCACTTGCTGCCCACCGCCAGCGCGAACAGCACGTCGATCGGCGAGCTCGCCCCGCGCTGCAGCCGCTGGGGCATGGTGTCCCAGGGCTTGCCCTCGGGGCGCGCCGGGCCGGTGAGCCCGAGGTGCTCGAGCTCGGCCTCCCACCAGGCGACGAAGAAGCCCTCCTCCGCCAGGAGCTGGCGCGCGAGGTCCTCGCGGGAGAGGCCCTCGAGGCGCTCGGCCTCGGTGGGGGTCAGCTCGCGTCGCGTGAGGCGCTCGAAGCCTACGCGCCGCGCCTCGCCGCGGGCGGCGAGCTCGACGCCGACCCGGAACGGGACCGCCTGGCGCAGGTGGTCCTGGCCGTCGTGCACGATCACCGTGGCTTCGTACTCGCCGGCGACGTCCGGGGTGAAGCTCACTCGGGCGCGGGCGCCGCCCCCGAGCTCCGCCTGCGAGCCCCGGGGGCGCGCGCTGAGCACCCAGCGGAAGTGGAGCAGGTCGCCGTCAGGGTCGCGGGACCCGCTCGCGTCCAGGGTCAGGGGCACTCCGGCGAAGAGCTCCGCAGGCAGCTCCGCCACCGCCAGGGTCGGCGCCTGGTTCGGCTCGGCGGGGGGCGTGGCCTCTACGCTCGCCGGGGCCGGGGCGGGGGTCGTGACCCAGGCGTAGAGCTCGGCGTAGTCGGCGTCGTCGGGGCGCAGGACGACCCCGCCTGCGTGCCCGGGGGACGCGGGTTGGGTCAGGAGCGGGCTCTGGTCGGGGAACCCGGCCACCGCGAAGCGGGCGGCGGCCACGCGGTTCGCGCGCACGCTCTGAGGGTCGCTCCCGCTCACCAGCACCAGGCCGCCGGCACGGCCCACGCCGGCGTGGCACCCTGCGCAGCGCTCGGCGAGGACGCCGTGGACCCGGGACGCGTAGCGCGCGTCGTCGAGGGCGAAGGCCGGCGCGGGGGCGTCGAGGGGCTCGGGGGTCGCGGCGACCTCGGCGTCGGCGGGGGCCGCCGCGCGCGGGCTGCGCAGGGCGACCACCAGCAGCAGGAGCAGCACGATCACGAGCACCGCGATCAGGCCCAGGCTCAACCAGCGGTAGAACGAGCGCTCGCGGTCCGCGCGCTCGAGGGCCTGCATGAGCAGGGCCTCCGCCTCACCGCGAGCGCTCGGGCGCCGCCCGCTCGAGGCGCGCAGGACCACGCTCGGCGGCTTGACCACCTCCCGGCGCGCGGGGGCAGGGGCCGTCGGCGGGGCGGCGGCCACGGCGACCGGCGGCTGGACGGCCGGGGTCTCCACCTCGTCGTCGGGGGCCGCGACCAGGTCCTTGAACACGAGGGTCGTGCTCCCGAGCGAGATCACGTCCCCGTTCTTGAGCGGCATTTGCCCCCGGGTCGCGAGCCGGGTCTTGTTCAGGGACACGCCGTTGCGGCTGCCGAGGTCCTTCACGAAGCAACCTGCGGCGGTCTGCACGAGGAGCGCGTGGCGTCGCGAAGCCTTGAAGTCGCTGAGCTCGACGTTCACGCCCTTGTCGCGCCCGATCACCGTCACGGCGTCGGTGAGGGTGTACTCTTCGGTGCGCTTCTTGCCGACGACGATCAGCGAGGGCATGGGGCCGCTCCCGTGGGGTCAGGGTAGCCTGCGCAGCCGCAAGCATCGAGCCGCGCGATCTTTAGGCGCACCCACGAGTTACGGGCCCTCCCCTGTAAAACGTAACTTCATCCGGCACCTGAATCTCGACAACCGTCCGAACAGGAAGGGTTTACGCGGCCAGGTGGGGGACCCGCGCCCAGGGATTCGCCGGCTCCACCCCCCGAATCCCAGCCCGGTTGTGCCACCGGCAGGAGCGACGCACATGGGATCTCCACGACCAACGACCGACCTCGGACCTGCGCTGCTGGCGTGGGCCGCGCTGATTGCCGGCGCCGGGCTCGCGATCCAGGTCTGCCTCGGCTCGGGCCCGCTGGCCCTCCTGCTCGCCGCCGCCGTCGCCGTGGGCTGCGGGAGCTTCTTGTTCCGCGACGCGAGCGAGCTCCCCCAGCGCCTCGTGCTGGCGGCGTCCCTCGCCGGGGTCGCGGCCCTGCTCGCGAGCGCGTCCCCCGGGCTCGCCGCCGCGTGTTGGGGCGCTGGCGTCGCCCTGTCCCTCACCCGGGCCGAACAGTCCCGCGCCCTCGCCGTCCGCGCCCTGGCCGGGGGCTGGGCCGCCCTCGCCGGCAGCTTCGCCGTGGCGACCCTCGACCTGGGGATCGCCGACCCCGCGCTGCCGGGCCTGTTGGCCGGCGCCGTCGCCGTCGAGGGCGCGTTCGCCCTGCGTCGCGCCCCCGGAACCCCGGCCCGCGCGGCCCGCGAGCTGCGCGCCAAGAGCGCCCTGACCCGCCCGCTGCTCGAGGCGGCGCTGGCCGATCACGAGCGCGCGCTGCAGGTGGGGGCCGACTCCGCCGACGCGCTGCTCAGCGAGCTGGTGCGCGCCTGCTCCGAGGCTGAGCGCCTGGGCGCCGCGGCCGCTGCCGTCGAGCCAGGGGACGCGCTGCGCGGGTTCGATCGCCTGAGCGCCGCGCGGCGCCAGGCCCAGGAGGCGCTCCTCGAACACCAGGCCGCGGCCCTGGCCGAGGCCGAGCGCCTGGCGGTCGACCTCGCGCTGCTCAGCGCCCCCGCCGGCCCCGTGCGGCTGTCGGTGGAGGTGCGCTCGTGAGCTCGCCAGCGACCCCGCACTGCGTCGGCTACACTGACCCGCGCTCGCGCGCGAGCGAGGACCGGTGGCGCACACACACCCGAGCGACGAAGAGCTGGAAGCCCGCTGGAAGCAGGGCTCGACCCCTGCCTTCTCGCTGCTCTTCGAGCGCTACTACGCCCGCGTGTTCGCCTTCTCCTACCGCATCACGCACGACCGTCACGCGGCCGAAGACCTCGCCCAGCGCGCGTTCCTCAACCTCTACAAGAAGCCCCCGGGCGGCGAGGGGCGCGGCTCGACCTTCAAGTCGCTCGTGTTCACCGTGGTCCGCAACGAGTCCGTCAATCACATCAAGTGGCGCGCACGGCGACGGGAAGGCGCGATCGAGGGCGCCGCGGGCACCCCGACGGACGCACCCCCGCCCGACGTCCGGCTCGACGGCAAGGAGCGGGGCCAGGAGCTCGGCGCCGCCCTCGAGCGTCTGCCCCAGGAAGAGCGTGAAATCGTGACCCTGCGCGTGATCGAAGGACTGACGTTCCGTGAGGTGTGCGAGGTCACCGGCCTCTCCCGCGACGCCGTGCGCTGGCGCTTGGCCAAGGGCCTGGAGACGCTGCGCATGGGCCTGATCCCCCAGAGCGGAGGTGAGTCGTGAGCGACTGCCCGCGCTCGGAGTTGCTCGTCGACCTGCTCGAGGGCTTCCTCGAAGGGGACGAGCTGCGCGCCGCCGAGGACCACCTCGCCGAGTGCGAGGCCTGCAGCGAGGCGCGCGACGCGTACCGCCAGTTGTGGGGCGACCTCGAGGCCCTCCCCACGCCCACCCCTCGCCCGGAGGCGCGCCAGGCGGCCTACGCCGCCGTGCTCGCGGCCATGGCCGCCGACGCTCCCGCCGAGGTCCCCGATCCCGCTGAGGCCCCCGCCGAGGGCGCGCCCCGGCGTGCGGGGGGCAGGGTGGTTCCCTGGCCGCTCCTCGCCGCCGCCGCGTGCCTGCTCCTGGCGCTCCCGCTCAGTCAGTTCGCCTTCGACGGGCGCCCCGCCGACAGCTCAGCGCGCCTCGACCGGGCCGACGTCCCCGCTGCGCCGCCGGCGGACCCCGCGCCCAGCGCGAAGCAGCTCGACCAGGAGCCGGAGGAGGAGCCTGCGCCCCTCCAGCGCGACCCGCGTCGTCGGGCCGCCGCCGAGTCGCCGCCCGCGCCGCCGCCCGACGCCGCAGCCGAGGCGGAGCCCCCCCTGGACGAGCGCACGCAGAACTTCAGCGGGGAAGCGGACGCGGAGGACGACCTGGGCGCGGGTGGCGCGGGGCTGAGCGCAGGGGAGGCGCCTGAGGAGGAGGTCGCTGACGCCGACGGCGCGGAGACCAAGGAGGCCCTGCGTCAGCGTGAGCTGCGGTCCGCGCCCGAAGGACAGAGCAGCGGGGCGCCCTCCCTGGCCAAGACGGAGCCCACGGCGTGGCAGGTCACGCGAGCCGGCGACCCGGCGCGCTACACCTACGCCTGGAGCGAGGCCGGACGCCTGGAGAAGGTGCCCGCCCGGGCCACTCCGAACCGAGGGAGCCAGGGCCGCCGAGGAGACGCCGGGGCGCCCGCGCCCAAGGCCGACGCCGCCGACGCGCTCCGCGACGAGGGGTCGGCGCGCCGCGAGGTGGCCCGTGTGGCCGAGCCGGCCAAGCTCGAGCTCACCCCGGCGCAGCCCGGCGCCGGGCGGGTCGCGCTCGAGGCCGACGGGCTGAGCCCGGCCGAGGCCGAGGACCTCGCGGCGATCCTGCGCTTCGAGCTGGGTCAACCCCAGGACAGCGCCTGGGGCGACCGGGTGCGGGGGCTGTTGAGCCTGCTCGTGGGCTACGAGGTCCGCGAGCAGGATCCGGCGGCCCTCGAGCGCGAAGCGCAACGGGCCCTCAGCCCCGAGCTGTTCATGGACGAGCAGCTCGAGCGCAAGGCCGCGCCGGACGCCCCCGTCCAAGCGCGCTAAACCAGAGTTCACGATTCTGAGCGGGCGAGAGTGGCTCCAATGTCGTCAACGATCTAGCGCTCCCTCGCCCGCTCAGGATCGTGACCCTGGTTTCTAGTAGAGGCTTCGCCTGCTCGTGACGTGTCCTGCAGCGCCGAGTCTCCCGAACGCTAGCGCCCAGCAGAGCCTCCAGGTGCCAAACGGAAGGCGCGATTCGGTGGGATGCTGACCACTCAGAGTCGCGCGCTTCCGTTTAGGTGCCGGTGAACTGGGGGACGCGCTTGTCGCGGTTGGCGGCGATCCCCTCGACGGCGTCGGAGGAGCAGAACAGGCGCTGCTGCAGCTCCCGCTCCAGGCTCAGGGCCTCGCTCAGCGGGAGCTCGGCGCCGCTCTTCACCGCGCGCTTGATCAGGCCCACCGCCAGGCTCGCGCCCTCGGGGGGCACGAAGGTCTTGGCGTAGTCCCGGACCTCGGCCAGGAACGCCTCGCGGGTCTCACCCGGCAGGGTCTGGTGCACGAGGCCGAGCTCCAGGGCCTCGTTCACCCCGAAGGTGCGCCCGCTGACCATGAGCTCCAGCGCCGCGGCTTGACCCACGATCCGGGTCAGGCGCTGGGTGCCGCCGGTCCCGGGGAGCACGCCGAGCTTGACCTCGGGCAGCCCGATCTTGGCCCGGCCCTCCCGCGCGATCCTGAGGTCGCAGGCCAGCGCCACCTCGAGCCCGCCGCCGACGCAGTGCCCGTTCAGCGCGGCGATCACCAGCTTCGGCGTCTGCTCCAGGCGCAGCATGGTCTCGTTGGCGTGCAGGCAGAACGAGTACTTGTAGGCCGGGGTCATGACCTTGAGCTGGGCAATGTCGGCGCCCGCGCAGAAGAAGCCCTCCCCCGCGCCGGTGAGGATCACGAGGTGCACCGCCTCGTCCATGCGCACGTCGAGGATCGCCTCGTCCAGCTCGCGCATCATGGCGTAGGAGTAGCCGTTCGCCGGGGCGTTATCGAGGGTGATCGTGGCGATCCCCTCGGCCTTCTCGAGCTGCACCAAGTCGCCCATGGGTCCTCCTCGGGGCGCGAACTCTACCAGACCGCGCCGGAGCCCGCGTGGCTCCTCGCTCGCGTCGCGTGTCAGGGATCTATAAAATGCCGCCCCGCCTGGGGGTGGCATGAGCGAAGACGACAAGCGCGAGGACGAGGCGGCGGACGAGAGGCGGGCGCCGGGGGCGCGGAGTCCGCCGAGCCCGCGAAGCAGCCGGCCGCCGAGGAACCTGAGGCGAGCGAGCCCACGGCCAGCGAGCCCGCCGCGGCCAGCGAGCTCCCGGTCCCGGTCGGGCGCACCCCGGCCACCGTCGACGCGCCCCCGCCCGCCGACCCCCACGACAAGCGGATCCTGGGGCTCAAGCTCCACAACCTGATCTTCGTGGGCATGATCCTGGGCGTGGTCCTGGGGCTGATCACCTACTCGATCGACCACGCCGACGTGCTGAAGCTCACCGACGGGACCGAGGTCCTGGGCGACGTGAAGCAGACGGGCGACCTCTACGAGGTGCTCCTGCCCTCGGGCCAGGCCGAGACCTACGCCGCGGACCAGGTGGCCTCGGTCACCGAGGCGGCGGACACCGAGAGCGGCAAGCTCTACGCGAACGCGGTGTGGTGGCTGAACCTGTTCGGGACCACGCTGTTCATGCGCGCGCTGAAGATGCTGATCGCGCCGCTGATCTTCGCGAGCATCGTGGCGGGCGTAGTCAGCCTCCCGAGCATCGAGCACCTCAAGAGCATTGGGCTCAAGACCTTCGTCTATTACTGCGGGACGACCGCCTGCGCGGTCACGATCGGGCTCGTCGCGGTGCTCGTGATCCAGCCGGGCAACAAGGCCTCCTCGGACAAGCTCCGTGAGCGGCGCGCCGCGGAGCTGGCCGATCGCGAGGCGCAGTATCAACAGGAGAAGGGGCTCCCTGTCTACCTGGACGCCCCCGGGGAGGACGGCGAGCGCAAGGCGACCTCCGACTTCCTGCTGTGGCTGAGCCAGGCCGAGGCGCAGAAGGCGGGCACGGGCCACGACGCGGACCTCGCCAAGCGGCTGGCCCGCGCGGAAGACCTGACCCCAGGCGAAATGTTCAAGAGCAACCTGATCGCCCCCATGCTCACGAACCCCTTCGAGTCCCTGGCCAAGGCCGAGTCCCTGGGGCTGATCGCGTTCGCGGTGTTGCTGGGGATCGCGGTGGTGATCGTGGGCGAGCCGGCGCGGCCGGTGGCTGAGTTCTTCACCGCGTTCAACGAGGTGATCCTCTGGATCACGAAAAAGCTCATGGCCTTCGCGCCGTTCTGCGTGATGTGCCTGGTCGCCGAGCTCCTCGCCCGGAACGGCACGGACGTGTTCGCGCCCCTGGCTTGGTACTGCGTGACGGTGCTCGTAGGGATCGGGATCCACGTGGGGCTCCTGGTCACGATCGCGGCCACCGTCGGCGGCTGCAGCCCGTCGCGGCTGTGGAACGGGATCCGCGAGGCCTGGATGATCGCGTTCACCACGCGCTCCAGCGCGGCGACCCTCCCGGTGACCATGCGCTGCGTGAACGACAACCTGGGGGTCTCGCCCAAGGTCTCGAACTTCGCGCTCCCCGTCGGCGCGACCATGAACATGGACGGCACCGCGCTCTACGAGGGGATCGCGGTGATCTTCATTCTGCAGATCTACCAGAACATGGTCGACGTCCCGATCGAGCTCGGCGGCGTGGTGACCCTGATCATCTTCGTGACCGCGGTGCTGGCCTCGGTCGGCGCCGCCGCGGTGCCCGACGCGGGCCTGATCACCATGGTCCTGGTGGCCACCGCGATCGGGCTCCCCGCCTACTACATTCCGATCATCTACGCGGTCGACGCGTTCCTCGACATGTTCCGCACCAGCACCAACGTCCTCGGCGACACGGTGGGCTGCGTCGTCGTCGACAACCTCGAGCGCAAGGCCGAAGCGAAGCTCGCCGCCGCTTAGCGCGAACCAAACGCAACGCGCCCTCCCGTGGGGAGGGCGCGTCGGCGTTGGTTCAACGTCGCGATCCTGAGCGGGCGAGAGGCGCTCAGAGCTTGCGCTCCGCGGGAAGCACCCCTCGCCCGCCCAGGATCGCGAGCGTTGGCTAGTTGAGCGGGTTGGCGCCGGACCAGCGCAGCTTGACGATCATGGGCAGGCCCTGGGCGTTGGTGTTCACCACGCGGTCCTCGCCGTCGGTGTAGATCCCCGAGGGCGTGCTCGTGGCGGTGCCGCCGGTGGTCAGCAGGTCGGAGATGCTCACCGTCTTGCCGTACTTCCGCAGCGCGAGGCGGTACTGGATCTCCTCGCCGGCGGGGAGGCTGGCCGAGCCGAAGCAGTTGTCCCCGGTGGAGCGGCTGTTCTTGAGCTCGATCCCGTCCTTGAGGGCGGGGTGCTCGCCGATCACGATCAGGTCGTGGCCGCGGGGCATGTAGTCGCCGCCCTTGGGGAAGTCGACCACGAACAGCACCCGGGTCTCCTTGGCGGGGGTGGCCCAGCCGTCGACGAAGGGCATGCGGTACTTCTTGAGCATCTCCAGGCTCAGATCGGCCTGGGCGTCGTCGCTGGCCCAGCGCGCGTGGGGGTGGCTGCTGCGCTCGGCCTCGCTCAGCGCGCCGTCGCCGTTCTCGTCCAGGTCCTTGAACAGGGGCTCCACCGGCTCGAAGGTCTCGAGGATCATGGCGTAGTCGCGGACGAAGCGCTCGGCGAAGGCCGCGTGGTCGATCACCACGATGTTCTCGTCGCTGGCGCTGGTCGCAATGTAGGACCAGTTGAACGAGCCGCCGACCACGATCTGGTCGTCGACGATCACGTACTTGTGGTGGTTCTTGGAGTAGAGGCCCAGGTCGTTCTTGATCGGGACCACGTGCACGTTCGGGTCCTTGATGAACCCTTCGTAGTCGCCGTCGCCGTAGAAGAACTGCTTGCTCGCGCCGCCCTCCATGCCCTCGTGGCCGGCGTTGGCCAGGATCGTCACGTCGACGCCCGCGGCGGCCTTGCGGCGCAGGACGTCGGCGATCCCGTCGTGGGCGATCACGTAGATCGCGACCTTGATCGAGCGCTCGGCGCGCTCGAGCTGCTGGATCAGCTTCTCCGCGACGCCGTCGTCGGGGGAGAAGTAGGTCTGGACCGTGGGGTCGGAGTTGTCGGTGATCGCGTCCAGGCTCCAGAGCTTGGAGCGCATGGCCTTGAACTCAGGGCTGAAGCGGGTCCAGTCCTGGGGCAGGCTCAGGGGGAACTCGTCGGTCCCGGCGCCCAGGGCGTCGCGCATGATCTGGCCGGCTTCGCGCTGCTCGTGCCACTCCTTCTCGAACTCCGCGGCGATCGCGTCGTTCTTGATCATGATCAGGTGCTCGAAGTTCGCGAGCGCCGCCGAGTTCGACAGGTTCGCCGAGCCGGTGACCACGATCCGCGGGCCGGAGGCTGGGGTGACCACCGTGAACTTGGTGTGCATGGAGGCCGGGTAGTAGCTGTGGTCGCCGCTGTGGGGCTTGCGCAGGTTCGGGATCACGCCGCTCGTCGCGTCGTCGGCGTCGGGGAAGATCTGCAGGATCCCCTTGTCCTGGTAGCCGCGGAGCTGGTCCTCGTTGACCGAGTTGTCCCAGAGGTTGAGCTTGACCTTGACCCCGCGCTTCTTGAGGTCGCTGAAGGTCTTGGCGTAGGTCGAGTTCGAGAACGAGTAGTAGGACATGTAGACCGTGGAGTTGTCCGCGGCCTGCTCGAGGGCGGCGATCAGCTTCTCGTCCATGCTCTCGTAGGGGCTGAAGTAGGCCTGGGCCTGGACCCCGTTGCCGAGGTCGATCCATTCGATCGCGTCTTGCGCGCGGGCCACGCAGGCCACCATGATCAGGAGGCAGACGGTGGCGAAGAGGGTGCGGAGGGTCATGGGGGTGTGTCTTCCTGAAGAGGAGTTTGCCCCTCCGGACGCAAGCCGGTGGCCAACGCGCGGAATCGCTCAGCGCAGGGATTAGCGCGATCGTTTCAGCGATGGCTGTGTCGTTTTCGGCTCAGTTTCGACACGCGGCCGCTCGCGGACGGGCACAGGTTCACCGCGTCGTCAAGCTTCTTTAAAGGGCTTGCGGAGAGATTCCTTCAAATGCGAGTCAAGATGACCCAGCGCGGGGCGGGTCCCTGGAGTCGCGCGAAGGGCCTCAGGCCGCGCGGCCGGCGTCGGCCGGCCGCACGCTCAATACCGCTTGCGGTAGACCCGCAGGCCGTCGATCACGACGCTGGCCGAGCCCCGGGGGTCGCCAGCGAAGACCTCGAGCTGCGTCAGGCGGTCGCCGTCGCGCAGCGGGTTGAGCGCCGGGTCGTAGAGCGTGCTCAAGGCCTCGAACGGGATCGTGAGGGTGCGCCACTCGCCCGCCCGGACGGCGTAGGTCGCCATGAACGGGCGATCGTCCTGGGTGGCGTTGGTGAAGCGGACCACGACGGTGGCGTCCTCGGTGGCTCGCACCGAGAGCTGCAGGTAGAGGTCGGGGGTGACCACCAGCTCGTGGGTGGCCGCGGTGCCCCGCGACCAGGCGCGCTCGCCGCTCGCCGGCAGCTCCAGGCCCTGACCCTCGTGGCCGGGGACCGTGCGTCCGCTGAAGCCCTCGGCGCCGCGCTCGAAGTCGACGGCCCACGCGGTCACCCGCTGCGGCCGCAGGCCAGCGGCCCACGCCCCCGCGTCGGGGGCGTCCTGCGCGGTCAGCGCGTCCGCGATCCGGGCGCCGTGACCGGCGGGGGCCACCAGCGACTCGGCGCCGCGGCTGGCGCGAACCGCCCCCTCGAGCACGCCGAGGCTCGACGCCGCGCCGTCCCGGGCGACCTCGAACACGGTGCCCAGCACGCGATACGCGCCCTGGCCGGCGCGCACCTCGAAGCGCTCGTGCTGCTGCAGCGAGGCGACCTCGGCCAGCACGCGCCCGCGCTCGAGCTCGAGCACCGGGCCGTCCTGGGCCGCGCGGACCAGGAGCTCGGTGTCGCGGTCCAGGCAGAGCTCGTAGGCGCCGCCGTCGAGGGAGGCGAAGCTCGGAGCGTTTGCGCGCACGCGTTGCCCCGGCGCCAGCTCCATGTCGGCGGCCAAGGGCTCCCAGCGCCCGTCCACGAAGCGCTCGAGCTCGCCTCGCAGCCGCGCGCTGGTGCGCAGGCGGCCGCCGTCGTCGCGGATCGGCTCGTCCACCCGGGCCACCGTCTGGGTGGGCTCGGCGGGCTCGACGTCGGTCGCGGGCTCGGGCTGAGTGAACTCGGGCTCGGCGGTGGGCTCGGGCTGGGTGAGCTCGGGGCGCTCCGGCGCGACGAGGGGACCTTCGTCCTGCCCGATCGGCGTCGGCAGCTCTTCGGGGACCGGCTGCTGGGGGCGCTCGGGGGCCGGGCGCTGCGGGGTCTCGATCCGGGGCTGCGGGGCCGGCGCCTGGGCGGTGTCCGGGCGCGAGGCCGGGCGGCTGAACACGAGCCCGCCCACGATCACGGCCAGGCAGGCCGCGGCGACCAGCCCCACCCACGCCGACCAGGGGCTCGCCGCGTGGGACGGGGTGCGACCCGGGCGCGCGATCCGCGCCGTCACCGCGCGGCGGGCGGACTGGGCGCGGGGCACGGAGCCCGAGACCGCGCCGGCGCGGCTCGAGCGGCGGCGCAGGCGCTGCGAGCCCGAGCCGATCCGCAAGCGCGCGCTGCGCCGGGCGAGACGGACCGAGGCCTTGCGGGCGCGCCCGCTGCGGGAGCGGCTGGGGGTGCCGCGGGCCTGAATCCGCTGCAGCAGGGACTCCGACGCTGCGGGGGCCTCGCCTTGCTCGAAGGCGTCGACCGCGGCGCGCAGGGCGCCGAGCTCGGCGTTCTCCTCGCCGACCGGGGGCTGGCTGAGCTGGTCGCTGAGCTCGCCGACCGACGCGCTCCAGGTCTCGGGGTCTCCGAGCCAGCGGTCGGCGGCTTGCAGGCTCTCGAGGGCCACGCGCAGAGGAGCCTCGGCGGCCAGGCGGCGCTCGAGGGCGCGCACGTCCTCGCGCCGCAGGTGGCCGTCCAGATACAGGTTCAGACGTTTGAAGTCCGACTCGTCCACGATCGCTCCCGCGCCCTCTTCAATCGTGTGTAGCCGGCTTCACCCAGCCGTCGTGCACCGCAACGCCAAGAAACGTTGCCAGGCGAGCTTAGCGCGGGGGGATCGCGAGGCCAAGTGTTTGTTTGGCAGCGACTTAACGTTCTCTGGAAAAGTGCGGGGGGCGCACGCGCAAGGCGTTGACGCGCCGCGTCTTATCCTTCGAGGCCAGCCTCCTCGAGCAGCTTGCCCAAGCGCTTGCGGGCGCGGCTGAGGGTCGCGCCCACGGAGTTGACGGCGAGGCCCAGGGCGTCACCGATCTGCTGGTAGTCCTCGCCCTGGAAGTAGAAGCGGCGGAGGACCTCCTGGTCTCGCTCGGGGAGGGCGGCCAGCGCCGTCTGCACGGCCTCGCGGGTCTCGGCGCGGTCGAGGGCGGTTCCCACCGCGGGGGCGTCGGCGGGGACCGCGTCGTGCCACATGGTCTCCGGGAGCCGGGCGCTCGTCCTGCGCTTGCGCAGGTCCCGGTGCACGGCGGTGCGGGTGAGCACGGCGAGGTAGGCCGAGAGCTTGTGTCGCGGGTCGTAGCGGCGCAGCGCGCGCATGTCGTGCTCGAGGAGCATGACGAACACGGCCTCGCTGATGTCGTCCACGTCGGCCGGGGACGGGCGCAGACCCCGGGCGAGCAGCACCCGGCGGGCACACCCCGCCACCAGGCCCAGGTAGCGCTCGACGAACGCGTTCCAGGCCCCAGGCTCGCCCTCGAGCAGAGCCTGGACCGTGCTCTCGTCCTCCGCCGCCAACGCTCGGGTTCCTTCCAGGGTGGGGGCCAGAATCATACGGGTGGACACGCTTCCTGTTCTGCCTCGACGACGACATTCCCAAGGCACATGGCGCTCCAGCCGCTGAGCCGAGCAACGGGCTTCGCCAGCGCGAGTTAGCGCGGCAGGGCGGCGCTTCTTTTCTTTCACCCCTCAGGAATCGGGAGGACTTCGCGCGCGGTCCGTGCGCTGCGCGGGTGCCGCACGCTGTGGCCGACCCGCGACACCGCCGCCGCTCCAAGCCCGGGCGGCGTCTTGCGTTGCCCTGAGGGGGGAGCGCGGTATCGTGGTGCGCTCGGGGGGAGGACGACGTGCCGAGCGACGACGAGCTGCAAGGGTTGATCTCCCGACTGGACCGCGCCCTCGCGGTGCAGAGCCCGCAAAACCCGGGCGCCGCGCCCGCGAGCGGGGTCGTGCCCAACGACCTCCTCGACCGCTGGCAGCGCCTGTGCGAGACCAGCGCGCTGCTCAACGGGCACCGCAACGACTACGAGAGCGTGCTGGAGACGGTGCTCGACACCGCGATCTCCCTGACCCGCGCGCGGCGCGGGTTCGTGTTCTTGAAGAACGAGGACGGCGGGCTCGACGTGCACCTCGCGCGCGACGCGAAGAAGCGCGCCCTCGAGGCCCCCCACGACTACCCGCGCTCGGTGGTCGACACCGTGACCGAGCAGGCGCGGCCGCTGTTCCTCCCCGACGTGGCCGACGGCCAGGCGGAGCTCGGGGCCAGCGTGCGCAACCTGGGCCTGATCTCCGTGCTCTGCGCGCCGCTGTCCTCGACCGCCACCGCCACCGACGGCGCCGAGGAGGGGCAGCAGACCGAGCGCCGGCGCTTCACCGAGGTCGCCAAGGACGAGCTCCTGGGCTGTATCTACCTCGACTCCAACGCGACCACGTATCGCTTCGCGCAGGAGGACCTCTACCTGTTCTTGATCCTGGCGAACCACGCCACGACGGCGCTGCTCAAGGAGCGGCTCTACCGCCAGGCGATCACGGACCCCCTCACGCGCCTGTTCACCCGCAGCCACTTCGAGCGCATGCTGGGGCGCGGCGAGCGCCGCTTCGAGACGACCCGCGCGCCCTTCGCGCTGCTCATGCTCGACGTCGACCAGTTCCACCTGGTCAACGACCGCCACGGTCAGCTCGTGGGCGACGCCGTGCTGCGCGAGCTGGCCGAGCTCTGCCGGGCCACGGTGCGCCAGGACGACCTCTGCTTCCGCTACGGGAACGACGAGTTCGCGATCCTGCTCCCGGACACCGACGCCCAGGGCGCCCAGACCGCGGCGGAGAAGCTGCTGAAGGCGATCGGCGCCCACGTCTTCGGGCGCGACGTCGCGGTCAGCGTCTCGGTGGGCTACGCCGCCGCCCCCGAGCACGCGACCAGCGGGGGCGAGCTGGTGCGCAAGGCGGACCAGGCCCTGTTCAAGGCCAAGCACGAGGGCCGCGGGCGGGTCGCGGGCTGGACCCCCGAGCTGGGCAACGCCGCGCCGCGGGCCGACCGCCTGGCGGGGGTGATCACCGGCAACGCCGCCAAGGACTACGCGCAGGTGCTCCTGCTCGTCGACACGGTCGACGCCTTGAGCAAGACCCACGACGTGCAGGAGGTCCTGACCCTCGCCGTGGACGTGGCCGTGCGCGCGGCCGACGCCGAGCGGGGCGCGATCATGCTCGCCGACGACCAGGGCGCGCTCTCGACGGTCGTCGCCCGCGGGCGGCGTCACGAGAACCTCGAGCTCAAGGAGCGCTTCAGCCGCACGATCCCCGAGAAGGTGCTGCGCACCGGGGAGCCGGCGTTCGTGGTCACGAGCTCCGAGGGGCACACCTCCGAGTCCGTGCGCGAGCTCGGGCTGCGCACGGTGCTCTGCGCGCCGCTGGTGACCGACGCGGGCCGGATCGGCTGCCTCTACGTCGACGCCCGCCGGGGCGAGCAGGAGATCCGCGAGGCCAACCGGCCCTACTTCGCGGCCCTGGCCCGGCACATTGCGTTGGCGGTGGAGAACGCGCGGCTGCGCGCGCGGCTGGCCCTCGAGGGGAAGTAGGCAGTCGCTACTTCCCGAGGGCCTTGCGCCTCATCTCGAAGCTGCCCTGCACGCCGCGAGCCAGGCTCCAGCGCGGGAGCAGGACCGGGATCTCCTCGCCGGTGACCCAGGCGTAGGCGTCCCACAGCGCGGCGCGCAGGGTCTGCGGCTCCTCGCGCCCGAGGGTCAGGAGCGCGAACTCGGGGCCCGTGCGGTGCCGGTTGTCCAGGTACTCCTGGGGGGCGCCCAGGGCGCAGCCGATCTCGCGCAGCGCGCCGTCGAGCTTGAAGAACGCGGCGGCGACGGCGGCCTCGGCGTGGACTCTGGGGTCGCCGTCGAGCAGCAGCTCCTGAAGCACCGGCGGCGCGGTCGCGGTGGCGCCGCGGCGCTGGGCGGCGATCGCGATCCCGCGAGCCACGTACTCGCGGTTGGTCGAGCGCAGGTAGGTGTACTCCCGCAGCTCGTCGTGCTTGCCCGCGAGGGTCATGCCGACGGCGAACCCGATCTGCGAGGTGGGGGCCACCGCGCGCGGGCTCTTCATGTGCTCGAACACCTCGCCCGCAGCCTCCGCGGCCGCCTTCGGGGACACGACGCCCAGGGCGGCGAAGGCGACCATGTCGTGCTCCGTCGGAGGCTCGGCCTGCGCGAGGCCTGCCAGCGAGCCCGCGATCTCCTCCAGGTTCGGGACGTCGCCCACGTAGCCGGCGAGGGCTCCTGCCGCCAGGCCGCGCTCGAGCTTGCCCGGGAGCAGGTTCCCGCGCATGAGCTCCGCGATCTCGTCCTCGCCGACGTGGGGGCAAGCCGCCGCGAACAGCGTGGGCTGATCCGCCGGGCGCACGCGGGGCAGGCCGCGCTCGAAGCAGTCGGCGAAGAGCTTGAGGTCGGTCTTGGACCCGCTGTTGCTCAGGGCCCAGAACACGTAGTCCTTGGGGGCCGCCAGGCGGTTGTTGGCGGCGGGGGTCGCCAGGTAGGCCTCGGCGATCTCCCGGGCGAAGCCCACGGACTT
Source organism: Planctomycetota bacterium (assembly GCA_041402045.1). Classification (GTDB taxonomy): domain Bacteria; phylum Planctomycetota; class J058; order J058; family J058; genus JAGQRJ01. The sequence goes on along the minus strand of JAWKSZ010000006.1, from coordinate 3,463 downwards.
GCGCCCGTCGCCGTAGCGCATGAGCGCCTGCTTGGCGGCGTCCTCGAAGGGGTCCCCGGGCTTGGCGCGCTTGCTGACCGCGCTCGTGAGCTCGTCCCCCACGACCTCGCCCAGGGCGAGCATGTGCCTGAGCTGACCGTTGTCGTTCGCGATGTGCTTCTCGAGCTTCTTGGTCGAGGCGGGGGTCGCGAGCGCGGTGAACAGCCGCGCCTCGTTGGTTCCGCCGGCGGCGATCAGGAGCTCCTCGGCGAACTCGGCCGAGCGCTCGGTGCCCGCCTCCATGAAGAACGCGATCACGTGCTCGCGGCTCCAGCTCTGGGGGTAGGCCTCGGACTCGAGGACCTCGCGCAGGGACGCGTCGAGCTCCTCTCCCGCCACCAGCGCCGCCGCGCGCCGGCGCTTGTCGTCCGCCGGGGATCCGCGCAGGAGCCCTTCGCGCACGCCCTCGTCGCGGAACAGCGCGCGCAGCATCATGCGCCCGGAGGGGGTGTCGGGGAGCCCCGAGACCCCGCCGGTGGCCAGCTCGTCGGGGGTCCCGCACAGCGCCGGGAGGTCCTCGGCCTGGCCCTGGGCGCAGGCTCCGCGCTGCATGGCCTTGACCGCGGGCCACGCGATCTCCGCGTCGTCCGCCGCGAGCGCCGCCCCGATCACCCAGTCGCCGTGGGAGGTGGCGAAGACCTTGGTCAGGGTCTCGAGCACCGGCTCGACCCGCTGGGCTTCCCCGGTGCCGAACCGCCGCACCAGCCCGGCGGCCATGCTCATGAGGCCCAGCTTCTCGGGGCTGCTCGCGCGCTCGCGAATGAACAGGGGCAGGTAGTCGAGGGCGGCCGGGCCCTTGGCGGCGAGCTCCACGCGCGCGGCGTAGGCGGCGGGCAGGTCGAGCTCGCTCGACGCGCGCAGGTAGATCTCCCGCGCGGTGCCCTGGCCCTCGGCCCAGGCCTTCCAGGCTTCGGCGCTGGCGTCCTCGCCCGGCCCCGAGCCCCCCGACGCGAAGGACAGGGCGCGGCGCGCGAGGGAGAGCATGCGCTCGTCCTGGGCGTCGAGCCAGGGCGCGGTGGCCAGGAGGTAGTCGCTCTTGCCGCCCCAGAGCAGGACCGGCTCGATCAGCTTGTTCCCCAGGGCGTCCAGGCGCTTGAGGTTGCTCTCGAGGAGCGGGATGAAGCGGTCCTCGGGCGCCACCTCCTTGACCGCCGCGAGCCACACCGCCGCGGTCAAGCTCTGGCCGCGGGCGTCGAGCTTGTCCAAGGTCTCCTGGACCTCCGGCAGCTCGAGGTCGAGCGCGGCGCGGGCCGCGTGCAGGGCCTGGTTGGCGTCCGTGCCCTTGAGCGCCTTCTGGATCCGCTCCCAGCGCGCGGCGGGCTCGCCGCTGCGGAACAGGACCTGCTCCATGCGCTCCTTGTAGCGGGCCTCCGTGCTCTTCTCGAGGGCCTCGGCGGCGGCGGCGGCGCCGCCGTCGGCCGCGGCCAGCTCGCGCAAGGCGGCGTCGACCTCGAACCCGTCGTTGGCGTCGCGCACGGCCTCGAAGCGCGCGGCGAGCGCGCCCTCGGGAATGAAGGCGTCGACGGGGGTGGGCTCCGTGGGCTGCTCCGGCGTCTCCGGCTTGGGGGTCGGATCCGTGGTCTCGGGGGTCGTGGGCTTGTCGGGCGGGGTGTTCGTCGCCACCGTCGGCGGCTTCTTGAAGGTCGGGCGCTTGTCCTCGTTCAGCTTGCCGTAGACGAAGTAGCCCAGGGCTCCGATCGCGGCCAGCGCGACCACGCCCTTGATCGCGCTCTGGATCTGCGGGGACTGCGCGATCGACGCGAACCCGCCGCCGCCGCCGCGCCGCGGCGACGCGTAGTCCGCCTCGTACTCCGGCTCGGGCTCCGCGCGGCCGCGGGCCGAGGCTGCGCGCCCCGTTCCCGAGACGCGGCCCTTGCGGCTCGACGTCCCGCGCTGACGGCCCGAGCTCCCGCGCTGGCGACCCGAGGTCCCGCGCTGGCGACCCGAGCTCCCGCGTTGGCGGTCGCCGCGCTCGGGGGGCGGCGCGGGCTCGTCGCGCTGGACTCCTCGTCCACGAGCTTGAGCTCGGAGAGGTCGGGGACCGGGGAGGCCGCGGGCGCCGGGGCCTGCGGAGCCAGGGCAGCGGGCGCCGCGGCCTGGGGCGGCGCGGCCGCGGGGGGCGGGGCCCCAGCCGGTGCGCCGACCTTCAGCAACACCTGGCATTTCGGGCACTTGAAGGTGCGCCCGGCGAGGTGGTCACCGAGCGTGTAAGGAGCGCCGCAAGGGCAGGTTATGCGCAGGACCATCGCCTGGGAGTATAACGACTCCGGTCCGGGTCCGCAGTGGACGCGTCCGGGGCCGCGGGAGGGCCCCTGGCGGGCCTACTCCTCGCTGTCGTCGCTGGCGGCGGCCTTCTTCTTGGTCGCCTTCTTCTTGGCGGCCTTCTTCTTGGTCGCCTTCTTCTTGGCGGTCTTCTTCTTGGCCGCGGTCTTCTTCTTGGCCGTCTTCTTCTTGGCCGCGGTCTTCTTCTTCTTCTTCTTCTTGGTCTTGCCCTTCTTGGCGCGCTGGGCGAGCACGATCTCGACGGCCTGCTCCTCGGTCAGGGTCGCCGGATCGCCGAAGCCGCGGGGCAGGCTGGCGTTGACCTCGCCGTCGGTGAGGTACGGGCCGTAGCGGCCCTTGAGCAGACGGAGCTTGATCCCGTCGAGGGCCTTGACCTCCTCGAACACCTTGAGCTCGGGGGCCTCGCGCTTGTAGCCGCGGGCCTTGGGCTCGGCCAGGAGCACCAGCGCGCGGGCGAGGTCCACCCGCAGAATGTGGTCCTCGGCCTTGAGGCTGCGGGTGTCGGTGCCGCGCTTGATGTACGGGCCGTAGCGCCCGAGGTGCGCGACCACGTCCACGCCGTCCGGGTCCTGGCCCAGGGTCCGGGGCAGGCTCAGGAGGTCGAGGGCCTGGGCGAAGCTCAGCGTCTCCACGGTCATTTCGGGGAGCAGGGAGACCATCTTCGGCTTGGGCGCCTTCTTGTCCTCGCCGGGGTCGCCGAGCTGCACGTAGGGCCCGAAGCGCCCGGTCTTCACGTAGACCGGCTCGCCGCTCTCGGGGTGCATGCCCAGGGGCTCCTTGGCCTTGGCGCCCGCGCGCAGGTCCTCGACCGCCTTGTCGAGGGTCAGCTCGTCGGGGCAGAGGTCCTCGGGAATGTTGGCGCGGTCGCCCTCGTCGCCGAGCTGCACGTAGGGCCCGAAGCGCCCGACCCGGCGCCACACCGTCTCGCCGCTCTCGGGGTGCTTGCCCAGCGGCGCCGAGCAGATCATGCGCGCGTCGATCACCTCCTGCTTCTTCTCCACCAGCGGCTGCAGCCCGGGCACGCCGTTGCCGAAGTAGAACTCCTTGAGGTAGGGCAGGCGCGCCTCCTCGCCGCGGGCGATCTGGTCGAGGCGCTCCTCCATGCTCGCGGTGAAGGTCAGGTCGACCAGGTGCCCGAGGT
>JAWKSZ010000005.1:0-166514 GCA_041402045.1 Planctomycetota bacterium | reverse complement strand
CGTGCCCGAGCTCGAGCGCGCGCTCGAGGAGCAGGCGGCCCACGACGAGCCGCGCCCGGCCCTGCGCGAGGTCCTCACCGAGCGCGGGGTGCTGCGCCCCGACGAGCTGGAGCAGATCGACCGCGCGATCGAGGCCGCGCGCAACGAGCGCCTGCAGATCCCGGGCTATCAGGTGCTGGACCTCCTGGGCAGCGGGGTCACGAGCCTCGTGCTCCGCGGGCGCCACGAGCTGATCGAGCGCGAGGTCGCGATCAAGCTGTTCCGCACCGAGCACATGGAGGCCACCGAGGCCGAGCACCTCATGGCCGAGGCGCGCACGATCGCGCGCCTGCGCCACCCGAACCTGGTCGTGCTGCACGAGGTCGGGCGCGTGCACCGGCGGATCTACTACGTCATGGAGCTCGTGGACGGGCCTACCCTCCTGCAGCTGATCCAGCGCTACCAGAGGTTGCCCGAGCGCGACGTGCTGCGGATCGGGCGCGACGTGGCCCGCGCGCTGGAGGCGATCAGCGAGGCCGGGCTCGTGCACCGCGACGTGAAGCCCCAGAACGTGCTCCTGGCCCCCACCGGCGACGCCAAGCTCACCGACCTGGGGCTGGCCATGGAGAGCCACCGGGCGCCGCTCGAGGCGCCGGGCTCGATCGTGGGCACCCCGGTGACCATGTCCCCCGAGCAGGCCAACGGCGACGCCCTCGACGTGCGCTCGGACCTCTACTCGTTGGGGGCCACGCTCTACTACGCGCTATGCGGCAAGCCGCCCTACTCCGGGCGCAGCACGGTGGAGCTCATGCTCGCGCACCTGACCGCCGAGGTGCCGGACGTGCGCGCCGTGAACCCCGAGGTCCACCCGCGCACCGCCGACCTCGTGCGCCGGCTCTTGGCCAAGACCCCGGCCGAGCGCCCCCAGACCCCGGGCGAGGTGGCGCTGGTGCTCGAGCGGATCGCCGACGACCTCGGCTCCTCGAGCGACATTTCCCCGGTGCTCTAGCGCTCGGAGGCCTGGGTCAGCTCGCGCAGGCGCTCCCAGGGCAGCGCGTCGAGCTGCGCGGGCGTCGCGCGCCAGGCCCAGTTGCCCTCGGCCTTGCCCGGGGTGTTGAGCCGGGCCTCGTCGCCGAGGCCGAGCAGGTCCTGGAGCGGGGCGAGGGCCATGAACGCCCGCGAGCGCCAGCCGAGCTCGAGCAGACCCCACACCTTGTCGTCGCCGGGGACGCCCTGGTCGACGAGCCTCTTGGTCTTCGCGTCGAGGCCCGCATACCAGCCGGCGGTGGTCTGGTTGTCGTGGGTCCCGGTGTAGACCACGCAGCGCCCGTCCTCGGGGTAGTTCGCCGGGAGGAACGGGTGCTCGGCGCCCTGCTCCTCGTCCCAGGCGAACTGCAGCACCTTCATGCCGGGGAAGCCGGTGACCTCGAGCAGCGCGGGGACGTCCGGGGTCAGCTCGCCCAGGTCCTCGGCCACGATCCCCTGGGGCCCGAGGGCCTCCTCGATCGCGGCGAACAGCGCGGGGCCGGGGCCCGGGACCCAGCGCCCGTCGACCGCGGTCTCGGCGCTGGCGGGCACCTCCCAGTAGCTGGCGAAGCCGCGGAAGTGGTCGATCCGCACCCAGTCGTGGCGGGCGAAGGCCTGGCGCATGCGCTCGACCCACCAGGCGTAGCCGGTGCGCGCGTGCACGGCCCAGTCGTAGAGCGGGTTACCCCAGCGCTGGCCCTCGGGGGAGAAGTAGTCCGGGGGCACGCCGGCGATCACCTCGGGCTCGCCGTGGGCGTCGAGCAGGAACAGCTCGGGCTGGGCCCACACGTCGGCGCTGTCGCGGGCCACGAAGATCGGCGCGTCGCCCATGACCTCGACCCCGTGGGCGTGGGCGTGGGCCAGGAGCGCGTCCCACTGCTCGGCGAACAGCCACTGCTCGAGGGCCGCGTCCTCGACGGCCAGGGCCAGCTCCGCGCGCAGGGCCTGGCGCTGGTGGGGCAGCGGGCGGCGGGCGCGGGGCCAGGTCCAGTGCGCGGCCTCGCCTTCGGCGCGGCGCAGCGCGGTGAACAGCGCGTAGGGCGCCAGCCAGTCGCGCTCGGCCTCGCGCCAGGCGGCGAAGGCGCGCTGATCGTCAGGGCTCTTGTCGGCGTGGAAGGTGGCGCAGGCCTGGCGCAGGAGGTCGCGGCGCCAGGCGCTGGCCTCGCCTGCGACCGCGCCCTCGGGGAAGCGGCGCTCGAGGACCTGCGCCGGGAGCAGACCGCGGTCGACGAGGCGCTCGGGGCTGATCAGGAGCGGGTCGCCGGCGAAGGCCGAGGCCGCGGCGTAGGGCGAGCCGCCGTAGCCCGGAGGGCCGAGGGGCAGGACCTGCCACAGGCGCTGCCCCGCGGCGGCCAGGCGCGCGACGAAGGCGTGGGTGGCGGGCCCCAGGTCACCCTGGCCGAAGGGGCCGGGGAGCGAGGTGGGGTGCGCGAGCACGCCCGCGCGGCGGGCGTCGGTGGGGCGGAGTGGCGTCACGCGCCGAGGATAGCCCGGATCCCGGAGGGGGAGGCGGCTGAGCGCGGCCCGACCCCGATCCCTGGGGTTCGGGCGCGGCTGGTAGGATCCCGACATGGACACGCGCCTGCGCACCGTTGGACTCGCGCTCGGCTCTGGGCTCGTGGCGGTGCTCGCGGGGTGGGTGATCGCCGAGGTCGCGCCGTTGGCGATCCCGGTCCTGTTCGAGCCCTACGAGGCGCACACCGGCTCGACCGAGATCATGCGCGACCTCTCGCGCATGCTCGGCGTCGCGCTGTCCATGCTCGTGGCCCTGTGCGCGATCGCGATCCCGCTCACGGCGAACGTCTACACGCCCAAGCTGATCGAGCTCTTCGTCGCCGACCGGATCAACCGCCTGGCCCTCGGCTACTTCGTGGTCACCAACGCCTTCGTGCTCTGGAACGCCTACGTGGTGTTCGACACGCTCTCGCCGCACACCGCGCAGCTCAGGATCTTCGTGTCCGTGCTCCTGACCTTGGGGGCGCTCGTCCTGATCGTGCCCTACGTGGGCTACGTGCTGCGCTTCCTGATCCCGCGCACGATCGTGCAGCGCCTGGAGCGCGAGGTGACCCGGGCCCTCGAGCGCGCCAAGCGCGGGCGGGTCGAGGAGATCGCCGAGCTGCGGCACGAGGTGCTGGAGACGATCCAATACCTGGGCAAGATCGTGCTGCGCTCGGTCGACCGCTACGACCGCGACACGGTGTTCGAGGGCCTGCGCGCGCTCAACGACGTGTTCCACACCTACCAGCAGTGCAAGGTCGACCTGCCGCGGGAGTGGTTCCGCGCCGCGCGCGGCGAGATCCAGGGCCTGGGCCCCGAGCTGATCCAGGAGGCGCACCGCCAGCAGGCGAGCGTAGAGGTCGCGATCCTCCAGGAGTTCGGCCTGGTGCTGCCCCTGGCGATCGGGCGCCTGCCCGAGATCGTGGCCTCGCTCGCCGCGAGCACGCGCTACTTCGGCGTCGCCGCCGCGCAGTCGGGGGACGCGGGGGTCAAGGAGCAGGTGACCCTGTTCTTCAACACCTTCCTCCGCGCCTCGCTCCAGCGCCGGCACCCGGACACCTTCTACAAGTTCGTGTATCAGTATCGGCGCTTCGCCGAGGAGATCCTCGACTGCGACCCGCAGCACGTGGTGCGGGTCACGTTCTTCCTCGACTACTACGGGCACCAGGCCGTGCGCATGGGCCTCGGGTTCCTGATCAACGTGGTGGCCTACGACATTGCCTCGCTGGTCGAGCTCGCCTTCCGCCGACGGAGCGAGGTCCGGGATCAGCTCCTGGCCGCGCTGATCGAGCTCGACCGCAACGAGGCCGGGCTCTCGAGCATGCCCGGGGTGGTCAAGGCGCAGTTGATCCTCGCGGCCAAGCTGCACACCAGCGAGGACCGCCGCGCGGTGGACGCGCTGGTCGGCGAGCTGGAGAAGCTGCCGCGGGAGCAGCTCGCCGGCGCGGTGGCCCAGATCCTCGCCGCGCGGGAGGAGAACTTCTGGGAGATCGCCGACCGTCGGCGGCACCTGGACCACGTCGAGGCGCGCTACCGGCCGGCGCTGGACGTGCTGCGCGCGCGGCTGTTGGGGCCCGAGGTCGACCCCGAGCTGCTCGAGAGCGGCGAGGAGCTGCTCCCCGCCGCGCTGGCCGACCGGCGCGACGACAAGGTCACCACCGGCCGCCTCGCGCGGCGGGCGCTGGAGGCCGAGTCGGTGGGCCAGGCGACCCGCGCCTTGGCGCGCGCCGTGCTGGCCAAGGAGGCCGTGGACCTGGACGCCCTCGCGCCGAGGCCCGTGGAGCCGCCCCAGCCCGAGTCGCCGCCGGTCGAGGAGCCCGAGCCCGCGCCCTCGGAGCAGGCCTTCAAGTCCACCTAGCCGTGGGGTTTGTGGCCCTTCTTCAGGTGCCGCGTCAAATCCGGGGCGCGCCGGGATAGAGCGGGTGTGACCGTGAGCGATCCCCCGACGACGACCTCGGAAGCCCTCGCGCGCCGCGCGCGCGACGGCGACTCCGCAGCCTGGGCGGCGCTCTACCGCGCGCACGAGGACGCGATCTACGGCTTCCTCTACCACCGCCTCGACCGGGACCGCGCGCTGACCGACGACGTGTTCCACGACACCTTCCTGCGGGCGGTGGAGCGGATCGCGCAGTTCGACTGCGAGCGCGGCGCCTTCGGGGCGTGGCTCCTGGGGATCGCGCGCAACGAGCTGCGCCAGCGCCTGCGGACCCGCGCGCGGCGGCCGACCGAGCCCCTGGGCGAGCGCGACGTGCCCGTCGAGCCCACGCGCGGCGGCGTCGGGGAGGGCGTGAACCTCGCGTTCAGCGCGCTCAGCCCGCGGCACCAGACCGCGCTGGCCATGAAATACCACCAGGGGCAGTCGCTCGAGGCGATCGCGGCGGCCCTGGACACGACCCCCGCGGCGGTGGGCTCGCTCCTGCACCGGGCCCGCGCGGCGTTCCGCGCGGCCTACGCCCAGCTCACCCCGGGAGGAACCCCATGACCGACGCCGGCTTTCCCCCGCTCCCCGACGACGACGACGCCCTGGAGGGCCTCATGCACCAACACCTCGACCCCGTGGGTCCCAGCCCCGACGTGCGCGCCCGGGTCTTGCAGAGCCTGCAGGCCGGACTCGAAGGCCGCGTTGAGGAGCTCGCCCGTCCGGCCTGCGGACCCTGCTCGAAGGGAGTCGACGCGATCGTCGAGAAGGAGCTTCCGCCGCAGAGCGGCCCCTCCGCTCCTCCAGGGTTCGGCTGGGAGGAGGACGAGGACGAGGACGAAGAGGCGCTCCGCCCCCCGCGCTGGGGCGTGGGTCGCTCCTCGCTGCGGCGGGAGCCCTCCATGGCTCCGTGGATCGTGCTCGTCGCGGGAGTCGCCGTGGCCGGGGTGGTCAGCGTCGGCCTCTCGGTCGCGGGCTCCAAGGTCGACGGGCGCTATCCCCTCGAGCTCTGGCTGGCGCTCCCGGAGGGAGACGACGACCTCGAGGCCAAGCTGCGCGCGGGCGAAGCGCTGCCGCCGGCCTTGAAGGCGACCCCCGAGTTCTCGCGAGCGTTCGCGGATCTGCGGGAGCGCGCGGCCATCCGCGAGCGCCGCAGCCAGGCCCTGGCGGTCCTGGCTCGGCTCGGGGACGCGTCGACGCTGGAGGAGCGCCTGCAGATCCATGAGGAGGCGCTCGCGATCGACCGGACCCTGACCGAGGCCTGGGTCGAGTCCGCCCGGCTGCGCTTCGCGTTGGATCGCCGCGCAGCGCTGGGCGACCCTGGCGCGGAAGCAACCGAGATCACTCGAGGCGCGCGAACGCTCCTCCAGCAAGCGCTCGCCAGCGGCACCTCCGCCGCGGCCTACGTGTTCGAGAGCGAACTCTGCCGGTTCGAGCGCGACGGTCGCGCGGCCCTGAAGTGCCTGCACCGCGCGCAGGAGGTCGACCCCGAGGGGGCGTTGGGCGCGCTGGCGCGGGGCCTCGAGCAGGAGCTGGACTCGCGCTTCGGCGACGCCACGACCGAGCTCGAGCGGGCGATCGAGCTCGATCGGAAGCTGGTCCCCGCCTACCTGGCCCTGGCGCGGGTTCGCCTGGCCGAGGGGGTGCCCTCCCTCGCGATCGCGAGCGCGGATCAGGCGCGAGCGCTGGACCCCGGGTCCTCGGAGGCCCGGGTCCTCCTGGCCGAGGCGCGCTACTACGCCAGCGGGTGCCGCGATCGCGGAGTGCTCGGCCTCCTGGTCGAGGCGCACGAGCTCGACCCCAGCGACTCGCGCGCCCTGGCGCTGCGGGCCTACGCCCGGCTCGAGCGCACCTCGTCCGGGGTGGTGACCTCCGGACCGGCGGTGTGCGCGCGGGCGAAGGAAGACGCCGAGCGCGCCAACGCGATCCGTCCCGAGGCGTTCGCCTGGCTGACCCTGGCGGAGCTCGCGCTCTGGCGGGAGGGGCAGCCGCAGCGCGCGCGGAGCTACGCGACGGAGGCCCTGAACCTGGACGCGCGCCGGATCGACTCCTGGATGCTGCGCGCGCGAATCGAGCTCGTGCTGGACGCCAAGGACTTGGCCGATCGCGACCTGGAGCGGGTGCTCGCGCTCGCGGAGTCGCGCCCTGGGACGGAGGAGCTCACGGCGCGCGCGCTGACCATGCGGGGCGGGATCGGCGTCTCCCGGCGTGACTACGCGGCAGCCAAGGACCTCCTGCGCCGCGCGATCCGACTCGACGACGACGTGGCCGAGGCCCACCTCTATCTGGGCAAGGCCCTGCACCTCGACCCCCAGCGCCAGGCAGGGGACTGGCGGAAGGCGGAGGAGGCCTACAGCACGGCGCTCTCCAAGGACGGGAGCCTCGCAGACGCGTGGTTCCACCGAGGCTGCCTGCATATCGATCGTTCACGCAGCGAGAGCGTCGTGGCGAAGGAGTGGGAGGCCGGGCTGCGCGACCTGGAGATTGCCGAGGCCCTGCTGCGCTCCGACGCCGCCGACCGCGCGACCTTCGGGGCGCACTACCTGGACTTCATGCGTGGGGTCGCGTACTTCGGGCTCGAGGAGTGGGCGCGGGCGAAGACGCACCTCGAACGCTACCTCGCCGCGTCCTCGCCAGGGGAGGATCTCTTCGCCAAGGCGCAGGACATGCTGAGGCAGATCGAGGTCGAGCTCGGCGGCCGCTAGCTCGGCCCGCGGCTTGCTCCCAGGACCCGCGAGCGGCTTCCCGCGCACGGTGACACGGCACTTGTCCTGTTCGTGTGCTTTGCAGCCGCACTCGATCGGAGCACGCCGTGACACGCAGCATGATCCTATTCGCCCTGGTGGCGCTGAGCCCGCTGTTCGCCGACGGCCTGAGCCCTGGCCGCTACCGGGTGGAGGGCACCGAGCCCGGCTGGGGCGGGTTCACCGCCGAGGTCGAGGTCGCGCCGGGGCCCGCCGGGAGCCTGCGCTACGCCGGGCCCCTGCGCTGGGCCGACGGCACCGCGGGCGGGCTCGCGGGCCAGGCGACGCGCGTGGGCAAGCAGCTCCAGATCCGGGAGGACCTGGTGCGCGGGGCCGGGGGCCTGGCGGGCGCCCTGGGCGGAACGCCCACGCGCACGCGGTCGGCCGAGCTCGGGGACTTCGTCGCGCAGCGCGCGGAGGCGCGCTTCGCGCAGTCCGGGCGCGCCGCGCGCTGGCGCCGGCTCTCGCGCACCGCGCGGGTGCGGGTCATGAGCTTCAACGTGCTCGGCTTCAAGCAGGACTGGCTGTGGCGCGGGCGGCGGGTCTCCCGAGCGATCGCCGCGGCGGACCCGGACCTGGTCTGTCTCCAGGAGACGGTGGGGATCACCCGGGGGACGTCACCCCAGGTCAAGGGGCTCGCCAGGCGCGCGGGCGCTACCGCGCGGTGTTCGAGGGCTTCCGCAGTACAGTTGGGTGGGGCCGTGGATGGGCAACGGCGTGCTGTCGCGCTGGCCGGTGGAGCGCGTGGGGCGCGAGGCGCTGCCCCGCGGTCCGCGGGGTCTGGAGGACTACCCCCGCGGCGTGACCTGGGTCCGGGTGCGGCACCCCTCGGGGGTCGTGCTCGACGTGGGCTCCCTGCACTTGCACCAGAAGGGCGACGCCCCCGACCGCGCGCTGCGGGTCGAGCAGGTCCGGGCCGCCGCGCGCTCGGGCTTCGGCGGCGGGGCCGCCGCGCGGCTGCTCGTCGGCGACTACAACGCGCGCCCGGGCTCGCCGACCCTCGACGCCGCGACCGCCCTCGGCTGGCGCGACCTGTGGCCCGAGGCCGAGCCGGGGAGCCCGGGCTACTCGGGGAGCGTGCTCGGCGCCGGCTCGCCCAAGCGCATTGACTACGTGCTCGCGGCCCCTGCGTCGGGCACGGTGCTCCGCGCGACCCGCGGCGAGCTCGTCGGCCCGCGCACGAACGGCGACAGCGGCAAGCTGATCAGCGACCACAAGGCGGTGGTGGTCGACCTGACCCTGGACGTGCCGGTCGGTCCGTGAGTCGCGTGCCCGGGTGGGGCGCGTCGGCCTCGGCGCTGCTCTACTGAGGGCATGTTCGAGAGCCCTCAGGTTCGTCCCTTCGCGGAGGAGCTCGCGCCGCCGCCCTTGGACGCGCGCGCAGGCCATGACGGCGAGCGCCTGGTGTTCCAGGTCGGCCACCCGGACTACGCGTTCCTCGCCCAGGTGCTCGCGGAGCCGGCGCCGACGCTCGCGCCCGCGGAGCCCGAGGAGCAGGCGCTCTGGGACCGGGCCCTGGAGTGCGTCGGGGACGAGCACGCCACGGACTTCGTGCGGCACGCGGCGGGGGCGAAGGCGTTTCCGCGCGAGGTCGTGGCGCTGTGGCCGGACAACGCGGCCTACGCCTACGAGCTCTGGCGCCGGCAGCGCGACGCCTACGAGCCCTGGCTGGAGCAGGTGGCCGCCTTGGAAGAGGGGTTGCCCAGCGAGGTCGACTGGAGCGCAGGGCCCGAGGAGCGCGCGCTGCGCAGCCTCGAGCACGCCTTGCGCCGCGCGATCCCCGCGCGGACGGACGTCCTGCGCCGGCTGTTCGCGCTGGGGATCCTGGCGCCGGAGGACGGCGGGCGGCGCCTGGCGCGGTTGGAGGCGCTGGGACTCGGCGAGCTCGCGCGCTGGCGGCGGGCGAGCCTCTTGCACCGGGAGGTTGCGCCCTGCCTGGACGGCATGTGGCCGGGGCGCACCCAGCTCGGCTCGCCGGTCGGCGTGGAGTGGTTCCTCGACGGGCCCTACCAGCAGCGCCACCTGGACCCGCTCACGCACCTCGCGTTCGCGCTGAAGACGCACCTCGACCGCCGGCCGCCGGAGCAGGACGGGAGCGTGGTGATCTCCGTGGGCGGGCGGATCTCGGGCGCCTTCTTCCACCAGCTCGGGCCCGGCGGGGTCCCCCAGCTCGTGGCCGGGGGTGAGCCCGTGCCGCGCTCGGCGCTCCACGCGGGCTACCCCCACGGGCTCAGCGCGGCGGGCGACCGCTGCGCCGAGCTGGCGGCCCGGGCGATCCGCGGCGGCCGCCCACGCTGGGGCGGGGCGCTGGCCCTGCGCTGGCTGGAGCTCGAGTCGGGGCACGGGCAGTGCTGGGTCGAGCTCGGCGTCGCGCTCGAGCGGCTCGGACGGGTTGGCCTGGGCCGCGCGTGCCTGGGGCGCGCGGAGGCGAGCGGGTTGGCCTTCGGGCGGCGCGGGGAGCTGGCGGCGCTGTGGGCGGCAGAGGCCGGGGCGCTGCCGCCGCTGAGCGAGCTCGCGCAGGAGCTCGTGGGCTGGGAGGACGAGCTGCGCGGGCTCGAGGGTCGAGAGCGCGTGGCCGTGTGCCTGAGCGACGAGGTCCTGGGCTTGCCGGGGGTGCGCGCGGCGCTGGCGTCGAGCGGGTTGCCGCCAGCGCTGGCGCGCTGCGTCAGCGGGTGACACCCGCGGCGAGGGTCCGGGTCCTGCGCCCAGACCCATGGCCAAGCCGCACGACAACGCGCCCGCCTCCTTGGTGCCTCGCTCCAACAAGGCCAAGCGCCGCCAGCTCCGGGAGCGGCGGCGCGCGGCCCGGGCCGTGCCCGGGCCGGTGGAGGTCGAGGCCCCCGCGGCCCGGGAGGCCCTGGCCCACGCGCGGCGGCACACGCGCAACCCGCTGAAGACCCTCGCCCGCCTGGCGCGGGGCGAGCTCGCGGCGCGGGACCTCCCCACCCACTCCTGGCTGTTCGCGGCTGCGACCCTGATCGAGGACGCTCGCGCCTCGGGGACGGCGTGCGCGCTCGCTGCGGCGCGGCTGCTGCGGCAGGCCAGCGGCCTGCTGGAGGCCGACCCGCGGGTGCGCGACGTGTTGAGCGCCGTGACCCGCCACCACACCGAGTGGGTGCGGGAGCCCGAGGCGTTTCGCAGCAAGACCCGCAACGGCCCGCGCCGGCTGCGGGCGCTGATCGCGCACCTGTTCGAGCGCTTCCCGCTGCCGGCGGTGTTCGAGGACGTGTGGACCTCGGGCACCCCGCGGCACCAAGCGTGGTTCGTGCGCCTCGGGCGCGGGGAGAGCTTCCGCCGCTTCGAGGACCTCCCGTTCCCGTTGACCAAGCGCATGGCGCACCTGGCGCTCACCGCGCCCGCGCACCTGGGCGTCGAGCGCGCGCTGCGCTACGGCTGGGCGCTGGGGCTCGGGGTGCGCCCGGCGGTGGCGGAGGGCGTCCTCGGCACCCGCCTGGCGGTGCACCTGCCCGCCGAGGAGGAGCCGTTCTGGCAGGAGGTGGTCCGTTTCTTCGACCGCGAGCGTCGGCTGCGGCCCTATCACTACGGCCCGATCGTGGACTACCTCCACGCCCAGCGCTTCGTGACCCCGGCGGGCGAGGCGGGCCCGCCGCGCCCGCGCCTGTCCATGGCCAAGCGCGAGGGCCCTGCCCTGCTGCGCGAGGTCGAGGCCTGGCACGCTCGGCTGGGGAGGATCCACGCGATCCGCGGGCTGGCCTGGGCCCACCAGAGCGAGGTCCGCGACCTGGCGGTGTGGGAGACCGAGCAGGGGGTCCCCGCGCAGCCGGCGGAGGGCGGCCTGGAGTTCCGGGTCATGGAGCTCCTGAACGCCGCGGAGCTCGTGAGCGAGGGCCGGGCGCAGCGCCACTGCGTGGCGACCTACGCGCGCAGCTGCGCCGCGGGGCGGATCTCGATCTGGTCCGTGCGGCGGATCGGGCGGGCCGGGCCGCAGCGCCTGGCGACCGTCGAGCTGGACGTGCGCACGCGCACGGTGGTCCAGGCGCGGGCGGCGGCCAACCGGATCCCCGGGCGCCGGGCCTGGGCGCTGATCGAGCGCTGGGCGCGGGAGAACCGGATCTCGATCTCGCGCTGGATCCCCCGCGGGTGAGGGGGGAGCGGCTTGCGTGCCGCTCCCCCGGCGCCCCCGGGAGGAACCAGTACTCTTGATGATCCCAGGGCTCAGGGGGCGGCGTTAGGGTCGAGTCGAGGCCCTCCGCTCGAGGGCAACGAAGGGACCTGCATGGGCGAGCGCGCGAGATCAGGGACCTCGGAGCCGGCCGCGCTCAGGGACCCGGATCCCGAGGTCGCCCGCTATCCTGAGGATCATGAGCGCTCCCGAGCCAGCTCCAACCCCCGCTCAGCGGCGCTACGGGCGCTGCCTGGGCCTGTTCGTGGGGGTGCTGGTGTTCATGCCGGTGCTGAGCTGCCTGCTGTTCCCGTCTCCTCACGCGGAGGTGCTGCGGCGCGTGCGCGGGCACGACGTGGCGGCGCTGCAGTCGGCCGCGCTCGCGGCCGCCGCGGACCCGGCGCTCCAGGGCGCCTACGGCAGCTTCGCCCAGCTCTTCGCCCCTCAGGACGACACCCGGGCGCTGGACTCGCTGCCCCCGGCGCTGGGCGCCCTCGAGCCGCGGGCCGCGGTGATCGGCGTCGAGCAGGTGGTGCTGCTCTGGGACGCAGGGACCCTGGGCGGCAGCGAGTGCGGGCTGGTGCTCGCGCCGGCCGACGCGGGGCCTCGGCTGGAGCAGGACTTCGGCGCCACCGCGCTCCGGGCGCTGGGGCCCGGGGCCTGGTCCCTGGTGCCCCTCCGCTGAGCCGCTGGACGCTGCGCGTTGTCTCACAACGTGTGCATTCCTTCGCAAGGGGATCGAGCGCCGCTAGGGTGAAGCCGTGAGCGACCTCCCGCCTCCCGTCTACCTCGCCAAGCTCGCCGCCGAGGCGCGTGACCTCGACCAGGCCGGCTTCGTCGCGCGCTACCCGCACCCGAGTCTGGTGCTCGAGCCCTTCGCCGTGGTGACCGACGACACCCAGTTCGAGACCGTGCGCAGCGGGGGGACCGGCGCCGGGCGGCGTCGGGTCGTCCCGATCGTCAAGCGCGACGCGGCGCTGTTCGCCGCCATGATCAGCCTGGGGCGGGCCAAGAGCTGCGACCTGATCCTCGACGCCCAGAGCGTCTCGCGCTTCCACGGCTACTTCGCCTTCGACGCCGAGGGGGCGCTGAGCTTTACCGACGGCAAGTCCACCGCGGGCACCGTGATCGCCGGCGAGCGCCTGGAGGGCGGCACGCGCCCCACGCCGCCGGGGACGCGGATTCGCTTCGGGACCGTGGAGGCCACGGTCATGAGCCCCGAGCAGCTCTACGACGAGGCCTACGGCTACTGGACCACGCGGGTCCCGCGCCCGGAGATCACCCGCTAGAGGTAGACCCGGCGGTTGTAGACCCACCACTCGAGCATGATCAGCGCCAGCGCCGCGAGGGTCGCCCACTTCCAGAGGTCGCGGCGCGGCGCCTCGGCCGAGGCCTCGGCCGCGACGGGGTCGCGCTCGGCGAGCTCGAGGGACTCCGCCGGCGCGACCTCGCTCTCCTCCTGGTCGCTCAGGTTCGCGGCGAACTCGGTCGCGCGCAGCAGCTCGCCCGCGCCGTCGAGGAGCTCGACCGAGTAGAACCCCGCGCGCCCCAGCCCGCTGACGCGCACCGCGTCGTCGCCGGGGACGACCTCCAGGGTCCGGGTCTCGCCCGCCGGGGTCGTGACCTGGGCCCGCGCGGTGCCGGGCGGGAAGCGCAGCTCGGCGACGCCGCCGGTGGGGAGCAGCAGGCTACGCCGGGTCTGGCCCGCGCCGCCCAGCCAGCGGGTGGCGTTGGCCAGGAAGATCGGGAACGAGGGGTCGAAGGTCCACGCGCCCTCGACGGGGAGGCTCAGCAGGTCGAAGGAGCACACCACCGCCTGGCGGTCCTCGTCCTGGGCCACGAACACCAGCGGGCCCTTGTCCGAGCGCACGATCACCGTGTCCTTGGGGCGCGGCGTGAAGCGGCGCGCCGTGGGCAGGAGCAGGGTCGCGAAGTTCACGAAGCGCGCCACGTCGTGGGTCTCGTCCCAGTCGAGCACGCGGGCGTCGTTGACCAGGCCCTTGTCCTCCAGCTCCGGGAAGGGGGGCGCCTTGCCGAAGCAGAGGTAGTTGCCCGGGCCCAGCCGCTCGGGGCTGAAGCGGTCGAGCACGATCATGTCGTACTCCAGCAGCCGGGGGTCGTCGGGGTCGAAGGCCGCGGGGTCGATCCGCGGGAGCAGCCCGCGCGCGTCCTTGAGCACGAGGGGGTCGGCCTCGAACGCGCGCTGCAGGAACAGGTTGCCCTCGCTGACCAGCAGCACGCGCAGCGCCTCTTGCGGGCGCAGGAGCGCGTAGGCCACGTCGTCCGCCGGGAACGCGTCCTGGTGGTCGAGCACCAGGCGCACCCGGCCCTCCCCCAGGTCGCTCTCGAACAGGACCGGCGCGATCTGGTCGGCGTCGAGCTCGAGCTCCCGCGAGTCGAGGAGCTCCTCGCTCCCGTCGGGGAGCTGGAGGTAGAGGTCGAGGCCGCAGCTCACCGGCTCCGGCCCGCTGTTGAGCACCGAGACGAACATGCGCGAGCCCTCGCCCACGCCGCCGAGGCGCACGTCCACCCCCACGATCCCCACGTTGTCCTGGCGCTCGCCCAGGCGCACGTAGCGCAGGGGGATCTCCTTGCGCAGCTCGACCCCGGCCAAGGACCCCAGGCGCCCGTCGCTGAACACGTAGACCTGCGGCGGCGGGCCGTCGCTGGGCAGCAGCGAGCGCAGGCGCTGGATCGCCGGCTCCAGGGCCGAGGGGCGGTCGGTGGGCTCGAGCTGCTCCAGGGCCGCCCGCAGCGCGCTGGTGGAGTTGGTGA
Organism: Planctomycetota bacterium; assembly: GCA_041402045.1. Lineage (GTDB taxonomy): Bacteria > Planctomycetota > J058 > J058 > J058 > JAGQRJ01. The sequence goes on along the minus strand of JAWKSZ010000005.1, from coordinate 152,452 downwards.
GCGGCGTCAGGCTCCAGCTCTCGTCGGCGAAGGCGATCAGCGCCGCGCGGTCCTCGTAGCCCAGGTGGTCGATCAGGCGCAGGGCCTCCTGGCGCATGCGCTCGAAGCGCGTGACGCCGTCGGGGCCGCCGTCTTTGGCCTGCATGCTGGCCGAGACGTCGAGCAGCAGGATCGTGTCGGCCTGGCGGGCGTCGCCGAGCTCGCCCACCGGGCGCGCCAGCGCCAGGAGCATGAGCAGGAGGGCCAGGAGCTGGAGGAACAGGAGCAGGTTCTTGCGCAGGCGCTGGAACGGGCTGTTGACCCGCAGGTCCTGGATCGCCTGCTGCCAGAGGAAGGTGCTCGAGACCACGACCTCGCGGCGCTTGAGCTTGAGGAAGTAGAGGATCACCAGCGCGCCGGCGAACGCCGGGGCCGCGAACAGCCAGCCGGGGACGAGGAACTCCACGGCTACCTCACCAGCCCGTGCAGGCGCAGGTGGTCGACCACCAGGCGCTCGAAGGGCAGCTCGGTGCTCGCGGTCAGGTAGCGCGCGCCGCGGCGGTGGCAGAACTCGCGCAGCTCGCCGAGGTAGGCGTTGAGCCGGCGCTTGTAGGCCTCGAGCAGGGGCCGGCTGATCGTGAGCTCGGTCTGGTCGTCGTCCTCCGGGTCGAGCAGCTTCAGGTCGCCGGCCAGGGGCGGGTCGAGCTCCTGGGGGCTGAGGATCTGCAGGCAGAACACGTCCATGCGCCGGGCGACGAAGTAGCGGATCGCCTCGTCGTAGCCCTTGCGGTCGAGGAAGTCCGAGACCAGGATCACCACCCCGCGCCGGGGGTGCTCGAGGGCGAAGCGCCGGCAGGCCGCGCCGAGGTCGGTGGTCCCGCCGCACGTCGCGTCCTGCAGGAAGCGGATCACCTTGTGCAGGTTCCGCCGCCCGCGCTCGGGGCGCAGGGTGCGGTCGAGGGCCGAGGAGAACGTGCCGATCCCCACCCGGTTCATGTTCACGAGGCCAATGTAGGCCAGCCCCGCGACCACCTTCTGCGCGTAGCGGAACTTGTTGGGCTTGCCGTAGTCCATGCTCGCGGAGCTGTCGAGGAGCAGGTAGACGTGCAGGTCCTCCTCCTCCATGAACAGCTTGACCATGAGCTGGTCCAGGCGCGCGTAGACGTTCCAGTCGAGGAAGCGCAGGTCGTCGCCGGCGGCGTAGGGCCGGTGGTCGGCGAACTCGACCGAGCGCCCGCGCTTCTTCGAGCGCTTCTCGCCCTTGACCCGGCCCTGGAGGATCTTGCGCGACACGACGTCGAGCCGCCCGACCTTGCTGAGGAACTCCTGGTTCAACAGCTCGGCGGGCTCCTGGGCCAGGGTCCCGGCGAAGTCCTGCTCTCCGTCCCCGGCGCTCACGCGCGCTGCAGCGCCTCGCCCTTGATCGTCTCGGGGGTGGCCTCGAGGATCGCCTGGACCACGCGGTCCGGGTCGACGCCGTCGGCCTCTCCCTCGAAGTTGAGCAACACGCGGTGGCGCAGCGCGGGGAGCGCGATCTGCTTGATGTCCGCGAAGCTCACGTTCCAGCGCCCGGAGAGCAGCGCGCGGAACTTGCCCGCGAGCACGAGGGCCTGGGCCCCGCGGGGCGAGGCCCCGAAGGCGACGTAGCGGTTGGTGAGGTCCGCGGCGAACTCGCCCTGGGGGTGCGTCGCGAGCACGAGCCGGATCGCGTAGTCCTTCACGTGGGGCGCGATCACGACCTGGCGCACGAGCTCGCGCCAGCCCGAGATCTCGTCGGCGCTCATGACCTTCTCGGGGTGCGGGGTCTCCTTGCCCGTGGTGCGGTCGACGATCTCGGCCAGGTCCGCGCGGCTCGAGTAGTGCACGAGCAGCTTGAACATGAAGCGGTCGAGCTGGGCCTCGGGCAGGGGGTAGGTCCCCTCCTGCTCGATCGGGTTCTGGGTGGCGAGCACGCAGAACGGCTGGGGCAGGGGGCGGGTCTCGCCGCCGGCGGTCACGCGGTGCTCCTGCATGGCCTCGAGCATGGCGGACTGGGTCTTGGGCGTGGCGCGGTTGATCTCGTCGGCCAGGATCAGCTGGGCGAAGATCGGCCCGTGGCGGAACTGGAACTCGCGGCCGCCGCCCTCGTGCTCGACCACGATCGTGGTCCCAATGATGTCCGCGGGCATGAGGTCCGGGGTGAACTGGATCCGGGCGAAGTCCAGGTCGAGGACCGTGGACAGCGTGCGGATCAGGTGCGTCTTGCCCAGCCCGGGCACGCCCTCGAGCAGGCAGTTGCCCCCGGTGAAGATCCCGGTCAGCACGCCGTCCACGATCTCCTCGTGGCCGACGACGGCCTTGGCGATCTCGGTCTTGATCGTGGCGTACTGCTCGCGGAACGCCTGGGCCTTGGCCTGGATCTCGTTGGGGTCCACGGGGTCCTCCTAGGTGGGGTCCTGGTCGTCGTACTCGCGCCGCGCGCGCTTCTTGGCGCGCAGGAGCCGGTTGACCTTGTCGGTGTCCTTGTCGCCCGCGGCGGCGGGGCCGGGGGTCGGGGCGCTGGGCCCGTCGGCGGGGGGCGGCGCCGCGGGCTCGCTGCCCGCGACGCTGACCGGGCCGGCGCTCGGGCCCTGGGCCTCGAACTTCTTCTGCGGGGCGCCGCCGCGGGGGCCAGTCTGGTCCTGCTGGACCTGCTCGCGCACCTTCTGCAGGCGGTCCATGGTGGCCACCGGGCGCCCGCCCTCGCGCCGCCGCGGGAGGAACCCGCGCAGCTTGGCGAAGAGCTTGCCCCAGTCGATCGCCACCCGGCGCACGGCGACGTCGAGCAGGAACAGGCAGGCGGCGATCGCGAGCACCCACGCCCAGCGCCGCTCGAGGGCCACGCGCTCGTCGAGGCGCGCGCGGTCCCAGAAGTCGTATGAGCCGTCGAGCACCTGGGCCGGGTCGAGGACCTCGCCCCCGGCCTGACGCGCCAGCTCCTCGAGGTAGGGGCGGTCGCTCTCCAGGCGCTTGAACTCCTCGGAGTAGGGCACGACCAGGCCCGTGGTCAGGGTGTGCTCGGCGCCGCCCTCGGGGCTCTGGGCGCGGAGGTGCACGTTGTAGGTGCCGACCCCGGCCACCGGGAAGTCGCCCTCGTAGCGCCCGGGCCCGCGCTGGGTCAGCGAGAGCTCGAGCTCCTGGCGCCCGTCCGGGGTGGTCACGGTGGCCTTGACCTTGAGCCCGTCGATCAGCTCGCCGTCGGGGGAGATCGCGTCGAGGGCGATCTTGCCCCGGTCGCCCTCGACCCGGGTGCTGGGCACGATCGCGGTGTCCTGGACCTCCTTGCTCACCCAGCGCAGGGCCTGGGCCCAGAAGCTCTGGTAGCCCCCCCACTGCACCCAGTCCGCGGCCCAGCGCGAGGTCGCGTCGGAGGTGAAGGCCAACGAGCGCCCCACGCCGTATTGCCAGTGGGCGAGGATCGGCGCGTTCTCCGGGCTCACGAGGGCCACGGTCGCCGTGGGCTTGGGCTCGGTCAGCACGTGCCCGTGGAGCGGGGGCGAGGAGTCGATCCCGGTCAGGACCGCCGACGCCCCGCGCACGCTGGGCACGAAGGTCTTCTCCACGATCAGCGGGCGCGAGACCCGCTGCGACTCCTTCATGAAGATCCGCGGGAGCTGCTTCACCGAGTGCACGTAGTAGTACTTGCCGCCGGTGAGCCGGGCGATCCGCTTCATGGTGAAGGTGTCGGGGCCGTTGGGGCCGCCGTGGGCACCGTAGCAGATCGTGGAGACCGTGATCTTGGCCTGCTTGCAGGCGTTGAGCATGCCCGCGGTCGGGGGCGAGGGGTCGCCGTCGCTCATGAGGATCATGTGCTTCACCCCGGCCTGCGCGTTCTGCAGCTGGAGCAGCGCCTGGTTGAAGATCGACTTGAAGTCCGGCATGTCGCCGAAGGCCATTTTGTCGATCTGGCGCTTGATCGCGGGCTTGTTGCGCGCCTGGCGGAAGGGCACGGCCCAGGTCGCGCCCTGCATGGGGTCGTAGACCAGGACCCCGACCTGGTCCTTGGCCGAGAGCCCGTCGACCGCGCGCTTGCACACCTTGACCGCCGCGGCGTTGCCGTCGGGCAGCTCGCAGCTGTGGATGATCATGACCAGCGCGCCGTCGGGGATCACCTCCTGCTGCTTGACCTCCATGTCGACGGGGAGCGCGGTCTCGACGGGGGAGCCCTGCCAGTCGCCGGCGCCGAAGCCGTCCTCGCCGCCGATCATGACCAGGCCCACACCCTGCTTGTTGACCGCGGTCTCGAGGGCCTGCTGCTGCCGCTCCGAGAACCGGCTGCGCTCGACGTCGTCCAGGATCACCGCGTGGTAGCGCTGCAGGTCCAGGGCCTCGGTGGGCACGTCCCGCGGCGTCCCCGCCTGGATCCGCACCTTCTCGCGCCCGAGGGCCTGACGCAGGAAGTAGCCGCTCTCCTCGTCGGCGCCAATGTAGAGCACGTTGCTCTGGCCGCGGGCGAACACGAAGGCGTGGGCGGAGTTGTTCTGGAACAGCTGGTCGTGGGTCGGGTCGAGGGGCTCGACCACCGCGCGCAGGCGGAAGAAGTCCGGGGTCTCGAGCACCAGTTCGAACTGCTCGACGTTGGGCCCCGGCTGCAGCGTGACCTCGCGGCTGCGCAGCGCGGTGTCGCCCTGGTAGAGCGTGACCCGCACCGGGGTCTCGGCCTGGGCGTGCATGACCACGCGCGCGGCGAAGGGCTCGCCGACCTTGGCCTCCTCGTCGACCACCAGCTTCTCGACCAGCACCTCGCGGGCGTAGCTGTAGTCGATCGGGATCACGTCGATCGGCACGCGCTGCGCGCGGATCTTGGCCACCGCGTCCTGGGCGTTGCCCAGGGTCGGGGCGCCGTCGGAGAGGAGCACGATCCGCCCGCGCACGTCGGGGCTGAAGGACTCGAAGGCCTGCTGCAGGCCGCGCCCAATGTCCGTGTGCTCGCGGCGGACGACCGAGTTGAACCCGGTCAGCGGCTGACCGTCGCGGCGGAGCTGGACCTCCGTCGCGGCGTTGGCGCCGAACACCACCACCCGGCCCAGGTCGTCGGGGCCCGACATGCGCGCCTGCGCGGCGTTGATCAGCTCCAGCGCTTCGTCGCCCTTGGCCTCGGGGATCGAGCGCGAGCGGTCGACGACGAACACGACCTCGACGCGCTGGGTCAGGTCGCGCCACTCGATCTCGGCCAGCGCCAGGACGACCAGGGTCACCACCGCCAGGCGCAGGAACAGCGCCAGGCGTCGCCGCCAGCGCTCGAGCCCGGCCAGGGAGCGGCGGCCCCACACCAGCACCAACAGCAGGAGCGGGGGCAGCAGGAGCAGGTAGCTCGGGCTGGCGAACACGATCGGGACGTTCACGGCGCCTCGACTATACGAGCCGGAGCCCGGGGCGGGTCGACGGTCGGCGGGCTGCTCACCGGTGGCCGTCCAGCAGCAGGTGCCAGGTCGTGGCGTAGACGCGGTCGTTGCCCGAGTCGAGGATCCACAGCCGGTCCTCGGGGCCGAGGGCCATGCCCCAGGGGCGGTTCAGGTCGCCCAGCGCGCGCCCCGCGCGCCCGTAGCTCGCGAGGAACTCGCCCTCGCGGGTGAACACCGAGATCCGGTGGTTGCCGAACTCCGCCACCCACAGCCGGTCCTCGTCGTCGAGGACGGCCTCGTAGGGGTAGCCCAGCTCGCCGGGGCCGCGTCCGGGGCGCCCAATGTCGCGCAGGTGCTCGCCCTGGCGGGTGAACACGGCCACGCGGTGGTTGGCGGCGTCGGCGACGTAGACCTCGTCCAGGCGCGGGTGGACCCACACCGACGAAGGCCGACGAAAGCCTTGGGCGCCCTCGCCGAAGGTGCCCCACGAGCGCAGGTAGGTCCCGTCGGCGGTCCACACCTGCACCCGGGCGACCTCGTCGCCGTAGTCGGTGGTGTAGAGCTCGCCGTCTTGGGTCTCGAAGGCGAAGGTCACGAACAGGAACTGCCCGGGGTCCCAGCCCGGCACGCCCCACGCGCGCTCGAGCTGCAGGTCGCCGTCGTAGACCAGGATCCGCGCGTAGTGCGTGTCGGCGGCCAGGAGCTTGCCCTGGGGCGTCCAAGAGAGCCCCGTGGGTTTGCCCAGGGCGTAGGCCGGGGTGTGCACGTGGGCGAGGAGGTTCCCCTCGGGGTCGAACTTCTGCAGTCGACCGGCCTTGTCGACCACGAACAGGTTGCCCTCGGGGTCGGTGGTCAGCGCGCGCGGGTACTGGAACTGGCCGGGCCCGGTGCCGCTGGCCCCCAGCCAGAACGCGAGGGGGTCCCGTCCCGCGTGCGGGGGGACCTGGCCGGGGGAGCAGACCTCCGGCTGAGGGTAGGGGCGCTCGAGGGGGAAGGCGGTCCCGGGCGGCGGGCGCTGGTCGCTGGTCGGGTCGCCCTCCGGGGCTGGATCGGGGGCGACCGGCCTCCACTGAGGCTCGTCGGGGGTGGCCCCCGCGGGATCGGGGGCGGGGTCGGTCGAGGAGGACGGGGGTGGGCAGCCGATCGCCGCCAGGCACACCCCCGCGAGGAGGACGCGAAGCTTCAAGCGGTCGTGCTTACTGGCGGTCGGGGTTCAGGCTGTCGATGTAGTCCTGGACGTAGTCGGCCATTTTTCGCGGGATCTTGGTCTTCTCCAGGGCCTGAGCGGCTTGGGCCTTGGCGGCTTCCTGGACCTCGACGAACTCGGCCTGGGCCTCGCCCTCGACCTGATCGCCGCGCCGGAAGTAGGAGCCCACGATCTTGCCCTTGCCGACCTTGCCGTCGAGCTTGTGGGGGGTGAAGCCGTCGGGGGCGTCCTTGTCGCCCATGGGGCGCTCGCCGAACGCTTGGCCTTGGCCCTGGCCCTGACCCTGGCCTTGACCCTGGCCTTGCCCTTGGCCGCCCTGACCTTGGCCTTGCCCTTGGCCTTGGCCTTGGCCCTGACCTTGCCCTTGCCCTTGGCCCTGGCCTTGGCCTTGGCCCCCGTGGGTCTTTCCACAGCCAGGGCACCACTCGGCGTTCTGTGCCTGGCCTTGGGCCTGGCCCTGACCCTGACCCTGCTGGCCCTGGCCTTGTTGGCCCTGACCCTGCTGACCCTGGCCTTGCTGACCCTGACCCTGCTGACCCTGACCCTGCTGGCCTTGACCCTGTTGACCCTGGCCTTGGCCCTGCTGACCCTGGCCTTGGCCCTGCTGACCCTGGCCTTGGCCCTGCTGGCCCTGGCCTTGGCCCTGCTGGCCCGACCCTGGCCCTGGCCTTGCTGACCCTGGCCTTGCTGACCCTGGCCTTGCTGACCCTGGCCTTGCTGACCCTGGCCTTGCTGACCCTGGCCTTGCTGGCCCTGGCCTTGCTGACCCTGGCCCTGCTGACCCTGACCCTGCTGGCCCTGACCCTGCTGACCCTGGCCTTGCTGACCTTGTCCTTGCTGGCCCTGGCCCTGCTGACCCTGGCCTTGGCCCTGCTGACCCTGACCCTGCTGACCCTGGCCCTGCTGACCCTGGCCCTGCTGGCCCTGGCCCTGCTGGCCCTGGCCCTGCTGGCCCTGGCCTTGCTGGCCCTGGCCCTGCTGACCTTGGCCTTGCTGACCCTGGCCCTGCTGACCTTGGCCTTGCTGACCTTGACCTTGCTGACCTTGACCTTGCTGGCCCTGGCCCTGCTGGCCCTGACCCTGCTGCTGCCCGGGTGCGGTGTTGTCGGGGGTGTCCTTGTCCTGGCAGTCGGGGCAGAGGTGGGCCTTCACGTCCTCGACCTCGCTGAACTCGAGGTTGCCCTGATCGACCTCGTCGCTGTTCTCGCCGGACTGGCTGAGCGGGTCCGCGCCCGACTGCTCGATCGCGTCCATCATGTCCCGCATGAGCTCGAGCTGCTCGCGCACGTTGGCCATGTCCTGGAGCGCCGCCTGCGAGGCCTCGAGCCCCTCGAGGGCTGCGCTCGCGTCGGCGTTCTCCATGCCCTGCGCCGCCTGCTCCAGCGACTTCGCCAGCTCGGCGTTGCGCTGCACGTCCTTGCTCAGCTCGCGCAGCTCCTCGCCGAGCTGCTGCATGCGACCGGGGACCGTGCCCTGCTGCATGGCCTGCGACAGGCTCTGCGCGTGTCGCGCAGCGCTCTGGAAGTCGCCGCGACTGAGCGCGTCGCGCATGCGCTGCGCGGCGTCCTGAGAGTCGCTGGGGCGGTTCGCCTGCTCGAAGGGGGCGACGTCGGCCTCCATGTCCTTGAGCTTCTCGCGCACCGAGGCCAGGCGGCGCATGGTGTTCTTGCGGTCGCCCTTGCCGGCGCCGATATCGGTCGAGATCCGGTTCAGCTCCTCGAGCAGCTCGTCGAGCTCTCGGGTGCGCGCCTGGCCGAGCTTCCGGCGCAGGACCTCGGTGGCCTTGCGGATCCGATCGGCCTGCTCGCGGCCGATCTCATCGGGCCCGCCGCTGCGGCCCTCCACCTTCTCGCTGCCGAACAGCTCGAGGGGCGGCACGAGCACCACGATCGCGGCGGCCACGGCCAGGGGCACCGGCAGCCACTTGAAGCTGCGCGGGGCGCGGAAGGGGACGACCTGGGCGGCGTCGAGGGTCTTGACCCGAGAGGCCGCGTCGGCGACCAGCGCGGCCTCGGCGGGCTGGCGCGGCTCACCGATCGCCAGGGCGCTCGAGATCCGCTCGTTGAGCTCGAGCTCGCGGTCGATCCCCACCGCGGCGTCCAGCTCGGTCGGGCGCGCGCGCAGGGCGCTGACCAACGCGACCAACACGGCGCCGAGCCCGGCGCCGAGCGCGCCCCACCACCAGGGCCAGTCCAGGGAGAAGACCTTCAGGGTCAGCGACCACAGGACCACGGCGCAGGCCGCCCACAGGAAGCTGCGGCCGAGTCGATCCCCCAGGGTCACGAGGAACATGCGCTTGGCGACGCGCGCCACAGCGGACTGGATCTCTGTCACCGGGGCCTCCTCGACGAGTATAGCCAAGCCATGTCGTTGTCACCGCCGTTATCAGGGCGGTGTAAGATCGGGTTTCGCCTGACGCGAGCGGCGACCGAGATCATGTGACCTATGCTCCTCGAGGCGCTCCGCGCGCCACTGCCCTGCGAACCATGAGCCACACCTCCTTCCTCACCGCGTTGGGGGTGGTGAAGCTGGCCTGGACACCCAAAGGCTTGCTCAGCCTGCGCTGGGGCGAGGGGCACGTCCCTCCGGGCGACGAGGCCCCGGCCTGGGTGGGGGACCTCGCGCGGCGCGTGCGCGCGCACCTCGCGGGCGAAGCCCTCGACGCGTTCCTGGACGTCGCCGTGGACGACTCCGACTGGACGCCCTTCGACCGCAAGGTCTTCGGCGCGCTGCGGCAGGTGGGGCCCGGGCAGCGGGTGACCTACGGCGAGCTCGCGCGCCGCGCCGGCTCCCCCGGAGCCGCGCGCGCGGTGGGGGGCACCCTGGGCCGCAACCCCGTGCCGCTGATCGTCCCCTGCCACCGCGTCGTGCGCAGCGACGGGACCCTGGGCGGGTTCTCCGCCGCCGGAGGCCCGCCGACCAAGGCGCGGCTCCTCGAGCTGGAGGTCGCGTCGTGATCCTGCTGCTCTTGATCGCCGGGGGGATCGGCGCCCTGTGCGTGGGGCTGATCGTGGCCCTCTACTGGCCAGCGATCGAGCGCGCCCAGCGCGACGAGGGCTAGGAGAGGCTTCGCTTGGTCGCAGGGCCGAGCGCGGTACCCCGAACGCATTCCCTTGGGGAGCGCCTACTTCTTCAGCGCCTCGATCGCGGCTTCCCAGTGGTCGCGCTCGCCGCGGACCGCGGCGGGAGTGCGGCGGTTGAAGGTCGACTTGGCGGTCTTGATCTGCGCCGCGAAGTCCTGCTTGAACGTGCCCTCGGCCACGGCCTTCTCGGCGTCGTCGCCGCCGTCCTGGACCACGTCCTCGAGCAACGCCCGGGCCAGGCGCGCGGCGCGGCTGTGGTCCTCCTCGGTGACCTCTTCGTCGTCGGCCGACGCGGCCTCGAGCTCCTTGGCCTTGGCCTCGAGCTCCTGGGTCTTGGCCTCGAGCTTCTCGGCCTTGGCTTCCAAGGCGCTCTTCTCGGCCTCGAGGGCCTTGACCTTGGCGCGCAGCTCGTCGAGCTCCTGGGACGCGCCGTCGTCGCCGCCGGCGCCCTGCTCCTGCAGCTCCTTGAGCTTGGCCTCGGCCTGCTCCGCGCGCAGCTCCGCGGCGGCCTTGGCCTCGAGGGCCGCGGCCTCGGCCTCCATGGCGGCCTCGGCGGCGGCCCGCTCGAGCTCGCCCCCGTCGCTCGAGGCCAGCCGGCTCTCGGCTTCGCTGAGCTTGCTCTTGAGGGAGGCGATCTGATCGGCGAGGTGCTTGTCGATCAGCTCCGAGAGCTCCTCCACGGCGATCACGGAGACCGCCTTCACCTTCGCCTGCTCCACGTCATCCATGGAGTAGCGGGTCTTCGCTTGCTCGAGCAGCTTCTCAACCCCCACGAACCCTCCTTCGTGCAGAGAGGGTAGCGCGCGCGACGGCCGCCAACCAGATCCTCACGGGCGGCAGGGGGAGCGTGGGATAGATTGCCCTACCTCCTCCGGCAGCGAGCGCCTACGCTCGGGGTGTTCGCTTCGCCCAGGTGTGCTGCATGGCCCGACCCGACCCCCACGACCCGCCCCTCGACGCGCCGGTGACCCGGGCGCGGCTGGAGCGCCTGCTGCTCCTGGCGCGGCGCACGCGGCGCGAGGTCGCCCGCGGCCGGCGCGAGCCGGGGCGGGGGGTCGAGCCCGGCGCGCGCCGACCCTACGCCCCAGGGGACGACCCCCGCAGCGTCGACTGGCCGGCCTACGCCCGCCTGGAGCAGCTCCTGGTCAAGGTGCCGGAGGCGGTGCCCCCGGCGCGCCTGGCCCTGGTCCTCGACGCCAGCGCCAGCGCCGACCACGGCGCGCCCGCGCCGCGACGGCGCGCGCGCCTCGCGGTCGCCGCCCGCGCCGTCGCCGCCCTCGCCCGCGGCGTGCGCGTCGACCTGCTGTGGGGGCTGGCCCACCTGCGCCTGGACCGACCCAGCGAGCTGACCCGTGCGCTGCGCTTCCTGGCGCAGGCCCCGTCGGCAGGGCCCGCGTTCCCCGGGGTGCGCGCCCTGGGCGGCGCCGGGCGGGGCGAGCTGTGCCTCGTCGGCGACGGGCTGGACCCCGAGGAGCTCGTCGCCGCCGCGCGGGAGGCGCGGGCCCGGGGCTGGACCCCCACGGCGCTCCTGATCGAGAGCGCCGCCGAGGCGCCGGCTGCCGTGCGCGAGGCAGCGGCCGCCGCGTCGCGGGTCCAGCTCGTGGACGCCGAGGGCGGGGCCGTGCGCTGGACCACGGCGCCGCTCGAGGCCTGGAGCGCGGCCGCGGAGGCCCGCGCCGCGCGCCTGCGGGAGGCCGAAGCGCGCCTGCTCCAGGCTCGCGTGCCCGTGCGTCGCCTGGCCGCCGCGGCCGCCTTCGAGGCCCCCGCGCTGGAGTGGCTGGGCGCGTGAGCGAGGTCCGAGGTCCGAGTGATCCGACGCCGCCCTCGGGCGCGTATGACCTGCAGGAGCCGTCCATGCCCGCAGGTCCCCCCCCGCCCACCGCCGCCCCAGCCCCGCCCGTGTGCCCCGTGCAACCGACGCCCCAGGGCTGGACGCGCCTCGAGCTCGCCGAGCTGGGCCTGATCGCGGCGGGGGGCGCGGCGCTGCCCTCGGTGGGCGCCGAGTGGGAGTGGGCCCCGCGGCTGGGCGCGGCGCTGGGCTACGCGGCCGCGCTGGTCCTGGGGCAGGGCCTCCTCCGCGACCTGGTGCGCCTGGCCCGCGAGGGGCGCAAGGAGCCCACCCGCGTGCTGCCCTGCCTGTGCGCGGAGACCTCCCTCGGGCTCACCACGCTGGGCGTCGGCGTAGGGCTGCTCTGCCTGGGGATCGAGGAGACGGTGCGCCTGACGCAGGTGTCGCTGACCGTCAGCGTCGGCGCGCTGCTCCTGCTGGGGTTCCTGGCCAAGGACTACGTGCTGGTCCTGCGCAAGGAGCGCGACCACGGCAGCGTGCGCATCGGCTGATTCCATGGGGTCTGTCCCAGACCCCCTCGGGGGCCGGGCAAGCCCTCGCCCTCACCCCCAACGGGCTCGCGCGCTCCGCGCGCGCTGCGCGCTCGACCCAGCGAAGCCTCTCCTAGAAACCAGAGTCACGATCCTGAGCGGGCGAGCGAGCGCCAGATCGTTGACGACATGGGGGCCACTCTCGCCCGCTCAGAATCGTGAACTCTGGTTTAAAACACCAGCCAGAGCACGAGGCCGACGAACCACCACAGGGCGGTGGCGGCCGCGAAGCCGGCGGCGAGGGGGATCGCGTTGGTCTGGGCCCAGGACGTCGCGCCCTGGATCTGGAGGTCCGTGGTGTTGGCCTTGACGCTGCGCCCGCCCAGGAGCCGCGAGACCTCGCGCAGGAGCTCGCCCACGTCCTGGTAGCGGTGCTCGGTGTCCTTGGCCAGCGCCTTGAGGATCACCGCGTCGATCGCCACGTCCAGGTTCGGATTGACCTTCGAGGGCCGCTCCGGAACGCTGTTCATGATCTTGGTGCCGACCTCGGCCGCGGTCTGGCCGGTGAACGGCCGCTTGCCGACGAGCACCTCGTAGAGGATCACGCCCAGGGCGAAGATATCGCTGCGGGCGTCGACGTCCTTGGGGTTCAGGAGCTGCTCGGGCGCCATGTAATAGGGCGTGCCCAGGGCCGACCCGGTGCGGGTCAGGTCGTTCTCGCTGTCGGCGACCTTGGCCAGGCCGAAGTCGAGCACGGTCACGTGCAGGGTCTCGCTGACCAGGACGTTGGCGGGCTTGAGGTCGCGGTGGATCACGCCGCGCTGGTGGGCGTGCTCGACCGCCTTGCAAATGTCCGCGAAGATCTGCAGCTTCTCGCGCCGCCGGAGCTTGCCGTCCTTGAGCAGGGCCTTGAGCTCCTGGCCCTCGACCAGGTCCATGACGTAGTAGTCGTAGGGCCCGTGGTCGCCGGCCTTGGCCCGCCCGCAGGTGTGGACCTTGATCAGGTTCGGGTGCTCGAGCCGGCGCAGCGCGTTGACCTCGCGCTGGAAGCGGGCGCGGCGCTTCTTGCCCATGGACCCGCGGTTGACCATGGTCAACGCCTTGAGCGCGTACTCCTCGCCGTCGGGGCCGACGGCGAGGTAGATCACGCCCATGCCGCCGCGGCCGATCACCTTCTTCAGCTCGTAGTCGTCGAGCCGCAGGCCGACCTCGGGCTCCTTGAGGGTCGTCTGCCCGTCGTGCTCGCCCTCGTCGGCCTCGGAGTCGACGGTGAAGAACGCCTTCTCCCGCGCGACCGTCGGGTCCTCGGCGATCTTCAGCCCGTCCGACTTGCTGGCCTCGGCGGTGCTGTCCAGCCCGATCGGGGAGTAGTCGCCGGAGGCGGACCTGGGCGGAGCGCCGGGCGATCCGACGCTGGGGGCCAGCGCGGGCAGGCCCCCGCCGCCTGGGGCGCCGGGGAAGGCCATGGGCGGCGCGAGCACGGCGTCGTAGTCCATGGTCAGGTCCGGGGCCTCGGTCGGAGCCGCGGCGGCCTGGGCCTTCTTCGCCGAGGCCTTGCCGGCGAGCTGCGCCAGGCTCATGGGCGGGCTGAGCACGGCGTCGTAGTCCATGGTCAGGTCCGGCGCCTCCTGCTCCTCCGCCGCGCCGGGCTGCGGGTAGCGGTCGCTGGGCAGGGCCGCGCGGAACACGCCGCTGGCCTGGGCGCTGGGGGGCGCCGGGTCCACGCGGCGGAAGATCCCGCTGCGCTGGGCCTCCCCTTGCTCGAAGTTCGCCGGGAGCCGCTGCTCGAGGTCGTCGAAGGTGGCCTGGTCGATCTCGCCGCGGCTGAGCAGCAGTCGGGTGAAGGAGGCGGTGACCCCGCGCTCGACGTAACCCGTGTAGTCCTTGTAGAGGCGCAGCGCCGTCTCGCGGTCTACGAAGCCCGCGGCGATCGCCTCACGAGCGACCGCGAGCGCGTGCTCGGTCGCAGTCTCACCCATTCTCGCCCCAGTCACCCATCCAGGCTTGCACCTCCGGAACCATAACAACCTGGCCCGGCCTGCGCCCGTCTTGCGAGTTCGCCTACGATCGGCTTACACTCCACTACACAAGGGCTTTGGCAGGAGGTCGCGCCAGAGTGGCTCGGCTGTTCATGATCGAAGGCCCCCAGCGCGGGGAGTCTTGCTACCTCGGGAGCGAGAGCTTCCTTGGGTGGGACGGCGCACAGATCTGCGTCACCCCGCAGCACGATCCCAAGACCCTCTGCATGATTCGCGGCGGAGGAAATCGCTACGAGCTGAGGACTTCCGGGAATCCCGATCAAGTCCGGGTGAACGGCGAGAGCGTGCGTCAGGTCGAGCTCCACGACGGCGACCTGATCAAGATCCTGGACTCGCTGATGTACTTCAAGACCGACGGGTCGCTGCACTCCTCGGACTCGGGCCCGTTCACCCGCGGGCACCAGCCGGTGCACGCCCCGCACCAGCCGCGGCCCAGCGACTCGGTGCGGATCGGCTCGATCCAGCCCGGCGAGGCCTCCGACATGATGCTCGGCACGGTCTCGATCCGCCGCGAGGACCTGCAGAAGGAGAACATCAACTACCGCCAGAAGCACTACGAGAACGAGGACGCGGTCCTGCGCGGGATCCAGGACGCCCGCCGGATCAAGACGCTCTACAAGGTCTCCGCCAAGATCTCGGCGATCCTCGACCTCGAGAAGCTCCTGAGCGAGGTCCTGGACATCGTGTTCGAGGAGATCCCCGCCGACCGCGGGAGCGTGCTCTTGTTCGACCAGAACCGGCGCCGGCTGCGGACCATGGCCAGCCGCTCGCGCCACGGCGGCACCGACAAGGTCAAGATCTCCAAGACGATCGTGAAGGAGGTCCTGCGGACCAAGGACTCGCTGCTCACCGCGGACGCCCAGTCCGACGCGCGCCTGGACATCGACATGGCGCGCTCGATCGTCGACGAGGACATTCACAGCGCGCTGTGCGTGCCCCTCGTGCGCGGCGAGAAGATCCTGGGGATCGTGTTCCTCGACACCTACGACGCCACCCGCACCTTCACCAAGGACGACTGCGACCTGCTGACCGCGATCGCCATGCAGGCCTCGGTGGCCCTGGAGAACGCGCGGCTGATCAAGGAAATGGGCGACCGTGAACGCATGCGCCACGAGCTCCACTTGAGCTCGTCGATCCAGCGCCAGCTCCTGCCCAAGAAGCTCCCCCGCTCCTCCATGATCGAGGTCTACGGGAAAATGATCCCCGCCAAGGAAATGAGCGGGGACTACTTCGACTTCATCGACCACGGCGCCCAGGGCAACTTCCATATCTGCGTGGGCGACGTGTCGGGCAAGGGCCTGCCCGCCGGCCTGGTCATGGTCATGGCCCGCTCCTACCTGCGCCCGCTGACCAAGTCCGGCCTGGCCCCCAGCGAGATCCTGGCCGAGGCCAACCGCCTGCTCTACGCCGACACCCGCCGCGACGTGTTCATGAGCGCGCTGGTCATGCACTGGAGCGACGAGACCGGGCGCTTCGTGTGGTCGGGCGCCGGCCACGAGCACCTGCTCGTCTACCGCAACGCCACCCGCCGCACCGAGGCGATCAAGGCCGGCGGCTGCGTGCTGGGCGCGATCCCCGAGGCCGCGCAGGCCTATCAGAACCACGAGCTGTTCCTCAACCCGGGCGACGCGCTGGTGCTCTACACCGACGGCGTGACCGAGGCCAAGAACCCCCAGGGCGAGTTCTTCGCCCAGGACAGCCTGCAGCCGCTGCAGCGCCTGGTCGAGCTCTACGGCCAGTTCTCCGCCAAGGACCTGCTCGAGGCGATCCTCTACGAGCTCAAGCGGTTCATAGGCGGCGCCGAGCAGTCGGACGACATCACCGTCGTCACGATCAAGCGCCGCGAGGCGTAGGTCGGCCTTGGACCCGGAGCCGGCGTTCTGGATCGGGGGCCGAGTCCCCGTGCGCAACCGCGTGCTGGCGGCCCCCATGTGCGGCGCGTCCAAGCTCCCCTATCGGCTGCAGGCCCGGCGCTTCGGCGCCGACGTGGTCTACACCGAAATGGTCAAGGCCAAGCCCCTGGTGCGCGACGACCTGAAGACCCTGCGCCTGCTGGGGACCGCGGCGGAGGAGGCCCCCTGCGCGGCGCAGGTGTGCGGCGCGGAGCCCGCGCGCATGGCCCGGGCCAGCGCCAAGCTCGAGGCCCTGGGCTTCCCCCTGATCGACCTGAACATGGGCTGCCCGGTGAAGAAGATCGTGCGCGAAGGGGCGGGGTCGGCGCTGCTCAAGGACCCCGCGCGGATCGAGGCCCTGGTCAAGGCCTGCGTGGCCGCCGTCGACGCGCCGGTCACGGTCAAGGTCCGCAGCGGCTGGGCCCACCAGGGCCACCAGGACGTGGCCACGATCGCGCGCGCCGCCGAGGCTGGCGGCGCGGCGCTGATCACGATCCACGCCCGCAGCCGCGAGCAACGCCACGACGGCCCGGTCGACACCGAGGCCCTGGCCGCGGCCAAGCAGGCGGTCGCGATCCCGGTCGTGGCCAACGGCGGGATCACCCGCGCAGCGGACGCGCTCACGCTCCTGGCCGAGAGCGGCTGCGACGCGGTCATGATCGGGCGCGGCGCCCACGGCCAACCCTGGCTGTTCCGCGACGTGGCCCGGGCCCTGCGCGGCGAGCCGCCCCTGCCCCCGCCCACCCCCGCCGTGCGCCTGGCGCTCATGCGAGAGCACTTCGAGGGCCTGCTCGCGCTCCTGGGCGACCACGGGGTGCAGCTCTTCCGCAAGCACGCCCGCTGGTACTTCCACTCCCGCCCCGAGGCCCCCGAGTTCGTGGAGCGGCTCTACCGCTCCCGGGAGCCCGAGGCCGTGCGCGGGCTGTTCGCCGCCTGGGAGGACCTCCCGGAGCTCGTCCCCGGCGGCTGAGATTCGGCTGGTCTCCGGGGAGACGGCGTTACCATGGGGGGAACCGAGCGGAGGCTCCCGTGGCTGCACCGAAGAAGAAGGGCGAGACCCAGAAGAAGAAGCGCGACCCCAACAAGCCGCTGCCCAAGAAGCCGAAGAAGAGCGTGGTGCCCAAGCTCCTGGGCCTCGCGATCTTCGCGGTCCTGGGGCTGTGGCTGGGGCTCTACAGCCTGCAGCTCGGCCGCGGCCCCTGGGGCTGGTCCGGCGAGGACTGGGGCGGCTTCGTCACCTTCTCCCAGGAGCAGGTCTCCGAGGCCGCGAGCTCGGCGTCGGACACCCTGGGCAAGGTTGACTGGGAGGCGATCAAGGACTCGATCACCGAGAACTCGAAGAAGCTCTACGGCCAGATCACCGGCTGGGACGAGAAGCTCGACGAGCGCCTCGCCAAGCTGCGGCGGGTCGAGGGCCAGGAGGGCGCCGAGGGTGAAGGCCAGGAGGGCCAGGAGGGCGAGCCCGCCGCGGCCACCGAGGGCGCCGCGCCTCCGCCGCAGTACGAGCTCGACTACGGCGACGGCGGCGACAAGCTGCGCGAGGCCATGCAGGTCTACAAGAAGAGCTTCCCCCGCGAGGGCAACTCCAGCAACCAAAACGCGCTGCAGCGCGAGCTGAAGAAGAGCAAGGGTCTGTTCCGCGAGGCCCACGAGCTCTTGAGCCGGGCCCAGGAGGGCGCCGAGGCGGCCGGGGACGAGCGCCTCGCGGCCGAGATCGAAGAGGCGGTCGTGGTGTGCGGCCAGTACCTCCAGGACTGCAGCAAGCGCGAAATGGCCAAGTAGGAGGCGCGAGCGGTGAGCGCAGGCCGGGTGCTGGTGGTCGAGGACATGCGCGTCCAGGCCCACCTCCTCAGGCGCCTGCTCGAGCGCGAAGGCTACGCCGTCGACGTGGCCAGCGACGTGGAGTCCGGGGTCGAGGCGCTGCTCAGCCGTGACTACGACCTCGTGCTCGCCGACATGGTCATGGACGGCGAGCGCGACGGGCTCGAGCTCTACCGCCGGGGGCAGAGCCTGTTCGGCGCCCAGGCCCCCACGGTCGTGATCCTCACCGCCTACGGCACCGTGGAGAGCGCGCGGGAGGCGCTGCGCGCCGGGGTCTACGACTACCTCACCAAGCCCGTGGACCACCGCGAGCTGTCGGTGGTCGTGCAGCACGCCCTCGAGCACGAGCGCCTGACCCGCGAGAACCGCGAGCTGAACCGCGCCAAGGCCGCGCGAGAGGCGCGCTCGCGGCTGGTGGGCTCGAGCCCCAGCTTCCTGCGCACCCTGCGCTTCGTGGAGGAGGCCGCGCCCACGGGCTCGAGCGTCCTGCTCCTGGGCGAGAGCGGCACCGGCAAGGAGCGGGTGGCCGAGCTCGTGCACGCCATGAGCCCCCGCGCCGCGGGGCCCCTGATCCCGGTCAACTGCGCGGCGATCCCCGAGCCGCTGCTCGAGGCCGAGCTCTTCGGCCACGAAGCCGGCGCGTTCACTGACGCGCGCCGCGCCCGCCGCGGCAAGTTCGAGCAGGGCCAGGGCGGGACCGTGTTCCTGGACGAGGTCGGGGAAATGAGCCCCAAGCTCCAAGTCAAGCTCCTGCGCGTGCTCCAGGAGCGCCAGGTCGAGCGCCTGGGCGCCGGGGGCAAGTCGGTCCCGGTCGACTTCCGCCTGATCGCGGCGACCAACCGCGACCTGGCCGCCGAGGTGCGCGCCGGCCGCTTCCGCGAGGACCTCTACTACCGGATCAACGTGATCTCGATCGAGCTCCCCCCGCTGCGCCAGCGCGCGGGCGACGTGGAGCTGCTCGCGGAGTGGTTCCGCGAGCGCTTCAACGAGAAGAACGAGAAGGCGTTCCGCGGCTTCCGCAGCGACGCGCTGCGCATGCTCAGCCGCTACGGCTGGCCGGGCAACGTGCGCGAGCTGGAGAACGTGATCGAGCGCGCGGTGGTCCTCGGCGCCGGCGAGTGGATCTCCCCCGAGCACTTGCCGCTGGTCGTGCGCATGGCCCCCGAGCCCGAGGCCCCGCTGACCGACCTCCTGCGCTACGCCCTGGACGACGGGCTGTCCCTCGAGGACGTGGCTCAGCTCGTGATCGACCAGGCGCTGGCCGACGCCGGGGGCAACGTGTCCCAGGCCGCGCGCACCCTGGGGGTCACCCGCCGGACCCTGGACTACCGCCTGCGCCGGCAGTCGGCGGAGGCCAACCCGTGAGCGCGCCGGTGCTCCTCGTACACCCGGCGGGAGCCGAGGCCGAGCACGTCGAGGGCACCCTGCGCGCGGCGGGCACGCGCTACGTGCACGTGGCCGACGGCGCCAGCGCGCTCCAGGCGCTGACCCCGCAGGTGTCCCTCGTGCTCTCGAGCGAGCGCCTGGCCGACACCGACGGCCTGAGCCTGTTCCGCACCCTGCGCGCGCGCCGGGGCGAGGGCGCGCCCTTGACCTTCGTGATCCTCACCGCCGACGCCACCGTCGAGCGCGCGCGGGAGGCGCTCAAGGCCGGGGTGTTCGACTTCCTCACGACCCCCGTCGACCCCACCGAGCTCGGGGCCCTGGTGCGCAAGGTGCTGAACCAGGCCCGGCTGCGCCGCGAGAACCGCGAGCTCTCGCGCCAGCTCGGGGCGCCGGCGATCACCGAGCGCCTGATCGGCTCCAGCGCGGCCTTCCGCGAGGCCGTCGAGCTGGCGCGCACCGCCGCCAAGAGCGAGGCCAACGTCCTGATCCGCGGCGAGAGCGGCACCGGCAAGGAGCTCCTGGCGGAGCTCGTGCACCACGAGAGCAAGCGCGCCAAGGGGCCCCTGGTGCGCGTGCACTGCGGGGCGATCCCGACCCCGCTCCTCGAGAGCGAGCTGTTCGGCCACGAGGCCGGCGCGTTCACCGACGCCAAGCGCGCGCGCAAGGGGCGGTTCGAGGCCGCCAGCCGCGGCACGCTGTTCCTGGACGAGATCGGCGAAATGGAGGCCGAGCTCCAGGCCAAGCTCCTGCGCGTGCTCCAGGAGCGGCGGATCGAGCGCCTGGGCGGCGAGGGGCGCCAGGTCGAGCTGGACGTGCGCCTGGTGGCGGCCACCCACCGCGACCTGGAGTCCATGATCGAGGACGGCAGCTTCCGCCGGGACCTCTACTACCGCCTGAACGTGATCGAGGTCCAGCTCCCGCCGCTGCGCGAGCGGCCCGAGGACGTGCCGCTCCTCGCGCGCTACTTCCTGGCGCGCTACGCCGAGCGCACCGGCAAGCCGATCCAGGGCTTCTCCGCCGACGCCCTGACCCTGCTCGCCGAGCGCACCTGGCCGGGCAACGTGCGCGAGCTCGAGAACGCGATCGAGCGCGCGGTGGTCCTCGGCCGCGGGGACTGGATCGAGGCCGAGCACCTCGCCCAGCGCCCCGAGGACAGCGAGGTCCAGGCGGGCCGCCCCCGCGGCCGCGAGCTGGGACGCTCCCTGGTGCGCACCCACGCCAGCCTGCCCGAGGTCGAGCGCGAGCTGATCCGCCTCGCCCTCGCGCGCGAGGGTCAGAACGTGTCCCGCGCCGCGCGCAGCCTGGGCCTCACCCGCCGCACCCTGCACTACCGCATGCAGAAGCACGGCCTCTCGCGCGAGGCGTAGACGGCCCTGGACCTGCGCGGTCGTCCGTCCCTCCGCCAGCGCTGACTGCTCCGCACCTCGAAGTCGCGCGCACGTGCGGGCGGGGGCCTTCGCCCCGGGTGCGAGTCGGCGCTGCCAATCCAGCGCGTGGGGCGCGGGCGGTCGCGGGCGGGGATAAACCCCGCCCCATCTCCGAGGTGGGGACGGGTTTTCGGCCTCGTCGCAGCGGCGGATCCGAGGCGTGATCGGGACCGCGCGGGCGGTCGCGGGCGGGGATAAACCCCGCCCCTACCTCCGAGTGGGTGGGGGACGGGCTTCGGCCCTGTCGCAGCGGCGGATCCGGAGGAGTCCGCGGGCCACCTGCCGGTGTTCGGCGCGGTCTTCGCCACGGGTGCGAATCGCGCGGCCATCCAGCGCGTGGGCCCCACAGGGGTAGGGGCCGCCCGCGGGCGTCGGGCCGCGTCCGCACGAGAAGGGCTCTGGGCGGGTGCCCCCGCGAAGCGGATCCGAGACGCGATCGGGCGGGGACACCGACCGGCGTTCGGCGCGGTCTTCGCCACGGGCAGGAATCGGCGCGCCCAATCCAGCGCGTGGGGCCACACAGGGTAGGGGCCGCCTGCGGCGTCGGGCCGCGTCCGCAGGAGAAGGGCTCTGGCGTAGGCCCCCGCCCCGCGGATCCGAGACGTGATCGGGCGGGGGGACACCCACCGGTGTTCGGCGCGGCTCGCCACGGGCACGAATCGGCGCGGCCAATCCAGCGCACGGGGCCCCACAGGGTAGGGGCCGCCCGCGGGCGTCGGGCCGCGTCCGCAGGAGAAGGGCCTGGGCGCGTGTGCCCTCGCCCCCGCCCAGAAGGGGTGGACCGGTTTTCCGCCCCCGGTCGCAGCGGCGGATCCGGAGGCGATCGGGACCGCGCGGGCGGTCGCGGGCGTGGGGATACCGACCGGTGTTCGGCACGGCCTTCGTCACGGGGTACGAATCGGTGCGGCCAATCCAGCGCGTGGGGCCCCACAGGGGTAGGGGCGGGGTTTATCCCCGCCCGCGGGCGTCGGGCCGCGTCCGCACGAGAAGGGCTTCTGGGCGGGCGCCCCGCCCCGCGGATCCGAGACGTGATCGGACGGGGGGGACACCGACCGGTGTTCGGCGCGGTCTTCGCCACGGGCATGAATCGGCGCGCCCAATCCAGCGCGTGGGGCCCCACAGGTAGGGCCGCCCGCGGGCGTCGGGCCGCGTCCGCACGAGAAGGGTCTGGGCGGCGCCCGCCCCGCGGATCCGAGACGTGATCGGGCGGGGGGACACCGACCGGCGTTCGGCGCGGCCTTCGCCACGGCACGAATCGGCGCGGCCAATCCAGCGCGTGGGCCCCACAGGGGTAGGGGCGGGGTTTATCCCCGCCCGCGGGCGTCGGGCCGCGTCCGCACGAGAAGGGCTCTGGCCCGCCCCGCGAGCGGGCGAAGCCCGCGAGCGCGCAGCGCGCGCGAGCCCCTTGGGGGTGAGCCCGAGGGGCTTTGCCCCGAGGGCGAGGGGGTCTGGGACAGACCCCCTGAAACAACTCACCCGCGCAGACCCCACACCGACTGGGGCAACTCGTGCACCGGGCGGTTCCACCAGCGGTCGCCGAGGAAGGCGTAGATCGTGGTCCCGCTCACGTCGGGGAGCGTCCACTTGGCGTGGGGCACCGCCCCCCACTCCAGGGGCTCCTGCAGCGCGGTCGGCTCCAGCGGCTCGAGGTCGTCCAGGTCGTCCATGGCCGGGGGCGCGAGGTAGGCGCCCAGCGCGGCCTTGCGCGCCTCGGGGTCGGCGATCTGCTTGAGCACGCGGCGGAGCTGACCCAGGGCCCCGGCGTCGATCGTCACCCGCTCGCTGACCCCCAGCGCCGCCAGGCGCGGGGCGACCTCGGCGTCCAGCCGCGCCACGACCTCGGACCACCAGGCGTCGCTGGGGCCGACCTCCGCCGCCCGGTCCAGGAGCTCGGCGGTGGGGGCCCCGCGCAGGGCGTCGAACAACAGCCCGCGCAGGGGCAGGCGGTCGCCGTCGTGGCGCGCGTCGAGCAGGAACAGGAGCGTCACGGTGTCGATCTCGTCCGCCAGCGCCTGCAGCCGGGCCACGGGGACCGGGTGGCCCATTTGCCGCTCGAAGCGAATGAAGGGGATCATGCGCCAGCCGAGCTGGTTGAAGGTGTAGCGCCCGCGGTTGTGCCGGCGGTGCGCGTCCTTGGCCTTGAGCTCGTCGTAGACCGCGTTGAACAGGCGCGAGAAGGTCGCCGTGCGCTCGCGGGTGCGGGCGGCGAGCACCGCGTGGGCCTCGAGGTACTCGAGCTCGAGGAACTGCCGCGAGAAGTAGGGCCAGGTGTAGTGGCTCCAGTAGACGTGCACGTCGCGGCGGTAGCGCGGGAGCGCCAGCTCCGCCGAGGCGAAGGTGCGGTAGAGCCCGCTGAAGTAGCGCACCGCTTGCTCGTAGTAGCTGGCGAGGAACCCGTTCATGGCCGCCAGTCGCCGCGGCTCGAGGCCCTCCCCCGCGCGCTCGCGGCGCCAGAGGTCGACCAGGAACTCGCACTGGAAGGCTATGAAGTCGAGGCCGCTGGAGTAGAGCGGGTCGACGAAGCCGGCGGCCATGCCGATCCAGGCCAGGCGGTCCTCGCGCACGTAGGTCTCGGGCTTGCGCGCGTAGTTCTCCATGCGCCCGAACTCGACGAGCTCGGCGCCCCCGAGCATGCGCCCCAGCATGCGGTGCTCGCCCAGCCACGCCTGCAGCTCGGCCGCGGTCTTGGGCGGGTCGGTGACGACCGAGCCGTCGTAGACCAGGCCCACGCTCAACAGCCCGCTGGCCTGGGGAATGCACCACACCCAGTAGCCCTCGCCCATGAACGAGTTGGTCGAGAGCAGGCGCTTGCCGAAGCAGAACCGGCGCTTGGCCGTCTGCTCGTCGAACAGCTCCTGGGGCGAGCGCGCGCCGCGGAACCAGCCCCAGCACGAGCCGTGGGGCAGGCGGTCGTCGCGGGTCAGGAGCCCGACCTCGCGGCCGAGGAGCGACCCCGGCCCCGAGCCGTCGACCAGCCAGCGCGCGGCGACGGTGTGCTCCTCGCCGGCGTGGCTGTAGCGCACGGTGTGCAGCCCGCCGTCCGGGGCCGGCTCGATCGCGGTCACCCGCGCGCCGGTCAGGTGCTCGATCCCCTGCTCGCGGTTGAGCTCGAGCAGGTCCGCCTCGAGCCGGTCGCGCTCGAGCTGGAAGGTGTGCCACCACGAGGTCGAGGCCGGGCCGTCCTCCGAGGCGTCGCAGAAGTCGAGCTGATTGGCCTCGTCGTTGAACCAGTAGCGGATCCCGTGCTTGGGGAGCTGCGAGCGCACGAGCAGCTCGCCCAGCCCCAGGCGGGTGTGCAGGAAGTGCCCGGCGACCTCGACCGTCGACTCGCCCACCTTGCGCTTGGGAGCGGTCGCCTTGTCCAGACAGAGCACGCGCACCTCGGGGAGCTCGCGCTGGGCGAGGCGCGCCAGGCACAGGGACGCCAGCCCGCCTCCCAGGACCACCACGTCGACTTCACGCTGCGGCTGCATGGGCTCCCTCCTCGTTCCCCCGGGCTGGGGCTCTCGTCTGGCGCGTCCCAGTAGCGGTGCAGGATAAGCCACTGCTCGGGGAAACGACGCACGAAGTCTTCCAGGGCCTCGACCGCGCGCTGCATGAGCGCGCGGGCGTCCGGAAAGTCCGCGGGGTCGATCGGCTCGAGGAGCTCGATCGTGTAGCCCTCGTCGGGGCGGCGGACCACAGCGCAGGGCAAGAGCGGCGCGCCGGTGGACTTGCTCAGCCGCGCCGGCCAGTCGAGGAACCGCGCCTGGCCCCCAGGAAGCGGTAGGACGAGCCGCGGTCGGTGGGCAGCCCGCGGTCGGCGGCGGCCAGGAGCAGGCCCTTGCGCGCGAGCACGTTGCGCGCGTCCACGGTGAAGAACGGGCTGGGGGTGATCGCGATCTCCTCGACCCGGCTCGCGCGGCGCGCGCTCGAGCGCAGGCGCTCGAACAGCCCCCAGGGGTCGCGGTTGTAGGCCACGGCGACCGGCGACACGAGGTCGGGCAGGACCTGCGCGCCCAGCTCGTAGTTGCCCATGTGCAGGGTCAGCCCGATCACGCCCTGGCCCCGGTCCTTGGCCCGCTCCGCCGCGTCGTAGCCGCGGATCCGCTCGAGGAGCGTGTCCGCCCCCGGGGGCCGATAGCGCCCGGCGCACACCAGCTCGACGAAGAAGCGCGAGAAGCTCTCGAGGGTCTGGATCGCCAGCGCGCGGCGCATTTGCGGCGTACTCGCCGGGCCCAGGAGCTGCCGCGCGTTCTCCTCCAGGTTCCGCCGCAGGCCCGGCGAGAGCCGGATCCCCCAGCGCGCCGAGGCGCGCCCCATGGCGAACATCCACGACACCGGGATCAGCGCCGCCTCGAGCCGAGCCAGGAGCAGGATCGCGTTCAACACCAGCCGGATCACGAGCGCGCGCACGAGACCTCGTCGAGCGGCCCTGTGCCGCTATTCGTCCGCCCCCACCAGGCCGCCGCGCCTGGGCAAGAGGGGCAAGGGGTTAGGGTCTGCGCGCGCATGCCGGCATGCTAGCGCCCGCCGCGGGGAATGCCGCTCCTCAGGGAGCGCCAGGGTCCGGGTCCGCCCGCCGGCATGTTTACAATGGCCCGCCCGAGGGACGACATGGCGAACCAAGACCTGATCGAACACCTGGACCTGGCCGGCGACTTCATTCGCATGCGGCTCGGCGACCGCCCCCTGCCCAAGCTGGGGCTCGTCCTCGGCTCGGGGCTCGGCCCCCTGGCGGACCGGGTCCAGGACCCGGTGATCGTGCCCTACGCCGACGTCCCCTACTTCCCCGAGTCGACGGTCACCGGCCACGCCGGGCGGCTCGTGATCGGGGAGCTCGAGGGCACGCCCGTCGTGTGCCTCCAGGGCCGCTTCCACCTCTACGAGGGCTACGCCGCCCACGAGGTCGTGTTCCCCCTGCGCGCGCTCGCGCGCCTGGGGCTCGAGGCCTTCGTGCTCACCAACGCCGCGGGCGGGATCAACGAGTCCTTCGCCGCCGGCGACCTCATGGTGATCACCGACCACCTGAACCTGAGCGGCACCAACCCCATGATCGGGAGCCACGACGACGCCCTCGGGCCGCGCTTCCCCGACATGGGCCAGGCCTACGACCCCGTGTTCCAGCAGGCGGCCCACGCCACCGCCAGCGAGCTCGGGCTCGAGCTCAAGCAGGGCGTCTACACCGTGCTCTCGGGGCCCTCCTACGAGACCCCGGCCGAGGTGCGCATGCTGCGCGGGCTCGGCGGCGACGCCGTGGGCATGAGCACCGTGCCCGAGGTGATCGCCTGCCGCCAAATGGGCGTGCGGATCCTGGGGATCAGCCTGATCAGCAACCTCGCCGCGGGCATGAGCGCGACGCCGCTCTCCCACAAGGAGGTGATCGAGACCGCGGAGCGGGTCAAGACCGACTTCGGGCGCCTGATCGAGAAGCTGGTGCCCAAGCTCCAGGCGGCCCTCGAGGCGCAGTAGGCGACTAGGGCTCTGTCCGCAAACAGGGGTAATGCTCTCGCGCGGCAATCGTCGTCGTCCGACAAGGCGGGAGCCGAGCCTAGCGTAATGGGGTTACGTGGCCGGCGACCAACGCAGTCGGCGGCGACGAGGGCAAGCGAGAGCGTTGGCCCTGTTTGCGGACAGAGCCTAGTCCCGCCGCGCCTCCTCGAGCGCTCGCTCGAGGAGGCTTCGATCGCGCCCGCTGGGCGCTGAGCGTCCGCGTGAGGTCGGCGTTCTCCGCGCGCGCCGCGTCGAGCTGACGCTGCAGGTCTGGACCTGAGATCACCTGCAGGGATCCGTCCGGGGCGGGGGCGGTGCCCCGGCCGATCCCCACGCCGGCCGCGAGCAGGGCGACGGCGGCGATCAGCCACGGCAGCGCGCCGGGAGCGCGGCGGGCGGGCGCCTGGCGCCAGGGCTCCTGGGCTTCGATCGCCGCGACCACCCGGGCGGCGGTGCGGGCCGCGCGCTCGGGGTCGTTGAGCTCCGGGTCCTCGCCCACGGCGGACGCGATCGCGGCCTCGGCCAGGAGCGTCTCCTGGACGAAGGCCCGGCAGGCGGCGCAGGCGGCGAGGTGCCGGTCGAGGGCCTGGCCGGACTCCGGGTCGAGCTCGACCTCGGACGACCGGTCGAAGTGCAGGGGCTGCGCTTCTGCGCAGGTCAGCTCACGGCTCATGGAACGTCCTTGTTGGCTTCGAGCGCCTCGCGCAGCTTGGCCTTCGCGCGGCTCAGGCGTTGGCGCACCACGTCGGGCGACAGGTCGAGGGCGGCGGCGATCTCACGCGGGGCGTAGCCGTCGCAGAACCGCAGCAGCGCGATCGCGCGCGAGTCGGGGTCGAGCGCGTCCAGGGCCGCGAGGCTGCGATCGCTCCAGCCAGAGCCGTGGCGGGCCTCGTAGCTCTCCGAGGTGTCCAGGGTGGAGAGCGCGGCGCGCTCGCGCGCCTGCCGCTCTCGCCACTTCCTGACCTCCCCGAGCGCGATCCGGATCAACCAGCCCTTGAACGCCGCCGGCGTGCGCAGCCCGCGGAGCCCCTCCCAAGCGCGGAGGAAGGTCTCCTGGATCAAGTCCTCGACGACCTCGGGCGCTGCCTGCCGACCCACGACCACGCGCACCAGGGCGTCGGTCCGGCTCACCACCTGCCCGAAGGCGCGGTGATCTCCGGCGCGCGCGGCGTGGATCAGCAGGGTCAGGTCGGTCGCCATGGCCCGGGTCGTCTCCTCGTGTCCGTCCCTCGCGGACGGCCTCTACCTTGAAAGAGATCTGGCGAGCCTCGTTCGTGACGAGAAAGTCCAAGTTTCTCCGACGGAGTCGGGTGAATTCGCTCGGACGGGCGGGGCCCAAGCCGACCTGGCTTGAGGGTAAACCCCGTCCGGGCGAATTCTCACGCCGCCGAAGGCGGCGCGGCAGCGGAAGCTGCCGCAGCAAACCGGCGTAAGTCACGGTCTCCCCGCGCACCGCTCCGTCCCCCGCGTCGGACGTTTGCGAACGTCTCCCACGGAAGTCGACCCTCGAGGACGGACGTTCGCGAACGTCTTCCACGGAGGTCGACCCTCGGGGGCGGACGTTCACGAGCGTCTTCCGCGGGGGTCGACCCTCGAGGACGGACGTTCGCGAACGCCTTCCACGGAGGTCGACCCTCAGGGCGGATCGTTCGCGAACGCCTTCCGCCGGGGTCGACCCCAGGGCGGACGTTCGCGAACGTCTTCCGCGAGGTTGACCTCAGGGCGGACGTTCGCGAACGTCTTCCGCGGGGTCGACCCTCAGAGGCGGACGTTCGCGAACGTCTTCCGCGGGGTCGGGAGCTCGCGAGGGTCGACCGGCAGCAGCCGGCCCTCGCGTCGCGCTCGCCTCCGCCTGTTTCTCGCGCAGGACGCTGATCGCCAAGCCGCGGTGCGCGGAAGAGTTCGGCGCGACTCGCGGCCCGCGCGCCAGGATCGTTTCGAAGTCGTCGTCACGAAACGATCCCCCCAGATCTCTTTCGGGGTGAGCGAACAGCGGAACGGTTTCGTTGTTTGGCTCGACTGCACAACCCGTCGGCCGCAGACGAGGCCGACACCCATGGAGTGAACCATGACGACGAAAGAGGTCGCCGCGAGCGACATGTTCGATTTCTACTCGTTTCCCTCGAGCCGCCAGCTCTACTCGCTGAACCAGATCGCCCACGCGCTCGGTGACTGCGACGACGAGCTCCTGTGCGGGTGGGTCGCGGACGCGATCCGACTCGCCGAGGAGGCGGTCGAGCTCACGATCCGCTTCTCCGGGCGCAGGCTCAAGCGCGAGTTCGGCCCGGAGGCGCGCCAGGCCGATCAGGACATGGACCGCGCGCTGGGCGCGCTCGCCAAGGTCCTCACGGCCTCGGCTCAGGCGTATGGAGAGACGTCCAGCCAGGCGCAGCTCGCCCGCTACGCGCTGGACCGGCTGTTCCCGGGCGGCGTGCGCGCCATGATCCACTTGCCCTACATGGACGAGGAGATCCAGGTGCGCATGCTCCTGCGCCGGATCGAGGCCGAGCCTCGGCTCCGGCTGGCGCTGCGCGAGCTGGGGGCGGAGCGCTTCGTCGAGCAGGTGTCCGCCGTGCACGCGCGCTATCAAGAGGCCCTGCGCACGGAGCAGCAGCACCCGACCTACGCGCAGGTCAAGGAGGCGCGCCGCGCGGGTCAGGAGCGCCTGTGCCAGATCGTGGCGCTGGTCCTGGTCCGGCTCGCGACCGGCGAGCACGAGGGCGACCACGCCGCGGCGCTGAGGAAGGCGCTGGGTGAGGTCAAGCGTCAGAACGCGGTGATCGGGAGCTCCTTCAAGCGCCGCGCGCGCGTGACGGAGGTCGACCCCGAGACGGGCGAAGAGCTCGAGCCCGAGGACGACGAGGACGCCGAGGTGGAGGCCGACGCGCGGTTCACCGGCGAGGACGTGGCCGAGGCCAGCGCGCGCGTGATCGAGGATCGGGTCGCCGACCCCTGGCGTCCCGGAGCGGAGAACGGCCTGAAGTCCGACGTGGCCTAGCGAGCCCATGCGGCGAGGTCACGTCCCAGGGGCGGGGTGAGCGCCTGCTCGCCCCGCCCCGCCTTCGTTCCGGCGGGTCGAGGAGGCAAGGGCTCTCCGGCGAGCCTCGCGTTCGCGATCACCGAGGGGCTTCGCCCACGGGTGTTCGGCACGCAGCGTGCACCGCAGGTCGTGAGTCCTGGATCGACCCGCCTGGCCAGCGCGGAGCTCTTCTGGAGAGACGGTGTCCACACACTGTGTAGGGGCGGGGCTTGTCCCCGCCTCGAGTGCGACTGGTACGCAACAGACGGAGGTGAACGCGAGTCCGTGTCCTGGTATCCCGGGGGCCCTGACAGAGGGAACCCGACACCGATGAGGCAAGGGCGCCGCCCCGGAAGCACCGGGCACGTCAGACTGCCCGCTCCTCCGGGAAGGAGGTCGACGGGGCCCGGCGGTCCGCGAGGGGGGTCTGGTGGAAGCCGTAGGTGCGCGAATGCCTCGAACGAGTGAAGCGCCGGCGGCGGGCTGCGAAGGGTGAGCCGCCACCCGGACGGTGAACCCGGTTTCTGTCGGTTTCGCAGACGTATTGGCGCATGTGGCGTGACACGAAGTCTGCTGTACTTACCCAGTGAGATCCTTGGCCAGTTCCGCTTGCACGGTAGGCCCGAGGACGAAAGACGAAGGCTAATGACCCGGCAGAAGTCGGAGATCCGCGAGGGCACGGAGCCAGGGGAAACTCAGGCTCACCTCCGAGGGGCACGCATGGTGAAAGCCCGCAAGACGAGGACCGGCCCTGCTGAGCGCCTGGAAGCAGGGAGTCGAGGGCGCAACGCGGGGACGGGAAGGCGGTGACGGTCAAGGAAGTGGGTCTACAGTTCGTGCCGTTCTCCGCTACAGCAGAACGTCCGCGGAAACGCGGGTTCTCGGGGACGATGAGGCCCGAGGACCGATCCTCAGGGCTGGAGCCCAGGGTGCCAGCGGCGAAGAACAAGGCAGCAGCGTAGGTCCCGCGAGAGGAAAAGAGTGGCTCGAACACTCCTGAAGAGGCGTTCGATAAGGTCGCGGCGAACAAAGGGGCCTTGGTCCCGATGGCCAAACCATCGCGGCGCGCAAGCACCTCCCGGCGGTGCTGGCCAAGCTGCGCGCCAGCCTCCGGAGGACGGCCGTCAGTGGGATATCCGGCGGTGTGGATCCCGAAGGGAGGTGGAGGGCAGCGGGGGCTGGGAATCCCCAACGTGATCGATCGGGTGGTGCAGGAGGCGGTGAGGCGGGTCTTGGAGCCTGTCTACGAGCCGACGTTCCACTCTTCGAGCCACGGTTTCGCCCGGAACCGGGGCTGCCAGACGGCGATCACGGAAGCTCAGCCATGCGGCAGCTGATACGAGGGTGGTGGATCCGACCTGAGAAGTTCTTCTGATCGGGTCTGCCACCAACGGCTGCTGTCGCGGCCTGCCCGAAGGAGTCGAGGACAAGCAGCTCCTGGTCCTGATTGGGCGCATGCTGAAAGCCAAGGTGGTCATGCTCGACGCGTGAGGGTCAGCACGGAAGAGTGGGGCCCCCAAGGGGCCCGCTCGCCGCTGCTGTCCAACGTGGTGCTGGACGAGCCTGATCACGAGCCGCTCCGACGCGGGCACCGGTTCGTCCGCTACGCAGACGACTGCAACACCATGCGCGCGGAGTGAACGTGCAGGCAAGAGGGTCTTCTCGAGCTTGAGCCAGTTCATTGAGCGTCGCTTGCGACTGAAGGTGAACGCAAGCGAAGAGCGCGGTGGCCAACCCAGAGACCCGCCACTTCCTCGGATACCGGTTGATCCCCCAGCGGGGTCTACCGCCCGAGGTGGGGCTCGGAGCGCAGTGAAGCGGCTACGAGAGCGATCGTTGAATTGACCCCGCGGTCCGGGGCGTTTCGCTCAAGGCGGTCGTTTCCCGGATCAACGCGTTCTCAACGGTTGGCGGCAGAGTCTGCAACGCCACGATCGGTCTGATCCTCCGGGCTTACGGACGCGCACCTCCGCGACGGTTGCGCGGGACTGTGTTTCAAGAACTGGAAACGAAACGATCGATCGTCCAACGCCTCATTCGTCTGGGAGTGAACAGCTGGCTTGGCGCGGGATCTACAAGCGACACCAGTCGCTGTGGGCCCTCAGCGCCAACCCTGGCAGTCAACTTCGAGGACTCTGGTGCAACTCGTACTTCGACGAACAGCTCGTCTCGCTGCTGGAGACGTTTCGGATCGCATGGACGAGGATCGCCGCCCAGCAGCTCTGTTGCCCTGGAATACCGCGAGGTCGTGACCTGGCCGGCGGCGGGGGTACCTACCGTCCCGAAGAGCCGGATGTGAACAGCACAAGTCCGGTTCTAGGGAGCCGGGGCGGGAAAACCGCCCCCGGCTACCTGACATGTGCGTCCCTCCACCCTTCGTAGTGTGAGGGCATACCATGGCGCCACGGATCGTTACCTACCCTGCTCAGGAGCTCCGCTCGCCACGGAAGGCGCAAGGGACGCACATACCCGGGCGGGGACAAGCCCCGCCCTACCTCATTCAGAGTGCACCCGGCAAGGCGACTCCTCACGCCCAGAACTCCGTCCCGAACACGATGGGACAAGCCCTGCCCCTACGCTTTGCGGGAGCGGCCCGACGCCCGCGGGCGGGGGCGCCCCTACCCCTGTGAGGGCACACGCGCCGGATTGGGGAGGCACAGCCGATTCGAGCCTCGGTGGCGAAGACCGTACCGAACGGACGAACCCGATCGGGCGATTCATGGGCCTGGACACGGGTGCGGGGTTTGCCCCGAATCGCCTGATCGCTCGGGCCCCCGGGGTCGGCTCCGCGAAGGCGAGATCGTCGTCGACGAGCGCCTCGGCGGCCTGCTCCGCCACTACCGCCGCCGTCCGGCTGCCTGAATTCACCACTCCTGCCTCGACTTCTCAGGGATCACGGTGTGTACTCGGGGGAAGCGAGGGCCGGGCGAGGGGCGAGCGGCGGCTCGACCGGGCTGTTTGGTGGCGGCGATTCTGGGTCGGGAGTCTTCAAGTCAGCCTCGGTTGACCAATGGGACCCTTCGGCGCGGCCTTCTTCTTGGGCGCGGCCTTCTTCTTGGGCGCGGCCTTCTTCTTGGGCGCGGCCTTCTTCTTGGGCGCGGCCTTCTTCTTGGGCGCGGCCTTCTTCTTGGGCGCGGCCTTCTTCTTGGGCGTGGCCTTTTCTTGGGCGCGGCCTTGTTGGTAACTCCTGGTCGACCTCAGCCCCGAGTTGCTTCAGGGCCGTCGCCCCGAGTCCGCTGCCCCTTGCTCTCGGCTACTCGACAGGATCAAGCGCGCTGTAGCTCTGCCTCGCTGGCGCTCATACGGGTCACATCCCACCCCCCTCGCTCTCGGCAACGTCAACGATGCTGAAGGGCCGAGGGTAGTCCAGCCCGTTGCCCAGGCCGTATTCCTCGCGCAGCCGACGGGACTCGGCATCGACCGATTGCTTGGCGTAGTCCGCGATGGTCACGTTCACCCGCCCACACTCCGAGAACAGGGCCAAGATCAGCGCCCCGAGGTCTTCCGGCGTCTCTGAGGCAGGGTCGTGGGCTCTGACCATCGGCGTAGCCAGAACGCCCCCGAAGCCCTTGTAGCGCGAGCACGGCGAAGCAAAGACCCTCTTGGATCGGCTGCACCAGAGCACCGAGACGCGGCGGCCACTCATTCAACGATCCCGAACACGCGTCGTGGGCGGCCCTGCGGGCCTTCTCCCGTCCGTGGGTTGGGGACACGGCGACCGCTCGCCGGCGCGACGTTCCTCCCCGCGCCACGCGCGGTGACCCTCGCATGGGACCGAGGTGCTAATGCTCGGGCCTATCCAACTCCTCCCAATGAAGGAATCTGATCGCCTCCTGGGGCGTGGGGCCGGGGTTCCCCCGAGCTACGCGACCGACTTCGTCGGTCACCTCGACGTAGAACCTGAGGCTCGGGTCCGGATTGTTCAGGTTCATGTATTCACCGCACTTCACGATCACTCTGTGCGTCTCCCCTGCCTTGTTGGTCCGAATCCCCTCGTAGGTCACGACCCGAGCAACCTCAGCCAGGTCCCCTGAACTTGCCAGCGCATCAACTACTTCCCGGTCATTGATCATCGTTTGCTCCTTCATCCCGCAGGCTACAGCCCGGTTCCGACATTTAGCGGATGGGTTCCGGGCCGCGAAGGAGCACGCCGTGGGCGGCCCTGCGGGCCTTCTCCCGTCCCTTGGGCGGCCCTGCGGGCCTTCTCCCGTCCTTGGGCGGCCCTGCGGGCCTTCTCCCGTCCGTGGGTTGGGGACACGGCGACCGCTCGCCGGCGCGACGTTCCTCCCCGCGCCACGCGCGGTGACCCTCGCATGCACCCGTCAGAGCTCGTGAGACGGCCCGGGCGACTCACAGGCGCCCTCGCACGCGTACATGCCGCCGCACGGGCCTGACCGTGTGGGTCGGGCTCGCAGGGGCCGTTGAACGTGCGGCTACGGACTGGCGCGGACGCGCGCTACGCGTAGAGGATCAACTCCGTCGCCAGCTCGCACTTGTCGACCTTGTGCTTGCCGTAGGTCCCGAGGGGGAACTCGACCGTCCGGTCGCCGTCCTGCCAGGCCTCGAGCGCCAGACGGTAGGCGTCTCGCCACTGCACGAGGCCCCGGAGCAGCGCTTGGCGCTGGCCGTCTTCGTTGCCGCTGGCGATTCGAGGGTTGAGGCCGAAGGACGGCCACGTGTCACCCGGCGAGTCGCGCCAGTTGAGGGCGCGGAGCTTGGCGACGCCCATGAAGGAGCGCTTGCCTTCGGCTCGGCGGCGGCGGTGGATCTCTTCGACCTCGAGGTCGACGGCGGCGCGGACGCGCTGGCGAAAGGCCTCGTGCTCGTCGGGCGGGATCAGGAACGGGACCTTGACCTCGAACGGGATCGTGTCGGGGAGCGTGGTGCGTGGCTCACGCACCCGGAGGCCGTCCTCGCGGTCGCGGGCCTCGGCCTGCTCTCGCTCGGCGACCGCCTGGCGATACTCGGCGGGGGTCAGGTCGCCTTTCGGGATCCAGCGCTTGGCGGTTTTGGAGCCGAAGAAGGCATAGTCCGGGCGGTTGACGTGTAGGGACAGCGTGCCCATGTCCTCGGGAGTCGTGGAGAAGCCTGGCCACTCCTCGGGGCGCGCGACCAGGCCGTCCTTGACCGGGTTCGTGTAGAGGTAGACCAGCTCGCGGATCAAGGTGTCCTCGTCGTGGATCTCGACGTTGCTGTAAGGGGCCGAGGACCAGAAGCGCTCGCCGCGGCCGTAGTGAGCGTTCATGGCCCGGGAGGTGAGCAGGTCCAGGACCTCCATGAACTTCGGCAGCTCGCCCTTGGGGTCGCCGACCTTGGCGTGGAAGTGGTTGGCCTGGACCGTGATCGCGTAGAGCTCTACGGAGGTGAGCTGGAGCGCGCGGGCCAGGGCGTAGGTGAAGATCTCCCGCGTCGCCTTGCAGGGCTTGAGGAAGAACCTGCGCTCGGAGCAGCGAGCGGTGACCAGGTGGATCTGGTCGTGGACCACGCGGCGCGGATCGGTCATGCAGCCTCCGCCGGGGGCGAGGCACGAGGCATGCCTCAAGGGCAAAGGCTTATGGCGGCGTGGGAGGGTTCAAGAGCAGGTCACCCTAGGTGAACCCGTTGGGCAAGAATTGCCCGTTCGAACCGCGCGACCTCTGCGAATCCTTCGAATCGCACCGGCGACGCCGACGGCACCCTCGCCGCCGCGGTGCAGGTAGTCCGGGAACAGAACCGGGCCGTCGTTCGCCCTCGCCAAACACCCCGAAGCCAGGGGCTTTGCCCCGAGGCCGAGGGGGTCTGGGACAGACCCCCCGAAACTAGTCGCCCTGAGGGGCGACGTTCCCGTGGAGTTCGAGGGGCTCCTCCCAGGGGTCGTCGTCCGCCTCGGCCACCGTCGCCGCCGACGTCGGCTGCGCGGCGCGGGCCTCGAGCCGGGCGATCCGCTGCTCGGTCGCGCGGCGGCCCTGGGGGTCGCGGGCGGCGAGCGAGGCGCGCAGGGTCGCCGCCGCGTCGGCCAGCGCGCCGGCGTCGGCCTGGCGCCGGGCCTCGGCGTCGGCCTGGGCGACCTCCGCGCGCAGCGCGCGGCCCAGCTCCCGGGCGCGCACGAAGGCGCGCTCCGCGAGGTCGGGCTCCGCGAGCTCCGCGGCCAGGTCGAGGTAGCCGACGCGAGCCTGGACGCGCTCGCCGCGCGCGGCGAGGGTCTCCAGGGCGTCGCTCCGGCTGTGGAAGTGCTCGCGGTCGAGGGCCAGGAGCTGCTCGCCGATCGCCTCGGCTTCGACCCGCGCGCGCTCGCCGGTCGCGGTGCGCGGGAAGCGCCGGGCGACGTCGCGCAGGGCCTGCGCCCGCTCGCGTCCCGACGACGGGGCCGCGGCCAGCGCGCGGCGAGCCTCGGCGTCGCCGTCCTGGGTCGGCGCCGCCTCGGGCGCGGCGACGCGCTCCGCGGTGGGCGGCCGGCTGCGGGCGAGGGCCAGGAGGCCACCGCCGCCGGCGACGAGCCCGGCGGCCGCCGCGGCGACCAGCCAGGGGAAGCGGCGCTTCTTCTTGGGCGCAGCCTCCTCCGCTGCAGGGGCCTCGGCGGCCGGGGCGTCGTCCGCCTCGGCAGGGGCAGCCTTGCGGCGCCCGCGGATGTACTCGATCCCCGCGGGCGGGGTGCCGATCTCGCAGCTCGGGGCGCGGCCGGCGAGGATCGCCTCCAGGTCCAGCCGCAGGCGGTCGTGGTCCTGGTAGCGCTCGGCCGGGCGCTTGGCCATGAGCGTCTGGATCACCCGCGTCAGCCCCTCGGGGACGCCCTCGCGCACGACGTGCGCCTCGGGCACCGGCTGCTTGAGGTGCTTGTTCATGACCGCGACCGGGTCCTTGCCCTCGAACGGGCGCTTGCCGGTGGCCATGGTGAACAGGGTCACGCCGAAGGAGTAGAGGTCGGCGCGGTAGTCGGTGCCCTTGTCGAGGGCCGCCTCGGGGGCCATGTAGTAAGGCGTGCCGATCGCCTTGCCCTCGCCGGTCAGGCCGTGGTCGGCGTCGGCCTTGCGCGCCAGGCCGAGGTCCAGGAGCTTGGCCTGGCCGTTCTTGGTGACCATGACGTTCGCCGGCTTGATATCGCGGTGCACGAGGTTGCGCGCGTGGGCGTACTTCAGCGCGTCGGTGATCTGGATCGCGATCTCGAGCACGACCTCGGGCTTGAGCGGGCCGCGGCGCAGGATCAGCTCCTTGACCGTCTTCCCCTCGACGAACTCCATGGCTATGTAGTGCACGCCGCCGGCGACGCCGACCGCGTAGCTCTGGACCATGTTCGGGTGCTCGAGCCCGGCGGCTACCTCGGCCTCCAGCTTGAAGCGCTCGAGGTAGTGCTCGTCGGCGGCGAGCTCGGGGTTCAGGACCTTGAGCGCCACGACCTTCTCGGACTGCAGGTGCCGCGCGCGGTAGACGACGCCCATGGCGCCCGCGCCCAGGCGGCGTTCGATCTCGAACCCGGCGACGCGCCGGCTGCTCTGGCTCTCGGTCTCGGCCTTGCGCTCGAGGTAGGCCTTCACGTCGCGGCGCACGGCGCGCACGCCTTCGCGGTCGAGGAAGCCCAGCTCGAGGCAGAGCTCGCGGGCCTTGGAGGGGGTGCCGGCCTGGACCAGGCGGTCCAGCTCGTCGCGCAGGTCCCGCGCGTCCTCACGGGTCAACACGCCGCGCTTGACGGCGATCTTCAGGAACAGCTTGTCCGCGGGCCGGGGCACGGGCCTCCACTCTCTGCACTCAGGGTCGAGACGTAAGCGAACACAATGCCGGGGAGGGGGTCGCGATGGTCCCACACGCTGGGACGAGCCGGGCGCGCCCTGCAAGTCGCTGCGAGAGCAAGACCTCAGTGCGCGAGGAAGCGACGCGGGCGCGGGCTCGAGAGGTAGACGATCGCGGCCATGTCGATCACGACGCTCACGGCGATCTGCGTCCGGCTCCAGGCGTTGAGGTAGAGCCAGCCCTCGGGGGACCTAATGGCTATCTGGTGAAAGAGATAGAACAGGTGGATCCCGAACAGGCATTGGGTCCAGAGCCGCCCCGCCCAGCTCCGGAGCCCGAGCAGGAGCGCCAGCAGCACGTCCGCACACACCCAGAACACCGAGACCATGGCGGAGACCTCGAAGACCTGAACCTTCGACGTAAGGTCTTCTTCAGTAAGCGTCAGCCCGTAGAGGACCTCGGCCAGGCGCTTCAGCCCGTCGACGACCAGGAACGTCATGAGCACGAGCACACCCACAGGACGGCGGTCGATACCGTCCTGGGACGCAAGCCGCTCGAACTGAGACGTATCTTGGGTCACTC
The DNA here is from genome assembly GCA_041402045.1 of Planctomycetota bacterium. Lineage (GTDB taxonomy): Bacteria > Planctomycetota > J058 > J058 > J058 > JAGQRJ01. The sequence continues at coordinate 115,159 of JAWKSZ010000005.1, read as the reverse complement.
GGGTGTCCATGGGCCTTCCGGTGCACGCGAGTCTACGCGTTCTGCCGTCGGGGTGGGAGACGGTTTCGCGGCAGCCCCGCTCAGCGGGCCATGAGGACCGTGATCCCGATCGAACCGCTCGCGGCTCCAGGACAGGTAGCGCAGGAGCACGTCGTCGCGGCCGTCGCCGTCGAGGTCGAGCACGTCGCAGGCGCAGAAGCGGTAGGCGTCCATATCGTCGGGGATCGTCTCGGTGGTCTGCGCCTCGCTGAAGCTGCGGGGTCGTGGCCGCGCAGGACCTCGAGCTCGTCGCTGTCGGTGCGCACGAGCACGTCCTGCCGCCTGTCGCCGTCGAAGTCGCCCAGGCTCGCGATCACCGTGCTCCCAGCTGCATGCGGTCGTTCTGGCTGCTGATCGAGATCGATCTCGAGCTCGGGCGCACGAATGGGGCTCGGCGGGGGTAGGGGTCGCCCGGACGCGCGCTGGTAGAAGAACAGGACTTCGATCGGGATCGAGCGCGAGGAACGTCAATGATCGACCATACGCCGATTTCGTCCAGCCGCCAGGATCAGGTCTACCCGCCCGTCGCCGTCGAGGTCGCGGAAGAACGCGATCAGGGTCACGCCCTTGGCGCGCAGGGTCAGCGCGGGGGTGGTGAACGCCTGCTCCAGGTCGGCGCCGCGGTTGAGGAACAAGCGCGTCGTGCCCTGGCCGACGTGGGTCGAGGCCACGTCCAGGCGCTGGTCGCCGTCCACGTCCAGCAAGCGCAGGGGCATGGTGAAGTCGAGCTCGAAGGGGTTCTCCACGTTGAAGGAGAAGCGCTTCTGGTCGGGGACGGTGTAGCTCCCCGCCTTCTCGAGGGGCAGCCCGCCCTCGGGGCCCGTGAACACCGAGAGCTGGCCGTCGCGGGCGATCACCAGCTCGGGGCCGCCCTCGGCGTCGAACTGCGCCAGGTTCGGGTTCGCGAACCAGTACTGCGCGAACAGCCGGCTCGAGAGCTTGGGCTGCCCCGGGTGCAGGATCGCCTTGGGCGGCGTGGCCAGGGTCTGCGGCTTGGCGAACGCGCGCTCGCCCTGGTTGTGGAGCACGTGGAACCCGTCGCGGCGCGGGACGAGCAGCTCGGGGAGCCCGTCCTGGTCGAGGTCGCGCAGGAGCTCCTTGCGCCGGACCTCGTCGGGCACGGGCCGACTGAGGAAGCTCTCGACCGCGACCACCGGCTTGGGCCGCAGCCCGTAGAGCATGCGCCCGTTGCCCCGGGTGCGCAGCTCGTAGACCGCCACGTCGTCCGGGCGCAGGAGCACGACCTCCGCGGGGCCGTCGCCGTCCAGGTCCCCCACGTCGAAGATCACGGTGCGCGGGTGGAAGCGGAAGCGCTGGTTGGGCTCCGGCGGCCAGGCGCCGCCCGCCTCCTGGAAGTAGATCAGCGCCTCGCGCCCGCGGACCACGAGCAGGTCCAGCCGCCCGTCGCCGTCGAGGTCCCGGGGCAGGACCTCGGTGATCTTGCCCCCGACCTCGAGCCCGGTCTGGGTGAAGCCCAGCGGCCCCGGCGGGAGGCCCTGGGTCACCGGGGTCGCCGCCGCGAGCAGCGCGGCCACCGTCAGCCAGCGCGCGTTCATTCGGACACCGCCACCAGGCGCAGCGAGCGGTGCTCGGGCCCCTCGCCGCCGAAGGGCTCGAGCAGGAGCTCGTCGCGGCCGTCGCCGTCCAGGTCCACCACCCGCGGCGGCAGGCAGCGGTAGATCTTGAGGCTCACCGGGCGGGCCTCGTCGAACACGATCGTGGCGTCGGCGCCCTCGCCCTCGAGCACGCCGGGGCGGATCTCGAGGCCGCCGTCCGGGTCGCGGGCGATCATGTCGCGCACGCCGTCGCCGCTGAGCTCGGCGGAGAACAGCGCCGCGCGGCTGCCGCCGTTGCGCTCGAGGGCGCTCAGGGGCACGTCCATGTCCAGGGAGAACGCGGGGTCCTCCGCCAGCGCCGTAGCCTGCCCCTGCAGGTGCAGGTGGTAGGTGATCGTCATGGACTCGAGCACCGCGCGCTTGACGTTGGTCAGCATGTCCATGCGGATCGTGGAGACCACGGCGTCGAGCTTGCCGTCGCCGTTGAGGTCCACCCACTCGGGGTCGATCGCGAGGCCCTTGAAGTTGAGCACCGTGGTCGGCTTGTCCTCGGCGTAGCCGTCGGGGGTCCCGCGGAACACGATCAGCTGGGTGCGCAGGCTGGAGAACACGCCGATCTCGCCCTGGACCCGGGTCGCGATCAGGTCGGCGCAGCCGTCCCGGTCGAGGTCCTCGAGCTCGAGGCGCACGTTCTTGAAGGCCTGGCTGCCCTCGCCCTCGCCCTGGTCGGCCACGAGCGCCAGCGGGCGCTCGCGGTCCGGGGTCGCGGGGAAGCTCCCGTCCTCGCGCTGCAGCCACACCGCCAGGCCCTCGTCGCGGTAGGCGCAGAGGTCGAGGCGCCCGTCGCCGTCGGCGTCGGCGACCACCACCCGCCGCAGGCGCGAGGACGAGCTGAGGAAGCGGTTGAGCAGCTTGGTCTCGAAGGAGGGCCCGAAGCGGTCCTCCGCCGGGAGCTCGATCCGGCTGCGCTCGGCCAGGGCGCCGTCGGCGGCGCGGCCGAGGATCACGTAGCCGTCCTTGACCGGGACCAGGACCTCGGGGATCCCGTCGCGATCCAGGTCGGGGCAGAGGTCCCACTCGGGGAGCGCCGCGTCCTCGGGGTAGTCGAAGAACCCGTCGAAGGGGCCGACCTCGCTCAGCGCGCCCTCGCGGGTCGCGATCGCGATCCGGGTCGGGCACACGTAGAGCACCTCGCCCCCGGCCCCGGGGCCGAAGTCGCCGACCGCGAACGCGCAGGCGTCGCGGGGGACGTCGAGCACGTGGGTCGGCTCGGGCTCGAAGCGCCGGGCGAGCTCGGGGCCGTGGAGGAACAGCGAGACCTGGCGCGCCGCGCTGCGCGGGGCGGTCTGGTGGGCGACCGCCAGGTCGCGCCGGCCGTCGCCGTCGAGGTCGGCCACCGAGAGCCCGAGCTCGGTCGCGGGGAAGTGCAGCGTCCACAGCCGCGGTTGGAGCCGGCGCTCCTGAGCCCAGAGGTAGGCGCTCCCGGCCAGGGTCACGCCCACGAGCAGGAGCGCGGGGATCGTGCGCTTCATGGCGCCAAGTGTAGCCCGCGGGCGCAGAGGCAGGACCTCGGGGCCCGGCTGAGGGGCGAAGCACTGCAAAACCGAGGCTGGAGACCGTCGGACGAAGAAGGTAAGTTTCTGCTCCTGCGACGCTTAGCCGAGAGCGCGACTCGGCCTCAAGGCGACGTCCCCTAGGCCCGATAAGCAGAGGGTTCCGCAGGCCGAGGAGGTCCCCATGCAGCCCGACGAGCGCTACCAGAAGCAAGTCCTCGACTACTCGGCCAAGCTCCGCCGCGAGTTGGCGGGCGAGGTCAAGCCGGCGGCCGCCGCCCGGCCCGCGCCCACGCCGCGCGCGCAGCCTCGCGCCCAGGCCGGGCTCTCGGGCAGCGCGCTGCGCGAGGAGCTGGTCAAGCGCAGCGACACCACGACCCTCAAGGCGCTCTCCCGCCGCGGCGTGGACCAGGTCACCGTGCTCCCCATGCGCGCCATGGAGGAGATCGTGCGCGAGGCCGTCGACCAGGCCCTCGCCGCCCGCGGCGTCGGTCAGGGCGAGGAGCGCGAGCGCCTGGCCGAGGACGCGCGCCTGCGCCTGGGCAAGCTCCTGCGCAGCCGCCGCCGGGCCCAGGAAGCCGCCGCCGAGGAGGAGCGCCGCCGGCGCGCCCTCGAGGCCCGCGTGCGTGAGCTCACCGCCGAGGTCTCGAGCGCCCAGGCCGAGGTCCACGCCGCCGACCCCGGGCTCGAGAGCGGCTCGGTCCTGGCGCTGGTGCGCGGGGTGCTGGAGGCGCAGGGGATCGACCGTTGGCGCAGCGAGTCCCTCGAGCTCGAGCTGACCCGCGCCTTCGGCCAAGCCCAGGCCGCCTCGCGCTCCAGCCGCGAGGAGCTGCTGACCAAGCGCCTCGACAAGCTCAGCCGCGCCCTCGAGGACTCCGAGCAGGCGCTGCGGAAGCTCGCCGCCATGAAGGCGATCGACACCGGCGTGGCCTCGATCTACGACACGGTCCAGGGCCTCTCCGACGACGCCGACGACGCCGAGCGCAAGAAGGAGCTCCTGGCGCTGGTGTTCGCCGACAACGTCGCGCTCCAGCTCGGCGAGGACGGGGACGTCGAGGTCGCGGTCGCCGCGCCCGAGCCCCGGACCCAGGCGATCACCGACAGCGAGTTCGAGCTCGAGCCCGTGTCCTCGGCCTGCCTCGAGACCGCGTTCTAGGGCGCGAGCGCGGGCGTAAGGCTCCGCTGAGGTGTGGGCGCGCAGGCTCCGCTGAGGCGTGGGCGCGCGGCGGCGGAGGTTGAACCGCCAAGGACGCCAAGGTCGCCAAGGCTCCGCGGACGCGACCTCGTTCTGCCAGCAAAGAGTTCGTTGGAAGACCCGGAGCCCTCTTCGCTCCTCTCGTCCGTGTCCCCGCGACGGGGCCGAGTGGGCGAAACCTTGGCGTCCTTGGCGTCCTTGGCGGTTAAATCGGCCTCGCCGGTCAGCCCACGCCCACCCGCTCAGAACGTGAGCGAGAGGTGGATCGCGCCGAAGGTGAAGCTGTCCTTCTGCTCCTCGAACTCGCGGGTGCGGGTCACGCTAGTCAGGCTCACCGACACGCAGCCGTAGGCCACGTAGAGCCCGACCTCGAAGTCGGCCACGAAGTGCTCGCGGTGAATGTCGAACTCCTCGGAGATCCCGTTCACGCTCAGGTAGCGCGGGCGGCCCTGGATCAGGCTCCCGTCTATGAACGCGTTGTGGAGCACGGCCCGGCCCTCGATCCGGCCGAAGAGGTAGACCCGCAGCCCCTCCAGGCGCTGCGGCTGCGGCAGCCCCGAGGACGCGATCCGCTGGGGCGGGCCGAACTCGAGGCCCATGTTCCAGCCGATCCGGAACGTGCCGCCGATCGTGAGGTGCGTGAACACGTTCCCGATCGCGCCGCCGAAGTGGGGCAGGAAGTCCGCGCCGATCCCGTCGGGGTTCGGCCACACCCTGAGCAGCCACTTGCGCTGGAGGTAGAGCTGGATCGCGGGCTCGCTCTTGAGCTGGTTGTGCCAGCCTTTGGAGGTCTCGATATTCAGGAAGCGGTGCCAGTTGTTCTGGACGGCCTCGCCCTGGGCGTCGGCGCCGAACACCCCCACGTTGAGCACGATCCGGTCCTCGAACAGCGCGCGCGGGTCGTTGCGCTTGAGGTCCGGGCGGTTGCCCCGGGTGAGCGAGACCCCCGCGTAGAGCCAGGCCCCGTAGGGCCGGTCGCCCGGGATCAGGAGCTCCTGCTGGGTGTCCTCGGGGGTGTAGATATCGTGGCCGAACACGAACCCGTAGCTCAGCGGGCGCGCCTGCAAGAACGGGATCAGCCCGATCAGGTCGCTCACGCCCCAGCTCAGGTCGCCCACGTCGTCGCGCTGGTAGATCAGCTTCAGCCCGTTGGTGTAGAAGCGATCGGTCCCCGCGTACTTGTCGTTCTCGATCAGGACCGTGAACCGCTGCAGCAGCCCGTCGTCCTCGTCGTCCTCGTCCTCGCCTCCGTCCTCGGGCTGCTCTGCGGCCCCGGCCTCGGCGGGCGGCGTCTCGGGATCCCCCTCCTGGGCGACGGCCCAGGGGCAGAGCGCGAGCAACAGGATCGCCAGGATCGTGGCCGAGGTCTTCACGCGGTCCCTGAGCGCTAGCCGGGGGGCCGGGAGAGCCCGAGCCAGAGGTTGCCGTTGGGCAGGACCAGGCGCGCCGACTGCCAGCGCGGGCCGTAGGCCTTGGTCGGCGCGTCGGCGGGGTTCTCAGGGTCGCCCGGCTCCTCGGCGAGGGGCTCGGGGTCGGCGTCCGCCCGCGGGTCCTGGGGGAAGATCTGCGCCGGGTGCGGCTCGACCTCGTACTGCTCGTGGATCAGGCGCGTGCACACGTGCCCGGTGATCACATTCAGGAGCTCGGTCAGCGCGCCGTCGCGGTCGCGCCGCCCGCGCTGGTCGTGGCGCGGCGAGGTCTCGAGGCCCTGCACCAGCTCGTCGAGGGTGGGGTCCTCGAGGCTGAGCACGAGCTTGAAGGGCAGCTCGCCCCCCACCTCGAGCTGGCCCCAAGGACCGAGCCCCGGCGGGCGCTGGGTGCTGACGTCGGCCATTTTGGCCGCGATCCCCGCCAGGCGCAGGAGCATGCGCGTGGTGAGCTGCACCGAGAGGTCGAGCAGGAACGGGTCGTCCAGGCCGCGCAGCTTCTCGCGCACCTTGCGCTGCGCCTCGCGCTGCTCGGTGTGGTAGTTGATCAGCGCGAGGTTCAGCTCCTCGCGGGTAATGCTCTGGCGCTGGATCAGCGCCTCGCCCAGGAGGATCCGCGCCTCGGACTGCTCGCGCAGGAGCTCGTCGAGCTGGGCCCGGCTGAGGAACCCGCGCTCGACCGCGATCTGGCCGAACTGCTTGTCGGTGCGCGCCTGCTGCGCGTGCACGAGCAGCACCTGGCGCTCGCTCATGAGCGCCTTGCTCAACGCGACGGCGCCCAGCGGCAGGTTGTGCTGCTCTTGCAGGGCCACGGCGGCGTCGAGCTCGTCCTGGGTCACGTGGCCCTGAGCCACGAGGTATTGACCGAAGAACAAGACGACGCTCGACATGGGCTCAGTCTACTCCCCGAACCGACTCGGGTGGCGTCAGGTGTCCTCGCCCCTGAGCTCGGGGGCGTCCTCGGCCCGGAACAGGAGCGCCGAGGGGCACTCGATCCCCAGGTTCTCCATGGTCTCGTAGCGCTCGAGGTGTCCGAGCAGCTCGTCGGCGGTGAGCTCCGGGAACCCGTGGGGCCCCATGAGCCGCGGGATCTTCTTCAGCGGCGACCAGAGGAAGTTCTCGCGCAAGGACTCGAGGGGCAGGCTGGCGTAGCCCGGGCCCGTGGGCTCGAAGGGGTCGCGCAGGCGCACGCTGACCTGCCCGCCGCGGTCGACGTCGACGCCGAACACGAGGTAGGCGTGGGCCGCGCGCTGCACGAGCAAGCGCCCGCGCCCGCTCCACAGCGCCTCGACCACGTCCAGCAGCGAGTGGGTCAGGCGTACGCGGTAGTCCTGGACGAAGTGCCCGCCGAACAGCTCCAGGCGCTGCAGCCGCCCGGACTCGAGGTACTTGAACAGGTCGTCGACCGAGCGGTACTCGCCGGGCTTCTGGAACGAGCTCGTGTTCTCGACCACGTCGTCGGTGAAGGCGTGGACCCGGCGCTCGGCGTCCTCGGCGAACAGCGGCTCGCCCAAGGAGATCATGCCGTTGGCCAAGGAGGTCGACATGCAGGTCGTCCCCTGCTGGCGCACGAAGCGCGGCGAGCCGGGGTCGAAGGGCGCGGGGCCCGCCGCGAGCAGGGCCTCCCGGGCGGCGTCGACCTCCGCCTCCATGACCACCTGCTCGACGACGGGGACGTTGTCCTCGCGCAGGGTGCGCTCTTCGGTCACCACCGCTCGAAGGTAGTCCTCGAACCACGCGCGCTGTTTTGCGAAGGCTTCGCTGCCCATCGTCGGGCATGATACCGACTCGACGAGGTCCTTGCGCCGTGAGCAATCCCCCTCCTCCCCGGACGGTCCTCGGCGTCGACTACGGGCGGCGTCGCGTGGGCACCGCCCTGGGGTTCCTCGACTCCGGCCTCGTGATCCCGATCGGCTTCATGCACCACCCGGGCACCCAGGAGGCGCTGGTCGAGCAGCTCGTGCAGGTCGCCCACGCCCGCGAGGCCGACGTGGTCGTGCTCGGCAAGCCGCTCCACGCCGACGGCCGCGAGAGCCCCATGAGCGCCGAGGTCCAGAAGCTGCGCCAGGACCTGGCCGAGAAGCTCGAGGTCCCGGTCGAGCTCGTTGACGAGCGCCACTCCTCCCAGGACGCCGAGGCCTCGCTCAAGGACGCCGGGCTGCGCTGGTGGCAGGTGGACAAGGGCCGGATCGACGCCCTGGCCGCCATGGCGATCGCCCGCGGCTACCTCCACGCCCGAAACCCCGAGCTGGCCCTGACCCCCGAGGCCGCGCCCCCCGAGCCCGAGGCCGAGCCCGACGACCGCCGCGCCCGCCGCCGCCGCCTGCGCCGCAAGCAAAAGCACAAGGACTAGCGGCGCGCGAGCGGGCTTCGCGAAAGGCATTCAACGCCGAGGCGCCGAGGCGCTGAGGAACGCAGAGCCCCGTGGGGGTAACCGTTTCCGCGGGAAGGGGAGAGTAGAGTTCTGCCGCGGGTGCAGGGCCGCTCCTCCGGAGCGGAGCCACCTTGGCCTCCTCGTCACCGGCGGACCAGCGTCCGCGCGAGCGGAGCGTCCAACACAGCCCGCCCGCCCCCAGCTGGCTCTGCGTTCCTCAGCGCCTCTGCCCCTCTGCGTTAAACCGACCTGCAAGAACGCTCGGCCTGTTCGTGCTGAGACTTCGCTCGAAGAGCCTCCGCGGAGCCGGCCGATAGGCGACGCGGAGCGTGCCGCGGTGTCCGAACTGGACACCCCTGCGCCTCACCCCAGCGGCGCCGACCCGAGCCATCGGCCCCGCCACCGTAGGCTTTACGACGGACCCCGAGTTGCACCTCGCCGGGCGGAAGGAAGGGAGGGAGCGCGTGAGGGGTCTCGGCTGGATCGGGCTCGTGCTGTGCGCGCCGCTGAGCGCGCAGGTGCTCTCGGAGGAGGTCCGCGCCGGGCTGACCTCGGAGGACCCGGCCACGATCCTGGCCTCCGTCGAGGCCTACACCCAGAACGCCGCGAGCCTCGAGCTCGAGGACCTGCGCCCCCTGAGCCAGGCCCTGAACGTCGGCCGCACCGTGCGCTTCGCCGCCCCCGAGCTCCAGCGCGCGCTCGAGGTCCTCGGGCGCGAACACCCCGACCCCATGATCCGCATGCGGGTCCGCAACCGGGCCCAGCTCCTGGACACCTTCGTGCGCCAGGTCGAGCTGCGGCGCCACGTCGAGGGCCTGTTCGCCGAGGGGGTCACCGGCGTGGCCCTCATGTCCGCCGCGGTCGCCCGGGCCGTGGAGCTGAACCTCGAGCGCGGGCTCCCGACCAACGCCGCGGTGATCGACGGCGCCATGTTCGACCTCGGCGTCGCGATCCACGGCTCCCAGCTCGGCGACCACCTCGACCTCTACGACCGGACCTTCGGCCTGCTCCCGGGCAGCGACCCGCTGCTCGAGGTCGCCCTCGCCGAGCTCGGCGAGCGGCGCGGGGTCGTGGGCTACGTGGGCAACGACCTCGACGCCCCCGAGGCGGAGAGCGACTTCCGCGACGACCTGCACGACGGGACCCGCAACCAGGTCCACCACACCGGGTTCTTCGTGAACCTGGGCTACGTGGTCGGGCTCCACGACCCCACGATCCCCCACGTGATCAACCTCCGGCACGAGACCCTCGACCCGGGCTCCTCGGTCGCCGACTGGCGCGCGAGCGCGGTGGGGATCGGCGTCGGGCAGCGGATCCGCGCGCTGCGCGAGGCCGACGGCGACCCGCGCCAGCTCCCGGCGATCCTGGGCGCGGCCTTCTCCGACCGCCCCGAGGACTACACCCACCCCTGGGGCCCCGACGGCCCCGACTACAGCGCCCTCGTCGCGGAGGTGGCCGCGGCGTCCGAGGCGACCTCGGTCAACCCGCGGGGCGATCACCTCCTGGGCCGCACCCGCAGCCGGGTGCAGGAGGGCCTGATCCGCGGGCTGAACTGGGTCAGCGGCGAGCCCAACCGGTAGCGATAGCGACGCCCCGCCAGGCCCGGTACCCTGGGGCGGACCGCTCAGCCCCGCGCCCAGGACCATGCACACGGACACCCCCCGGATCCTGATCATCGAGGACTCCCCCGACAACGTGGAGAGCCTCGTCGCCGCGCTGGGCGAGGGCTACGACGTGAGCTTCGCGCTCAGCGGCGAGGAGGCCCTCGACCTCGTCGAGCGGCTCCCCGGCGTCGACCTGATCCTCCTGGACATCATGCTCCCCGGCCTCGACGGCTACGAGGTCCTCGAGCGGCTCAAGGACCTCCCCGCCGTGCAGGACGTGCCGGTGGTGTGCATCAGCGGACGCGACGAGGTCGAGTCCGAGACCCGCGGGTTCGAGCTCGGCGCGGTCGACTACATCACCAAGCCCTTCCGCCCCCCGGTGGTCCGCGCGCGGGTGCGCACGCACCTCGAGCAGGCGCGGCTGCGCGAGCGCGTGGCCCAGGCCAAGAAGGTCGAGAGCCTGGGGCTCCTCGCCGGAGGGATCGCCCACGACTTCAACAACCTGCTCGTTGGCGTGATCGGCTTCGCGGACCTCGGCCTGCAGGAGGTCCCGCCCGGGGCGCCGGCGCGGGACATGCTCGAGGGGATCCTCCAGGCCGGCAAGACCGCCGCCGAACTCTGCAAGCAGCTCGTGGCCTACGCCGGCAAGGGGCGCTTCGTCGTGGGCCCCCTCGACCTCAGCGCGCTGATCCACGGGCTGCGCGACCTGCTCGACGTCTCGACCCCCCGCCGCGGCGAGCTGAGCCTGGACCTGGCCCGGGGCCTGCCCGCGGTCGAGGCCGACGCCAGCCAAATGCAGCAGGTCGTGCTGAACCTCGTGCTCAACGCCTTCGAAGCCCTCGACCCCGAGCAGGCCGGGGGGCGGATCCACGTCTCGACTTCCGCCCGCGCCGACAGCGACGTCCCGGGCTGGTTCGCGGCGGAGCCCCCCGCAGGCCCCGTGGTGTGCCTCGAGGTCACGGACGACGGCTGCGGCATGCCCCTCGAGCTGAGCCAGAAGGTGTTCGACCCCTTCTTCTCCACCAAGTTCACCGGGCGCGGGCTGGGCCTGGCCGCGGTCCTGGGGATCGTGCGCGGCCACGGAGGCACGATCGCCGTCGAGAGCGAAGAGGGCCGCGGCACGACCTTCCGCGTGCTGTTCCCCGCTTGCGACCGCCCCGTCCCGGCCGCGCGGACGGAGCCCCACGGCGCGCGCGACTGGCGCGGCTGGGGCAAGGCGCTGGTGGTCGACGACGACCCCACGGTGCTCGCGGTCGGGCGCGCCGTGCTCTCCGCCGCGGGCTTCGAGGTGCTCACCGCGGCCAACGGCCGCGAGGCCCTCGAGCGCTATCACGCGAACCTGGGCGACGTGCGCTGCGTGGTGCTCGACCTGAAAATGCCCGTGCTCGACGGCGAGTCCACCCTGCGCCAGCTCAGGATCCTGGACCCCCAGGCGCGGGTCGTGCTCTGCAGCGGCTACAACGAACAGGACGTGGTGCGGCGCTTCACCGACGACGGCTCGGCCCAGTTCGTGACCAAGCCCTACGAGTCCCACGTCCTGCTCGGCGCCGTGCGGCGAGCCCTCGAGGGCTAGGTGCACGCGCTCGAGCTCCCGGGCTACGCGATCGGGGAGCAGGTCTACGCGTCGAGCAACTCGCTGGTCTACCGCGCGCGCCGCGAGCGCGACGGCGCGAAGGTCTACCTCAAGGTCCTCCCCGAGGAGCTCCCGCCCCCGGACAAGCTGACCCGGCTGCGGCGCGAGCTGCGCATGACCCAGGCCTTCGACGACCCGCGGGTGATCACGGCCTACGGCCTCGAGCGCTGCGACCAGCGCCTGGTCCTGGTCGTCGAGGACTTCGGCGGGGTCTCCCTCGACCGCTGCCTGCACCTCAGCGCCGACGGGCTCGTGACCCGGCTGGAGGTGGCCCTCGCCGCGGCCCGCGCCCTGGCCTGCGTGCACGCCCAGGGCCTGATCCACAAGGACGTGTGCCCGGCGAACCTGGTGTGGAGCCGCGCCGACCGCCGGCTGAAGGTGATCGACTTCGGGATCAGCACCGACCTCCAGCACGAGACCCCGAGCGCCCTCGACCCGGAGGCGATCGAGGGCACCCTGAGCTGCCTGGCCCCGGAACAGACCGGGCGCATGAACCGCGCCCTCGACCAGCGCACCGACCTCTACGGCCTCGGCGCGACCCTCTACTGGCTGTTCACCGGGGCCTACCCCTTCAGCGCCCGCGACCCCCTGGAGCTCGTGCACGCCCACCTGGCGCGGGTGCCGAGCTCCCCGGCGGCGCTGGCCCCCGAGCTCCCCGACCCGCTGTGCCGGATCGTGCTCACGCTCCTGGCCAAGAGCCCCGAGGACCGCTACCAGAGCGCCGAGGGCCTGGCCCACGACCTCGCCCAGTGCCTGGTCGCCGCCCGCGGGCAGGCCCCCTGGCCCACCCGGCTGCGCGCCCGCGACTTCTCGCGTAGCTTCTCGATCCCGGGCAGGCTCTACGGGCGCGACGCCGAGGTCGCGCGCCTGCTCGGGGACTTCGCCGCGATCGGCGCCGGCGGCAAGGCGCTGACCCTGGTCGCCGGCTACTCCGGGATCGGCAAGAGCGCCCTGGTGCAGCAGGTCCACGAGCCGATCCTGGCCCGGCGCGGGCAGTTCGCCGCGGGCAAGTTCGACCAGTTCCGCCGCGACGTGCCCTTCGCCGCCATGGCCCAGGCGCTGCAGGGGCTGATCCAGCGCGTGCTCGGCGGGAGCGAGCAGGGCCTCGCGCGCTGGCGCGAGCGGCTGAGCGCCGCGCTCGGCGCCCACGGGCGGCTCGTGGTCGAGGTGATCCCCGAGCTCGAGCTCGTGATCGGCCCCCAGCCGGCGGTCGCTCCGCTCAAGCCGCTCGAGGCCCAGAACCGCTTCAACAAGGTGTTCGCCGACCTGATCCGCGCCTTCGCCGACGAGGAGCACCCGCTGACGGTGTTCCTCGACGACCTGCAGTGGGCGGACACCCCGAGCCTGGAGCTGATCGAGCGCCTGCTGACCGACGACGCCACGCGCTGGCTGTTCCTGATCGGCGCCTACCGCGACAACGAGGTCGGGCCCGGGCACCCCCTGGTGCACGTGCTGCGCACGCTGCGCGAGCGCGGCGCGCGGGTCAGCGAGCTGAGCCTGGGCCCGCTGCCCCGCGAGCACGCGGCGCGCCTGATCGCCGACACCCTCGGCTGCGACGTGCCCGAGGTCGAGGCGCTGACCGAGGTGTGCCTGGCCAAGACCCAGGGCAACCCGTTCTTCCTCCGTCGCTTCCTGCACGCGGTCCACGCCCGCGGCGGCTTCACCCTCGATCCGGAGACCGGGGCCTGGAGCTGGGACCAGGCCGCGGTGCGCGCGGCCGCGATCACCGACAACGTCGTGGACCTCATGTCCCAGGCGATCCGCGAGCTGCCGGAGCCGACCCAGCGCGCGCTGCGCCTGGCCGCCTGCGTGGGCGCCGAGCTCGACCTGGGCACCCTGGCGGTGGTCCTCGAGCGCTCGCCGCTGGAGGCCGCCCAGGACCTGCGCCCGGCGCTCGAGCAGGGGCTGCTCGTGCCCCGCAGCGGCGACTACAAGTTCCTGCTCGACAACGAGGGCGGCCCGTTGGGGCAGCCCTCGCGGGTGATCTACCGCTGGCTGCACGACCGCGTGCAGCAGGCGGCCTACGAGCTGATCCCCGACGCCCAGCGCGCGGAGGTGCACCACCGGCTGGGGGAGCGGCTGCTGGCGGAGCTCCCCCCGGGGGAGCGCGAGGAGCGCCTGCTCGAGGTCGTGGAGCACCTGAACCGGGGCGCGCGCTTGCGCACCACGACCGCCGCCCGCGACGCGTTGGCGGAGCTGAACCTCGAGGCCGGCTGCAAGGCGATCGCGGCGGTGGCCTTCGGCACCGCGCGCAAGCTGCTCGAGGCGGGGCTCGAGCTCCTGGGGCCCGGGTGCTGGGAGCGCCGCTACCGCCTGACCCTCGAGCTGCACACCGAGGCCGCGCGGGCCACGCTCCTGATCCCCGACTTCGCCGCCACCGAGCGGCACTTCCGCGCGGTCGGCGCCCACGCGCGCGAGGTCTTCGACCGCGTGCGCGCCTGCGAGCACTGGCTCACGGCCTGCCAGGCCCAGAACCAGATCGCCCGCGGCCTCGACGACGCGTTCGAGGTGCTCCACGGCCTGGGCTACGACGTCCCGCGCCAGGCCGCGGAGGACGACTTCCCGCGCTACCTGGCCCGGGCCCGGGCGGCGATCGACGGGCGCGACGTGGACGCGCTCGAGGAGCTGCCCCCGAACCCGGACCCGCGCGAGGTCGCCGCGCTGCGGCTCATGATGATCATGGCGCCCCTGGCCTACATTGGAGACCCGGCGCTGTTCCCGCTGCTCGGGCTGGAGGCGGTCGCCCTCTCGGCGCAGAACGGCGACGCCGGCCCCAGCGCCTTCGCCTACTCGCTCTACGCGACCCTGCTCGCCGGCGTGCTGGGGGAGTATGACGACGCGCTGCGCTTCGGCGAGCTGGCCCAGCGCGTGGTCGCCAAGCACGGCGCCGGGGAATACGCCGGGCGCGTGGCCTACGTGCCCAACTGCTTCATCGTGTTCTGGACCCGCCACCTGCGCGCGACCCGCGGCCCGCTGCTCGCCAGCTACCGCCTGGCGCTGGAGAACGGCGACCACGAGTTCGCCGCCTGGTCGATCATGAAGCGCACCCAGCAGGGGTTCTTCCTCGGGCTGCCCCTCGAGGAGTCGCTGCGCGAGGCGGAGGAGTGCGTGGCCACCTGCTACCGCCTGGAGCAGGGCATGTCCGGGCACTACGCCCAGGCCACGCTCCAGGCCATGCGCGGGCTCCGCGGCCAGAGCGCCGACCCCTGCGAGCTCGTGGGCGAAGCCTTCGACGAGCGCCAGGCCCTCGCGCGCTACACCGCCGCCGCGGAGGCCTTCGGGCTCTGCAACCTGCACGTGACCAAGGCCCTGCTGTTCTACCTCTGGGACCGTTGGGAGGAGGCCGTCGACCAGGAGGCCCAGGTCGCGCCCTGGGCCGCGGGCATGCTCTCGCTCTACCACTCGGCGGTGATCGAGCTCTACGCCGGGCTCAGCCACCTGGCCCTGACGCGGGACGCCGAGCGCCGGGCCGAGCACCTGGCCGCTGCCGACGCGTCCCTGGCCCGGCTCGCGGCCTGGGCCGAGCACGGGCCCGAGAACTTCGCGCACAAGCACGCGCTCCTGGCCGCCGAGCGCGCCCGCTGCCTGGGGGAGCCCGAGCGCGCGGCGGCGCTGTTCGCCGAGGCGATCGCGGGCGCTGAGGCCCAGGGCTACCTCCAGGAGCAAGCCCTGGGCGAGGAGCTCCTGGGCCGGGCCTGGCTCGAGCGCGGCGACCCGGCGCGGGCCGGGGCCTGCCTCGCCCGGGCGCGGCACCTCTACGGGGTGTGGGGCGCCGAGGCCAAGGTGCAGCAGCTCCAGCGCAAGCACGCGGACCTCGACCTGGCCGCGCCCTCGCGACCCGGGACGCGCGGAGGCAGCGCCTCGGTCCAGCTCGGCGACCTCGACGTGCAGACCCTGCTCAAGGCGACCCACGCGATCTCCTCCCAGGTCCAGCGCGAGGCGCTGCTGCGCACGCTGCTCGCGCTCGTGATCGAGAACGCCGGGGCGCGCCGCGGGGTGTTCGTGCGCGAGGCCGAGGGCGGGCCCCGGGTCGAGGCCGAGGGCGGCGAGGACGGGATCGACCCCAGCCTGGACCTGCCCCTGGACCAGGCCCCCGCCGTCCCCGCGAGCGTGGTGAACCTGGTGCGCCGCACCCGCGAGGCCCTGGTCCTCGACGACGCCCTGCACGACCTGCGCTTCGCCCAGGACCCGGCCCTGCGCGCGCGGGGCGCGCGCTCGGTGCTCTGCGTGCCCGTCGAACACCAGGGCAAGCTCGTGGCCACGCTCTACCTCGAGCACGACCTGATCCCGGGCGCGTTCACCGCGCGCCGGGTGCACCTGCTGAGCCTGCTCGTGAACCAGACCGCGATCTCCTTGGAGAACGCGCGGCTCTACTCCGCCATGGAGTCCCTGGTCGAGCAGCGCACCCGCGAGCTGGAGGCCGCCCAGCGCGAGCTGGCCGCGAGCCTGCGCGCCGACAAGGAGCGCGCGGTCGCCGAGAACCGGGCCAAGAGCTTCTTCCTCGCGACCATGAGCCACGAGATCCGCACGCCGCTGAACACGATCCTGGGGCTGATCGAGCTCTGCGCCGAGGCCGAGCTCCCGCCGCGCTTCACCGACTACGTGAGCAAGATCCGCTCCGCCTCGACCTCGCTCCTGGGGATCGTGCAGAACGTGCTCGACCTCTCGCGGATCGAGGCCGGGCGGATCGACTTCGCCCGCGAGCCCTTCGCCCTCGAGGACGTGTTCGCCCGGCTCGAGGCGCTGCTGCTCCCGGCGGCCGAGGCCAAGGGCCTGGCCTTCCTCCTGCGCCTGGACCCCGGACTGCCGGCGCGGGTGCGCGGCGACGCCGTGCGCCTGGAGCAGGTGCTCGTGAACCTCGCGGGGAACGCGGTCAAGTTCACCCCCGAGGGCTCGGTGCGGGTCGAGGCCGCGCCCGCCGGGGCGCGGGTGCGCTTCAGCGTGCGCGACACCGGGGTGGGGATCCCCCAGGCCGCGCTGCCGCGGCTGTTCGAGGCCTTCACCCAGGTCGACGGCTCGACCACCCGCTCCTACGACGGCTCGGGGCTGGGGCTGGCGATCGCCATGCGCCTGACCGAGCTCATGGGCGGCACCCTCCGCGTGGAGAGCGAGGTCGGCCAGGGCAGCCAGTTCACCCTCGAGCTGCCCCTGGAGCCCGCGGCCGCGGGCCCGCGCGCGGTCGCCGCCGACGCCCTCGGCCCCCCGTCCCTCGCCAGGCTGCGGGTGCTCCTCGTCGAGGACGTCGAGGCCAACCGCTTCGTGCTCGAGGAGCTCCTGCGCCGGCAAGGGGTGGAGGTGGACTGGGCGCCGAGCGGGGCCGAGGCCCTCGCGGCGCTGCGCCCGGGGAGCCACGACGCGGTGCTCATGGACGTGCACATGCCGGGGCTCGACGGGTTCGAGACCACCCGCCGCCTGCGCCGCCGCCCCGAGCTCCGCGGGCTCCCGGTGATCGGGGTCACCGCGGACGTGCTGCTCGGCACCCGCCGCCGCTGCCTGGAGGCGGGCATGGACGACGCCCTCTCCAAGCCGATCGACCCCGCGGCGCTGGTGGCCTGCCTCGCGCGCTGCACCGGGCGCGAGGGCGCCCCGCGCCCCCAGCCGCCCCCGACGCCGGCGCAGCCCACCCCCGACCTGCGGCCGCTGCGGGAGGCGCTGGTCGAGCTGCGCGCGCTCCTCGATCGCCGCAGCTTCGCCGCGCGCCAGGCGGTGCGCGAGCTCCGCGCCGCCTTCCCCGCGGGCGGCGGCCCCGCGCTCGCGCGACTGGCCGACGCGATCCACGCCCTCGACTACCGCCGCGCCGCCCGCCGCTTAGACGAGCTCGCCGCGTCGCAGTCGATCGCGCTGACGCCCTGAGGTCGGGGCTCGCCCCCGCCCGGGCAGGTCCGGCCCTCACGCCTCCCTGGCGGCGGAGCTCTGAGCTGGCATGAGTCCAGGATCCGTGGCGCGGCGGTAGGCCCTCACACTACGCAGGGTGGAGGGACGCACAGACCGGGCGGGGACGAGCCCCGCCCCTACGCTGTGTGGGAGCAACGCCTCTCCAGAAGAGCTCCGCGCTGGCCAGGCGCACGTCGATCCAGGTCTCGTGACCTGCGGTGCACCTGCGTGCCGAACACGACGTGGGCTCGCCCCCGCCCGCGTACACCGACCCTCACGCTCTGCGGAGCTGCCTTCGCTCCCGCCGCGCTCCGTCCTGGTTGGGCGGGGCTCGCCCCTCACGCTCCCGCACCAGCGGAGCTTCCCAGCACGCCCACCCACCCGCGAGTAGGGGAGCAGCTTGCTGCTCCCGGTAAGGACGTACCTCCACCTCAAGGAGGGGAGGGACCCGCAGCAAGCGCTACGGAAGCCGGCGGGCGCACTCCGCGGCGACCTCTCGGGCGACCTCCGCGGCCTGCCCGCCGAGCTCCGACTCGGGCCCGAACTGCGCCATGTCGAGCCGCGCCTCGGCGCATTGCAGGAACTCGCGGAAGTCGAGCTCGTCGCACGCTTCGATCGCGCACGCGCACCGCCACACCTCGGCCTTGAAGACCTCGAACGCGAGGTCTCCCTCCCGATAGGCCGCGCACGCCCGCAGCATGCGCCCCACCTGCTCGGGGTAGACGGTCGGCTTCACCGCGCGGGTGCCCACGTGCGAGTCTGCTCCAAGGGGTCCACCCACCCAGTCTACGTCCGGGCCACTCCCGTCGGCTCCGCTATGCTGGCCGAGGAGGGTGCGCCGAGTGGCCGACGAGACGCTGCGACAGCTCGAACGAGACTGGGACCAGGACCCCGCGGCGCTGGAGCGCGCGATCTCGGCGCGCAGGCGCATGGGGATCCCGGTCCCCCGGCGCTTCCTCATGGCGCGCCGCCTGCACTCAGTGAAGCGCCCCGACGCCTACAGCGTCTTCTACTACGCGCCCCGCTCGAGCTACGACCAGACCCTCGCCTGGAAGGCTACGTGGGTGCCCGAGCACTGGCTGTGGGGGGTGAGGATCGAGCACTGCCCCGACGACGCGCGCCGCGCGACCTGGCGCAGCCTGCTCGCGCAGCACGCGGTGCCGGCGGTCTCGCTCAACGAGTCCGACGACGCGCTGCTCGAAGCGCTGGAGGGGCTCCCGCTGCGCGCGCTGTGCCTCAACACCCGCACGACCTGGAGCGCTCGGGGCTGGCAGGCGGTGCTCGCCCTCAGCGACCTCGAGGCCCTCGACCTGCGCGCGCGCGCGTTCCGCCCGACCGTCGAGACCTTCGCCGAGCTGGCCCGGTTGCCGAACCTGACCTCGCTCCACCTCGAAGGCGAGCTGCTCTACAGCACCAAGCTCGAGTCCCTGGGCCCGGGCCTGGCGGAGCTGCCCCGCCTGACCCACCTCTCGCTGAAGCAGGTCAGCGTCGGCGACGGGCGCGACCTGGCCGCGCTGCGCGACATGCGCTACCTGGAGGAGCTGGAGCTCCAGGGCCCGCTCCGAGACGCCGACCTCGCCGCGGTGGCCAGCTGCCCGGCCCTGCGCACGCTGCGCCTCTACAAGGTGGACGGGATCACCAACGCCGGCCTGGCGGAGCTGCGGGGCACGCGGCTGGAGCAGGTGCACGTCAGCGACTGCCCCGGGATCCGCGCCGGCCACCGCGTGGGCTGCCCGCGCTGCGGCGGCACGATCCCGCCTCCCCCGCCCGAGCCGGCGCCCTCCCGGCCCAGCCTCCCGCCGACCGGCGGCGACTACGAGTGGGTGCAGGTCACGACGAGCTCGAGCCAGACCTGCCCGAGCTGCACCACGGTCTACCGGAACACGAGCCAGACCACCTACGACCTCTGAGCCGGGCTACCAGCACCAGCCCAAGGCCTCCCGCGCGAGCTGCGTCACTCGCCCGTGCTCCGCGGCGAGGGGGCCCACGATCCCGCCCGGGAGCTCGTAGGCCGCGTGGATCAGGCGCAGGCGCAGGAGCCGCCCCTCGTCGCAGCCCAGGCGGTGCAGGACCTCCTCGGTCGGGTTCTCCCCCGGGTAGGTCCGGTAGGGCGCGTCGAGGAACTCCCCGAGGAAGGGCACCTCCCAGGCCTGCGACGGCACCTCCGCAGCCCGCACCCGCAACGCCTCGACCGCCGCGAGCAAGGGTTCCTCGACTCGCCGCGTCCACGCCGGCCGGGGCTCGGGCCGCTCCCTGAGCGCGAGCTTCCACTGGAGTATGTAGCGCCGCTGGGGGAGCAGCCACGCCGCCGCCGCCTGCAGCCCGGGTTCGGGCTCGCCGACGGCGCGGTCGTTCTCCGCGTAGTGCACGAACTCGTGGTGGAAGCGCACCTGCCGCTCGAGGGACCAGCCCCGGTAGTGCGCGCGTACCGACTCCATGCTGGTCCAGGCGTGGAGGAAGCCGTCGTAGTGCGGCACGCAGCGCGCGTAGAACTCCCCCGGGTCGACAGGAAACGACCCCTCGAGCTCCGGCTCGAGCCCGGCGCAGAACGGCGCGAGCCCGTCGCGCTCCAGGCCCTCGCGGTGCTCGACCGCCCACGCCCGCAGGTCGACGGGCTCCCCGCCCCGCGTCGCCGTGACCCACACCCGATCCGCCAGCGGACCGGTGACCGAGAGCCGCGCGCGGACCAGGAACCGGTCCTCCTCGTCCCCCCGCGGGGCCTCCGCCAGCCGCTGCGCCAAGAGCCCCAGCACCGCAGGGATCGTCTGCGGCCGCGTCAGCGGGCGGTAGAGCCCGTCCCAGAAGCCCGCCTGGCAGCGGATCGCGTCGACGTCTACGGTCATGGGTCGCTCGAGTGTGACCGAGCGACCGCGGCTGCGCCGCACGCTGTCACCCCCGGGCGCGCCCCGAGGCTCCCCATGAGCGACCGTCGCCACCACGAGCTCGAGCGCGCCTGGAGGACCAGCGGTGCCGTCGAGGACGAGGCGACCTACCTCCGAGACCGCGTGCGGGTGGGGACCCTGACGCGTGCCCGCCTGCGGGCGATCGCGTTGACCGGAGACCCCGCCGCGATCGCCGCGTCCGACTCCGAGCCGCCGAGCTCCTTCGACGCGTGGCTGCTGGCGCTGGGCACCCTCGACCGGCCACTCTTCGCCGACCTCGCCTGGGCGCTGGCTGCGAAGCTCTCCCCCGACGGCGCCACCGACCCGCGCTACCAGGACGCGTTCGCCCGCTGGCGGGCGACGCCCCACTCGGAGGCGTCCTTCCATGCGGGCACGATCTCGGGCCTCGCCTCGATCAGCGGGCACACCGGCTTCGAGCTCGGGCTGTCCGCGCTGTCCTTCGTGGGCCAGCGCGTCCCCAACGCCGACGGCCTGCAGCTCGTCGCGGACCTGCTCGCGGAGCGGTTCCCCGAGGGCGACGCCCTCGCCTGGTCGAAGCGGACCCTCGCGTCCCTGCTCTGACCCCGCGACGCGGACTCAGCCGAAGGCCCACACCGAGGCGACGAATGAGGCACACCCCAGCCCCGCGACCCCCGCGAGCCTCGCCAGCACGGACGCCGGCGTGGCGACCCGCGCGCCGGCGAGCGGTCGCCGTGGCCCCAACCCAGGGACGAGAGAAGGCCCGCGGGGCCGCCCGGGGGATCGCTCCTTGCGCCCTGCCGGGCGTTGCGCCAAGCTCCCGTGTGCGGAGCATCGGCCCCTACGCGATCGAAAGCGAGCTCGCTCGCGGCGGCATGGGAATCGTGTATCGAGCTCGCGATCAACGCCTCGGTCGCGAAGTGGTAGTCAAGCTGCTGCGGATTGACGACGAGCGCAGCCGAGCCCGACTGCAGCGCGAAGCCCAGGCCATGGCGCAATTGGTGCACCCGAACATCGTTCCACTTTTGGACGTCGGCGAACACGCAGGCCACCCCTGCCTGGTCCTGCCGCTGGTCAAGGGGGAGTCGCTTCAAGACCGGCTCAGTCGAGAAGGCGCGCTCCCGGTCAACCAAGTCGTTACGATCGGGGCTCAGATCGGGAAGGGCCTCCAGGCAGCACACGAACTGGGCCTCGTTCACCGTGACGTGAAGCCAGACAACGTCCTCTTGGATCAGCGAGGCAACGCGTTGCTCACCGACTTTGGTCTGGTGAAGACCGTGTCTCCGGGCGTCTCCCAAACGGTGAGCCTCTCGGTCTGTGGTCGCTTCATGGGCACCCCGGGGTTCTGGCCTCGTGAACAAGCGTTCGGCGAGCTGGAGAAGATCGGCCCGGCCTCCGATGTCTACGCACTTGGAGCGACGCTCTACGCGTTGCTGTGTGGCCAAGCGCCACGCCACGGGGCGAGCATTCAAGAGGCACTCCAGGCGTTTGCGGGTGACGCCCCTCGCCCATCAGAGTCGCGAGATAAGATCCCACTCTGGTTGGACGACCTGATCTTCCTCTGCCTCGATGACGAGCCGGATCACCGTCCAACCCTCGACGAACTGGTGCACGCCCTCGACTTGCACGCCGCGAAGCGCAAGGTGCGGCGAGACAAGCGGTCCCAACCAAGCTCGAAATCGAGCCTGCCCAAGATCCTGCTCAGCCTCGTGCCTGCGACCGCGTTGACGATCGGAGTCGCGCTCTACGTCTTCACGCGCGCAAACCTTCCGCTCGACGAGACCGCCGTGGGGCAAACCGTCGCCTCCGATCTCGCGAGCCAGGAGGAGCCGGCGCAACCCCAGCGCGAACCGAGCCGTGAGCGATCTCCTCAGCCACCAGCTGAGCGCCGACCCGAACCCTCTCCCGACGTCATGGCGGAGGTCGAGGAACGGGCGCGGCGGGCAACTGAGCTCTTGGAGTCGGTTCCCGGGCACGTCTTGAAGGGGGAACACGCCCAGGCGAGTGCAGCCTGCGAGGCCGCGATCGAGCTCGATCCCAGCAACCCGCTTTGCTTTGCCAATCTGGCAGCGGTCAAGTTCGCCGAGAGGCGCTACGTCGAGGCGATCGAAGCCTATGGAAGACAGCTAGAGCTCGAACCGACGAACGCCAGCGCGTATCGGGGCCGGGGGTTGTGCAAGTCGTATCTCGAGCAACACGAGGGCGCCCTGGCGGACTTTGATCGGGCCCTCGAGCTCGATCCTCGACTCGCGGAGGCGTATGCCAACCGCGCGGTTACCAAGACCGACCTGGGTCGACACGCGACCGCGCTGCCGGACTACGACAAGGCTATCGAACTCGGAGTCGAGACAGGCTTGGTCTACGGCAATCGAGGGTTCGCCAAGATGTTCCTCGATCTCCCAGCGGAGGCACTCGAAGACTTCGAGCATGCCCTGGAGCTCGGAGTCCCCGAGTCGGTGAGCAAACAGCTCGAGTTGATGAAGAGCAGGGTCATTGCTCAGCTCGGCGAGAGTGCAGGCGAGGAGGGGAAGGAGCAAGCGCGCGTTTGGTTGGAGAAGGGCAATCAGCACTTGAGCATGCAGCGCTACGCGGCAGCTGAAGCGGCGTACGATCGCGCTTTGGCGCTGGATCCGACGTTGGGGGAGGCTTATGCCCAACGGGGCCGGAGCCGCGCCCGGCAAGCCAAGCATGAAGCAGCGATCGAGGACTTCGATCGCGCGCTCCGCTCGACCCCGGAGGAGTCGCAAGTCTGGGCCAATCGCGGATTGAGCCACCACCACGCTGGGAACTCCGCGCAGGCGGTGAAGGACTTCGACCGCGCGATCGAGCTCGACCTTGGAGTCGCTCGCTACTACGCCTACCGTGCGGTCAGTCGCTACCAACTCGGGCACTACGAGGAGACCGCGAAGGACGTCGACATGGCCCTCGAGCTAGGACTCCCGCAACAATTCGTTCCCAAGGTGAAGGAGCTGCGCAAGCGGGCCTGGGCAAAGCAGTAACTAAGCCAGCGAGTTCGGACTCGAACTCTCGCCCGGCGCTCTTCGCTCCGGAGGGTCTATGTCGACGGGCAGTGACGGCCATGTGGCAGTGTGGACCTCAGGTTTCGTCAGCAGGCGCCACAGGCTGCCTTCTTCCTCGCACAGAACCGCATGTCTCTTCGAGAGGTGGTGCTTCGCTGAAAGCAAGTAGCCGCCGCTTGTCAGGCCTCACCTCGAGTCGCGGAACACCCTCGTGCCAGAATCTTCTTCGTCGTCGCCCGCAGCCTGCGCGCCCTTCAAGGATAGCGGCCTCCTCGTACGCTTGGAGGGATCGATTGGATCCTGTCAGTGGCCGACTCTCGACTCCATGAGCTCAAGAGCGCCTGGGAGGCCACGGGGGAACTCTCGGTGAAGCTGCAGCTCCTCAGGCTACAGATCCGGTCGGGGGCCCTGAGTTCTGCCGTGCTGACCTTCGCGGCTGCGCTCGGTGACGCGGGTGCTCGGCAGGCCCTCGGTGAAGCCGGTGGAGCGCTCGAGGCGGAGGACCTCGAGCGGGCGGTCGAACTCCTCGACGCGCATGGACGAGATCGTCCGTGAAGGCAGGAGCTGCTTGCCGCTCGCCCGAGCTGCTACCGAGGCTGCCCTGGACGCGATCGACCTGGAGGCGGCCCCTGCAGAGATCGCACGAGCGGCGAACGCAGGGCGCCACACCCTTCGGCAGTTGGACGCCGGCGAGGACCCGTCCGGGGTGCTACGAGTGCTCCTCGACCTGAGAGGCGGCTCGATCTCGATCTCGAACTCCCTCGCCAGCAGCGCGCCACCCTCTGCGCTCGCGGCGGCCTTGGACGCGCTCGTCGACGCGATCTCGAGTTCGCAACGACCTCGCTACGTCGTGAAGGCGATCCGCCGATCCAGCTATGCGCTGGAGGAGGCCCTGCAGGACCCACGGCTTGCCGAGGAACGCCTTCTCGCTGCGCTGCGCGGAGCCGTCCAAGGCTGGTTGCTGCCCTAGCTGCCTGGTGAGGACCTTACCCATGCACCCGTTCCGCCCGTGAGCGCAAACGCTGTGTCCCGCGTAGCCTGAGGCCGTGGACCCCGACGCGTCTCCCGAGCGCCTGCCTTGGATCTACACCCCCTGGGTGGCGGGGCTCGCGTTCTGGCTGGGGGTCGTGGGCGGTCCGGTCGTGGGCACGATCCTGGGCGCCAACGGCTTCGCGGTCGCCTTCGTCGACTGCCCGCTGTGCGCCGACGGCACCCGCGAACTGTGCGCCCACCGGGTGTTCGTGTTCGTGCTCCTGCACTTCGCGACCTGCCTGGGCCTGGCGGCGTGGTGGACCGCGGTCCGCCGGCGCTGGGCGGCGGGGCTCCCCCGAGAGGAAGAGCCCGCCGAGTGGTGGGGCGTCGCGCTGGGCGCGCTAGGGCTCCTGGGGATCGCGGTCCTGCTCGAGCAGTGCGTCGACGTCGAGACCGTGGTCGCCACGGGGCCGACGTTGGCGAGCGTGAGCGCGGTGCTGGTCTCGCCCCGGCTGCGCCTGCCCTACCGCGTGGTCGGCGGGCTGGGGATCGCCGTGGCCCTGATCGGCTTCTACCTCGTGGTGTGCCTCGAGCTCTCGCCGTCCGAGGCCCGGGTGCCGCTGTTCCTGGTCGGCGTCGGGGGCCTCGTGGGCATGCTCCCCGCAGTGGGCTGGACGCTGTGGGGGCTCAGGGCCCGACCGTGACCCCGCGGGCGAGGGCCGGCTCGAACACCTGCCGGTCCCAGGCCTCGACGGTGGCGCGGTCGGCGACGACCAGCGCCAGCTCGCGGCTGTACTTCATGGACTGCACGTCGTGGTTGGTGCTGCCCACGATCGCGAGCTCGCCGTCGACGGTGCAGTACTTGGCGTGGTTGGCCCCGGGGCCGTCGCCCTCGATCGGGGTCTGCCCGTCCTCGGAGAACCAGCGCAGGCGCAGGCGCGCGAGGGCGGCGGGGTCGTCGGCGAGGGCCGCGCGCAGGCGCTTGCAGCTCTTGACGTTGGTCCCGCCCTGGCCGGGCAGCCGCAGGCGGAAGTTCCCCTTGTCCTTGGAGAGCACCGCCTCGACCACGACGCCGCGCCGGGCAGCGGCGACGAGGGCCTCGCGCAGCCGCGGGTCGTTGAGCTGGGGCGAGAGGATCCGGATCCGGCGCTGGGCGCCCGCGAACGCGCTGAGCAGGGCCTCCCCCGGCGGGTGCGCGAAGCGGCGACCGAAGGGGTTGAACAGCGGGCGGCGCGAGGCCAGGGCCACGGGGATCCCGCCCGAGACCGCCGCGGGCACCGGGGGCGGCGCGGCGGGCAGGGGCGCCTCGGTCGCGTGGGTCCAGAGCTGGGCGAACTCGGCGCGCATGGCCGCGCACACCGGCCCCTCGACGGGGTAGCCCAGCTCGAACCACGGGCCCGGCGCGTCCTGGGGCGGGTGCACGTTGGCGCTGGTGAGGATCGCCCGCGCCCCGTCGACCAGGTAGGCCTTGGTGTGCAGCAGCCCGTAATAGCGCTGCTTGAACGGCGCGGTCTGGATCTGCACGTAGCGCGGGTCGAGGCCCGCGGCGGCCACGTCGCGCTCGAGGTTCTTCAGGTTCCCGCGCAGGCTCCAGTGCTTGTCGATCACCACGAACACCCGCACCGGGGTCGTGGCCCCTTGCTGGCGGCGGCGGTCCTCGAGGGTCTTCAGCCCGGCGAAGATCGCGTCCCCCGCCTGGCAGGGGGTCTTCCACAGGTAGCTCTGGATCATGACCTCGTGCTCGGCGCCCGCGATCAGGCGCTCCACGGCCCCGAAGATCTCGGGGCCCGTGACCAGCAAGCGCTGCGCGACCTGGTTCCCCCCGCTGATCACCAGCTCGGCGGGGACGTTGCCGTTGTCCGAGGCGCGCAGCGCGCGGCCGAAGACCTCGCTCCCGAGCGGCGTGAGGCTCCCGGCAGGGGGCAAGCTCGCGAGCCAGTCCTCCTCGCCCTGGTTCCCCTGGGCGTCGCTCCAGGTCAGGCGGTAGCCCCCGGCGCGCGCGGTGACGCGCACGCTGAGCCGCGCCGCCGGCGTCCCGGCCAGCGCGCCCGCCGCGCCGCCGGACGCGGTCAGCTCGCCCTCCCAACCGTCGCCGCGCGGGGCCAGGCTGCCCGCGAAGGTGGTCTGGGCCGCGGTCCGCACCACGCGCAGGCCGGCGGCGACGGGGTGCAGGTCCCCCTCGCCGGAGGTGGCGCCGACGCTGGACGTGCCCCGGAAGGCGTAGGGCGCGGCGAGGGCAGCGGGGGCGAGGAGCAGGAGGCAGAGGGCGAGTCGGATCATGCCCTGTGATAACACGTTCAACGGGGGCCTCGCTCGCGGAGCCAGGCTACAGGTTCCCGCTGAGGTCGAGGTAGCCCGGGCTCCGGGGGTCGTTCTTCAGCTCGACCTGCTTGGGGGTCACGAGGGGCACCGTCGGCAGGGGGAAGCCGGTCATGAGCCGCGTCTGGTGCTTGAGCACCTCGGGCAGGACCACGTCCAGCAGGTTCTGCATGCCGATCGAGCTCAGGGGCACGATCGGGTGCTCGAAGGCGTCGATCTTGGCGGTGGGCATGCCCACCACCTGGGCGCGGAAGCGCTGCTCGCGGATCTCGGCCTCGAGGGTGGCCTCGACCTGGATCCCCAGACGGGCGACGAGCTGCTCGGGGGCGCCCGGCGGGGTCAGGATCAGGCTCAGGGTCACGTCGCCGGCGGAGAGCTCCAGGCCCTGGCGACCGGTCGTCGAGAACACCGGGGGCAGGCCGAGGTCGACCTCGAGCCGCACCGGGGTCGTGGTGTCGCCGAGCTTGCCGGTCAGCTCGGGGAAGATCACGGTGAGCATGAACGCGTCGAGCTTGAGCGCCGGGGGCAGCTTCAGCTCGTCGACGGCGGCCTCGTCGAGGGCCAGGTTCACCAGCCCGCCTTGCCAGACGGTGTGCGCGATCCGGTTGAGCAGGTTCGTGTGCGCCGAGAGCTCGAAGCTGGGGCCGGTCTGGGCCTGGGGCGCGCGGGTCACGGGCACGTAGAGCGAGCCCGGGCTCTGGGGGATCCGGGTCCCGGCGGGGACCTCGACGCCCAGGTTCATGTCGAGGGTCATGCCCAGGCCCTGGGGGTCGAAGGAGAGCTCACCCGGGCGCACGTCGAAGCGGATCGTGTGCCCGAGGATCGAGCGCCGGATCGGCTTGATCGCGCCGGCGATCGCCTCCTGGAGCTTGGGGGTCAGCTCGGCGCCGAGCTGGGCCGAGAGCCGCTGCTCCAGGGTGTTGCGCACCTTGTTGCGGGCCAGGCGCTCGAGGAAGGACGGCACCCACTTCACGTCGAAGTCGAAGCCCTCGAAGGACACGTCGACGTTCTGCAGCGAGGTCTGGACCTTGCCCGCGCGGTCGACGGAGGCCACGGCGCGCGCGCTGAGGCGCACCTGGCTGGCCGAGATCGTGACCGTGGCCCCGAAGGGAATGAACCCGGCCTTGCCCTTGACCTTGCTCTGCAGGCGAATGTTCGGCACGCGGGCCGAGACCGCGAGGCCGCCGTTCTGCGGGGTGAGGGACACGCTCGCGCGGCCGTTCTCGAAGCCGGTGGCGTTGACCTCGAGCTTGGTCAGGCCCTCCGAGTCCTTGAACAGCGGGTTGCGGCGCAGGAGGTCGCGCTCGAGGTCGCGGCCGCCGAGCTTCTCCGACACCGCGCGGGAGACCTCGGCGAACACGTCCTTGTTGAGCCGCACCGCCAGCGCCTGGGGCACGCGCTGGTCGGCGGGGAGGAAGTCGCCGCCGAGGACGGGGACCACCGCCTGCTCCTGGTTCCCGGCGCCGTCGATCGCCACGACCTCCAGCAGGTTCAGCCCCGCGTCGAGGGGCACGTTGGCCTCGATCTGGTCGTTGCGCACCGGCACCGGGGTCCCGTTCAGGAGCACGGTGTCGATCCCGCTCGCGTCGCGGACCCGGGCCACGAGGCGCACGGTCCCGTTGGGGGTGGCCACCCCGCGCGCCGGCTCCAGGACCTCGATCTCCGGGCTCTGGGTGTCGGGCAGGGGCGCCGCCGCCACCGCCGGGGTCGCGCTCGCCGGCGCCGCCGTCGTTTGGCTCGCGGCCGGGGCGATCCCCGCGCCGCGGGTCTCCGAGGTCACCGAGGCGGCGGCCAGGGTGCTCCCGCGGGTGGGCGGAGCCTTGGAGCCGCCCTCCCGGCAGCCGGCGACGGTGAGGGCGAACGCGAGGAGGGTTACGGGGGCGAGCTGCTTCATGTCCCAGGAACTGGCAAGTCCCAGGCCAATCTTTGGGAAACGCACCCCGGGCCACGGGGCAGGGGGTTAAGGGCCCCTGTGCGGCAGCCGCACCCTGGGTCTGCTTTTCAACCCAGGCTTCGTCCCGTCTCGCCGGGACCCTGCGTGCGTGACCCGCGCAGACTCCGCAGGTGCCCCGCCGGGTGGCGAGATCCCTCGCGCTGGGTGGAGGTGGAGGGTCGCACCGACCGGGAGCAGCAAGCTGCGCTGGGCGGGCGTGCCCGCGACGGAGCCGGAGCCCGGGTGCTGGAGACCGGGCGTGAGTCGGTGCGGGCTGGAGCCCCGGCGCGTGGGCGGGCCCGCGGTGGAGCCGGGAGGGGCCTGGGCGGGCGTGCGGGAGCCCGGGCGTGAGTCGGTGCTCGGGCTGCCGGCCCACCCCCCTACATGGCGACGAGGACGCGCTGCAGGGTGCGGTTGCCCTGGAGCTCGGCGCGGACGTGGTGGACCGTGAGGTCCCGGCCGTCCTCGAGGCGCAGGCGGTCGCCGGGGGCGATCTGGGGGGTCTCGGGGGCGAGGTAGCTGCGCTGGTGCGGGTCGTAGATCACCCGCAGGGTGGCTGGGGCGCAGCCTGGGGAGTGGAGCTGCGCGGCCACCGAGGCGGTGGGCTGGCCGAGGCTGCCCGCCGGGGTGTAGAGCACCTGGCGGCAGGTGGAGCAGCGCACGCGGAGGCGGGGCAGCTTGGGCAGCTCGAGCTGGCGCTGGACCCCGCAGGCGCAGAGCACACTCAGGGTGTCGGCGTCGAGCTGGGTCACCACGGGCTGTTTCTGGGCGGCCTCCATGAGCGGCAGGGAGGCCACGCGCCCGGAGGAGTGTTGGGTCGCGAGGCGCGAGGCGCGGCGGCTCTCGAGCAGGTCCGTGCCCTGGCCCAGCACGTCGCCGCGCTCGAAGTCCTCGGCCGAGATCCCGAACTCCCAGCTCACGGCCTTGAAGTTCTCGAAGGTCTGCACGAGCTGCTGCTCGATGTCCTCCATGTAGCCGTCGAAGCGCACCTGGCCCTCGCGCACGAAGAGCTCCTCCAGGGTCTGGAGGCCCATGACGCCGTTGCGCCCGCGAGGGGTGGGCGGCGGCTCGGGGGTCGGGTCCAGCTCGAGGGTCTTGGTCAGGTCCTCGACCGACTTGCTGAGGTCGGCGAGGTTGCCGCCGGGGGGCGAGAGCCGGTCGCTGGCGCTGGCCGACTCGTCGGGCTGCTTGCGCTGGGCCTGGCCCATGACCTCGTTCATGAGGGTCTTGCCCAGGTCGCGGGCCTCGAGCTTGCGCTCCGCGGTCAGCTCCGCGGCGCGGGCGAAGATCACGGCCAGGTCGCGGCGACTGATCTTGCCGATCACGCGTTCCACGGGACCTCCCCTCGCCCGCGCGGCAGCCGCGCGATCCCCCACCCCAGCCCCAGCGCGAGGGCCAGGTGCAGCGTGGCCCACCCCAGCCAGGCGCGCCACCCGGCGTCGGGGCCCGGCGCCGGCAGGGCCAGGCCCTGGCGCTCGGGGTCCACCGCGCGAGGCTCCGCCGGGATCGGGGGCAGCGCGCGGCGCATGGAGGCGTCGTAGGGGCCGACCCACAGCCAGAACACGGCGCGCTGCACGCGGCGGTTGGAGAGCCCCTGCTCCCCCGGGCCGCCGTCGGTGGCCACGCTCAGGAGCCACCACCCCGCGCGGTCGAGGGTCACCGCGAAGCAGCCGTTGGGGTCGGTGCGCTCGGCGCGGCGATACTCCATGAGCTCGGGCAGCGGGTCGGGGGTCACGTCGGTGTAGGTCTCGGCCTCGAGCACGCCGTCGGCGAAGGGCTGGTCGTGGAGCAGGACCTTGCCGCGGAAGGTCGCGCCCACCGGCAGCCCGTAGGGCCGGGTCAGGGGCACGATCTCCAGGGGGTCGCCGACCACACGGTTCCAGCCGATCTGCGCGCCGCGCGCGTGGAGCACGAGCTTGGCGTAGTCGTCGATCTGGCGGCGTGGCGGCTCCGAGTAGGGCAGCCCGGTGAAGCTCAGCACGTGGTCGCCGGGCACGTCGGGCGTGTAGTCCACCCGCCAGGCGCGGACCTCGGGGGTGCCCGCGGTCGTGATCGCGGCGGTGAGGTAGGCCGGGCGCCCGCTGCTCGGGCTGAAGGCGCGCACCCGCGCCGGGCGACGCACCGGGAAGCGATCGTTGGTGTAGGGGTGGCCCACCGAGAACTCGACGGTCACCGTCTCCCCCGGCTCCACGATCGGCGCCTCGGCCTCGAGCATGGGGTAGTGCGCGAGGACGGGGGCGCCCGCCGCGAGCACCAGGATCCCCGTCAACGCGAGCCGCGTGCGTTGCATGCCGAGCCTCCCTCCCCGAACCCATCGCACAGTAGCCCCCCCTCGAGCCCCTGGCCAGGAGACGCAAACCTTGCACTGCGGGCAGAGCCTACTCCGCGGCGGCCTCCCAGTCGCTCCAGCGCCAGCCGCGGGCGTCGCGGGTGAACACGAGCCACACCGGGCCCTGCCGCGAGCTGGCGCGCACCCGGGCCGTGTCCTCGTCGGGCGCCGGCGGCTGCCCCGGCTCGGGCTCGGCGCCCAGCTCGAGCAAGGCCTCGAGCCGCGAGTGCCCGAGCGACTCGCCCAGGAGCGGCTGCACCGCGTCCCGGGGGCCGTCGAGCCGGCGCATGAGCTCGGGGGTCACGCAGGCGTCGAGGGCCCGCCCGTCGAGGTGCCGCAGCGCGCCCTCGATCGCGGCCCAGGTCGCGCGGGGCGTGGCGCGGGACCCGCTCGGCGCGCGCCGGGCCTCGGCCTCGTCCGTGAGCTCGAGCTCGAGCACGACCTCCCCCGCGCGCTGCACCCGCAGCCGCACCAGCCCGTGGTCCGGGGCCAGCCAGTGCACGACCTCGAGCGCGCCGCCCAGGCGCTCGGTGCGCACGGCCTCGAAGCGACCGCAGGGCACGTCCACCCGCTCGGGGCCGTAGCGCCGGCCGCGGCCCTCGTCCCAGGTGCGGTCGGGCGTCCACACGCGATACGCCGTCTGCGCCAGCCCGGCGGGCCAGAACCAGATCGCGCGAGCCCCCGCGCGCAGGCGGACCTCCGCCTCGCCGTGGGACCAGCCCAGGCTCCCGAGCACCGGCAGGTGGAGTTGATCGTCGAAGGTCGTGAACAGGGCGATCCGCCGCGGGGCGTCCCCCGGGCGCCGGGCGACGAACCAGCTCACCCGCTCGGGGTCCGTGGGCAGGAGCTCGGCGACCTGCGGCGAGGGCAGCTCCTGCGTGACCTCCTGAGCCTCGGGCTCGGGACGGGGCGCGGGCACGGGCGCGGGGTCCCCCCCGCACCCGATCACGAGCGCCGCCACACCGATCCACCGCCGCCGTCTCACGCCGGCCATGCTACTCCCCGAGCCCGGGGGCGCGCGCCGGCTCGCCCCCACCCGCTCGGATCCCCCGCGGTGGGCTACACTGCCGCCTCTCGAGGAGGCCCCCGTGGGAATCGCGATCGTGACCGGAGCCAGCCGTGGGATCGGCCGAGCGTGCGCGCTCGAGCTGGCGCGCGCGGGCTACGAGGTGTGGGCCAACTACCGCAGCAGCGACGCCGAGGCCGAGTCCCTGGCCCAGGAGATCGCCGCGCTCGGCGCGACCTGCAAGCTGCTCAAGTTCGACGTGGGCGACACCGCCGCGGTGAACGAGGCCCTGGGCGACCTGACCGAGACGCCCCCCGAGGTCCTGGTCAACAACGCCGGGATCACCCGCGACGGGCTGTTCCTGACCATGCCCCCCGAGGACTGGTTCGCGGTGATCCAGACCAACCTCGGCGCCTTCTACAACGTCACCCAGCCCGTGCTCAAGGCCATGAGCCGCGCCAAGCGCGGGCGGATCGTGACCCTGGCCTCGGTCTCGGGGCAGGGCGGCAACAAGGGCCAGAGCAACTACGCCGCCAGCAAGGCCGGGCTCGTGGCCGCGACCAAGAGCATTGCCAAGGAGTACGGGCGCTGGAACATTCTGGCGAACGTCGTGAGCCCGGGCTTCATTGCCACGGACATGACCTCCGAGCTCCCCGAGAAGGAGCTGGCCAAGGCGATCCCCCTGCGCCGCTTCGGCGGGCCGGAGGAGGTGGCCAAGGTCGTGCGCTTCCTGGCGTCCGAGGACGCGAGCTACGTGACCGGCGCCGTGATCAACGTCAACGGCGGGCTCTACATGTAAATGGAGCCCGACACCTCGACCCCCGACGCCGGACCCGCGCGGTTCGCGCTGCTCTGGCTGCTGACGCTCCTCGGGGCCGCGCTCCTGTTCACCGTCGAGCCGCTGGTGGCCAAGCTCCTCGTCCCCTCCTGCGGGGGCGCGTTCCACGTGTGGGCCACCTGCCTCACCTTCTTCCAGGGCGTGCTGTTCCTGGGCTACCTCTACTGCCTGGCGCTGCCGCGGATCGGGCGCTGGCACCTGCTCGTGCTGGTGCTGCCCGTCGTCGCGCTGCGGGTGACCCCGCTGGGCGACCTCGCCGCGGAGCCCGCTCCCGAGGCCCCGACCCCGGCGATCGTGTGGGCGCTCCTGCGCGACGTGGGGCTCCCGTTCTTCGTGCTCTCGACCACGAGCGTGGCCACCCAGACCTGGCTCGCCGGCTCGCGGCTCCCGCAGCGCGAGGACCCCTACCGGCTCTACTCCGCCTCGAACCTGGGCTCGCTGGTGGGGCTCTTGCTCTACCCGCTGGTGTGGGAGCGCCTGATCGGGCTCGGCGCCCAGCGCTGGGCCTGGAGCGCGGCCTACGGGGTCTATGTGCTGGTGGCGCTCGCGGCCTTCGCCCGCCCGCTGATCCCCGCGCCGCGGGCGCCGGCGACCGAGGCCTACGCCGTGCGCTTCCGCAGCCGCGCGCTGTGGTTCGTGCTCAGCCTGCTCCCGGCGGCGTTCCTCGTGAGCGCCACCGGGCGCCTGGTCGAGGACCTGGGCAACGTGCCCCTGGTGTGGGTCGTGCCGCTGGTGATCTACCTGGGCTCCTTCGTCCTGCTCTTCGGGAGGCGGGCCTGGGTCCCTGGCTGGGCGCTGCGCCTGCTCCCGGTCGCGATCCCCCTCGGGCTGTGGGCGTTCGCGGGCTCCGAGGCGCTGACCGTGTGGACGAGCCTCGGGCACCTGGTGGCCCTCGGCGCGGTGTGCCTGCTGCTCCACGGCGCGCTGCACGCGCAGCGCCCGCCCAGCGCGCGGCTGGGGGAATACTGGCTGATCGTGTCCCTCGGCGGCTGGGTCGGCGGGGCGCTCGCGACCTTCGCCGCGCCGCTCCTGTTCGACGGCATGTGGGACTACCCCCTGATCCTGCTCGTGACCTTGGGGCTGCTCGTGGGGCTGGGCTGGCGCCACGCGCTGGGCGCCCTCGGCCGCGCGCGGACCCTCGAGGTCGCGGTGGGCCTCGGGCTGTGGGCGGGGGCCTGCGTGGGGCTCGGCCACGCCCTGGTGCTCGAGGCCGGCGCGCCGCCGGTGCTCGCCCGCCTGCGCAACGTCTACGGCGTGTATCGGGTGAGCGCCGCGAACTTCCGCGTGGTCGGGAACGTGCGCACCCTGCACCACGGCTCGACCGTTCACGGGCGGCAGCTCCTCGATCAGCCGCGGGTGCCCCTCGGCTACTACAACGTCGAGGGCCCCTTCGGCGACGTGTTCCGCACCACCCCCGAGGCGGCGCGGATCGGGATCGTAGGGCTGGGGGTCGGCGGGCTCTGCGCCTACAGCCTGCCCGCGCGCGACCTGACCTACTACGAGCTCGACCCCGACTGCGAGGTCCTCGCCCGGCGCTGGTTCGACTTCCTGGCCCAGGCCCCGGGCCCGGTGCGGGTCGTGCACGGCGACGCGCGCCTGACCCTGGGCCAGGACGCGGACGCCGGGCGCTACGACCTGTTGGTGATCGACGCGTTCTGCGGCGACGCGATCCCCACCCACCTCGTGACCCGCGAGGCCTTCGCGCTCTACGCCGAGCACCTGACCGACGACGGGCTGCTCGCGATCCACGTCTCCAACCGCTACTACGACCTGGCTCCGGTGGTCGCCGACACCCGCCCGCCGGAGTTCTTGGGGCTCCGCCGGCGCGACGAGGTGCAGCTCTCGCCGGTGCGCGAGCCGACGGAGGTCGTGGTCCTCAGCCGCTCGGCGGAGCGCCTCGAGGCGCTGCGCGCCCTGGGGTGGACGCCGCTCCCCGCCCCCGACGGGGAGTTCCTCTGGACCGACGACCACGCCGACCTCTTGGGCAGCTTGCGCTGGTAGGCGCGAGCAGGCCGACCGGTATACTGCCGGGGTGACGAGCGGCGGCGAAGCCCAGGTGCAGCGGGTCCGAGACTACCTCCAGGGTCTCGGCGAGGAGGCGGCGTTCACGGCCGCCCACCCCTCCGCGGTGCTCGTGGAGCTCGAGGAAGGCGCCGTGGCCGGCCTGGGCGAGGACGACGCCGAGGTCACCGCGCAAATGGCGACCAAGGAGGTCAAGCGCCAGGCCGTGTCCTCGCGCGAGGCCTGCGTGTTCCCCCTGCGCGCGCCGCTGGGGATCCTCGAGGTCGGGCGCGCGCCGGACGTGCAGCTCCTGGTCGACCACCCCAGCGTGAGCAAGCGCCACGCGCGGTTCACGATCACCCCCGAGGCCGTGACCCTCGAGGACCTGGGCTCGACCAACGGGACCTTCGTGCGCGGGCGGCGGCTGGCCGAGGGCGAGAAGGTCGTGCTCGAGCCGGAGGCCCGGGTGTCCTTCGGGCGCGCGGCGGGCTTCCAGTTCCTCGACGCCAGCGCGTTCTTCCACTACCTCGCGCTGCTCCAGCGTTTTGGCTTCTGAGGCGTTCGCCCAGCTCGAGGCCCAGCTCCTGCGTGACCCGGGCCAGCGAGGGGCCGCGCACCTCGTCCGTCGCGGCTGCCTCGAGCCCGCCGCGCGCGCGCTGCTCGGCGCCCCGCGCGTCGCGCTCCTGACCGGCTTCCCGATCCTGCGCGCAGGGCAGGGCGAGACCGACGGCCCCGGCGCGACCGTGGCGCTCGGCGACGCGCTGCGCGCCCTGGGGAGCGAGGTCGTCTACCTGACCGACCCCCTGTGCGCGCCGCTCCTGCGCGCGCTCGACGCCGCGCCGCTCGAGGTGCTCGAGCTGCGCCCGGGGGATCGCGCGGGGGCCCAGGCGACCCTCGCGCGGCTGGCCCCCACGCACCTGGTCGCGATCGAGCGCCCGGGGCGTGCGCAGGACGGCCACTACCGCAACATGCAGGGGCTCGAGATCGACGCGCTCACGAGCGGGCTGGACGAGCTGTTCCTCGCGGCCGAGGGCCGAGTCACCGTGGCGATCGGCGACGGCGGGAACGAGCTCGGGCTGGCCAGCGCGCGCGACGCGGTGGCGCGGCACGTGCCCCACGGCGCCGAGATCGCCACGGTGGTCGGCGCCGACCACGCGATCGCCGCCGGGGTCTCGGAGTGGGGCGGGCTCGTGCTCGTCGCCGCGCTGTCCCTGCTCGCGGGGCGCGACCTGCTGCCGAGCGCCGAGGAGGTCGGCCGCCGGCTGGAGGCGCTCGTCGCCGCCGGCGCCGTCGACGGGGTCACCGCGCGCCCGGAGCCGAGCGTGGACGGGCGCCCGCTGAGCGAGACCCTGGCGCTCCTCGCGGAGCTGCGCGCGCTCAGCGCGGGGTGAGCTCGAACCCGCGGAACGTGGCGTCGGTGTCGTAGAACTTGATCAGCGCCACCCGCCCCGCCGGCAGCGGACGCCGCAGGCGGGCCTGGGCCGCGGGGCGCCCGCCGACCTCGACCTGCAGGCCGTCGGGGCCCACGTCGACCCCGAGCGGGATCCAGGCCTGGTCGGGGAAGCGCGTGATCTGGGTGTCGAGGTGGGTCCAGCGGCCGTCCTTGAAGGTCGCGAGGCGCACGTACTTCACGCGGCCGTCGGCGGCGGCGCGGATCTTGACCCGATCCTCGGCGCTGGCCAGCTCGTCGAGCAGCTTCTCGTGGTGGAACACGTAGACGAGGAGCATGGTCCCCGGGTCCTCGAGGGCGAGGCCCACGCCGGCGTAGCTCACGGGGCGGTCGTGGTCGAGGCGGACCTCGACCTGCAGGCGGTAGGGCGCCGCGAGCTGGCGCGGCTCGCGGCGCACGAGCCCGGCGAACTGGAACGGACCCAGCCCGTCGCCGCGCCCGTGGAGCTCGCCGCTCGGCCCCTGGGTCCAGAGCGCGCCCTCGAGGGGCGCCCAGTCCCGCCACAGCGCGGCGTCTTCGTCTGCGCCCGGGGGCAGGTCGAGCAGGGCCTTCTCGACCACCAGCAGCTCCTTGTCCTGCTGGCGGTCCGGGGGGAAGTCCTGGGCGAGCTCGTAGGCGCGGCGCGCGCGGCCGCACACCGCGTTCAAGCGCGCGGCCGCGCGCTTGAGCCCCAGCGAGGTGGGGTGCGCGGCGAGCTCACGCTCGGCGGCCTCGAGCGCCTCCCAGGCCAAGAACCGCTCGGTGTAGCGGGCCTCGACGTCGGCCACCGTCGCGGCCTCGCGCTCGAGCTCGCTCTCGAGCAACGTCCGCAGGCGCCGAGCCTCGCTCTGGGCCAGCTCGCCCTGGGCCTGGCGCGCGACCTCCAGGATCTGTTCGCGGGCGCTGGGCCAGTTCCAGGCGCGGATCGTCTCGCGCGCGCGCTCGAGGGAGCGCCGCCAGGGATCGTCCGCGCCGAGGGCCGGGGTCGGGTCCGGCGCGGGGGAGGGCGCGTCGACCGGCGCGGGCGGCGGCGCGTCGGTGGGGGCGGGCGCCTCCTCGACCGGGGCCGTGCGGGGCGGCTGCGCCGGACGCGGCGCCAGCGGCGCGAGCACGAACAGCGCGATCAAGCCGAGGGCCAGGCCGCCCCCGGCGCCGAGGGCGAACCCGAGGAAGCTGCGCGGGTGGGGGCCGCTGCTCGCGGGGGGCTCCTCCCCGGCCACCAACAGCCGGCGCAGGGCCAGGGCGAACTCGGCCGCCGAGCGCGTGCGCCGCGCGGGGTCGCTGGCCAGCGCCTCGGCCACGAGCTGGTCCAGCGCGCGGGGCAAGGGGTACGGGCTGAGGGTCGAGGGCGGAGGCGGGTTCCCGGCCATGATCCGCTGGGAGACCTCGGCCACCGAGGTCCCGGGGTAGGGCGGCGAGCTCGTGAGCAGCTCGTAGAGGATCGCGCCCAGGGCGTGCACGTCGAACTGCGGCGTGGCCCGCGCGCCCTGGATCTGCTCCGGCGCCATGTAGAACGGCGTCCCCAGCACCTCGCCTGCGGTCGTCAGGTTCGAGCTCTGATCCCGGGCCAGGCCGAAGTCGGTGACCCGGGGCTGGCCCTGCCCGTCGAGGAGCACGTTGGCCGGCTTGAGGTCGCGGTGGATCACCTCCTGGGCGTGGGCGTAGGCCACCGCGTCGGCGACCGGGATCATGAGCTCCACCGCCTGGCGCCAGGGCAGCGCGCCCCCCGCGCGCAGGCGGTCTTCCAGGCTGCTGCCCTGCACGAACTCGAGGCCCAGGTAGTGCACGCCCGTGCGCGGGTCGCGGCCCACGTCGAAGCAGCGCACGATCCCCGGGTGCTCGAGGCGCGAAGCCAGGCGCGCTTCGCGCTTGAAGCGCTCGAGGGCCTCGCCGTGCACGTGGGGCGGGAGGACCTTGAGCGCCACGCTCCCGGGGAGGCCCGCGCGCTGCGCGCGATACACGGTCGCGAAGCTCCCGCGCCCGAGGCACTCGAGGATCCGGTAGCCGCCGAGCTCGCGGGGGTGCGCCGGTGCGTCGAAACCTGACCCTGACAAGGGGTTCCTCCGAGACGGAGCTCTCCCACTCCTCCCTGAGCCTAGCCGGAGAACCGTGAGTCTCCAATTGCTGGCGGGAGGTTCAGCCCAGGCGCTCGAGCTTCTCGCGCAGGACGTTGCGCGCGCGATACAGCCGCACCTTGACCGTGCCCAGGGGCATGTCCAGGCGCTCGGCGATCTCCTTGACCCCCAGGCCCTCGAGGTAGTGCAGGACCACCACGGCGGCGTACTTCTCCGGCAGCTCCTGGATCGCCTGACGCACGACCCGGCGCGCCTCCGCGTCGCCGGTGGCCTCGGCGACCCCGGGGCCTTCGGCGGCGGGGTCGATCCCGCGCTCCTCGTCGCTCGGCCCCGAGAGGCTCACGGTGCGCCGGATCCGCATGCGCGCGCGCACGTTCAGCGCGTAGTTCGTGGCCAGGGTCATGAACCAGGGGGCGAAGGCGCGCCCCGGGTCGTAGCGGTCGAACTGCTCGTGCAGGCGCAAGAACACGTCCTGGGTCACGTCGCGGCTGAGCTCGGCGTCGTAGGTCAGGCGATACGCGAGGCGGTAGACCCGGTCCTGGAAGTGGCTCACCAGCCGGGCGAACGCCGCGTGCTCGCCGCGCTGCGCGGCGAGCACGACCTCCCGCGGCAGCTCGGCGTCGGGGCTCACATGGACTCGTTCAGGAGCTGGATCAGGCGCCGCTTGCGCGCCGGGTCCCCGCCGAACTCGGGGTCCTTCTTGCGCAGCTCGTTGGCGAACTCGAACGCGCGCTCGCGCAGGCCCTGGGCCAGGTAGGCGTGGGCCAGCTCCTCGGCGACCGCCCACCAGCGCGCGCGGTCGACGTCCTCGAGCGCGCGCAGGAGCGCCACGTAGGCCGCGAGCCCCGCCTGGGTGTTCCCCTGGGCGAGCTCGAGCCGCGCGAGCTCGAGGCGCACCTCGGCCCGGGGCCGGCAGGCCTGGAGCCAGCCCTTGGCCTCGGCCACGTTGCCCGCCTCGCGGGCCATGCCCGCGAGCGTCAGCAAGGCCTGGTCGCGGAGCGCCGGGTCCGGGTCCTCGCGCAGGCTGCGCAAGAGCGCCTGCGCGCGGTCGTCCGCGCCGACCGCGCGCAGCTCCTGGGCCAGGGCCAGGCGCTCGACGCTGCTCCGCGGCTCGGCCTCGGCCCAGGCCTCGAGCAGCCCGCGGTAGCGCGCGGCCTCGGCGGGCTCGAGGGCGCGGGTCTGGCGCAGCTCGGCCAGGGCCTTGCGCTCGAGGGCGGCGACGAGGGCGGGGTCTCCGGCGCCGCCCTCGGCCAGGTGGCGCGCGGCGACCGCCGCCTCGGCGTGGCGCTCGAGGCGCAGGAGCGCGTGCACCCGGAGCACGTCGAGGCTGGCCGCGTTCTGAGCGGCGCGGGCGCGGGCGGGGGCGCCGCCGCGGGCGGCGAGCTTGCGCGTCCCGAGGGTCGCTCGCGCGGCCTCGGCGCGCTCGAAGGCGCGGGGGTCGCCCTGCTCCGCCGCCGCGCGGTAGCCCTGCTCGGCGCGCAGGATCAGGGTCTGCACCCAGCGCTGCTCGAGGGGGCCGGGGGCGAGCTCGGCGCGCGGGTCCGCGCCCAGGACCCAGCGCTGCGCCACGTCCTCGGCGCTGAGCGGCGGCAGCGCGAACACGAGCCCGGCGCGCTGGGCGCGCAGCGCCTCGCGCATGCTCGGCAGCCGCGCCTGGGTCTGGGGCGGGAGCTCCGCCGGCGGCGCGTCGTCCAGGAAGGCCTGGATCGCGTCGAGCTGGTCCTGCACGTCCTGGGGCGGCGGCTGACGCGCCTCGAGCAGGGCGCTCGTGCGCTGCACGAGCTGGGCGAAGCGCTCCTCGACGAGCACGCTCAGGACCGCCCCGGAGGGCGGCATGTCCGCGGGCAGCTCTGCCAGGTAGCTGCGCGCGCGCTCGAGGGCCAGGGGGCCGTCCTGGGCGAGGACCGCCACCGCCACCAGCCGCTCGCGACAGAGCGAGCCCAGCGCCGCGCGCTCCTCGGGGGTGAGCTCGGGGTCCGAGGCGATCGCGGTCGCGGCCTGGGCGAGCTGCGCCTCGACCGCGAGCAGGTCGCCGCGGCGGCGCTGCTCGCGGGCCGCGCGCAGGGCCTCGGTCGCCGCGATCAGCGCGTGTTCCCCCGCCGACTCCCGTTCGCGCTCGGCCTCGTCCTCCTCCGGGGGCAGGCGCGCGCCGTCGTGGGTCGGGAGGTAGCGGTAGTAGGTCTCGAGGGTCAGGGTCGCGAAGGCCGTGCCCAGCACGCGGTCGCGGCCGAGGTAGCCCCCGCCGAGCCAGGAGCCGAGCTCGCAGCCGCGGCGCGCGTCCTGGAGCTTGACCAGCCCGTCGCGGACCACGGGGTTGAAGGCCTCCCAGTCCTCGCCGCCCACCTGGTAGAGGGCGAGGGCGGCGTAGTAGGTCCCGTAGAGGTTGAACACCGCGCCCTCGACCTCCCGCGGGCCGCCGGCGTAGCGCACCAGGCGCACCGCGTTCACGTTGCGCTTCGACGACGGCGACTCGCCGAGCATGATCCGCAGGAACAGCCCGCTGGCGTTCATGGCGTCGGTGCTGTG
Organism: Planctomycetota bacterium; assembly: GCA_041402045.1. Lineage (GTDB taxonomy): Bacteria > Planctomycetota > J058 > J058 > J058 > JAGQRJ01. Next base: position 74,595 of record JAWKSZ010000005.1, on the reverse strand, counting down.
CTGGCCGCGGAGCGCGTAGCCGGTGGTCCCGTCGCGTCCGCTGACCCGCTCCAGGAAGCGCTTGATCGTGCGGAAGTCCTTGTCGTCGACCCGGGCCCCGGCCTCCTTGGCCGACTTCAGCGCGAGGGTCACCCAGGTGTTCACGCTCGTGTCGCCGCTCCACTCAGCGGCGCTGTCGGGGTAGCGCCAGCCCCAGCGCCCGCGGCGGCTCTCGAGGAACTCCACCGAGCGCTGCAGCGCCTCGGCCAGGCCCTCGTGCTCGCGCTCGAGGTTGGCCAGCTCCGCGAGCGCCAGGGTCCCGATCGCCTGCTGGTAGTAGAGGTGGTTCGAGGGTCCCGGCGAGAGGAACACGCCGCTGGGGCGACAGCGGCGCACGAGCCAGTCGCGAGCCGCGCGCAGCAGGTCGCGGTAGGGGCCCTCCTGGGTCGGCGAGTGCCCGGCGGCGAGGAAGGCCAGGACCGCGAGGCCCGTGCGCCCCACGTCGGAGGTCGCGCGCTGCGCGTCCTGGAGCCCGTGCTCCTCGGGGATCACGCCCCAGGCCTGGTCGCGGGTGCGGTGGCGCGCGAGCCACTCCAGGCCCGCGTCACGGGCGCCGTCGCTGGCCGCGCTCGGACCCTGGGCGCCGCGGTTCTCGGAGCCGCCGTCGCCCTTGGCCCCCGGCCCCGCGCTGCCCTCGAGCCCGAACAGGACGCTCGTGTCCTGGGCGGCCGGGCCGGCCAAGCTCCCGGCGGCCTCCTGCTCCGGGCGGTCGAGGTCGAGCTGCGCCGGGAGCGGCGGGGTGTCGATCAGGCTGGCCACGGTCTCCCGCGGCTCGGGGAGCGCGTCCTCGTCGATCCGGGTCTGGGCGCGCAGCGCGACCTCGACCTCGCGCGGGGCCTCCTCCACGTAGCGCGCGACGGTGAACAGCGAGAGCACGAGCAGGCCCAGGGCGTGCACGAGGGTCGCGATCGCGAAGGCGGGGGAGCGCTCGGCGCTCTGCTTGAGCCGCGTGCCGAGGTCGGCGAACTGGGGGCGCTCGCCCTTGCGCGGCGCGACCCGCGGGGCGGCGGGCGGGGCGACGCGGGGGCGGGCCGGGGCCACCCGCGCCCGGCGGCGCGAGGGGTGCGGCCTGAGCGGGCCGGGGGGTGGCGTGGCGGCGGGTGCGGGAGCTGGCGTGGCGGCCGCGGGCTCCGCGGGAGCCGGCGTCGGCGGGGTGGGCTCCGGCTCCGCGTCTGCGGCCGGCGGGATCGGTGCGGGCACCGGCTCGGCGGACGCCCCCGCGGCCGGCGGGATCGGTGCGGGCACCGGCTCGGCGGACGCAGGCGTCGACTCGCTGGGCTCCGGCGCCGGCTCAGCGGCGAGGCCCTCCCCCTCGGGGCGCGCGAAGCGTCGGGTCTTGCTCACCCAGCGCGAGATCGCGTCCGCGGTCGGGTCGCCGGGGTCCGAGTCGGGCTCGGTGGGCAGGGGTTCGCCGGGATCCACCACGCGTCGAGGATACGCGACCGCCGACCCCGACGCCCGGCGCTCGCCGACGGATCAGGCCTGGCCGGCCTCCACCAGGGCGCGGCGGCTCCAGGTGTCGGTGGGCAGCTCCGAGACCCGCGCCGGGTCGCCGGAGAGGCGCCCGCGGGCCCAGATCGCCTCGAGGTTGGCGGTCGAGACGTCGCCGGCGAGCTCGAGCTTGTCCGCCAGGTAGATCGTCTCGCTCAGGGGCGAGCGCACGTGCTTGGGCGCCGGGCGCCGGTGGTGGTGGGCCACGACCCGGGCCACCTCGGGGCCGAACCCCCACTTCAGCACCGCCAGCCCGCCCAGGGGCTCGTGCAACAGGTCCAGGCAACGCCCGATCAGGGTCGGGTCCTGGACCTGGACCTCGCGCCGGAGCGTGCGGCGCAGGGCGCTGGCGGCCTCGAACACGACCAGCTTGCCCGCGTCGTGGAGCAGCGCGAGGGCGAAGGCCTCCTCGGGGTCGGCGCCGAAGATCGGAGCCAGGCGCCGGGCGAGGGGCGCGCTCTCGCTCATGTGGGCCCACACCTCGGTCGGCATGTCGCCGAAGGCCGCCCCGGGGCGCACCACGAGGCCGCGCATGATCTGGGCGAGGAGCACGTTGCGCAGCCCGCGTCGGCCCATTTTTACCACCGCCTTGCCGATCGAGGTGCAGGGCGAGGAGAAGCCGTAGTAGGAGGAGTTGGCCGTCCGCAGCAGGGCCTGGGCCAGGCTCGGGTCGCGCTCGAAGGTCTGGACCAGGGCGGTGACCTCGACGTCGGGGTTCACCGTGAGCGCGAGCCCCTCCTGAGCGGCGGCCGGGATCTGGGGCAGCGCGTCACCGGGCTCGCCGCGCAGGCGCTCGACGAGGAGGGCCAGGTCGGGCTCCTCTTCGTCGAGGGCCTCGCTCAGCTGTCTGCAGCGCACGGTGAGGTCGTAGATCAGCGCCGCCTCGAGCTCCTCGTCCTCCGCCTCGAGGCTCGCGGACTCTCGCGAGGGCTCCGCGGGCAGCTCGACCGCGACGTGGGCGGTTGGGCGCGGCCGATTGGCCGTGCGCGTGTGCCGGTGGACGGAGCGGGTGGGGGCCGGCCCCTCGACCGCCTGCGCGGGCGCATTGACCACGGGCTCGGGGGGTGACAGCCAGCTCCAGAATCGGCTCCACAGCCCCATGCTCACTCCCTCCCCTGCCCGAACGGCGACTCCTCCAAGTTCGGGTCGCCCCGAAAAAGGATTAGCCCCGGAGGGAGACGTTCCCCCCGGGGCCAATCGAGGCATTTGGATTGCAGGAGTTAGGGCAGAGCGACCCGGTTGAGGTAGGTCATGTGGGCGTAGCCGCGGCGGTCGTCGAACTGGATCAGGAGCCAGTCGCCGGCCTGGCCGAGGAGCACGTAGTCCTGATCGCGGCCGACGGTGCCCAGCACGCTGTTGGAGGTCGACGGGCCGCTGCGCACGTTCAAGGTGTTCGCCGCGACGCGCACGACCGCCGCGTTCTGGACGCGGGTCAGGAAGGAGGAGGAGACCCAGGCGTCGCGGCCGCGGTAGTGAATCCGCGACCAGCCGTTCTGGGTGAGGTTCACCACGAAGCGCTCGCCGCGGGTGACCTGGCCGAGCACCGTGCCGAAGGCCTGGGTGCGCACGTTGAGCGAGCTCGCGGTGACCTCGCCCACGTAGGCGCCGCTGGGGGTCGGGCTCGGAGCCGGGGTCGAGCCGCTGAGGCGCAGCACCTGCCCGGGGAAGATCAGGTTCGGGTTGTTGATCCCGTTCAGGCGCTGGAGCTCGCTCACGCTCACGCCGGTCCGGGCCGAGATCGCGGCCAGGGTGTCGCCCGAGCGCACGGTGTAGGTCCCGCCCGTGGGGGTCGGGGTGCTCGTGCCGCCGCGCACGCGGTTCATGAAGCTGGTCCAGGGGAAGTGCGGCCCCGGGTCGATCCGGCGGCGCGGGTCGAGCTCGTTGTGCCCGAGAATGTGCGCGCGATCCTTGGGGATCCCGTAGCGGTCGCAGAGCCCGACCACCAGCTCGACCAGGGTGTTGAGCTGCGCGGCGGTCCACTGGTTGGGGTCCGCCGAGCGCCCCTCGTTCTCGATCCCGATCGTGTCGGTGTTGTTGTTGCGCACGTGGTAGGCAATGTCCTTGTCCTGGACCATGCGGGTCAGGCGCCCGCTGCGCGCGACCAGGTAGTGCGCCGAGACCTTCGAGCTCGGGTTCTGGAAGGTGTTGATCGCCGACTGCTCGCTGCCCTCGGTGGTGTGCAGCACGATCCGGCGGATCGTGCGGCTCGAGCGCCGGGTGTAGTTGGCCGAGGCGGCAGGGATCGTGCGCAGCGCGGGGAAGGCCTCCGCGCGCTCCTGAGTTCCGCTGGCCACCACCAGGCTGGCGACCACCGCGCCGAGCCCCACCGAAATCGTCCGTTCCATGTCCTTCGCTCCTGCGTGCTTTAGCCGCACAGGGCGAGGAACCGTGCACGAAGAAACGCACGGGCGAATTCGCTCGCTGACCGTAGGCGGTCGGACAAAGTCATGACTGTTGGTCACGGAGCGTCAGGAGGTCGCAGCAGAAAGGCTTAGCGCGATATCCCGGATCTCAACGACCGCGGCTGAGCAGCAAGGACAGCTCGCGAATTCGAAAAAGACGCGAGCCGCCGAGGTAGATTCCGACGCCGACGCCCACGGCGAGCGCCAAGCGCACGGTCTCCGGGAGGGGCACGAGCCGGAAGGTCAGGTGCGCGCCGAGGCCCATGGCCAGCGCCAAGCCGCAGAAGGCGGCCAGGCCGCGGAAGGTCTGCAGGGTCCGGGGCCGGTCGAGGCGCAGGACCCGCCGGCGGCGGGAGAACACGCTCAGCAGGAGCAGGTTCAGGCACTGCGAGGTGGAGGTCGAGAGCGCCAGGCCCATTTCGCCCAGGGGGGTGACCAGGATCAGGTTCAGCGTGAGGTTCACGAGCACGCAGCCCACGCTCACGTAGACCGGGACCCGGGTCTCCTCCTCGGCGTAGAACGCCCGGGCGAGCACCGGCGTCACGCACGCGGCGACCACCGCCGGGGTCAGGCACAGGAGCACCGCGCCGGTGCGGCGCACCGAGCCCGCGTCGAACTCGCCGTGGCCGAACAGCACGTCGACGATCGGTCCGTAGAGGGCGGCCAGGCCCACCGCCGCGGGGAGGCTCACATAGAGCCCGATCCGGATCCCCTGGTCGAGGATCTGACCCAGGCCCGCGTGGTCGCCCCGCTTCGCCAGGCGCGCGAGCTGGGGGAAGATCACCGTCGAGAGCGCCACGCCCAGGACGCCGATCGGGAGCTGGATCAGGCGGTTGCCGTAGTAGAGCGCGGTCACGCCGCCAGCGGGGACGAAGGCGTAGGCGATCAGGCTGTCGAACAGCACGTTGAGCTGGAACACCGTCAGCCCCAGCGCCAGGGAGAAGAACAGGCTGCGCACCCGCCGCAGCAGCTCGGGGTCGGTCTGCCAGCGCGGGCGGACCGGGAGCCCCGCGCGGTGGCAGGCGCCGAGGTGCAGGGCGAACTGCAGGACCCCGGCGCCGACGAGCGCCCACACCAGGAGCAGGACCCGGCCCAGGGCGTCCTCGTAGACCAGGGCGCCGGCGGCCAGCGCGCCGATCCACACCACGTTCAGGAGCACCGGCGCCGCGGCGGGGACCAGGAAGCGGTCGAGGGCGTTGAGCGCGCCTCCGAGCACGCCGGCGAGGCAAATGAAGCCCAGGTAGGGCAGCAGCACCCGGGCCAGCTCCATGGCCAACGCCGAGCTGTGGAGCGCGCGCTGGAGCTTGGGCCAGCCGGCGATCGGGGCGTCGGCGTAGCTCAGCCCCCAGGTGAGGAGCACCTCGCCGACCACGATCAGGGCCAGGAGCACCAGGGCCAGCCGCGTCGTCGCCGCCGAGACCAGGCCCCGCGCGCGGTCCTCGGTCCCGGACTCCCGCGCGTCAATGAACACGGGGATCAACGCCGCGGCGAAGGCGCCCTCGCCGAACAGGCGGCGCATGAGGTTCGGCAGGAGCCAGGCCAGGAGGAAGGCGTCGCTGATCGCGCTCGCCCCCAGGAGCGAGGCCATGACCATGTCGCGGCCGAAGCCGAGCACGCGGCTCACGAGGGTCAGGCCCGCGACGCTGCGCATGGCCCCGAAGCCCCCGCGGCCCTGGGCGGGGGCCTCGCTCGGGGCGGGCTCGGTCAGGGCTCGCGCTCCGCCAGCGCCGTCGCCACGCGCTCGCAGAGCTGCGCCGCGGCGCGGGCCACGTCGGGGGCGTCGAGCAGCGCGCCGCCCACCGCGACCCCGCTCGCGCCCGCGGCGATCACCTCGCCCGCGTTCTCCAGGTCCACGCCGCCGATCCCGAAGATCGGGACGCCCGCGCCTGGCGCCAGCCGGCGCAGGGTCTCGAGCCCCTGCGCGCGGAGCTCGGGCTTGGTCCCCGAGCGGTAGAGGGTCCCAAAGCCCACGTAGTCGACCCCTGCGCTCAGCGCGCGCTCGAGCTCCGGCCCGTCGTGGGCCGAGGCCCCGATCGCGCAGCCCGAGCCCAGGAGGCTGCGCACGCGCTCGGGGGGCAGGTCGTCCACACCCAGGTGCACGCCCCGCGCGCCCACGAGCTGGGCGAGGTCTACGCGGTCGTTCACGATCAGCCAGGCGTCGTGGTCGAGGCAGCGCTGCTGCACGGCCTCGGTGATCCTCAGGCGCTCGCGGTCGCTGCCCTGCTTGAGCCGGAGCTGCAGCAGCCGCACGCCGCCCGCGAGGCACGCGCCAGCGAGCCCCACCACGTCCTCGCGCCCAGGTCGCGGGCCGAGGATCGCGTAGACCTCGCGCCCGCTCCAGTCGATCGCCGGACGCAGGAGCTCCTGGCCCAGGGTGTAGACCGCATACCGCTGTTGGCTGAGGCGGCTGGCCACCTCCGGGCTCGCGGGCTTGCTGAACTCCTCCAGCGCGCGCAGGGCCTCCTGCGCCCGGGCGAGGTTGGCCAGGGCGACCTGCTCGACGCTGCTGCGCCCTGCCTCCGGCGGGGCCAGAACCCCGCCGGCGCGGCCGGGGTCGCCCTCGGCGTCCCGGGCCTCCAGGCGCTGGGTCGCGGGCACGAGGCTCGCGACGGCGTCCTGGGTCGCGTGCCGCAGGGCCTTGGCCTTCCGCGCGACCCCCGGGCGCGCGACCACGAACCGCGCGTAGTCCTCCACCACGCGCAGCGCCTCCAGCGCGCGGTTGAGGTTGGCGTCCAGGGCCCGGGTGACGTCCATGAGGGACGGATTCTACGCGGCGCCGCGGTCACGGCAGGGCCCCGAGCGTGATAGAACCCTCCGATCAACAGGAGGCCCCATGGTCCGCACCGCGTTCTTCTTCTTTGCCGTCCCCGCCCTGGCCCTGGCCCAGTCCGTGAGCTTCACCCCGCCCCGCGCGCCCGAGGTGGGCCTCGTCGTCACGGAGTCCAAGCTGCAGGACATGAACATGGACATGGCGGTCACCCTGCCCAACGGGCAGACCATGGACCTGCCCACCGCGGAGAAGTCCTCCAGCAAGGTGCGCTACGAGGTGCTCGAGGTCGCCGAGGACGGCGCCATGACCCAGCTCAAGGTCACCGTGGAGGAGGAGTCCAAGAGCCGCGCCCAGGGTCCGCAGCAGCAGAGCAAGACCAGCCCCCTCTCGGGCGAGACCTTCGTCCTGACCAAGACGGAGGCGGGGATCGAGGCCACCACCGAGGCCGGGGAGCCCTTGGGCCCGGACAAGGTCGAGGCTGCCACGCGCGGCCACGGCAAGCTCCTGGGCAAGGACCCCAAGGCGCTCAACAAGTTCCACGAGATCTTGGAGAAGGACTCCTATTCGGTCGGAGACACGATCAAGGTGGAGGGCGAGAAGGCCCGGCGCCTGTTCGACGACTCGGGGAAGGGTGAAATGAAGGACGTGACCTTGACCTTGACCCTCGCCTCCGTGGAGGAGGTCGACGGCCGTCAAGTCGCGTTGTTCGACGCCACCATGGTCATGCAGGGCAGCCCGGAGCCTGGCATGGAGCTCAAGTCCGAAATGAGCGGCCAGATCGGGATCTTCGTCGACGGCAGCGAGACCTACAGCATGAACGTCAGCGGCCCCCTGTCCATGTCCGCGAACAAGGACGGCATGAGCATGGAGGGCGAGGGCACCATGTCGCTGGAGAACAAGCGCACCTACTCCAAGTAGGTCCGCCCTCACTCGTCCGCAGGGCGCGCCCAGCGAGGGCGCGCCCTCTTACATTCCGGAGCGGCTCACCCCAAGTGACCCGATTCACCCCGGGTGAGCCCCTCTCCCGCCCCCGGGACACGCCTCGCCGCGCAAGTCCCCTGTTCTGGCCCCGGCCCCCGCTTTGCTCACGCGCCTCGCGTGCTGGTCCTCTCGCCTCGCTCCTATTCCCTCACGCCCACCACCCGGGCCGACCCGGTCACCCGGGGCAAGACCTACCACCTCACCCGCCGCTGCGATCGCCGGCTTCGTCGCCTGACCCCCGACTCCAAGGTCACCTCGATCGTCAAGTTCGCCCTGTTCCACGCGGCCAAGGAGTGCGGGATCGAGGTCCACGCGGCCTGCTTCTCCACGAACCACTTCCACCCGGTGATCACCGACCCCAACGGCCGCCACCCGGACTTCATGCAGCGCATGAACTCCATGATCGCCCGCGCGCTCAACGCCCAGCACGGCGTCAAAGGCCACTTCTGGGGCCCTGGCTCCTACGAGAAGGTCGAGCTGATCGGCTTCGACGCCCTGCTCCGCACCCTGGTCTACGTGACCCTGAACCCGGTCAAGGACGGCCTGGTCTCCTCCCCAAAGGCCTACCCCGGCTTCCTCACCCGCCCCGACCAGGTCGGCTGCACCTTCCGCGCCCACAAGCCCGCCACGGCCTTCTTCGGCGGCAACCGCCGCGGCGGCGACCCGACCGCCCTCCCCGAGGACTCCACCCTCCCGGACGACGTCGAGCTGACCCTGACCATGCCGCCCGCGCACCTTCTGCCCGAGGGCATGGACCTCGCCGCCTACCGCCGGGTCTATCAGGCCGCCGTCGACGCCAGGCTCGCGGAGATCCTCGCCGAGCGTAAGGGGCGTCCGTTCCTCGGCGCCCGCCGGATCCTCGCCGCGAATCCCTTGACCCCGCCCCCGACGCCCGAGCCCTACCGGCCCCGCGGCGAGCGGCCCTCGCCGGTCTCGGGCACGCGTGAGGAGTGCGCGCGCTGGCGCGAGGAGCGCACCGCCTGGCGTCGCGACTACGTGCAAGCGCGCGACTCCTGGCCCGAGGACCCGCGGGTCGCCCTCCCGGCGGGCTCGTGGCTGCTCGGCCAGCGCTACGGCGCCCCGGTTCTTGCGCACCCTAGCGCCTAGAGGGCCCCTGCATGTACGCACGTTTTCGCGTGCGGCTTCCACCCACACTCCGCAAAGCTCTGCGTGTCCGGAGGTTCGGCCGGGTCCTGGCCGGAGGGGCAAATCGCAGGCCGAACGGGCGAGGTCGGCGGAGTCGGCGAGCGGCGGGCACGGCGGGATTTTCGGCGCAGCGCGAACGGGTCGTTTCGAACCCTACTCCCAGTCCGCCGCGGGAGCGCCGGGAGCGCTAGGCGAAGGCGCTGAGGATCTGGACGCAGAGGGCGAAGGCGCCAATGCCGCCGACCATGAGGCCGAACAGGCGGGCCCAGGCTTTGAGCAGGTGGGCGTCGAAGTCTTCGCGGATCAAGGTGCAGACGAAGGAGGCGACGGCGCAGGAGGCAATGAATGCGAGCAGGGCGCCGATCATGAGGCCTCTTCCGGAGGCTCGGTAGAGAGGGAGGTCAGCTCCTCGCGGAGGCGGGCCAGGCGGACGTCGAACCGCGCCTCCTCGAGGTGGCGGGCCACCGCACCCGGGCTGCCGCGGAAGGCGTCGTAGGCCAGGAGCAGGTTCAGCAGGCCAGCGATCATGGTGAACAGCAGACCGGTCTGGATCCCCGGGAGCTGGGAAATGAACTCGCGGCTGCGGAAGTAATCCTCGTCCTCGAGCTCCTCGATCGGGGTGGAGCGGAAGCCGGGCAGCTTGCCGCGGCTGCGGAGGTAGGCGAGGCCCGTGGGCAGGCCCGCGCCGACCTGCGCCACGAAGGCGATCGGGTGGGAGAGGTTGCCGTGCAGCGCGACCGCGTCCCCGCGGGAGAGGCCCAGGCCCGAGAGGTAGAGGCCCAGGACCAGGACCATGGACACGGCGCCCTTCTTGGGGAAGCCGCCGTAGAGGTGGCCGAGACCGGGCACGAGCCAGCCCAGGACGCCTGCGACCTCGGGGATCCGGCCCCGGTCGCGCATGGCCTGCTGAGCGTCCAGGATCAGGGGGTCGTCGGAGGGGGCATTCATGACGCCGCCTCGTGGGTGGGGGGCGCGAGCTCGAGGTCGAAGTCCTCGCCCAGATAGACCCGCCGGGCGACCTCGGAGTCGAGGATCGCCTGCGGCAGGCCGTGGACGACGACGTGACCTTCGTGCATGAGGTAGACCCGGTCCGAGGTGCTGAGGATCTGGCGGGCGTTGTGATCGGTCACGAAGACCGCGATCCCCTTGTCCCGCAGACCATAGACGATCTCGTGGATCTCGCCCACGGCAATGGGGTCCACCCCCGCGAAGGGCTCGTCGAAGAGCATGAGCTTGGGCTCCAGGATCAACGCGCGGGCGATCTCGAGCCGGCGCTTCTGACCGCCGGAGAGCGTGCGAGCCGGCTGCTGGCGGGTGTGGGCGATCCCATACTCCTCCAGCAGCGCGTCACAGCGGGCGCGGCGCTGGTGGCGATCCAGGGACAAGCGCTCGAGGACCACGAGCAGGTTCTGCTCCACGCTCAGGTCCTGGAACACGGAGTGCTGCTGGGGCTGATACCCCATGCCTGCGCGCGAGCGCTTGTACATCGGCCAGCGGGTCACGTCCTGGTCGAAGAGCTCGACGCGGCCGTGGTCGGGGCGCACGAGGCCCATGACCATTTTGAACGTGGTCGTCTTGCCCGCGCCGTTGGGGCCCAGGAGGCCGACGATCTCGCCCGCGTTGACCTCGAGGTCCACGCCCTGGACGACCGGGCGCTTGTAAGCCTTCTTGAGTCCGCTGACCTTCAGCACGCGCGCACCTCCTGCAGCCCGCGTGGTAGCAAGCGGGCGGGGGCGAGGTGTCGAGCTTCGTCAAGACCGGCCATTAGCGAATGAAGCCCCAGTCCGGGATCGGATACCACACCAGAATCGCGCGACCCAGGAGGTGATCGTCGGTGAGGGGCCCCCACTCGCGGCTGTCGAGGCTGTTGGGGCTGTTGTCACCGCAGGCGAAGTATTCGTCGCTGGCCAAGGGATCGATCGCGCCCCAGGAGCGGTAGTAAATGTCGCGGTCCACCTTGAGGTGGGTGAAGCGCGCCTCCCCGCCGCTCACCTCCAGCAGGCTGTAGGCCTGGAGGTCCTTGTCCGAGAGGCGATCGATCGGCGCCGCGGCCGGGTCCTCCCAGGTCAGCACCGTCTCGCCGTCGACGATCAGGCGCGCGCGCAGGTCGGCGTAGGCCAGCACGACCTCGGTCGGGCCGCTGAGCCCCGGGCGCTCGATCTGCTCCACCGCCCGCGGCGCGCCCTGGGCGTCCTGGACCTCGATCGCGAAGGTGGCCTGGGCGCTGCCGCCCACGAAGCGACCCCACACCGTGCGCCCGCAGCGCGCGCCGAGGCGCAAGGTCGCGCCGGCCGCCAGGTCGACCGTGGCCAGCAGGCGCTGGTCGCCGACGGGTCCGTAGCGCTGCGAGCCGAGCTGGTTGTAGCCGCAGAAGTCCTGGACCTCCCGGCGCAGGCGCAGGGTGCACGGGCGCTCCTGGGGCGTGCACGTGAGCCGGGTGCGGTCCTCGCTCAGCGCCCAGGCGTCCGAGCGTGTGTCGTTGACCCCGACCCACTCGCGCTCGGCGGCAGGGTCCAGGTGCTCGCTGTCGTAGACCGGGAGCCACACGGAGTCCTGCACGTCGTCTGGCTTGCGGGTGACCACGTCGTCGGCGTAGACGTCGCCGTTCACGATCGCGAGCTTCTCGCCCGGGAGCCCGACGATCCGCTTGATGTAGTTGTTCCAGGGCTCCTCGGGGAACTGGAACACCGCGACCTCGTAGCGCTCGAGCGGGCGCAACAGATAGGCCAGCTTGTTGACCAGGATCTTGCTCCCGCCCACCACGCCGCTGGCTTGCATGGAGTACTCCCACAGGTGGTGGCAGGTGGGGCACTCGACTTGCAGCGGGACCGGCCGCGCGTAGGCCTCGCTCTTCTGCTTGCCGAAGGCGAAGCTGAAGCCGCACGCGGGGCAGTCGACGCGGAAGTGGTTCCCGTAGAGCGTGGGCGCCATGGAGCCCGTGGGGATCACGAACGCCTCGGCGGCGAACTGGCGCACGATCAGGAACAGCACCGCCGCGACCACGACCTCCTTGAGGTTGTGCTGGAGCCAGGTCGGCTTGGGCGGCTCGAAGCGCTGCCCGTCGCGCGCCACGCGCCGGGCCTCGAAGATCTTGCGGCCGACCGCGGTCTGGTTGAACAGCAGGTTGACCTGGGTAATGAACCCCATGCCCCCCAGGAACAGCGCGCCGCCGATCGCGAACAGCCGCGCCTGGCCGGTCTCGGCCTCCTGCCCCGCGAAGATCACGAGCATGCCCACGATCACGACCGCGGCGCCCAGGCTCAGGCCCACGGCGCGGCCGAGCACGTTCGGGCGCGCGGCGTAGACCTCGTCGGCGCCCTCGGCGGAGAGCTCGGGGCGCGCCAGCAACGGGCCGAGCACGTTGATCGGGCTCTTGGTCGCCTGCAGGCGCAGCACGGCGCCCTTCTTCTTGGCCGAGGCGTGGGCGCTGCGCCGGGCCTCGGTCACGGGGCAGGGGCTGCCAGCCTCCAGCGTCTTGGCGTCCTCGAGCGCCTGCAGGTAGCTCGCCCGATCCTCGCGGCGCAGGAACGCGCGCAGGTCGTCCTCGCTGGGCGCGCTGCCCAGCGCGCGCAGCGCGGCCTCGCGGTCGGAGAGCGGGTCGGGGAGCTCGGTCTTCATGTCAGCGTATGACCTTCACCCGAGAGGGTATCACTGGCCAGAACACGCCGAAGGCGCGCCCGACGAGGTGCTCGCGGTCGACGAAGCCCCACTTGCGGCTGTCCTCGGAGTTGGGGCTGTTGTCCCCCAGCATGTAGAACATGCCCTCGGGCACCTCGACCCCGTCGCCCTCGTGCGCGTCGTAGCGCGCGCCGAGCTGGGTGTAGTAGATGTCGCGCCCGATCTCGAGCGCGTCGACCTCGAGGGGGCCGTCCGCCTGCAGCAACGGGAACGCCGCGTCGGTGGTCCCAGGCGCGAAGGCGTCCTCCCAGGCCAGGATCAGCCGGCCGTCCACCAGCAGCCGCGCGCGGTCGTCGGCGTAGGCGAACACGATCCGGTGCGGGGCGCCCGGCGTCAGCCCCGGCGCCTGGACCTGGGCCACCGGGACGTCGTTCACGTCCACGCTGTAGGTCTGGAGCCCGGGGCCCACCGGGAAGCTCCCGGCCACGATCCGCTCCACGCCGCGGGCGTGCTCCTCGATCCCCAGCCGCGCCGTGCCCTGGGCGCGCACGGTCGCAGCCAGGCGGAGGTCGGAGACCGCGTGGGTCCCGCGCGAGGTCTTGGAGTAGGGCGTCGGATCGAAGACGCCCCCCGAGTTGCGCTCGAAGCGCAGCCAGGACGGCGGGCGCTCACCGCGCGCCGTGGCCCGGGGGCGGGTCTCGTCGGTGAGGTCCCAGGCGTCGGGCTCGCGGCCGGTCTCGGGGACCGTGACCCACAGCGGCCCCGTCTCGCGGCTGCGACGGGCGTAGCGCGAGTCGAACACCGGCAGCCACAGCGCGTCCTGGATCCGATCCGGCTTGCGCGCGCGCTTGCCGTTCACGAACACGTCGCCGTTCTTGAGCTTGATCGTCTCGCCGGGGAGCCCGACCACGCGCTTTATGTAGTGCTCCCAGGGCTGCCGCGGATACACGAACACCGCGACCTCGTAGCGCTCGGGGTCGCGCAGGGTGTAGCAGAGCTTGTTGACCAGGATCTTGTCGCCCCCGGTCAGGTCTCGCGGGCCGAACTCGTAGGTCTGGAGCTGCTCGCACTGCTGGCAGCGCGCCCCCAGCTTGAGCTCGGTCTCGTAGGCGTTGTTGTCGCGCCCGATCTCGAGCGGGAAGCCGCAGCTCAGGCAGTCGGCCTCGTAGTGGTCGCCCAGGAGCGTCGGCGCCATGGACCCGGTGGGGATCACGAACGCCTCGATCGCCACGTGCCGGATCAGGAGCGCGAGGATGATCGAGATCACGATCGCCTCGAGGGTCTCGCCGGCCCAGTCGGCGGGAGCCAGGATCGTCTTGTCCCCGCGCGCCCGGCGGCGGGCGCGGACCAGCTCCTTGGCCACCAGGCTCAGGCTCCCCGTGCTGTGCAGCACGTAGCCCAGCGAGAGGGTGATCGCGAGCAGCAGCGCGCCTCCGCCGAAGGCCAGCATGCGCGGGAAGGTCTCCTCCAGACGCTGGGACTGGAAGATCAGGAACACGGCGCCGAAGGCGAGCACCAGGGCGCTGAGGGTCACCAGCAGCCAGGCGGCGTGGTTGAGCTTGGGGGGCACGTCGACCCGGCAGGCGTCGCAGGTCAGCGCGGGGCGCGCGAGGAACGGGGTCTGCCAGCCCGGCGAGACCGGGCGCAGCCCGCTGACCGGTGGCAGCGCCGCGACCGTCGCCGCCAGCGCGCGCTGGGTCTCGCCCTCGCCGGGCGCCCCGTCCTCGGCCGGCTCCGGCTCCGGCTCCGGCTCCGGCGGGGGGAACTCGGCGCACACCGGGCAGGGCCCGGGGCCGATCTCGGCGGCCTGGGCCCGGGTCAGCAGGTCTTCGTGGCGGTCGGCCTCTTCCAGCCGGGCGCGCAGCTCCGCGTCGCTGGGGGGCGCGTCGGTCGGCGCCGGGCTGCCCGCCTCGAGCACGCCTACTTCTTCTTCTTCTCGTCGTCCGCGCCGCCGAGCACCGAGAGGAAGGCCTTCTGCGGGATCTCGACGTTGCCGACCGACTTCATCCGCTTCTTACCCTCCTTCTGCTTCTCCAGCAGCTTGCGCTTGCGGCTCACGTCGCCGCCGTAGCACTTGGCGGTCACGTCCTTGCGCAGCGCCTTGACCGTCTCGCGCGCGATCACCCGCCCGCCGATCGCGGCCTGGATCGGCACGTCGAACAGGTGCCGCGGGATCTCCTTGCGCAGGCGCTTGCACAGCGCGCGCCCGCGGCGGTCGGCGTCGGAGCGGTGGCAGATCGTCGACAGCGCGTCCACCGGGGTCCCGTTGACCAGCAGGTTGAGCTTGATCAGGTCCGAGGGGAAGTAGCCGAGCATTTCGTAGCTCAGCGTCGCGTAGCCCCGGGTCGCGCTCTTGAGCACGTCGAAGTAGTCGAACACGATCTCGGCCAGCGGCATGTCGTAGACGATGATCACGCGCCGCTCGCCGAGGTGCTCCTGCTTGACGTAGCGCCCGCGCTTGTCCTCGTTGAGCGTCATGACCACGCCGATGAACTCGACGGGGGTGATCACCTGGGCGCGCACGATCGGCTCGCGGATCTCGTCCAGGATGCTCGGGTCCGGGAGCGCCGCGGGCGACGTGATCAGGTAGGGCTCCTTGCCCGTCTCGACCACCTCGTACTTCACGCTCGGCGCCGTCTGCACGATCTGCACGTTGGACTCGCGCTCGAGCCGCTCCTGCACGATGTCCATGTGCAGCAGCCCCAGGAACCCGCAGCGGAAGCCGAAGCCCAGGGCGTCGGACTTCTCGGGCTCGAAGGTGAAGCTGGCGTCGTTGAGCTGGAGCTTGGTCAGGGCCTTGCGCAGGGTGTCCAGGTCCGCGTTGTTCGTGGGGAAGATCCCCGCGTAGACCATGGGCTGGACTTCCTCGTAGCCCGGGAGCGGCTCCGCGCACTGGGGGCCGCTCTCCTTGTGGTGGGTCAGGGTCTCGCCGATCCGAATGTCCTCGAGCGACTTGATCGAGCCCCAGAAGTAGCCCACCTCGCCGGCGTGCAGCGCGTCGACCGCCGTGGTCTTGGGCATGAACTTGCCCACCTCGGTGACCTCGTAGTTGGCCCCGCGGGACATGAGCAGCACGCGCTCCTTGGCCTTGAGCGTGCCGTTGATCATGCGCAGGTAGACCACGATCCCCCGGTAGTCGTCGTAGATCGCGTCGATCACCAACGCCTGCAGCGGGGCGTTGGGGTCGCCCACCGGCGGCGGGATCTGCTCCACGATCCGGTCCAGGAGCGCGGGGACCCCGTCCCCGGTCTTGGCGGAGACGTGGGGCGCGTCGGTGCAGTCGAGGCCCAGGGAGTTCTCGATCTCGTCCGCGATCCGGTCGGGCTCGCTGGTCGGGAGGTCGATCTTGTTCAGGACCGGGATCAGCTCGACGTCGTTCTCGACCGCCAGGTAGCAGTTGGCCACGGTCTGGGCCTCGACGCCCTGGGTCGCGTCCACGAGCAGCAGCGCGCCCTCGCAGGCGGCCAGCGAGCGGCTGACCTCGTAGTTGAAGTCCACGTGCCCTGGCGTGTCGATCAGGTTGAGCTGGTAGGTCTCGCCGTCCTTCTCCCACTTGAGGGTCACGTTCACGGCCTTGATCGTGATCCCGCGCTCGCGCTCGAGGTCCATGCCGTCGAGCATGCGGTCCTTGCTCTCGCGCTTGGTCACGGCGCCCGTGATCTCCAGCATGCGATCGGCGAGGGTCGACTTGCCGTGGTCGATGTGGGCGATGATCGAGAAGTTGCGAATACGCTCGAGTTCCACGGTTACCTCAGAGCAGTTCCAGGATCCGCGGGCGGAGGGCGACGAGGGCCGCCGCGCGGTGGCTCAACGCGTTCTTCTCCGCCTCGCTGATCTCGGCCAGGGTCTTGCCGTCCACGGCGAAGATCGGGTCGTAGCCGAAGCCGCCGTCCCCGCGGGCCTTCTCCAGGATCACGCCCTCGAGCACCCCCTCGCCCCGGGCGAGGATCTCGCCCGCGGGGTTGGCGAGGCTCACCACGCAGCGAAACCGCGCCTGGCGCCGCCCCGCGGGCACGGCGCGCAGCGCCTCGAGCAGCTTGGCGCGGTTGTCGGCGTAGGTCGCCTCGGGGCCGGCGTAGCGCGCGGAGTAGACCCCGGGCTCGCCGCCCAGCGCGTCGACCTCGAGCCCGGTGTCGTCCGCCACGCAGAAGCAGCCCGTGGCCAGGGCGTAGCCCCGCGCCTTGAGGTCGGCGTTGGCCTCGAGGGTCGCGCCGGTCTCGTCGACCTCCTCGGTGTCCGCGGGCAGGGGCTCGAGGATCACCGGCACCGCGGCCAGGATCGCTTCGATCTCGCGAAACTTGTCGGGGTTCTTGGTCCCGAGGGTCAGGCTCTTCACGCAGGGTGCGCGTCGACCGCTCTCGGGGACCCCCCGAGCCGGCGGGGCCGGCGCCGACGCGAAGCCCAACTCTAGCACGGGGTTCAGGGGGGCAGCGAGTCGAGTGCAGGGCCGAGTGGCGGCGCGGGGCGGGGGTTCCTACAGTGCTGCGTGTGCACCTCAGCGACCACGACCTCCTGGCAGGAGCCCTGGGCCTCGCGCTGCGCTACGTGGACGTGGCCGACCTGCGCCGCGCCCTGGGCGGGGACACGCTGATCCAGAGCCTGGGCGCCCAGGGCAGTCTGCCCGCCGAGCGCGCCGCCAAGCTCGAGCTGGTGACCGAGATCCTGGCCCAGCTCCGGGCCGACGCCTGCTACGGCGTCGTGGCCCTCGAGAACCGGTTCGTGGGCCACCAGATCCTCAACGCCTGCATGGAGGAGTCCAAGCGCGAGGGCTGCGCCAAGCCCCTGGGCGAGCTCCTCGTCGAGCGCGGGGTCCTGACCCCCGAGCAGCACGCCAAGGTCGACGCCCGGGCTCAGCTCGCCCTGGAGGACATGCTGGCGCCGGTGCGCCAGCTCGTGAAGCAGCTCGACCCCAGCGCCCCGCGCGAGCAGCTCGAGGACGAGCTGCGCGTGGTCCTGGGCGTCGTGGCCGAGCCCCTGGCCTTCCTCCAGCGCGACGAGATCGAGGTCGCGCTCCAGGGCCGCCTCGGGGCCGAGGCCCCGGCGGCGGCGCCGCCCCCGAGCCTCTACCCCGCCCTGGCCGAGCAGGGCGCCCAGGCTCCGGAGGACCAGGGCCCGATCGCCGGGTTCCAGCTCCTCGAGCGCCTGGGCGAAGGCGCCATGGGCGCGGTGGTCAAGGCGCGCAAGAGCGACACCGGCGAGATCGTGGCCCTCAAGATCCTCAAGCCCGAGCTCGCCGAGAACCAGGAGAACGTCGACCGCTTCGTGCGCGAGGCCGAGAGCGCGCGCCGCCTGCAGCACCCGAGCATTGTCCGCGCCGTCCAGGCGGGCGTCTCCGGCGACTACTACTACTTCGCCATGGAGTTCGTCCAGGGCCAAACCGGGAGCGACCTGATCAAGGCCCAGGGCAAGCTCCCGGAGCGCTTCGGGCTGTTCGTGGTCCGCAGCGTGGCCGAGGCCCTGGCCCACGCCTGGGAGCAGGGCGTGGTCCACCGCGACATCAAGCCCGACAACATCATGATCACCCCCCAGCAGGAGGTGAAGCTCACCGACCTCGGACTCGCCACGTTCACCGGGCAGGAGTCGACCCTGACCATGACCGGCGTGGTCGTAGGCAGCCCGGCCTACATTTCGCCGGAGCAGGCCACCGGCGGCAAGCAGCTCGACACCCGCAGCGATATCTACTCCCTGGGCGCCTCGCTCTACCACATGCTCACCGGCGAGGTCCCCTACCCCGGCGAGCAGCCCCTGCACGTCATGCTCATGCACCTCAACGAGCCCGTGCCCTCGGCGCGGGCGGTGAACCCCGAGGTCAGCGTGGCCACCGAGCGCCTGATCCAGCGCATGATGGCCAAGAAGCCGGCCGATCGCTTCCAGTCCCCGGCCGAGCTGATCGAGCCGGTGCAGCAGATCGAGGACGCCCTGGCCCAGGGCGAGGTGCCCCCGATCCCCCTCGCCTTGCGCACCGCCGAGGAGCGCAAGAGCGCGTCCGCCGAGCTCCTCCAGCGGCAGGAGTCCAAGCACGGCTCGGGCAAGGGCACCCGCAAGCGCGAGCTCGGCGAGCGGCTGCGCCGCCGCGCCAAAGAGCGCAAGCGCGGGCGGTGAGCCCGCCGGCCTGGCAGCGCTGGCTGCCCTGGGGCCTGGCCTGCGCCGCGGTCCTCGGCCTCGCCGCGCGCACGGCGCTCAGCGGCGACCACGAGGGCGACCTGCGCCCGTTCTACGACGCCGCCGCGCGGCTGAGTCAGGGCCTCGACCTCTACCAGCGCACCGAGACCGCGGCCCCCAAGACCCCCACCGGCTACCTCTACCTCCCGCCCTTCGCGCTCCTGTTCTGGCCCCTGACCCGGCTGTCCTTCGACACCGTGCGCTTCCTGTGGTTCCTCGGCTGCGGGCTCGTCGCCGTGCGCACCTACGCCACCGCGATCTGGCTCCTGGCGCCGAGCCCCCACGCCCAAGCGCGCGCGCGCCTGGCCCTCGCAGTGGGCGCCTTGGCGTCGCTCCGCTACGTGCTCTCCGACCTGAATCACGGCCAGGCCAACGTCCTGACCCTCGGCCTCGCGCTCGAGGGCGTGCGCCAGCTGCGCGAGGGCC
This sequence comes from Planctomycetota bacterium, assembly GCA_041402045.1. Taxonomy (GTDB): domain Bacteria; phylum Planctomycetota; class J058; order J058; family J058; genus JAGQRJ01. Next base: position 55,560 of record JAWKSZ010000005.1, on the reverse strand, counting down.
GCCTGCGCGCGGGGAGCCTGCTCCTCGCCCTGGGCACCGTGTTCAAGCTGGTCCCGGCGCTCCTCGTCCTCGGCTACTTGCTCCGCGGGCGCTGGCGGGTCGCGCTCTGGAGCGCGGGCTGGGGCCTGGGGCTGGTGCTCCTCAGCGCCCCCGCGCTCTGGCTGCACGGCTACCCGGTGGGCACGCTCCCCGACTACCTGTGGCGCTTCCTCACCGAGATCACCGTCCACAACCGCGACCACCAGATCCCCATGCCGACCAACGCCTCGCTCAGCGCCTGCGTCGCGCACTGGCTCTCGGGGACGGCCATGCCGGGGGAGCCCCTGGACGCGGTGTGGGGTCGGTGGCCGCTGCGGGTGGCGTTTCGCTGGGGCAGCGCGCTCTCGCTCCTGTCCCTGCTCGGCTGGACGCTCTGGACCTGGCGCGCCCGGGCCGCGGCCGACGACCGCTGGCGCGCGGCGGCGCTCCTGAGCGCGATCCCCTGGGTCACCCCGGTCGCGACCAAGCCGCACCTGAGCTGCCTGGTCCTGCCCCTGCTCCTGGCAGGGAGGATCGCCGCGGTCCCTGGACGCGGGCGGGCGCCCGCGATCCTGGCCCTGGTCGCCCTGGGCCTCAGCAGCCGCGGCCTGATCGGCCGCGACGCGGCCCACGCCTGGAACGCCTACGGCGGCGTGACCCTCGGCGTCCTGCTCCTGAGCCTGGCCCTCCTGCGCGCCCGCCCCGAGGAGCACCTGCCCGTACGCACCGCGAGCGCGGACCCGGAGGATCCGCGCTCGACGTCGCTGCCTGCTCGCTCCTGGGTCGCCGGCGAGCCCGGCGAGCGGCGAAGCCGCGAGCGCGCAGCCGCCGGCGGAGCCGGCGGCGAGCCCCTTGGGGGTGAGCCCTCGGGGCTTTGCCCCGAGGGCGAGGGGGTCTGGGACAGACCCCCCATAAAATCAGTCGCCCGCGTCCTCGGCGGCGTCCTTGACCTCGTCCGCGGCGTCGCCGGCGGCGTCGGCGGCGTCGTCAGCGGCGTCCTCGGCCGCGTCGGCGGCGTCGTCCGCCGCGTCCTTGACCTCCTCGGTCGCCTCGTTCACGGGGCTGCTCTCCTCCTTGGGGCAGCCGGTGAAGGTCAGGGTCAGGGCCACACAGCCGGTCAGGCCGACGATCTTCTTCAACATGGAAGTCTCCTTGGACGCGCTTCGCGGTCGCTATGCACCAGCAGGTGCGATTCGCTCTCGTGCCCCCAGACGGTCTGGTGGAGCCAGGCGATCTCGGAGTCTAGGCGGCAATCGTCGACCTGTGCCAAAAATTCTTTCGACGCGCTTCCGCGCCAGCGCAGCCTCAGCGTTCCTCCGCGCCTCTGCGCCTCTGTGTAAGACCGCTCCCGCGCCCACGCGGAGCGGACTCCGCAGCGCGCAGGGGACAGGACTGTCCCACGCGCTCCCTCAGGCCGCCTCGCGGCGTCCGAGGCCCTGCTCCCACTCGTCGAGGGTGATCAGCAGATCCCGAGGCTTGGCGCCGCGGGCGGGGCCGACGATCCCCTGCTCGCACATGAGGTCCAGGTAGCGCGCGGCGCGGCCGTAGCCCACCTCGAGCTTGCGCTGGATCAGGCTCACCGAGCCCTTGCCCTGGGCCAGGACCACGCGCACGGCCTCCAGATACTTCGGGTCCTGCTTGCCGCTCGCCGAGCGGCTGCGCCGCCCGGAGCGCGGCCGGCCGCCGCTGCCCTGGTTGGCGAAGTCCATGAGGCCCTGGCTGTAGGTCGCGCCGCCGGCGTCCTTGAGCGCCTCGACCACGCGGTTGACCTCGGCGTCGGTGACCAGCGCGCCCAGCGCCCGGATCGGCTGCCCGCGCCCCGGGGGCAGGAACAGCATGTCGCCCTGACCCATGAGCTTGTCCGCGCCGGAGCTGTCGAGGATCGTGCGCGAGTCGACCTTGGAGGCCACGCGGAACGCGATCCGCGCCGGGAGGTTGCTCTTGATCACGCCGGTGATCACGTCGACCGAGGGGCGCTGGGTCGCGAGCACCACGTGGATCCCCACCGCGCGGCTCTTCTGCGCCAGGCGGGTGATCGAGGCCTCGACCTCCTTCTGCGCGATCATCATCAGGTCGTTGAGCTCGTCCACGAACAGCGAGATATAGGGCAGGCGCAGGGGGACCTTCTCCTTGAACAGCTGCTCCGAGCTCACCCCCAGGCGCTCGCAGAGCCCGGCCTCGCCCAGCTCGTTGTACTCGCTGATCTGACGCACGCCGGCGCGCGCCAGGTGCCCGTAGCGCTCCTCCATTTCGTTCACCAGCCAGGCCAGCACCGCGCCGGCCTCGCGCATGTCGGTCACCACCGGCGCCAGGAGGTGCGGGACCTTGCGGTAGGGGGTCATCTCGACCTGCTTGGGGTCGATCAGGATCAGGCGCACGTCCTTGGGCGTGCGGGTCATGAGCAAGGACACGATCAGCGCGTTCATGCACACGCTCTTGCCCGAGCCGGTGGCGCCCGCGATCAGGAGGTGCGGCATCTTCGCCAGGTCCGCGATCAGCGGCTTGCCGGTGGAGTCGCGCCCGAGGAACACCGGCAGCGCCGGCTCCTTCTTCTTCCAGCCCTGTTGCTCGATCAGCTCGCGCAGGCGCACGGTGTCGCAGTCCTCGTTGGGGACCTCGAGCCCTACCCAGCCCGTGCCGGGGATCGGCGCTTGGAGGCGGATCCCGGGCACGCGCAGGGCGAGGGCCAGGTTGTCGAGCAGGCCCTGCACGCGCTGGACCTTGACCCCGCGCCCGAGCTCGAGGGCGAACAGCGTCACCGCCGGGCCGCCCTCGACCGCGGCGACCTTGGCCGAGACCTTGAACTGGCTGAGGGTGTCCTCGATCAGCTGCGCGCGGCCGTCCTTGCGCTTGCTCTTGGGGCGCGCGTCCTCGCCCTTGGCCAGGAGCGTGAGCGGGGGCAGGGTCTGCTTGACCGGCGCCAGGCGGATCGGGCCGCGGGCGACCTGCGCGGTCGGGGCCTCGGAGTCGACGGACTCGGGCGCTGCCGCGGGCTGGGGGGTCGCGCGGGGCCGACGGCGCGCGACCGGCGCCGGCTCCTCCAGCGGACGCTGGACCCAGCGCACCAGGGGCGTGCGCAGGCTCAGCACCAGGCCCAGGCCCAGGCCCAGGACCGTGAGCAGCCCCGCGCACACCGGACCCGTGGCCGCGGCGAGGTTCCCGCCCACGAACACACCCCAGTAGCCGCCGGCCGGGTAGGCGTCGTGGAGCAGCGCGCCGGCAGGGCCGTTGCGCAGCAGGCGCTCGAGGGAGGCCACCGCCACCAGGCCGACCACGGCCCCCACCGCGCGGCGCAGCGGGTCACCCCGCGAGGCGAGGTCGGGCTGGGTCGGGCGCAGGAGGCTCCAGGCCTGGGCCAGGGCGCCGACCCCCAGCGCCGCGGTGGCCGCGGTCCCCACCCACTTCAAGAGTCCCGAGATCGCGTAGGCGCCGAGCGGGCCGCCCAGGTTCCCGACCTCGGCGGCGGCCGGCGCGATCCGCGTGGGGAGGTCCCCCGCGTCGAAGCTGGCGAGGCTCGCCAGCACGTAGACTCCCGTGCCGCCCCAGGCCAACCCCGAGATCTCGCGCACCCATTCCCGACGACTCACAGACAAGCTCCTTCGCACTTATCGGACGTAGTCCGGCTCAGCTTTGCCCCCTTCCTGCGGAGCTAAGTCGTTTCAGAGGCGAGGATCTCCTGCGCGCCCAGGGAGGCGCGGAGCGACCGAGGGGCTACCCTGGGGCAGGCGCCGGCGCGGGCCGAGCGACCGTCCAAAAAGGTAAGATCCCCGGCCAGACCCATGCCCAAACCACTCCCCGTCTCCGAGGTCCCCGGTGCGCCCCCTGCGCGGGTCGGGATCATCAGCCTCGGCTGCCCCAAGAACACCGTGGACACCGAGGTGCTCCTCGGGCGGATCGCCCAGGACCACGTGGTGTGCGCCGACCCCAGCGACGCCGACGTCGTCGTGGTCAACACCTGCGCGTTCCTGGACCAGGCCCGCGAGGAGTCCCTGGCCGTGATCCGCGAGGTCGAGGGCTGGAAGCGCGAGGGCAAGATCAAGGGCGTGGTCGTCACTGGCTGCCTCGCCCAGCGTTGGGGCGAGGAGCTGCGGCGCCAGGAGCCCGACGTGGACGCCGTGCTGGGCATGGCCGAGTACGACCGGATCGGCGAGGTCATGCGCGGCGTGCTCGACGCGCGGTCCGCGGCGGAGGCCGTCCAGGCGCCCTGGCGGACCCTCGTCGCCGAGGACCCCAGCTTCCCCGTCGAGGCCCAGACCGGCCGCCTGCGGATCACGCCCCCGCACTACGCCTACCTCCAGGTCTCCGAGGGCTGCAGCAACGCCTGCACGTTCTGCTCGATCCCGACCTTCCGCGGGCTGTTCCGCAGCAAGACCCGCGAGGCGGTGCTGGCCGAGGCCCGCGAGCTGGTCGAGGCCGGCGCCTGCGAGCTGAACATCATCAGCCAGGACACCACCGACTGGGGCCACGACCTCCCGGGCAAGCCCGGGCTGGAGTCGCTCCTGGCCGAGCTCAGCGAGCTCGAGGGCCTGGCCTGGATCCGCCTGCTCTACGCGTATCCCGGCCACGTCTCCGACGCCATGCTCGACGCCATGGCCACCCTGCCCAAGGTCGTGCCCTACCTCGACATGCCGATCCAGCACATAAGCACCCCGGTGCTCAAGCGCATGGGCCGGCGCCACACCCGCGAGGAGACCGTCGAGCTCCTGCGCAAGCTGCGCGCGCGGATCCCCGACCTCGTGCTGCGCACCACGTTCATCGTCGGCTTCCCCGGCGAGACCGAGGCCCAGTTCCAGGAGCTGCTCGACTTCGTGGACGAGTTCCGCTTCGAGCGCCTGGGCGCCTTCCCCTACTCCCACGAGCCGAGCACCCCCGCCGGCGAGCGCTTCGAGGACGACGTGCCCGCCGAGGTCAAGCAGGAGCGCCTGGACCGGATCATGACCGCCCAGCAGCCGATCGCCTTCGCCCACGCGGAGTCCCTGGTCGGGCAGCGGCTGCTCGTCCTGGTCGAGGGCGAGGACGAGGAGGGGCTCGTGCTCGCGCGCTCGCCCTACGACGCCCCGGAGATCGACCCCCTGGTCTTCATTCACGACGCCCAGGGCCTGCCGCCGGGGGCCCTGGTCGAGGTCGAGGTCGTGCGCGCCGACGGCTACGACGTCCACGCCGAGCTGCCTCAGGACTGAGTGGCGGGCTCGGCGCGCAACCTGCCCAACGCCCTCACCCTCTCGCGGGTGGTCATGGCGATCGTGCTGTTCGCGCTCCTGGGCCTCGTCCAGCGCGGGCTGCTGCCCAACGCCCGCTTGTGGCTCAACGTAAGCCTTGGTATTTTCGTAACCGCAGGTCTTACGGACGTTTTGGACGGCTACCTGGCGCGCAAGTGGGGCCAGGCCACCGTGTTTGGGCGGATCGTCGATCCCTTCGCAGACAAGGTAATCGTGTGCGGAACCTTCGTGTTTCTCATACCGATCGATGGGTCCCTCGTCGCCCCCTGGGTGGTCGTGACGGTCTTGGCTCGCGAGCTCCTGGTGGACGGGCTGCGCGGCTACGCCGAGAGCTGCGGGGTAGCCTTCCCCGCCATGTGGAGCGGCAAGGCCAAGATGTTCGCCCAGAGCGCGTGCTTGACCTGGCTGCTGGCCATGGTCGCCAACTGGCCGCAGGAGCCCTGGGCCCCCACGATCAACCGGCTGGCGCAGTACGCGGTGGTCGCCGCCTGCGTGATCTCGGGGCTGCACTACGTGCAGCACGCGTACCGCGAGCTCTCCCAAGCCCCCGCCGAAGGAGCGTGAGCCTGTGAGCGAGCGCGCCGGCGAACCAACGGCCCGCGTCTCGAAGCGGGTCAAGAGCAGCAAGCCCGACGGCGACCTCCCGCGCAAGGACTCCGCCCGGACCAAGGTCAAGGGCAGCAAGACCGGGCGCAGCCCGTCGGTGACCGGCAAGACCCGCCCCGTGAAGACCGGGCGGCACAAGCGCGGGCCCAAGGGCGGCAGCGGCAAGAAGAAGAAGATCGAGCAGCAGCAGCTCGAGCCGATCACCCCGTTCAACCGCGGGATCTCGATCGCGGTCAAGCTCGGCGCGGTCTCGGCCCTGGTCGTGGCCGGGTTCATGATCTTCCAGGGCTACCTCACCGCCTCGATCGCCAGCCAGCAAATGGACGCGCAGATCAACTCCCAGGGCGTCGCCATGGCCACCGCCCTGGAGAAGGCGATCGACCCCAGCCTGTGGTGGGTCCGCGACATCAAGGTCGACGTCACCGTGGACGGCGCCGACGGCAAGAGCGTGACCAAGGAGGTGTGGGTCGAGCCCCCCGAGCGGGAGAAGCTGATCCAGACCTGGAACGCGCGGCTCAAGGACCTGGTCGAGTCCCAGGACCTGATCGTGGCCGCGGTGCTCGTGGAGTACGAGCCCGACAAGCCCAACGAGCAGAGCTTCGTCGCCAGCTACCCCGTCGGCGGCGTGGCGATCTCCCAGGAGAAGATCGGCGGCGACGCCGAGCAGGGGCTCTTGATCTTCGAGGGCGAGACCCCGAGCGGCCTCGTGCGGCGCTACGACAAGCGGATCGACCTGCGCCAGGACAAGCAGCAGGAGATTGCGCAGATCCTCGCCCAGCTCAACGACCACGTGATCGACGACGACGAGAAGGCGATCAGCGAGGCGGTGGCCAAGCTCCAGGAGCTCACGGGGGAGACCCTCGAGGACCCCAAGGAGTGGCAGCAGTGGGGCTACGACAACCCCGCCCCGCGCCCCTCCGAGCTGTGGGAGGCCAACCGTAAGAAGCCGCCCTGGGTCTCGGTGTTCGTCAACGCCGCCTCCCTCGAGGAGCTCCAGGCCAGCCTCCGCTCGCGGATCCTGTGGGTCACGGGCTTCGGGGTCGTGGGCGGCGTGTTCCTGATCGCCATGATCGCCTGGGTGCTCACCGGCCCCCTGCGCCAGATCACCGGCGACGTGGAGCAGATCGCCGCGGGCGACCTGGCTCACCAGAGCCACGTCACCTCCAGCGACGAGGTCGGCGCCCTGGCCCACGTGTTCAACATCATGGTGCGCAACCTGGGGGTGGCCCAGTCCAACGCCGTCGCCCAGAAGTCCTTCGAGCGCGAGCTGAACATCGCCAAGGAGATCCAGGAGAAGCTGCTCCCCGAGCGGATCCCCCAGATCCCCGGGATCGACATTCACAGCCACTACAACTCGGCCAAGGAAGTCGGCGGCGACTACTACGACTTCATCGTGATCGACCAGACCCACCTGGGGATCATCGTGGCCGACGTCGCGGGCAAGGGCGTCCCTGGCGCCATGGTCATGACCATGGCGCGCTCGCTGGTGCGTCTGGCCTCGGTGCGCAACGTCTCCCCCGCCGACACCTTCAAGAAGGTCAACCGGATCCTGGCCAAGGACATTCGCCGCGGCATGTTCGTGACCGCGGCCTACATGGTGCTCAACGTGAAGACCCGCGTGCTCAAGGTGGCGAGCGCGGGGCACAACCCGGTGGTCCTGTATCGGGCCAAGACCGGGGAGAACGAGCTGATCAAGCCCAAGGGAATTGCGCTGGGGTTCGACAAGGGCACGATCTTCGACAACCATATCCAGGAGGTCGAAGTTCAGTTGCACCCGGGCGATCGCATCGTGACCTACACCGACGGCGTGAACGAAGCCATGAACAACGCGAGCGAGGAGTTCGGCGACGACCGCTTCTACTCGCTCGTGCGTGAGCACGCGCGCAAGCCCTCCGACCAGTTCGTGCAGGCGATCGTCAAGGCCCTCGACGACCACCGCGGCGACGCCGAGCAGTCCGACGACATCACGATCACGACCCTGGCCGTGACGGAGAGCGCGTGACCGTCCGGCGCAGCGTCTCGATCCCCAACGACAGCTCCCACCTGAGCGCCGTGCGCGGGGTGGTCATAGAGCTCCTGGACGACTCGAGCTTCGACCCGACCTGGCGCAACAAGATCGTGGTCGCCGTGGACGAGGCGCTGGCCAACGTGGTCGAGCACGCCTACGACGGCGACCAGGGCGAGATCCAAATCGAGTTCGAGCTCGACCCCGACCGGATCCAGGTGGTGATCCGCGACCACGGGGTGAAGTTCGAGCCGGGGGACCGGCTGAGCTCCGAGGTCGACATTCACGAACACATTCGCAAGGGCCTCAAGGGGGGACTCGGCATGTTCCTCATGCGGCAGATCATGGACGAGGTCAAGTTCACCCAGGACGCACAGCACTGCGTGAACGAGCTCGTCATGATCAAGCGCCTCCCCGAGCCCGAGCCTCAAACCCAGTCCGAGACCGAGTAGACCGAGACAGAGGAGAACGACCGTGCCCGACCTGAAGCTGAACCAGGAGACCTTGCCCGAGGGCGTGTGCTACATCGAGGCCAAGGGCTTCCTCGACGCCCACACCTTCGAGGAGATGGAACAGCTGATCAACTCGGTGTTCCGCCAGAACTGCTTCCGCCTGATCGTGAAGCTCGAGGAGCTGCAGTACATCTCCTCCGCCGGCGCCGGTGTGTTCGTGGGCGCGATCGGGCGCGCCAAGGAGAACGGCGGGGACATCGTGTTCCTCAAGCCCTCCCCCCCGGTCAAGGAGGTGTTCGACCTCCTGGGCCTGTCCGCGATCTTCCAGTTCGCCAGCTCCCGTGAGGAAGCGCAGGGCTGCTTCTCGTAGCAGGCCTTCCAGGGTCGCGCCTCTCGGGGCCAGGCCCCCGAGCGCGCGCTCCGACTGCAGGCGCAGGCGACGACGTCTCCTCGAACGGATCTGGACTCGCGATCGAACCGCACGCACCAGCTCGGCTGGTGCGTGCTGCCGTGTGGGAGGGCTCGGCCTGCGGGCGGACTTTACAGGGCGGCTCGCAGCGACCATAAAGGGGTATGGGACCTCGGCTCTTGTGTTTCGCTGCGGGCGTGGCCCTCGCCGCGTTCTACGTGCACGTGGGGCTGCTCGCGACGCCGTTCTTCGGCTCGGGCTCCTTCCTCGGCGCGAGCCTGTTCGCCTCGTTCTTCCTGGCCCTGGCCCTGGGCTTCGGGCTGGGCGACGTGTTCGCCTGGACCGCGGGGCGCACCAGCGCCGAGCGCTCCGCCGCCCGGCTCGCGGTCGGCGGCGGCGTGGGGGCGTTCCTCGCGGCCTACGCCCTGCCCGAGGTGTGCCGCTGGGCGCTGCACGTGGACGACAACGGCGTGTTCGCCCCGGTGATCGCGACCACGGTGTGCACCCTGATCCCGGGCGCCCTGATCGCCGCCGTGGTGCCCAGCGAGCTGCGGGTGCGGACCCTCGACTGCGACGGCCGCGAGGCCGGGCGCAGCACCCTGCGCCTGCTGGGGGTCATGACCCTGGGCGGCGTGCTCGGGACCGGGGTCAGCGGCGCCGCGGCGTTCCGCCCGGGGCAGGCCGAGGTGTGGCTCGAGGCCTACGCCGTGGCGGGCGGGCTGGCGGCGCTGGGGGCGGTGTTCCTCAGCAACCCCGGGCGGATCGTGTCGGGGGTCCTCGGCGCGGGCATGATCGCGCTGTGCGTGCTGCGCCCGAGCGAGATCCAGGACGAGCAGTTCGCGGTGGCCCTCGACCGCACCTGGTCCCAGGACAGCGCCAGCGCCTACTTCCTCACCACCGACCACGAGACCCTGCTCAGCCAGGAGGAGCTCCGCGCGCGCACCGAGCGGATCCGCAAGGCCGAGAAGCCGGGGATCCTGCTCACCTGCGAGCTGCTCGAGCGCCTGGGGGAGGTCTCGGTGACCGGCGAGGGCCTGCGCGGCTCCTTGGACCTGCTCCTGCCCCCCGAGGCGCGCACCGTGCTCATGCCGATCTTCGAGCAGTTCGAGTCGGTGCGCTCCGACGGGAACGGGCACCTGTCCGTGGAGATCCGCCGGGTGCGCGGCGAGGAGGGCACCTTGTGCCGGGTGCCCGGAGAGAACCCCGGGGAGTCGGTGGAGATCCGCTTCCTCGACGACTTCACCGTGGACCTGATCCACGAGGCCTCGCTCTGGAAGCTCCAGTTCGGCCCGGTGACCACCGAGAGCGCGGGGATCTTCGACATTCACGACACGCGCAAGACCCCGATCCACCTCCCGGACATCAAGCTCTGGGTCGACGCGCACCTCCTGGGGATCCTGATCGAAGAGCACCCCGACGAGGTCGTGGTCTACGCGATTGCCCAGGGCGAGATCGGGGCGGTGCAGACCGTCGAGCTGGCCAAGATCTCCAAGGACTGACGGTGAGCGACGAGGCCCTGCGTCAGGCGGCCCGCGGCGCCGCCGCCAGCGACGAGGCGGCCCTGGCCGCGCTGCTCCGGCAGCGGCAGCGGCTGGGCGAGCTCGAGCCCGCGGCGCTGCGCCGGGTCGCGGCCCTGGGCTACGCCCCGGCGGCCCACGCCCTCGACCTCCCGACGCCGACCGGGGACCTGGCCGAGCGCGCCGACGCCTACCTCGGGGCCAGCCCGCTGAGCGACTGCGTGCGCCTCGCCCTGTGCGCGGCGCGGGCGGCGGCGCCGGCCTGTGACCCCGCGGACGCCGCGGCGGTCGGGCGCCTGCTCTACGCCCTCGGGGACCTGCTCCTCGACCTGGACGACGGCGACGCACAGGACGGCGTCGACGACCAGCTGCGCCGGCTCGACCCCGCGACGCCGCTGGTCATGGGTCAGCCGGCCTACCCGCCCGACGCCCCCGCCGCGCGCTGGGCGCTGCAGGCGGCGTTCGAGGCCGGGCGCAGCACCCAGCACCCCCAGCTCTTCCGCGTGCACGCCCAGTGCGCGGTGGTCTTCGCCGCGCGGGCGGTGGGGGAGCCGACGGTCGAGGCGGCGCTCCTGCGCGACGTCGTCTCACGTCACCTAAACGGACGTGCGCGATTCTGAGTGGTCAGCACTGAGACCACGTGCTGACCTCCCACCGAATCGCTTCCGTTTAGCTACTGGAAGCTCTGCCTGAGCGCTGGCGTTCGGGAGACTCGGCTGCAGGACACGTCACGACCCAGCGAAGCCTCTACTAGAAACCAGAGTCACGATCCTGAGCGGGCGAGCGAGCGCCGATCGCTGACGATATGAGGAGCCACTCTCGCCCGCTCAGAATCGTGCACTCTGGTTTTCGGTGACCAAGCTGGACGCTGACCCGGCTCGCCGGGTGGCACGGCTGGAGGCCCGAAGTGCACACTCCCACCGAGACCGCAGGGGTTGCGCCGGTTCAGGCCTTGCCTAGAGGCTGAGCGGAAGGACGCGGCGAGGTTCAGCTTCGAACCTCGCCCACAACGCTCAGAGGAGGAAGACATGAGCCTGGCCACCCGCAAGATCAAGCACACCCTGGACGCCCACAACGCCGCCCTCGGCGAGCAGCTCAATCAGCAGCTCGAGACCGCCTTCGAGATCCAGTACGACGGCAGCTGCTTGCCGGAGGATATCGCCGGCTGGAACTGGGACGACGAGCGGCTCAAGACCTGCTTCTACAACGCCTACTACCGCCCCGTGGAGCGCGCCCTGGCCGAAATGTTCCAGGACGCGATGTACAAGGAGGCGGTCCTGGAGCAGGTCAAGGCGATCCGCTTCGAGACCGGGCGCTCCGCCCTCGACTACGACTTCGTCGACGGCGCGCTCGTGGTGAAGCACCGGCTCTCGGTCAACTTCCACGACTGCGGCGGCGGGATCATGGGCGACCAGGCGGTCAAGAGTGTGATCCAGACCCTGGAGAGCAAGCTCCAGTAGCTCCACTCCGGTTCCCTGCTCCGGCTCCCCGCGACGGCGTGCCCCCTCGCGGGGAGTCGCATATCACGGCAGAATGCGAGGGCTGGAGTGAGCCGTGTCCGATCGACCGCGCAAGAAGAAGAAGCGCAAGAAGAAGCCGCCCGAGGCCTCGGCGACTTCCAAGCAGCGCGAGCCCAAGGCCAAGGCCACGCCGCCGCCCTTGCCCGGCGAGGCGGACGGCGAGGACGAGGCCGAGCGTCAGCGCAAGGCCAAGGCCCGGCGGCGCAAGCAGCGGCAGCGCGAGCTCCAGGACGCGATCAGCGAGAGCGTGTCCGCGGGCGGCAGCGGCGGGCGTGACAAGCACACCTACAGCGAGAGCGCGGCCAAGATCCTGCGGCGGATCGCCAAGAGCTGCAGCAGCGCCCGCGGGGCGCTGGTGGAGTTCGAGGAGAGCTTCCTCCCGACCCTGGGCAAGATCGGCGACCGGGCGGTGCTGCCCATGCTCGACGCGCTCAAGGACGAGCGCTGGCGCCTGCGCTACGCGGGGGTCGTCGGCCTGCACTACCTCTCGCGCAAGCGCTACACGAACCTCGTGGTCGACGCGATCCCGCACCTGGGGAAGGCCACCCGGGACGAGAGCGCGGCGGTGCGCCTCAAGGCGGTGGAGGCTCTGGGCACCTTCCAGCGCCTGCGCAAGGAGGTCCTGCCGCACCTGGTGAAGGCCCTCGGCGACAAGAACGCCGACGTCAGCCGCGCCGCGGTCATGCAGGTGATCGAGGTCTCGCCCGACGCCAAGACCACCACCGCCGACATGGTCCGCGTGCTCCAGCGCGAGCGCAACGAGCTGGCCAAGGTCGGCGCGCTCATGGTCCTGTTCCACCTGGGCCAGGAGGCCCGGGACGCGGTGCCCCACGTGCTGCCCCTGCTCGAGGACACCTCGACCGAGGTCCGCGAGTACGCGCACCTGACCCTCATGGGGATCCGCACCCCGTCCATGCGCCTCGAGATCGTGCGCACCGCCTCCATGCGCCTCAAGGTCCAGGGCGACGAGGAGGACGACGAGGACGAGGACGAGGACGAGGAGGACGAGCTCGAGGAAGACGAGGAGGAGGAGGACGACGAGGAGGAGGAGGAGGACGAGGACGACGACGGCCCTCGGCGTCCGGTCCTCCGGCGCAAGAAGCGCCGGCGTCGTCTGGGAGCGGCGCGTCGTCGTAGGCGCTGACGGCGGGGCAGGAGCGCGCGGGTGACCCGCCCCGTGCTCAACGGTCGCTACCGGCTCCTCGACGAGCTGGGGCGCGGGGGCATGGCGACCGTGTTCCGCGGGCTCGACCTGTCCTCCGGGCGCGAGGTCGCGATCAAGGTGCTCCAGGGCGCCGTGCAGGGCCAGCGCCGTGAGCGCTTCCTGCGCGAGGGTCAGGTGCTCGGCGGGCTGCGGCACCCGGGGATCGTGGGGATCCACGACGCCGGGGAGCACCTCAGGCGACCCTACCTGGTCATGGAGCACAGTCGAGGGGGCGCGAGCTACACTGACCTGGTCCACGCGGTGCTCGAGCAGCGCGTGCAGTGAACTGCTCGAGGTCGCCGGGCGTTGGGGTCGCCCACCAGGCCAGGATCGTGCACCGCGACGTGAGCCCTCGAACGTGCTCGTCGACCAGGCGGGGCGGGCCCGGCTCGCCGACTTCGGGATCGCCACGGCCCTGGACCTGGCGACGCCTGACCCACACCGGACAGCTCGTGGGGACGCCGCAGTGGATGGCCCCGAGGCCTTCCGCAACGCCGAGGCGACGAGCAAGCGCTCGGACGTGTGGTCCCTGGGGGTCCTGCTCTACGAGGCCCTCACCGATCGGCTGCCCTTCGAGGGGGAGACGATCCCGCAGCTCATGACCAACCTCACCTCGGGCTATCTGACCCCCCGGACCCTGTCGCGCGAGATCCCGCGAGACCTCGAGACCGTGTGCATGCGCGCGCTGGAGACGAACCCCTTCCGCCGCTACCCCGACGCGAACGCCTTCGCCGACGAGCTGCGCCGCTACCTGCGCGGGGAGCCGGTGCTCGCGCGCCGGCGCTGGCGCCGCCCCAAGCTCGTGCACCTCGCAGCCCTGGGCGTGGCCGCGGCGCTCCTCGGCTCGGCGGGGGTCCTCGGGGTGGCCCTGACGCGGCCGCGCCCGATCCCCCCCGAGTCAGCGTCGGGGCAGGAGGTCGTGCAGCAGTCCGTGGTCGTCCCCCAGGTCGACGTCGCCGCCTTCGTCCCCAAGGACCTCGGCACCCCGAGCCTGCCCGGGCTCGAGGTGCTCATGCCCTGGGCCTGCGAGCGCAAGCAGGGCCGGCTGCGGATCCGCTTCAACGGCGGCACCAGCCCCGAGCTGCGCCTGCCCTGTCGCTACGACGGCGTCACCCCGGTCGAGCTCCGCGCGCGGCTGCGGGTGCCGCTCCTGCTCCCTGGGACCCGGGTCGGGCTCGCGTTCCAGCGCTGGCAGCGGGACGCCACCCCCCAGTCGCCCGAGCTCGAGGAGCGCGGGGTCGACGACTTCCTCGTCGGCGCCGACGACGTCGAGCGCGAGGCGCTCTACCTCGAGCTCGCGGCGCTCCCGGGGGACGACCCCTTCGGCGTGTTCGAGCTGCGGGCGGGGACCCAGGACGAGGTGCGCTGGCGTAAGCCCTTCCTGCACGCGCTGGGCCCCCTGCGCGAGCTGTCCCTGCGGCTGCGCTTCGACCCGCGCGAGGGGGTGACCGTCGACGCCGAGCTCGACGGGCGGCGGGTCGCGCGCGGCGAGTTCCCCTGCGAGGCCCAGCCCAAGGGCGAGTGGCTGCTGCGGATCGGCGGCAACCTGAGCTACGCCGGGGGCCGCTTCGGCCTGTGGCGCGGGGACGGGCACCCGACCGCCCTGGGCCAGCTCGACCTGGTCTCCTTCGAGGTCGCCGCCCGCGACGCGGCAGGGGTGACCCCCCTGGACCCCGCCCAGGACGCGGACCCCCGCCACGAGCTGGGGCGGATCGGGCGGGCGCTCCTCGCCCCGGACCCCGACTACGCCGCGATCGACCCGCGGCTCGAGGCGCTCCACAAGCTGCGCGGCGAGGCGACCCGCGAGGAGGTGTGGGTCGCGAGCACCGCGCGCTACCTGCGCAACCTCAGCCTCGGCGCGCGCGGGCGCTTGGAGGAGGCCCGGGACGAGTGGTTCCGTGACCTCTCCTCCTACCGCGTCCAGGGCGCGTCGCCGCGCGCGGGGACCGTGGGCTGGCTGGGGTGGCGCTGGTGCCACGACGCCCCCTGCTACGACGAGGTCACGCGCCAGGCGTTGACCGACGGGCTCATGCGGCTCTACCAGATCGAGTCCGCCCAGGACTACCTCAAGCGGCTGCTGGTGAGCGGCGGACGCGGCAGCGCCGAGGGGCTCGCGGCGCTGCGCTTCCCCGAGCGCCCGGAGTTCGGGGCGCAGCGCTGGACCTTCGCCTGGCTCCTGAGCCTGCGCGACGACGCCAAGGCCCGGCGCGGGCTGCGCGCGGAGCTCGCGTTCCAGGCCGGGGCCCTGGAGTGGCTGCGCCGGGCCAGGATCACGCCGGAGGACTTCGGGACCTTGACCCCGACCGCCGTGGTCGGCGTGCGCTTCGGTCGGATCCTGGGCGCGGTGGCCGCCGGCGACTTGAAGCAGGCGCAGGCGGAGGTGGACGCGTCGCCCCAGGTCACGCTCCTCGACGACGCGGCGGCCTGGCTCGAACGCCTGCGTTGAGGGGACCTTATGCGCGGGGTGATCCACACGGGACCTCGGCGACGTATCCCTGGAGCCAGGAGGCTCCCGTGAACTGGACCCGTCGCGCCCTCACCGCCGTCGCGCCGCTCGTGCTCGTCGCCTGCAGCTCGACCCCCGAGCCCGCGCCGTCCGTGGCCAGCCCCGGCCCCGTGACCCTGAAGGTCGTGGAGGGCGTGTTCCGCGAGGTCGAGTCCCAGGCGCGGGAGCTCGCGCGAGGCGGGCGCGTCGAGGCCCTCGCGCGGCGCGAGGGGAGGCTCCTGCTCCGGATCGACGACCTGGGATTGGAGGAGACCGTCGCCCTGCGGGAGTTCGCCTTCGACGAGCCGGAGCTGCGCCAGGCGCTCGAGGGCTGGGCCGCGGGCAGCGAGACGTTCGCCCTTGCCACCCCCGACGAGCGGGGCTCGGCGGCCTTCCTGCGCGGAGCGTTCGCGGTCTTCCGCGACACCGACCCTCGGGGCGAGCCCGCGCCCGGGGTCACCAGCCTGCGCGTCGAGCTCCAGGTGTTCGAGCCAGGGGGCGGAGGGATCGGCGCCCGGGTGGAGCGCGAGTTCCCGCGGACCTTCGACGTCGCCCAGCGCTGAGGAAGGGCTACTCCTTCGGGGCGCCCTCTTCCTCGTCCGACCACTGCATGAAGTCGTCGAAGCGGCCGCCGCTGCCCCCGGCCACGCGGCCGCTGCGCCGGCCCGAGTCGATCTCGCGGGCCTCGAGGTTGAAGGTGTCCTTGAACACGAGGGTGAACGTCTGCGGCTGGACCTCGGTGCGGTAGGTGACGTGCACCACCGCCTTGCCGTCGAGCAGGATCTTGTATTCCACGGAGGCGTCGTTGCGGTGCCCGGCGATCGCGACGTTGGTGTAGGTCCCCTCGATCATGTTCCAGCCCTGGTTCAGGAACTGGGGCGGGACGTCGATCATGAGCGGGTAGCGGTCGGTGCTCGAGGTGAAGCTCCGGTGCCAGCGGTCGTTCAGGTTCAGGATCAACACGTCGTCGGGGTCGACGACCTCGATCGTGCACTTGGGCAAGGGCTTGCGACCCACGCGCGCGCTGGGGCGGCGCGCCGGGTTGGGGCGACGGCTGGGCTGATTCATGGAGGACCGAGGGTTACTGCGGAACGACGTCGACGACGCGTTCCTTCATGATCCGGCCGGGCTTGAAGGCGACCACGGTGCGCGCGGGCACGTGGACGGCCTCGCCGGTCTTGGGGTTACGGGCCGTGCGCGCCTTGCGGCGCTTGAGCTCGAACACCCCGAAATCGCGGAACTCCAGGCGGTTACCCCGCGCGAGCTCGTCGACGACCTGGTCCAGGAAGCTCTGGCACACGGCGCTGGCCTCGGCGCTGGAGCGGCCGGTCTTGTTCGCGACGGCCAGGACGATTTCCTTCTTGCTCGACGTGGGCATAGCGAACCTCCAATGGGGCGTAACTCGCTTGCTCGCAGAGGATAGCGCAGCCCGGGGGCGGAATGCAAGCGCATGATTGGGCCCGGCTGGGACCCGCTTCGGCTCAGGCCCCGGGCGGGTCGAGGCGCTGAGAGGCTTGTCGCGTCAGACGTTGCGACTGCCAGGGGAGCGCCGTCGGCTTCTTGGGCCGCTCGGGGTCGCGCCCGATCACGCCGCCGCTCATGAGGAACTTGAGCGCCTCGTCGACGGTCATGTCCACCGCCACGATCTCGGACTCCTTGGCGAGCACGACCTGCCCCGCCGCCGGCGTGCCCAGGTAGACCCCGCGCACGGCCTCGCCGGTCTGCTCGGAGATCTCGGGAATGTCCTCCGAGGTGAGGAACCCGATCGACCACAGCCCGGCGCGGGGGAACTCGACGGCGACCACGGCCTGGAACGAGCTGCTCTCTCCGCTCGAGAGGAAGAAGTTCACCATTTGCTTGGCGCCGGGGTAAATGTTGCGCACCAGCGGGATCCGCCCGGCGTAGCTCTCGAACAGGCCCCACAGCCAGGAGCCCATGAAGCTCGCCATGACGAAGCCGACCACGAACACGGCGACGACGGCGAGCACGAAGCCCACCCACTTGGGGAAGCGCAGGTCGATCTCGTTGCGCAGGTCGGCCTGGCGCTGGGGTTCGACCTCGTCGATCAGCTTGAGCTGCTCGATCCGCCAGGCCTCGGCCGCGGTCTCGTCCAGCCCCGGCGGAGGCGGCGTGGGGGTGGGCTTGCGCAGGAACACGAGGTTGTCCCACACCGAGAACACGATCGCGTTGCCGAGCTCGGTCTCGACCAGGCGCGACTTGATCCCGTCGGCGATCGGCTGGGCGATCGTCTGGTCGACGAAGGCGTAGGAGGCGATCACGATCCACAGCGTGAGCACCGTGGGCAGGATCGTGGCCAGGCCCCGGGAGAACACGCGCTTGTAGGAGCGCACGATATCGGTCGCCGGCGGCGGTCCCGCCTCGACGGGCGCGGGGTCGCTCATGTCGCCTCCTCGGCCGCGATCTTACCTCCCGCGCCCCCGCGCACTCGCTCGCGGCGGCGGCGGGCGCCGCAATTCCCTCGCCTTCCTCGGCTCGTTCCGTATCCTGTTGCGCTTCCGGGAGGTGGCTATGTCCCGTCGCTGGCTGTGGGGCTTCGGCCTGGTCTTCGTCTACCTGTTCTGCTTCGCCTGGGGCTCGCAGTACGCCGCGGCGCAGGACCCGCAGCCGCCCGCCGAGGAGCAGGTCGTCGCCCCCGCGGACGTCAGCGCCGAGGACGTGGAAGGCGATCAGCGCTTCGACCTCTCAGCGCTCAAGGACCCGGACAAGGGCTCGGGCACCACGATCGCCCAGCGCTTCCAGAGCCTGCTGGGCATGGCGTTCCTGATCGGCGTGTGCGTGCTCATGTCGAACAACCGCAGCAAGATCTCTTGGAAGCTCGTGGCCTGGGGCTTGGGCCTGCAGCTGATCCTGGGGATCTTCGTCATGCACGTGCCGGTGGGTCAGTGGATCTTCGCGCAGTTCAACGTAGTCTTCGACGTGATCCTCAAGGCCGTGGAGCAGGGCGCGTCGTTCCTGTTCGGCAAACTCGCCTCGGTGAACAACGTCCCCGTCGGGCCTGGGGGTCCCCATGGCCCGGTGGGAGAGACGGGGCAGGTCGCCGAGGTCGGCTCCTACTTCGCGTTCTTCGTGCTGCCCACGATCATCGTGTTCAGCTCGCTCATGGCGATCCTCTACCACCTCGGCGTCATGCAGGCGATCGTGAGGGTGGTGGCTCAGATCATGCAGGCCACCATGGGCACCACCGGCGCCGAGACCCTCTCCGCCAGCGGGAACATCTTCGTGGGCCAGACCGAGGCCCCGCTCCTGGTCAAGCCGTTCATCAAGGGCATGAGCCAGAGCGAGCTCATGGCGGTCATGACCGGCGGCTTCGCCACCGTCGCCGGCGGCGTCATGGCCGCCTACGTGGGCATGCTCCAGGCGCAGTTCGCCGGGATCGCCGGACACCTGCTCTCGGCCTCGGTCATGAGCGCGCCGGCGGCGCTGGTGTGCGCCAAGATCATGGTCCCGGAGCCGGACCCCAGCCAATGCGAGACCTACGGCTCGCTCAAGGTCGAGCTGGAGAAGCTCGACGTGAACGCGATCGACGCCGCCGCCCGCGGCGCGAGCGAGGGCCTCAAGCTGGCCCTGAACGTGGGCGCCATGCTCCTCGCGTTCCGCCCGCCCTGGTCGCCCTGTTCAGCATGGGGATCGACGAAGTCCGGACACCGTCGCGAACCTGGTCTACGGCACCCTGGACCCAGCGCGTCGCCGGCGCCAGGCGCCTCGCGGCTCCGAGGCGGGGCGCGATCGAGGCTGCCACTGCTGACCTGGCGAGGAGACCGCCGCGGCAGCAACCTGCGCACCGCGGCCACCGCCAGCCACGGCGGAGGACCGGGAACCCGCCACCCCGCCGAGTCCCTGGCGGTGCAGCTCGTGTTCAGCCCGGCCACGAAGGCCGGCCCAGATCGAAGGCCCGCGGATGTGTTCGGGCCGGGGTCATCTCCGCCGACCAGCCCGGGTTCCAGGGCGTGGCACTCCCGGCGCCCAAGGCCTACGCCGACATGGACGCGGCCGAGCAGGCCCAGGCCGACAGCGCCTGGTGGGAGTCCGGCTGGCGGACCCTCGGCCTGCAGAAGATCCTGGGCTTCCTGCTCATGCCCCTGGCCTGGCTCATGGGGGTGCCCTGGAGGACGCGCGCCAGGTCGGGCAGTTGATCGGGATCAAGACCGTGGTCAACGAGTTCATCGCCTACCCTCGAGCTCTCCGGCATGTGCCAGCCCCGGCAGCGAACATGCTCGGCCCCGCTCGGTCGTGATCGCGACCTACGCGCTGTGCGGGATCGCGAACCTGGGCTCTGATGATCGGGATCCAGCTCGGCGGGATCGAGGGAGATCGCCCCGGCGCCGCTCCGACCTGGCCAAGATCGGCTTCCGCCTGGTCGCGGGCACGATCGCCGCGCTGCTCACCGCCACCGTCGCGGGCATGTTGCTCAAGTAGAACGGACTCCCCCATGCGTCGCCTGCTGCTGCCGCTCCTCGCGCTCACCCTCAGCGCCTGCCCCTCGGGCGGGCCCGCCGCCGCCGACGGCCTCGACAAGGTCAAGGCCCGGGGCAAGCTGATCGTGGCCATGGACGTGGGCTACGACCCGTTCGAGGTCCTCGACCCCCAGGGCGACCAGCCCGTGGGCTACGACGTGGACCTGGTGCGCGCCTTCGCCAAGGAGCTCGGCGTCGAGGTCGAGTTCAAGAACGTCGCCTGGAACTCGATCGTGGGCGTGCTCCAGACGGGCAAGGCCGACGCGATCGTGAGCGGCATGTCGGTCACCCCCGAGCGCCAGCAGACCGTCGACTTCTCCACCCCCTACTACTACGTGGGTCAGGTGGTGGTGAAGCGCAAGGGCGACGACCGGATCTCGAGCCTCGAGGACCTGAACCAGGAGGGCATGATCGTCGCCGTGCAGGAGAGCACCACCGGCGAGCAGGCGGTGCGCAAGTCGGCGCCCAAGGCCGAGCTCCTGCGCTTCGCCAAGACCGACATGGCCTGCATGGCCGTGATCCAGGAGAAGGCGGACGCCGTCGTGTTCGACCGCCCCTACCTCGAGAAGTACGTGCGCGACCAGCGCCCGGACGAGCTCGAGGGGATCTGGAAGCCGTTCACCGCCGAGGCGATCGCCGCCGCGTTCCGCAAGGACAGCGGGCTCCTGCGTCAGGCCTTCGACCGCACCCTGAAGAAGCTCGAGGCCGACGGGACCCTGGACGCGCTCGTCGCCAAGCACTTCGGGAAGGGCGCCGTCGAGGACCAGAAGGAGAAGCGCGCCGCGGCCGCCGCCGAGGCGCCGGCGCCCACCCCCGGCGGCGCCGGCGAGTAGCGCCCGGTGCGCCGCACCACCCGGATCCGCCTGATCCGCTACGCGATCTACGCCGCCGCGCTCGGGGCGTTCCTCGCGCTGGCGCTGACCGCCGGGCGGAACTTCTCCTACCAGTGGCAGTGGGGGCGCTTCTTCGGCGACTACTCCGGGCTCCTGCTCAAGGGCCTGGGCTACACCCTGGGGGTCGCCGCGCTGAGCCTGTGCTTCGCGCTCCCGATCGGGGTCCTGGTCGGGCTGTGCCGCACCTCCCACGACCCCGGCGCCCGGCTGTTCGGCTCGGTCTACGTCGAGCTGATCCGCGGGACCCCGCTCCTGGTCCAGGTCATGATCTGGTACTTCGTGATCGGGAAGGCGCTGGAGAGCCTGGTGACCCTGACCTCGTTCAAGGCCGGGGTGTGCGCCTTGAGCTGCTTCACCGCGGCCTACATCGCCGAGATCGTGCGCGCCGGGATCCAGGGCGTGGACCCCGGGCAAATGGAGGCCGCGCGCAGCCTGGGCCTCAGCCACGCCCAGGCCATGATCTACGTGATCCTGCCCCAGGCCTTCCGCCGGATCCTGCCCCCGCTCGCGTCCGAGTTCATTGCCCTGGTCAAGGACAGCTCCTTGGCCTCGGTGATCGGGCTCGAGGAGCTGACCAAGCGCGCCCAGGACATTCAGGGGCGGAGCTACCTGACCTTCGAGCCCTGGCTGACCGTGGCCCTGCTCTACCTCGTGATCTGCGTGCTCCTGAGCCTGGGCGTGCGCTGGCTCGAGCGCTGGCTGGGCGTCGGACACCGCGAGCAGGCGATCCGGTGAGCGAGGCCACGCCGCTCCTGGTCGAGGCCCGCGGGGTCTCGAAGACCTTCCCCGGCGGGATCCAGGCCCTCGACCGCTTCGAGCTCGAGGTGACCGAGGGCGAGATCGTGGTCCTGATCGGTCCCTCGGGCTCGGGCAAGTCGACGGCCCTGCGCTCGCTCAACGGGCTCGAGCACCCGGAGCAAGGCACCCTGCGCGTGCTCGGCGTGGACGTGCTCGACCCGGAGACCGACATGAACCGCCTGCGCGCCGACGTGGGCATGGTGTTCCAGCACTTCAACCTGTTCGGCCACCTCACGGTGCTCGACAACGTGACCCTGGCCCCGCTCAAGGTGCGGGGGGAGGCCCGCGCCGCGGCCGACGCCCACGCCCTGGAGCTCCTGGGCAAGGTCGGGATCGCCGACAAGCGCGCCGCCTACCCGACCCAGCTCTCCGGCGGGCAGAAGCAGCGCGTCGCGATCGCGCGCGCCCTGGCCATGCGCCCCAAGCTCATGCTCTTCGACGAGCCGACCTCGGCCCTCGACCCGGAAATGGTGGGCGAGGTGCTCGAGGTCATGCGCGCCCTGGCCCAGGACATGACCATGCTCGTGGTCACCCACGAAATGGGCTTCGCCCGCGAGGTCGCGACCCGCGTCGTGTTCATGGATAAGGGGCAGGTCGTGGAGCAGGGCCCGCCCGAGCAGCTCTTCGACGCGCCCCGCGAAGCCCGGACCCAAGCGTTCCTGAGCGAGGTCCTGTAGTGGACGCGCGCCGGGGCCGCGCCGAGCGCGAGCTGTCCCGGGACCCGGAGGACGAGGCCGCGGTCCAGGCCGCCTGGACCAGCGCGCTGCGCGAGGGGCGCGCCAGCGCCCAGGCCCTGCGCCTGGCCGACCACGTCGGCGACCACGACGCGAGCCGCTTCTGTCAGGAGCGCGGGATCGAGTTGGGCTGGGAGGGGCCCGTCGACGACGAGGCCCTGGGCCTGCTCGCGGGGCTGCCCGTGCGCCGGGTCGCCCACTGGCTGAAGGGGGTCACCTCCGCCGGGATCGCGCGGCTGGTCGAGCTCCCCGCCCTGGCAGAGCTGAACCTCAACGACCTCCAGGTCAGCGACGCCGACCTGGCGTCCCTGGGCGGGTGCCTCGCGCTGCGTTCGCTGCGCCTGCGCGGCTCGCCGGTCACCTCCGCGGGGCTGCGGCACCTCGCCGGCCTGCGGCTGGAGGTGCTGGCCCACCGACCCAGGTCGACGACGACGTAGGCCGAGACCCTCGCGCGGCTGGACCGCCTGCGCCAGCTGACCCGCAGTCCACGGGGTCGGCGACGCAGGGCTCGCGGGCTCGCGGGCTCGACCTCGCTCACCCGTGCGCCTCGAGCGCAGCCAGGTGCAGGGCCCCGGGCTCGCGCACCTGGCCCAGAGCCCAGGCCTGACGACCCTCGGCCTGGGGCAGCTCCCGATCGAGGACGCCCACGTCGCGCCGCTGGCCGCGCTGCGCGGCGTGCGGACGTTCGAGGCCAGCGGCTCGCGGTTGACCCGCGAGGTGGGCCCGCACCTGGCGGGCTGGTCGCAGCTGGAGATCCTCCAGCTCGCGGGGACCCAGGTCGACGGCGCGGCGCTGATCGCGCTCAGCACCCGCAGCCTGAGGCTCCTCGACCTGCGCGGGACCCCGACCGGCGACGTGGACGTCGCGCTCCTCGGCGAGCACCCGCAGCTCTATGCGCTCAACCTCGCTCAGACCCAGGTCACCGACGACGGCCTGACGCACTTCGGCGCGTTCCCGGGGTGAGGATCCTGGACCTCTCGGAGACCTCGGTCAGCGACGCCGGGCTCCCGTATTTGGGCGCGCTGAGGGACCTCAGCGACCTCACCCTCGACGGCACGGCGATCACGGACGCGGGCCTCGCGACCCTGATCGATTTCCTGAGCCTCGAGAGCCTCGACCTGCGCAACACCTCGATCACCGACGCCGGGCTGGCCCGGCTCGACGCGCTGCAGAAGCTGCGCACGGTCTACGCCCACGGCACCGCGGTCACCCCCGCGGGCGCCGCGGCCTCTCGGGCCGAGGTCTTCCTCTAGAGCGCGTTTAGCGCAGGCGGAACGTGTAGAGCGCCGACGCGAGCCGCCCCGAGGGGCTCGGAGACCCGTCGGTGTCGTGGCGCACGGCCCAGCCCGAGGCGTCGAGGGCGTAGACCACGGCGCCCTTGAGGCCCGGGCGCAGGCTCCCCCCGCTCGGCGCGAGGAACGTGGTCCGCGCCGCGGCGCCGGGCAGCCAGGAGCGCAGCGAGCCGTCGACCTCGGCGACGGCCTCGGGCTCGAAGTCGGCGTAGATCCCAATGCTCGTGCGCAAGGTCTCGGTGTAGCTGCCGGTCATGAGCAGGTAGCTCTCCGCGCCCAGGTCGTTCCAGCCCAGGGTGGCGTCGGAGGTGGAGCGGGTGACGTCGAGGAGGTAGGTCCCGATTGGGCGGACCAGGTCCATGTGGCCCGGAGGGAAGCCGCCTACGGGGAGCAGGACCTCGTTTGAGAGCTGGGCCCCGGCCCGGACGCGGAGCGCGACGGGAGGCCGGCTCGCGGGCAAGACGAACTCGACGAAGCCCGAGTGGTCGACCGCCACCAGCCCGGTGTCGTTGTAGCCCTGGCCGCGATCGACCTCGAGGCTCAGGGCGTTGGCCGGCGCGCCGCTCACCAGCACATGGACCTCGGGCTGCTGCGCGGGGGACTCGTCGTTGCGCCACAGCTCCGAGTGCACGGCCACCGCGCGCAGGGCCGCGACCGGGGCGCCGCTGGATCCGCTCGCGGTCGAGCCGGCCTGGAGCTGCGTCGAGCTCCCGCTGCTCGAACTGCCGCAGCCGGCGAGGAGCAGGGCGCAAAACGTAAGGCTGAGCGTCGTCTTCATGGGGGGCGTCCTTCGTTGACTCTCTTCGCTCGGCGTTGCGCATGAGGCATGCCGGGGGCGAAGTCCAGTGACGAAGGGGTCCCCGCGGGAGAGCTGGTGTAAAGCTCTACTCCCGGGCTTTCAGGATCTGGGTGTCTTTACGCCCGGCGCCAGCGCAGCGCCGCGGGGAGCCCGACGGCCACGGCGAGGCCGAGCACGGTGGTCACGCCGAGCACGCTGGCCACGGCGGTGTAGGCGTCGTCGCTGGCGCGGCGCCAGAGCGAGCCGGGTAGGCGGGTGGCGGCGGCGATCACTGGGCCCTCCCCAGCGCGGCGCCGAGCACGCCGAACAGCACGACCCGCGCGACGCGGGTCACGAGTCCGTTGGCGAGCTGCTTCATGGAGTCCTCCGATCTCTTCCGGGGGGGTCACTGCAACCTGGGGGCCTGGAGCTAAGTCGTGGCGGGGCGTGCGGGAGGTGTGGAAAGCGTCAGAGCTTCAACGGCGTCAGGCGAGGGGGGCTGGGGTGGTTGCACGAACTGCGGTAGGGTTTGGCCCAACGAAGGAGGCACCACCCTATGGCCGACGTTCACGTGAGCAGCGAGACCCAGCGCTTCATCGACAAGGACATGCACTACGGTGCGCACAACTACCACCCGCTCCCGGTGGTCCTCACGAAGGGCGAGGGCTGCTTCGTGTGGGACGTCGAGGGCAAGCGCTACTTCGACTTCTTGAGCGCCTACTCCGCGGTGAACCAAGGTCACTGCCACCCCAAGATCGTGAAGGCCGTCAGCGACCAGGCCGGGACCCTGGCCCTGACCTCGCGCGCGTTCCACAACGACCGCATGGGCGACATGCTCAAGAAGATCTCGGAGGTCACCGGCTTCCCCAAGGTCCTGCCCATGAACACGGGCGCCGAGGGCGTGGAGACCGCGATCAAGGCCATGCGCCGCTGGGGCTACCGCAAGAAGGGGATCCCCCAGGACAAGGCCGAGATCATCGTCGCCAAGGGCAACTTCCACGGGCGCACGACCGATCGTGGGCTTCTCCGACGACCCCGGCGCCTACGCCGACTTCGGCCCGGTGACCCCGGGCTTCGTGCAGGTCGACTACGACGACCTCGACGCGCTGAAGCAGGCGATCACCCCCAACACCGCCGGCGTGCTCCTCGAGCCGATCCAGGGCGAGGCCGGCGTGAAGATGCCCTCGGACGAGTGGCTCGTCGGGGTGCGCAAGCTGTGCACCGAGAACAACGTGCTCCTGTGCTGGGACGAGATCCAGACCGGCCTCGGGCGCACCGGGCGCATGTTCGCCTGGCAGCACGCCTGCGCCAAGAACCCGGGCTGCACCTTCCAGAGCGACTGCCCCTCGGCGGGCAAGGCCTGCGCGCGCCCCGACCTGATCATTCTGGGCAAGGCGCTCTCGGGCGGGCTCTACCCCGTGTCCTGCGTGGCGGCCAAGGAGGAGGTCATGGGCGTGTTCGACCCGGGCAGCCACGGCTCGACCTACGGCGGGAACCCCATGGCCGCCGCCGCCGCGATCGCCGCCCTCGACGTGCTGATCGACGAGGACCTCTGCGCCAAGGCCCTGGCGCTGGGGACCAAGGCCGTCGAGCGACTCAAGGCGGGGATCACCTCCAAGAACCTGAAGGAGGTCCGCGGGCGCGGGCTCATGCTCGCCGTCGAGTTCACCACCCCCAACGCCCACGACGTGGCGGTGGACCTCATGGGCAAGGGCGTGCTCGCCAAGGACACCCACGAGACCACGATCCGCTTCGCCCCCGCCCTGGTGATCTCCGAGGCCGACCTGAACCAGGCCCTCGACTTGATCATCGAGGTCTGCAACACCTACTAGCGTAGGGTGCAGGAACCGGCTGGCGGCGGACCGCTCCCCTGGAGCCTGGCTCTGGGGTTCGGGGGGATCTTCCTCGCGGCCGTGTTCGAAATGCAGTTCCACCCCGTGCTCGGCGGCCTCGTCGCGCTCGGGGTGGCGCTGGCGTTCTTCGCCTGCCTCACGCTCTCGAGGCGCGTCGTGCTCACGCCGACGCGCCTCGTCGAGTACCAGCCGGTGCTCGCCTGGCTCGCCCAGCGCCTGCCCTGGCTGGCGCCCTTCGAGGCCAGCCGCCGCCTGACCGTCGAGCTCGACGAGCTGCGCGAGGTCCGCCGGCGCGACTCGCGGGTCGAGCTCAGCTTCTTCTACGCCCCCGCGTGCTACATGCACACCGGCTCCGAGGACCGCGCGGCCGAGGTCGTCGCGACCCTCAACGCGCTCCTCCGCCAGCGCGGCCCCATGCTCCGCCCGCCGCGGCGCCGGGTGCCCGTCGACTCCCAGATCGCGGTCGTCGCGCGCGCGTCGGACACGCGCTGCCCCTACTGCCACGACGACGTCGAGGACGACGACCGCGAGGACTGCGCGCGCTGCGGCGCCCCGCACCACGCCGAGTGCTTCGCGATCCACAAGGGCTGCGCGGCCTTCTCCTGCCAGGGGCTGCACAAGGGCAGCCGGGCCCACGTGCGCGCGTGAGCGCGGTGCGCTACGGGACCGCGGGCTGGGCCTTCGCCGACTGGTACGGCCCGTTCTATCCCCAGCCCGCGCGGGACGAGGCGGGCCCGGGGCCGTTGTTCAGCGGCACCCCGGCCAAGGCCCCCGACCCCGACGTGCGCCTCGCCAAGCAGGACCCCCTGCGCTACTACGCGCGCTACTTCGACGCGGTCGAGGTCAACTCCAGCTTCTACCGCGTGCCCAGCCCCGAGAGCGTGGCGCGCTGGGTGCACACCGCGACCCAGGGCGGCGAGCGCGAGTTCTGGTTCAGCTTCAAGGTCCCCCAGACCGCGACCCACCAGGGCGACCTCTCGGAGCTCGACGCCTTCCGCGCCGCCCTCGAGCCCGCCGTGGCCGCCGACGCGCTGACCGCGGTCCTGCTCCAGTTCCCCCACGGCTTCGCCGCCACCGCCGAGCACCGCGCGCGCCTGGGCCAGATCGCGGCGCGCCTCGAGGGGCTGCAGCCGGTGGCCGAGCTCCGGCACCGGAGCTGGCGCGAGGGCTCGACCGCCCAGGACCTGCGCGCGCTGGGCTGCGCCTGGGCGCGGATCGACCAGCCCCAGCGCTACGACACCCTCGACGGCGACGTGCCCCTGACCAGCGAGGCCCTGGGCTACGTGCGCCTGCACGGGCGCAACGCCGCGGCCTGGTGGAACCCCCAGGCCGGTCGCGACCAGCGCTTCGACTACCTCTACACCCCGGCCGAGCTCGGGGAGTGGGCGCGGCAGGTCGAGGCGCTCTCGGCGCTGACCGAGAAGACCGTGGTGATCGCCAACAACCACTACCGCGGGCAGGCCCCGGCCAACGCGATCGAGCTGCGCCGCCTGCGCGGCGAGGAGGCCCCGGCGCCGCCGACGCTGGTCACGGCCTTCCCCCGGCTGGGGGACGCGTGAGCGAGGAGCCCGCCGACCTGTCCCAGGTCCCGAGCGAGGTCGCTTGGATCGTGGCCGAGGAGGAGGCCGGCCAGCGCCTCGACGCGTTCCTCGTCCCGCGCCTGCACTGGCGCTCGCGGACCTCGATCGTGGCCATGATCCAGGAGGGCGAGGTCGACGTCGGGGGCGAGCCCTGCACGCGCAAGGCGCGCAAGCTCAAGCGCGGCGAGCGGGTCAGCGTCGCCGTGCCCCCGCCGCCGGACCCCGTGCGTCACCCCGAGATCGGGCGCGCGCTCGAGCCGCGGATCCTGTTCGAGGACGAGCACCTGCTCGCCGTCGACAAGCCCGCGGGGCTGGTCGTGCACCCGGTGGGTCGGACCCGGGTCAACACCCTGATCCAGGGCCTGCACTGGCTCGTGCTCCACGGGCGCCCGGAGCCCGGCGGGCTGCCCCGGATCTGTCACCGCCTCGACCGCGAGACCTCGGGGGTGATCCTCCTGGCCAAGACGGTCCAGGCGCGGGTCGGGCTGCAGCACGTGTTCGAGGGGCGGAGCGTGGAGAAGACCTACCTCGCCTTCGTCGCCGGCGAGCCCCCGGACGAGGGCACGATCGACGCGCCGATCGGCTCGGACCCCGACAGCGAGATCGACTTGAAAATGGCCGTCGTAGCGGAGGGCGGGCTGCCGGCGCGTACGCGCTTCACCCTCGACGCGCGCTACCCCGGCGCCGCGGCGCTGCGGGTGGCGATCGACACCGGGCGCCAGCACCAGATCCGCGTGCACCTCGCGCACCTCGGGTTCCCGCTGCTCGGCGACGCGCTCTACGGCGCGGGGCCGGACCCGCGGATCGGGCGCCAGGCGCTCCACGCCCAGCGCCTGGTGGTCCCGCACCCGGTGCTGGACACACCGCTCGTGCTCGAGGCCCCCGAGCCCGAGGACCTGCTCGCGCTGCGCGCGGCGCTCGGGGGCACGCGGCGCTGAGCGGGCTGCGCAGGACCCGCTGGTAAGCTACGCGGGTGAACACCCGCGACCGGATCCTCGCCGCAGCGCTGACCTGCTTCTCGGAGAAAGGCTACGCGGCGACGACCACCCGGGTCCTCGCCGCCGCCGCCGAGGTCAACGTCGCGACCCTCGCCTACCACTTCGGCGGCAAGGAGGGCCTCTACCGCGCGGCGATCGACTCGCTCTACGAGCGCCTGCTCGACGTCTCGATCGGCGAGCTGGGGCTCACCGGCACCCCGGCCGAGCGCACCGAGCAGCTCGTGCGCTTCGTGTTCCGCCTGGCCCGCGCCAACCACGAGGCGGTGCGCCTGCTCCTGCGCCACGTGCTCGACCACGGCCTGCTGCCGACGACCGTGCGCGAGCGCTGGTCGGCGGAGCTCCTGCAGCGGGTCCAGGAGCTGTGGGCGGCGACGGGGCTGACCTGGACCCCCGAGTCCTCGCTCAAGCTCCTGACCCTGAACCACCTCGTGGTGCGCTACGCGATCAGCGACCCCCAGGACCTGATCGACTTCCTCCCCACCGACGACCCGTTCCAGACCGTCGAGGACCACCTCGTCCAGTTCGCCCAGCAGCTCCTGATCGAGCCCTGAGGCCCTCTCTGGCTGCGCGCTTCCTCGGCGCGCGGGAGCGCGCAGACGCTCTTGCACGCGGGGGGGGTGATGCTCCTAGGGCGCAAAGGTCTGCTGTGGCAGAGGTTTGCCGTGGAAGCTCGGGAGCTGTCAGATAGGTGCCCGGTCTAGATCGTCAGGCATGTGCCCGGTTGCACAGCCCCCGTCTGGATCTGCCAGCCTTTGCGCTCCTTTGCGTCCTTTGCGCCCTTTGCGGTGAACGAGCATCGACCCGCCTGGCCTCATGCGGTGAGAAGCTCCTACCGTTTAGGCATGCGAGCGACTGCGAGCGGGTCGAATGACTCATCACCCGTTACCCCATGGGATTACGTGTAGGTCGACCCACTCGTAATCCGTTACCCCAACGGCCTACGAGCAGGTCGACCCACTCGTCATCCGTTCCTCCAACGGCCTACGAGCAGGTCGACCCACTCGTCATCCGTTCCCCGAACGGCCGACGCGCGCTCGAGTCGCGCGTAGCCCGCTGCCCCAACGCCTTACACGCAATCGACCCGCTCGTCGCCCGTTCCTCGAACGAGCGACGCGCAGGTCGAGCAGGGTGGACGCGAATCCCTCCTGATCGTCGTCCTCGGGGGTGGCCGGAGTCTCCTCCTGATACTGCGCCTCGCCGTCGCCGGCGAGCTCGCGCGCGCCAGGCTGCCAGTACGGCTCGTTCTCAGGGCCAACTCTTTTCATTGCAACGGCTCCCCAGGACTGACGCGAATCGGGCGCTGGACGGCCGCCGAGCGCCTCCGAGCTGCCCGATTTGGGCGCTCGATCGCCGCGCTAGCGCGTCTTGCACCGCGTCATAAGCCTATCGTTTCACGTGATTTGGAAGATCGCATGCGCCGATTGGCGGAATACGGTACGAGCCTTCCACCACTCTAGACGTTAAGCTGCTCGCTTCCCTGGAACACCCTTCGCTGGACGTAGCGCATGCACCGCTCTGCCCTCATCCTCGTCCTCGCCAGCCTCGGAGCCGTCGCCACGGCCCTGATCTGTTGCGGCTGCAACAATCAGTCGAACCCGGCGCCCGTCCAGAGCACGGCCGCGGCCGCGGTGACCTCGGCCCCGCCCTACGTGCCCCAAGGCCCGTTCCCCCGGGGAACCGCCCCCGCCTCGAGCATCGACCCCACCACCGTGGGCCCCGAGATCACCCTGCTCTCCCCCACCCGCGGCGCGACCACCGACCAGCTCAGCCTCGGCGTGCAGGTCCAGTGCGACGACCCCGACGGCGTGGCGAGCGTGACCGTGGAGGGCGTCGCCGCCCAGCCCAGCGGGACCGCCGGCAACGTCTGGGCGGCGACCGCGCCCCTGGCCGCGGGCTTCAACCTGATCCACGTCGAGGCCACCGACGGCCTGGGCAACCTCAGCCGCTCGACCTTCAGCGTGACCCAGGGCAGCTTCGAGCCCGACACCAACGCCTCCCCCGACGCGCTCTACGCCCTGGTCACCCAGCCGGGGCTCGACCGGATCGCCCAGGTCGCCGAGGCCCAGGCGCTGCAGCTCGACCTGTTCGCCCTGATCGCGCCGAACCCGCAGCTCCTCGACACCACCGCGCTCAAGGTCACCGCCACTGGGCTCGCCCATGACCCGCTGGCCCTCGACCTCGTGCCCGCCGTCGACGGGATCACCGCCACGATCTCGGCGAACAACGTGGTCCTGGACACGATCGTGGACGCGATCGGCGTCGCGCCGGGTCCGGTCAAGATCACCGCCGACCGCCTGGTCGTGGTCGCCACCGCGACCGACGCCTCCCAGGCCGCTCGCGGGCGCGCGCTGGGCCTCGAGATCAACACCGCGCAGGTGACCCTCACCGGGTTCCGCACCGTGACCTCCTCGGGGCTGCTCAACGGCGCGCTGAGCCTCGTGCGCGGCACGATCCGCAACAAGGTCGAGGAGGTCCTCGAGGACCTGCTGCTCGACACCGTGGACGACCTGCTGGGCACCGCGCTGACCGGCTTCGGCCAGCCGCTGCCGCTGACCTTCACGATCGACCCGGCCCAGGTCGCCAAGGGCGCGTCCCTCGACCTGCGGATCGCCCAGGCCCGCGCCCAGGGCGGCTCCCTCGCGCTGCGCGCCGACGCGCTGCTCGACCCGCTCCCGACCCGCGCCCACCCCGCTCGCCTGCGCTGGCTGGGCGGCGTGCCCGCGATCTCGGACACGGTCCAGAGCCCGCACATGTTCACGGCGACGATCAGCGAGCGCGCGCTCAACGACGCGTTCTTCGCCTTCTGGAACTCGACCGCCCTGGGCTACACCCTCGACGGGACCCAGCCCCAGACCGGCGGCGTGCACCTCAACGCGAACATCCTCTACCCGTTCTTCCCCGAGGTGCGGGCCCTGGCCCCGGACCCGGCCACCCCGATCGTGATCGAGCTCGCCTGCCAGACCCCGGGCGTGCTCCAGGTCACCGACCAGGGCGTGCAGCTCCAGCTCGGTGAGACCGAGGTCAAGGTCTCGCTGGACTACATGGACGGCGGGCCCCGGGTGGAGCTGGTCGTGATCCGCGCCGCCTTCGACCTCGACCTCGACTTCGACGTGCGCGCCGACGCCTTCCACGCCCAGGTCGCGCTGAACGAGCTGACCACCGACGTGGTCGCCGAGCCGGTGATCGACATGCCCGACCAGCAGATCGAGGACCTGTTCGCCCAGCTCGCGCCTTGGCTCCTCCAGCGCTACTCGCTCACGATCGCCCCGATCAAGATCCCGGGGCTGCCCTACGGGCTCCAGCTCTCCAACACCTCGGTCGAGCTCGGCGAGAACCGCCTGACCGTGCGCGGAGATCTCTGACCCCCGTCGACCGCCTGCGACGTCCGCTCCGCCGCGCGAGCATGCTCGCGACGGCGTGCTTGCTCTGCGTCCAGGTCGCCCAGGCCAGCAACGGCCCGATCCCGCTGCTCGTGGGCCCCAAGGGCCCGGTGAGCCTCCCCGCCGGCGGCGACGGCTTCAGCATGTTCCGCATGCCGTCGGGGATCGCCTGGAACCTCGACCACCGCGTCGACCTGCACGTGTTCGCCTTCCAGGGCACCCGGGTCATGCGCAACCCGCTCAACGACTTCGAGGGTGACTCGTTCTCCCCCGGCGGGAACTTCGGCATGGTGTTCGCCCCCGGGCGGGTGCCCTACGACGGCAACGACGAGCCGCCGACGCCGTCCTTGGGCGCGCTCGAGCGCTTCACCTTCGGCTTCGGGATCTACCCCGACATGGCCGGCGGCTCCGCCAGCAACGACGTGCGCTACACCACGTTCCCCCAGACGGTGGAGCTCAAGAGCGCGATCACGTTCATCGCCGGCGCCTTCAACATGACCTACCGCCCCAACAAGTGGCTGGCCTTCGGCCTGGGGCTGCACGCGATCTACTCCGCCGTCGACACCACGAGCCTCGTGGGCGGCGGCGACACCCCGCTCAACGGCAGCCCCACGATCAACGGGGTGGCCCTGCCGGGGAACCCGACCTACGCGGACTTCCTCAACCTGTTCGCCAGCGACGGGGCCACCGACCCCACGACCCTGTTCACCACCGACCTGACCTCGGTCCAGTTCAGCGGGATCCTCTCGCTCTCGCTGCGCCCCACCGACCAGTTCGCCCTCGGGCTGAGCTACCGCCCGCGGAGCTGGGACCCGCTGGGGTTCGAGGGCGACGCCACGATCGACGCCAGCGCGACCTTCGCCTCGGCGCTGTCCGGGCTCGACCCGGTGATCCGCGACCTGTTCCTCTCCACCCTGCCCGACGGCGGCAACAACGGCTTCGTCGCCGAGTACGACGTGGAGCTCAAGGGCCTGCGCGTGCCGCGCCAGATCCGCATGAGCATGGTCCTGCGCCCCCACGACCGGGTCCTGATCGGCGCCGAGATCGCCTGGACCGAGTGGCACCGCGCCTTCCGCAAGAACATCGTCTCGCTCAAGAACGGCTCCAACACCGACCTCAACTTCGTGATCGGGAGCACGTCCCTCGACTCGGTGAGCAAGAACCGCTGGCGCAACGTGTGGACCTTCTCGGCCTACACCGCCGTGGCCGCGACCGAGGACCTGACCCTGCGCCTGGGCGGCGTGATCCAGCGCAACCCCGTGAACGCCCACACCCAGGGCGGCGTGCCCACCACCGGGTTCACCGGGAACATGGTCTCCTTCGGCGCCGGCTACTGGATCGGCGACCTCGAGCTCAACGCCGCGATCGAGCACGGCTTCCACACCAGCGGCCGCGGCCGCCGCGACCCGGGCCTCACCGCCAGCCAGAGCTACTACAGCTCCAAGCAGTGGTTCTTCCACCTCGGCGCCAGCTACCTGTTCTAGGCTAGGCGCCCTGCCCCTGCCCCTGCCATTCCCCGCCACACCGGCCCGCTCCCCGCACTCGCGGGTAGGGGAGCAGCTCGCTGCTCCCGGTATGAACGTCCCTCTAGCTCTCGGAGGAGGGCGTTCGGCGCGCCCTCGAAGCCTCGCGAAGCCTCCCCGGCGACCACCCTCCGGAGGGTGGACGGCTGACAGGACGCAAGCTGCTCTACCCGAGTGCGGGAGGCGGCGAACCAGCTGCTCACAGCGCGTTCTCGGGGTTCGTCTCCTTTCCCCGCAACACGGTCGCACCAGGAGGGCGCTCGCTCCCGGTATGAACGTCCCTCCAGCTCTCGGAGGGAGGGCGTTCGTAGCGCCCTCGATCGGGAAGCCTCCCCGACCCCCACCCTCCGAGAGTGGACGGCTGACACCGGGAGCAAGCTGCTCCCTACCCCGAGTGCGGGAGGAGGCGGCGAACCGGCTCCGCTCGCTTCGGCTGCGTTCGCGGTTTTCCCCGGCCGGCCGCTCCCCCACCCACGGGTAGGACAGCTGCTCCGTAACGTCCTCAGCTCTCGGAGGGACGGGCGGCACGCCCGCGTTCGGGCGGAGCTTCACGCAGGACCGCGCAACCCCCGCGCCTACCGCTGGCGGAAGAGGTCGGGGTCGATCTCCTCGGTGTCGAAGCTCATGGTGTTCTCGAAGGGCTCGAGGTCGTCGTCGCTGGCCGAGTCCAGCGCGCTCGGGTCCTTGCCCAGGAGCTCGCGCAGCGGGGCGGCCAGCGCCTCGAGGGTCCCCAGGCGCTGGGCGCGGTCGGGGGCCGTGGCCTGGGCCAGGAGCTCCGCCAGCCGGGGCGGGATCCACTCGATCAGGGTCAGCGGGAGGTAGTCGAAGCGCTTGCCGCGGCGGACCTCGGCCACCGGGCTCCCGGTGAGCGCGAAGCTCAGGGTCGCGCCCAGGGCGTAGACCAGCTCCGCGGCGTCGGTGGCCGCCGCCGAGCGCAGCTCGGGGGCCTCGTAGCAGGGCTGCTTCTGCGCCAGGCAGCGCCGGGCGCGCTCGGCGTCCACGAGCTCCGCGGCCAGGCCCACGTCCATGAGGCAGGCCTCCTCGGGGGTCGCCCCCAGGAGCACCAGCTCCGGGCGCACCAGGGCGTGGGGCACCCCCGTGCGGGCCACGAAGCTCAAGGCGTCCGCCAGGCGCACGCCCAGGCGGACCACGTCGGCGGCGTTGAGCGGGCCCTGCTGGGCCACGCGCTCGGCCAGGGTCAGGCCCTCGCGCCCGTCGCTGACCACGACCAGCGTCCCGCGGTGCACGTCGAGGCTCGTCACCGCGAGCAGCGCCGGGTGCGAGAGCTCGAGGGCCACCGCGCTCGCCTCGCGCAGCTCGCGCGCCGCCTGCTGGCCGAGCTCCGCGGCGCCGATCCGCCAGCGGTGGCCGTCGGGGTCGAGCACCTCGTAGCGCTGGAAGAAGCCCAGGATCGGCAGCTTGCGCTCGACGCTGAACCCGCGCTCCTCCAGCGTCCCGCGCAAGCGGGCCTCGCTCGCGCCCCAGTCGACGGGGCAGCGCGCGCGCTCGCGGCGAATGTCGAACAGGCTGAGCTCGCTGGCGCAGAGCTGGCAGCGCGCGGTCTCGCGCTTGAGCTCGGCCAGGGGCGTGACGTGCACCTCGAAGTTGCGCTCGCCCACCCGCAGCATGTCGCCGGTCTTGATCAGCCGCGCGCGCTGAGCGCGCACGCGCTTGCCGTTGACCGCGGTCCCGTTGCTGCTGCCCATGTCCTTGGCGGCGAGGCCGTGCTCCGAGTTCACGATCCGCACGTGGCGCCGCGAGACCGAGCGCGCGCGGAGGGTCACGTCGACGTCGGGGGAGCGCCCGATCTCGAAGTGCTCCCCGGGGCCCAGGACCTTCTCCACCGTGCGGTCGGTGCCGCGCAGGCTGACCAGGAGCCCGCTCTCGGCGACCTTGTGCCGCGTGGTCTCGGGCTTCAGCCGCTCCAGCGCGTCGACCAGCGCCTCGCGCTCCCAGCCCGCCCCGCCGCTGACCCCGCACTCGGTGGCCGCGCGCTCGACCCAGGCCAGGGCGTCGACCGCCAGGGGGCGGTCGTCGGGGTCGCGCTCCATGAAGCGCTCCACGAGCTCGATCGCCTCGGGCGGCAGCCCGTCCACGTCCGACAGCGGGCGCGGGCGCTCGTGCACGATCGCGTAGAGCCGGCTCGAGAGCTCGAGGTCGCCGAAGGGCGCGCGGTCGCCCAGCGCGCGGTAGAGCACGGCGCCCAGGCTGTAGAGGTCGGCCTTGCAGCTGAGCTGGCTCGCGTCCTCGATCGCCTCGGGGCTCAAGTAGTCGACGCGGCTCACCGAGACCGAGCCCCCGCGCAGGCGCCCGCTGAGGCTGCCCTCGAACCCGAGCCCGAACCCGCAGAGCTTGATCGTCCCGTCGCGGGTGACCCGCAGGGTCTCGGGGGAGAGGTCGAGGTGCGTGACGTCCGCCGCCTCCAGCGCGACCAGGGCCTCCGCCACCTGCTGCCCCAGGGCGAGCACGGCCTCGACCCCCAGCGGCTCGCGCAGCCCCTTGAGCACCGCCTCCAGGGTCGGGCCGTCGATCAGCTCCTCCGCCACCCAGGCCTGGCCGTCGTGGGCGCCGACCGCGAGGTGCTCGGCGACGTTGGGGTGCTTCAGGGCCTGGAGCTTGGGGGCCTCTCGCGCGAAGCGCGCTTGGCGCGCCGGCTCCAGGCGGTCGAGGTCCTTGCCCAGGCGCAGCACGCACGCGCGCCCGGTCTTGAGCTCCCGCGCGCGTACCAGCGCGCCCGTCGACGACTCGCCGAGCACGTCGAGGGCCTCGAAGTCAGGCAGGCTGTAGTCCGCGCCACCCACGCCGACGACTATACGGGGATTTCCGAGGCGGCGCGCCTGGGCGCGGCTGGGGTCGTTCGCGTTACCGGCGGTAGTCCTCGAACACGACCGGCCAGGGGGGGAAGTCGCTCTCCCCGCGGTAGATCGTGTAGGCCCGCCCGGCCTCGACCCGGACCTTGTAGGCCTTCTCCCAGCGGTGCGCCTCGCCCTCGAACTCGATCGGGTTCGCCACCCGCAGCCACAGGCTCCGCGTCCCGGGCTCGACGTAGAGCGCGCCCTGGCGGGTGTAGGTGTCCCAGCCGTCGATCTTCCACACGCTCACGTCTTCGCCGGTGACGATCAGCGCGTGGGGCTCTTCCTCGGTGGGGCCGCCCGCGTAGGACGGGCCGCCGCCGCAGCCGCAGAGCGCGAGCAGACAGCCCAGCAGGATCGCCGTGGTGATCGTGGCCCGCATGCCGGATTCCTCTCCCTCGCTCGCGCGCGCCGCTCAGTGTATCCCTCGCGGCGCCCGGAGGTGGGGTTTCCCCTCCCCGATTGTGTCTTCACAGCGCTTCGGCTAGGCTCCATCAAACCCTCCGAGGAGCCCGTGGCTCGGCGCGTCTTTACCCCTCAAGAAGCGAATCGCACCCTCCCCCTCGTGCGCAAGATCGTCGAGGACATCCTCGACGTCGGCCGCGAGCTCCGCGCGCTCTGGGAGCAAGAGCGCGAGGGCGAGCTCGACCTCGACTCCGGCGAGCGCCGCCGCGCCGAAGAGGTCGTGCGCGAGCTCGAGGGCTTCTTCCGCGAGTTGGACCAGATCGGCTGCTCGTTCCGCTCCCCCGACTTCTCGCTGGGGCTCGTCGACTTCCCCGCGGTGATCGAGGACCAGCTCGTGCACCTCTGCTGGCGCAGCGACGAAGAGGAGCTGCTCTACTACCACGACCCCCGGGCAGGGTTCGCCGGCCGCAAGCGGATCCCCGCGGAGCTCCTGGCGACCGAATGACCGCGCTCCGCCGCAGCCTGGCAGGCCGCGGCCTGCCCCTCCTCGCCGCCGCGCTGGCGCTGAGCGGCTGCGCCGCCGACCTGCGCACCGCCCGCGAGCTCGGGCTCGCGCCCTTCGAGGAGCTGATCGGGGCCGAGGCCCGCCTGCGCCCCGAGCCCGTGCGCGACGGCCACCTCGACGCCGCCGCCGAGGACGGCGGCGGGACCCAGGCCGCCGACGTCACGATCGTGCCCACCGGCACCGAGGCCGCGGTGCTCGTCGCCGTCGGCGCGTTCGGGCTCCCGGGCTCGCACCCGGTGGCCGGCGCGGGCCTCGCGATCTACGCCCTCGCCCCCGAGGCCCAGGTCGCCTACGAGCTGCGCGGCGAGCTCCCGCCCGGCGAGCCGCTGCTCGTGGCCCTCGCCCTCGAGCCCGACCCCGACGGGGCCGTGCGTTTATTGGGTAAGCTGCCCCGCGCAGAGGTCCCCGCCGGGACCCGACGCCTGGCGATCCCCGTGGTGATCCGCTTCGCCAACGGGGGGATCCACGTCAAGTTCTTGCACTCGGTGGTCCCCGAGCCGGCCTACGTGGCGGGCGAGGACGGGCCGCCCCCTGCCGACCCCGAGGAGGGACGTCAGTGAGCCAGCACGACACGCAACACCTCGCGAGCCTCGCGACCGCCGCCGGCTACGTGGTCGCCTACGACCCCGAGCAGCTGCAGAACAAGGTCAAGACCGCGCGCAGCTGGTACGAGGAGAAGCCGCTGGCGACCCCCGAGCGCAAGGCCGGGCGCTACGCGGTGTGGCCGCTCGGCACCCGCCGCGGGACGCACTCGTTCAAGGTGCGCCTGGGCGACGCGCTGACCGAGCTCGAGCAGGAGTTCGACCAGGGCGCGTCGGAGCCGGCGCCCCTGGTGGTGATCGGCAAGGAGGTCTTCGTCGGCCCCCTGGAGCGCCTGCCCGGCGACGGCTTCGGCGAGCGCCTGCACCGGATCGAGGACGGCGGCGACCTCTACCCCGTCGAGGCGGGGAACTACGTCGTGCGCGTGCACACCCTCGACTGGCGCCCCGACGACCGCTTCTGGACCGAGGAGAACGAGCCCACCGCCGACGCCCCGCCGGACTTCGTGGTGCTCCTCGAGCCCACGGACGAGCTCCCCGAGGCCCCGAGCGAGGTGGCGGAGCTGCTCTCCCGCCTGCCGAAGAAGACGCCCACCGCGAGCAAGGCGGTCGTCTCCGGCAAGACCTGGCGCAGCCGCCACCGCGCGCCGGTGGCCGACCCCACCCCCAAGCGCTCGCGCTCGCGCTCCGCGCCGCGCACCGGCGCCGCGCGCCCCGGCGGCAAGCGCGGCGGCGTGGTCAAGGTCAAGGCCCTCGCCCCAGGCGAGCTCGGGATCGGCGCCCGCGTCCGGCACCCGCACTACGGCGAGGGCGAGGTCCTGTTCGTCAAGGACGGCTTCCCCAAGGCCAAGGTGAAGTTCCACGACGGCGAAGAGAAGGTCGACAAGAGCACGCTCACCGTGATCTGAGGGCGTCGGCGGCGTAGCGGCGGGAGAGAGACCTGAACCGCCAAGGCCGCCAAGGAGCCAAGGGCTCCGCTGGGTCGTGGCCGCGCCGCGGGTCCCTTCCCTCCGGTCGGTGGAGGGACGTGCGCGACCCGGGCGGGGGCAAGCCCCGCCCCTACTCTTCACAGCGCGCGGACGCAGACGCGGAGGTCGTAGCGTCCAGAGCGTGTGGGGTCCGCTTCCGGGCAGGAGAGCCAACCGAATCCAGGGTAGGGGCGGGGCTCGCCCCACAGGTGTTCGGCACGGTCTTCGCCACCGCGGTTCGATTCGGCTGTGCCGCTCCAATCCGGCGCGTGTGCCCTCACAGGGGTAGGGGCGGGGTGTACCCCCGCCCGCGGGCGTCGGCCCGCTTCCGCAAAGCGTAGGGGCGGGGCTTGCGACGAGCCCCGCCCCTACGTTGTGTGAGAGCAACGCGGAGAGCCCGCGCTGTCCAGGCGCGACGACCTGGCGCACGCTGCGTGCCGGGCACTCCTGGGCTTGCCAAAGGGAACCTGCAGCCAGGGTGCTCGGCGGCAGTGCCTCCATTCGGCCTCTGGGGGGTCGGGGGTCGTCGAGACGTGGGCGTGGGGGCGGAGCCCTTGGCTCCTTGGCGGCCTTGGCGGTTGGCCTTTCCTCCCAACGGTGCACGTGCACGGTCTCTCCGGGGCGTCGTCGAGACGTGGGCGTGGGGGCGGAGCCCTTGGCTCCTTGGCGGCCTTGGCGGTTGGCCTATCTCTCTCCCGTCGTTCCGCCCCTCCGCAGCGCGCGCCCACCGGCTAAGCTGGCGGGGTGCTGGCCCTGCTGCGTGCGCTCGAACGTCCCGCTCCTGGAGCCCCCGACCTGGGGCTCTCCCCCGCCGATCAGGCCGTCGTGCACGAGCTCTACCAGAAGCTCGAGAGCGACGTCGCGCGGCCCTTCTTCCGGGTCGACGACCTGGCGCAGGTCGACGCGCACTGGGGCGCGTGGATCGACTGGTTCCGCCCCCACGTGCAGGCGCTCCACGCGCGGCTGCTCCCGCTCCTGACCGACCCCGCCCGGCGCGAGGCCGTGCTCGCCGGGCTCAAGCAGGGCTGGGGCGAGTCCCTCAGCGCGGTGGAGCAGGTCTCGGACGCCCTGGCCCTGACCCTGCGCGAGTCGCTGCGCAGCGGGCTCGCCGCCGACCGCGAGCTCCTGGCCCGGGGCCCCGCCCTCGGCGGGCGGGTGACCCCCGAGCGCTGGCAGCGCCGGGAGTACGCCTCGATCGGGTTCGGGCTCGCGTTCCTGCTCCTGCTCGAGACCCTGGAGCGCGCCCCCGAGGACGCCGCGCGCGTGCGCTTCCTCGTGCTCAAGCTCAAGCGCATGGCGGCGGTCTCCTGGTCCGCGACCCGCGCGCTGCTCGCGGAGCTGGGCGCCCCGTGAGCGTCGAGCGCGGCACGATCTACCGCCTCGACTTCGAGGACCTGCTCCCCGACGGCTGGGAGGGCGAGCCCCAGGGCGAGCGCTTCGTGGTCGTGGTCTCGCCGCGCTGGCTCAACGAGCGGGTCGAGACCGTGCTCGTGGCGCCGACCACCGCCAGCCAGGTTGAGGCCCGCAGCGAGATCCTGACCAACGTGCTCCTGCTCCCCGAGCGCACCGCCAGTGGGATCACGCGGCCCTCCGTGGTCCAGCTGCATCTGCTCTACGGGATCCACCCCGCGCGCCTCGGCGAGCGGGTGGGGCGCGTGACCTGCAGCGACGCCCTGGACGAGCTCGTGCGCTGCGCGGCCTACGCCGTGGGCGACGCCGAGCACTGGGTCAGCCAGGCCCCCCGCCTGCGCGGCGCGACCGGCTGAGCCCGCGCCTTCCCCGTACATGACACGACCTCGGCCGGATCGGGCCGAGGTCGGGTCAGCAATGGAAGGAAGGAAGGATTGTCGTCGTGCCAGAACGCGCCACTAGGAACGTGGAAGGAAGGAAGGAGGAAGGAAGGATTGTCGGTGGCGCGTCCTCGCTCGTCTCGTTGATCGACCCTATGCGAGGCCCGTGCCCGAGCTAAGTCCCTAGAACTCCATCGACCGTCTCAACGCGCCTTTTCCAGCTCTTGGAAATAGGTTCAGGTCGGTCGCAGGCTGAACCCTTACCAGAAGAAGTCCAGGCTCAGGTGTTCGCCCAAGGACGTGCGGTCCTCCGGCGGCGCCTCCTCCTGGTTCAGGCCTTGGCTCGTGACCAGGACCACCTCGTGGGAGGTCAGGAGCTTCGTGGCCTTGGTCAGGTCGTCGACGGTGAGCACGGCCAAGGACTTGCCGCGGACCCGGGTCACGAAGGCGTAGAGGTAGTGAATGTTGATCCCGGCCTGGGAGAGGATCGCCAGCACCCGCGAGAGCCCGCCGACCTCGTCGGGGACCTCGAGCACGAGCACGTCCTGCACGGTGTAGGTGTGGCCCGAGGCGTCGAGGGCGCGCTTGGCCCGGGGCAGGTCGTTGACGATCAGGTGCGCCTGGCCGTCGGCGCCGCCCTCGGCCTCGTCCACCTCGAGGGCCTTGAGGTCCACGTCGGCCGCGGCCAGGACCTCGAGCAGGCGCGCGAGCTGTCCGGGGCGGTTCGGGAGCAAGACGCGGAGCTGCTGGATCACGGGCACCTTCCTTTGCGCGCCCACTATACGGGGTCACGCCGTATCCTGACGGCACGGAGCGACCCATGAAGCTTCTCCCCCGCCCCACGATCTCCTCGGCCTGGGCCCGCCTCAGCGGGCTGCCCGCGGGCACGCGCCTGTTCTCGCGGCTGATCGGGCGCATGGCGCCCTACTCCGGCACCGTCGGCGCCCACGTGCTCGAGCTGGGCGACGGCTACTGCCGGGTCGAGCTCAAGGACAAGAAGGCGGTGCGCAACCACCTGCGCTCGATCCACGCGATCGCGCTCATGAACCTGGGCGAGCTCGCCACCGGGCTCGCGGTCATGCACGAGCTCGACGGCAAGGGCCGCGGGATCATTCGCGAGCTGCGCATGGAGTACCTCAAGAAGGCCCGCGGCACGATCACCGCCGAGGCCCGGGCGGAGCTGCCTCACGAGCCGGGGAGCCACGACCTGATCGTGACCGCGAGCCTCACCGACGACGCGGGCGACGAGGTCGCGAAGGCCTACGCCACCTGGCGGATCGACGTCACCGGCTGAGGCCCTCAGGGGCACGCGCAGAAGAGCTGTCGGAGGGGAGCGGCGCGCTCAGGCGGGGGCGAAGCTGCCCCGCGCGCCTGCGGCGCCTGGGCGAGCCTAGCGCTCGCGGAAAATGATCCGGCCCTTGGTCAGGTCGTAGGGGCTGACCTCTACGTGGACCTTGTCGCCCGGCAGAATGCGAATGAAGAACTTGCGCATTTTGCCCGAGACGCGCGCGAGGACCTCGTGGCCGTTCTCGAGCTCCACGCGGAACGTCGCATTCGGCAACGCCTCGCGCACGGTGGCGAGCAGCGTGATCGCTTCCTCTTTGGCCAAGGCTCTGCTCCTTCTCGCAGGTGAGCCAGAGAACATAGCCGATCGTGGGGTGGGCGCAAGTCGCTTGGATGGCTCGTGGGGGCGGGCTTTATACGCCCGCCCCGGGCCCCGCGGGCCTCAGCGGACCTCCCCGGAGGCGGTCCGCTCCTCGCGGTAGGCGGTCCACACCTGGTAGGCCTGGGGCGGGAGCGGGGCCAGGGAGCCCAGGGCGCGCCAGGCGTTCTCCGCGGTGTCGACGTCGGTCTGGGGGTTGGCGAGGAGCTCGCTCAGCGCGCCGATCACCCGCGGGCTGCGGCGCTGGGCGATCTCGAGCGCGAAGGCGGCGCCGCCGCGGACCACGGGGTCGGGGTCCGCCAGCGCGCGCAGGACCGGGTCGAGCTCGGCCTCGTCCCGCGCCCAGCGCCCGAGGAGCATGGCGCTCCGCCGGCGGAGCTCGGGGTCCGCGTCCTCGCGCAGCAGCCGGGTCAGGCTCTGGACCACCGGGGCCGCGTCGTCGACCGAGTCGCCGTCGGGCTCGGCCACCGCGCGCAGCGCCGCGCGGCGCACGGTCACGTCGCGCTCGCGGCTCAGCGCGCCCAGGGCCAGGTCCCGCGCGGCCGGGGTGTCGAAGGCGTCCAGAATGTCGAAGGCCGCCGCGCGGCGGGCCGGGTCCGGCGCGCGCTGCGCCAGGTTCAACGCCGCCTCCTCGACCTCGGGGTCGCGCACCTGACCGAGGACCGCGGCCAGCGCGTCGAGCTCCGCGGGGTCGGTGCTCCGCGCGAGGGCCTCGAGCGCCTGGGTCACGGCGTGGGGGTCGGCCAGCAGCCGCTCCAGCACCTCGCCCGCCCGGTCCGAGGCCTCCTCGTGCACGCCGTGGTCCTCGGGGTCGGCCTGGGCCCGCCGCGCGGCGTCGAACAGCGGCTCCAGGTCCAGCGGCGCCTCGGGCTCCTCCTCGCCCAGCTCGCTGGGGAGCGCGCTCGGCGTCGCGTCGGGGGCCACCCGCGCCGGGGCGTGGGCGTGGCCGTGTCCGTCGTCGTGCGCGGCGGCGACCCGCGGCGCGCCGGCGGTGGCCGGGGCGCCCAGGGAGCCGCGGGGGGGTGCGGCCTCGGCGCGGAGGTCGGGGGCGCTCAGGCGGCCGCCGACGAAGCCCACGCTGACGGCGAGGAGCAAGGCGACGCCGGTGGCGGCGGTGCGGGGGTCCACGAAGGCCTCCGAGCTAGCGGTGGATCCGCAGGTGGAAGTGGTGGTGGTGGTTCGGATAGAAGCGCGTGTGATCGGTCTGCCGGTCGTTGAACAGGCACAGGTCGAAGTTCTGGTTGGCCTCGTGCTCGTCGTAGAACAGGTTGATCAGCTCGCGGGTCAGGCTCCGGCTGTAGGCGTTCTGGTAGATCGTGACCGGGCGCTCGCCGAGGTCGTTGCGCACCGGGCGCACGTCCAGGTCCTCGCCCTTGCGGTGGCTGACGTGGCCGCGCATGCGCCCGCCGTTCTCGTAGCTAATGTCCCCGCTCCCGATCCGCGGGCGGTTGCCCAGGGGCTCCCACCTGCGGCCCACGCGCTCGATCCCGTAGATCATGCTCGGCAGGCCCCAGCGGTTGCCGGCGCTGGTGTAG
This sequence comes from Planctomycetota bacterium, assembly GCA_041402045.1. Lineage (GTDB taxonomy): Bacteria > Planctomycetota > J058 > J058 > J058 > JAGQRJ01. Next base: position 11,504 of record JAWKSZ010000005.1, on the reverse strand, counting down.
GAGTAGAACCCGGGGCCCGAGGCGGCGAGCTGCACGAAGCCCGCGTTCGAGGTCGGGCGGTTCGGCTGCTGCGGCGCGCTGCTCCCCGGCGGCGTCGACTGGCTGGCGTTGCTCGCGGCCTGGCTCGACGCCGCGAGGGCGGCGTTCGTCGTCGTGCCGTTGGGGCTCGTCGCCGGCGCGGCGGCGGCCTGGCTCGCGGGGGCCGCCGCAGGAGCGCTGGAGTTCTGGGCCGCGGCCGGAGTCACGATCGCGCCCATGGCCTGCGGGCGGTTCGGGTCGCCCAGGGTCAGGGCCTCGGTGTAGGGCCCGCGCTTGAGGTTGCCCCTGTGCACCCAGCCCAGGCTGCCCTGCCACTCGAAGGCGTACCACGGGCCGATCCAGTCCTGGAGCGTGACCTCCTGGCCTGCGGTCAGCGCGCCGACCTCGCGGAAGCGCGTGCCCGGCCCGCTGCGCACGGCCACGTCGTGGAGCGCGCTGAAGGCCTCGCCGATCCGCAGCCGCGGCGGGCGCGGGTCGCGCTCGCGGCCTGGGCGGGCGGCGGGGCGGGGGCCGCAGCCGGGGCGGCCACCGGCGCCGCGGCCGGCGCAGGCGCGGGCGCCGCGGGGGCCGGCGCCTGCCCGGGGCCCTGAGCCCGGGGCAGCGAGAGCGAGAGGTTCGAGGTCGCGAGCGAGATCCGCGAGGGCGTCGCCGCGGCGCTGGCGGTGGGGAAGCGCAGCCCGCTGTCGAGGGCCCAGCCGTCTCCCGCCGGCTGCCGCAGCCGCGTCCAGCCGTTCTGGCGCTCGAGCACGTCCAGCTGATCCCCTTGGCGGAGGAGGCGCATGACGGGGGCGTTCGTGCTCGGGCCGCGGCGCAGCTCGAGGTTCGCGCCGATCACCTCGGCGCGCTGCGCGAGGGCGGGGCTGGCCAGGGCCACGAGTCCAACGACGATCCATGCGTGCTTCACGAGCGAAGCCTCCCGGTTCCTGCGGTCCTCCTTCCGACCTTCGCCGGGGCCTTGGGCACACCCCGTGCCGGGACGCCGCGCCCCAACGCGCTGGGAGTTAGCCGCCGGCGAGACCCACGTGGAGCCCGTATGGGGTGCACCTAGAACGCACGAAAAGCAGGTGAAAGGAGTCGCGGATCAGCGCGTGGCGTCGCGCAGCGCGGCCTGCAGCCAGGCCGGGCACGACTCGCGCATGAAGATCTGCCCGCCGTAGGGCAGCTCGTCGTAGAGCGCATGGAAGCCGGCGACGTCCCCCGTCGCCAGCCGCGCGACGAGCACGCCGAGCACGGCCTCGGCGCGGGTGTGGGTCACCCGCGTGCGGTAGATCCGCTCGATCCAGGCCGGGGAGACCCCGGCCACGAAGCGCTGGGCGATCCGGCCCACGCGCTCGCGCAGCGCGGCCGACGGGCGCTCCTCGACCTCCAGCGCGCAGATCAGCGCCGCCGCGCAGGCGAGCTGGGGCTGGAGCTCGGGGTCGACCTCCGCGGCCAGGGCTTCGAGCGCCTGGAGCCGCGGCTCGCCGGCGAGGGAGTGGGCGTGCCACAGCTCCACCGCGTTGTGGGCGACCGCCGGCAGGGTGTCGCCGTGCAGCTCGAGCACCGCCTCGAGCTCCTGGCGCAGCCCGGCGTCGCGGCTCGGCGGCGGGGGCTCCTCTCCCGGGACCGTGGGGGTCGAGGCGCTGCGCACCGCGCGCAGGAAGCGCCACAGCGGCGAGGGGCGGTCCTCCTCGAGCGGCGCGCGGGCCAGGTGCTCCGAGCCGGGGAAGGCCCCCAGGGTCACCAGGTCGAGCAGGACCTCGATCCGCAGCTCGGTGTCCTGCTTGTAGCGTACGCCGGTCGGGTCCCAGGTCACGTCCAGGAGGTCGAGGCACACCGCGTCGACGGTGGGCACGCCCGCGCTGGCCAAGGCGTCGCAGGCCGCCACGATCCAGCGCAGCGCGTCGCGCTCCGCCTGGCCCTCGGCGGCCTCCGCCCGGCGCACCGCCTCCTCGAGGGTCGCCGTGCTCAGCGCCAGCGCCGGCGCGCGCACGCCGAGCCGAGCGAGGACCGTGGCGCAGAGCTCGAAGGGCTCGCCGGGCTCGACGGCGTCCTGTTCCGCGAGCACGGCCAGCGCCGCGTCCCGCGCGGCCTCGGCCAGGGCCTGGCGCTGAGGGTCCGAGAGCTCCCCCAGCCGGGGCTCGAGCTCGCGCCAGGCGCGCAGGGCGGGGGCTTCCTTGCCTCGACCCAAGGCCTCGAGCAGCGGGGCGGGGTCCGGCGGCGGCGGGGCGTCGGGGACCTCGACCGCCGGGCCCTGCGCGTCCTCCTTCCCCCCGCGGGTGAACAGCACGGCGCAGGTCACCGCGAGGGCGGCCAGGGCCACGACGGTCCCGCCGATCGCGAGCAGCTTGCCCCGGGACGCAGGCGGCGGCGCCTCGGGCCCCTCGAGGATCGCGCGCAGGACCTCCCCCACCGCGGCCGCGCTCGGCGGGCGCTGGGCCGGGTCCTTCTCCAGGCAGCGGTCGACGAGCTCGCACAGCCGCGGGTCGAGGTCGTTGCGCACGCTCGCGAGCGGCGGCGGCGGCTGCTTGACCACGGCGTCGAGCAGCGCGAGCACGCTCGAGCCCGCCTCGAAGGGCGGGCGCCCCGAGAACAGGAGGAACAGCACGCAGCCCAGCGAGTAGAGGTCGGTGGCCGGGGTCAGCTCGTTGACCTGGCCCTGGGCCTGCTCGGGCGCCATGTAGAGCGGGCTGCCCACGACCATGCCGCTCGCGGTCAGGGAGCTGCGCCCGCCGAAGCGCGCGAGGCCGAAGTCGGCGAGCAGCGCGCGCCCGTCCTCGGCGAACAGCACGTTGGCCGGCTTGAGGTCGCGGTGGACCACCTCGCGGCTGTGGAGGTGCTGGAGCGCGCTCGCGAGCTGGATCCCGACCTCGAGCCCCTGCTCCAGGGGCAAGGGTCCCAGGCGCAGGCGCTCGGCGAGGGTCCCCCCGGGGGCGTAGTCGAGGACGAGGTAGTCCTGGCCGTTCCACTCCCCGCCCTCGAACACCCGCAGCACGTTCGGGTGCAGGTCGAGCTGGGCCTGGAGCTGGGCCTCGCGCTGGAAGCGCCGGCGCTCGTCGGGGCTGCTGGTGCGCGAGAGCAGCTTCAGCGCGCGCACGGCGCCCGTGGGCGTGTGGCGCACGCGGTAGACCGCGCCGAAGCTGCCTTGTCCCAGCCGCGCCTCGGCGCGGTAGGCCCCGATCTGGCCCTCGCTCATGGGCTCAGTCTACAGCCGGCGCAGGAACTCGATCAGGTCGCGCTTGGCCTCGGGGTCGAGGTCGGTGCCGAAGGGGTGGCCCTGGGCGCGGTTGCCCGGGAGCGCGGTGTCCCGGGTCAGCGCGCGCTCGCGGCTCGAGCGCACCTCGAACGCCGCGGGCCGCTGCTCCGGCGGGGTCAGGAGCGCCTCCAGGCTGGGGACGCTGGCGTTGTGGAGGTAGGGCGCGCGCAGCCTGAGCCCGAGCAGCGGCCGGGCGACGTAGCCCCCGGTGAGCTGCCCGTCGAAGATCCGCGCCTTGCCCAGCCCGCTGGCGGCGAAGGCCTCGAGGAACGCTCGGTCGCTCGAGCGCGCGTAGCGCGGGTCGGTGCCCACGTCGTCGGGGTCCAGGATCAGCTCCGGGTAGTCCACGACCTGCGCCAGGAGCCCGGGCCCGCCCGCCGGGGTCCGGGCCTCCACGTGGCGGTAGTCCCCGTGGCACTCGCTGCAGGTCTGGGCGAAGACCTGGCCTCCGCGCCGGAAGCGGGCCCAGGCCTCTGCGCCCTCGGGCGCCGGCGCCGGCGGCGGCGCGGCCTTGGCGAGGAGCTCGCCCATGGCGGCGAAGCGCCCGCGGCGCGCGAGGATCACCCAGTCCGGCACCGGCTCGCCGGTGAACGGGTGCAGTTGGATCCAGGGCACGAGCAGGCCGTTGTTGGCGATTCGCTCGGCGGCCGACGTGCCCGCGGGGTAGGTCTCGTTGCCCGTCCAGAGCAGGGTCTCCCGCGCGCGCACGCCGAACAGGTCCGGCGGCTTGACCGGGGCGAACTCGCCCGGGGGGAGGTCGAAGCGGAACGCGCGGTAGGCGGCGAGGACCACCGTTCGCCCGGGGCCGTACGCCGGCCCCGCCGGCGGGCGCTCCTGCTCCACGGTGCGCTTGACCATGGCCACGAGCGTCGCGGCGTCCAGCGGCGAGAGCAGCGCGCGCTCGCGCAGCAGCCCGCGCCCCGCGCTGCGCAGCAGCCGCGAGCTCGCCAGCCGCCCGACCCGCAGCGGCGACGGCCGCCGGTCCCCGGCGCGCTCGAGCTGCGCGCGGACCTCGTCCACCGCGTCGGCCAGGGTCCCGAACACGTCGCCGTAGTAGCCGCCGAAGTCGAGCTCCCGGTTCGTGGCGCCCACGATCCAGCGCTCGCGCTCCCCCGGCGCCACCCCGCGCCCCGCGTGGCAGGCGAGGCAGTTGAACTGATACGACACGAGCCCCGGCACGCGGGTCTCGACCATGCCCGCCGGCGTGTCGCGCCCCTCGACGAAGGCGAACCCGTAGCGCCGGAAGCTCTCGGCGATCGAGTCCCCGAAGCGCTCGGGCCGCTCGACCACCGCCGCCGCGATCAGCGCCCGGGGGACGGCGCCGGCCACCCGCGCCCCGAGGTGGTTCTCGAGCTGCGCCTCGACCTCCCCCCGGCGCATGCCGGGGGCCAGCCAGGGGCGTAGGTCCTGCGCGCCTGCCTGCGCGAGGGCGGCGACGGCGATCGCGAGCACGGCTCTCATGCGGTTAGTTCACCCCGCCCGCGCACGCCTGGCAAGCGTTGGGCCCGCGATCAGCGGGTCATGTTCATGCGGGCCTCGACCCGCTCGGTCCACTCCGCGAGCACGGTCTCGGTGGGCACGATCGTCCAGCTCCCCCGGCGGATCTCGCCCATGAGCTGGTCGTGGTCCCAGGTCGCGTGAAAGCCCGGCCCGTCCTCGTTGAGGAAGATCCCCTCGAGGATCTCGATCGGCCGCCCCTTGCCCAGGTGCATGCGCTGCGCCCCGAGCATGAGAATGAAGGTGGCCTCGTCGCCGCCCTGCCGGTGCATGAAGTCCATGGTCCCCTCGCCCAGCGGCTCCAGCACACAGCCAGCAGCCACCTGGAACGGGTTCTCACGGATCTGGTGGTAACGCGTCGGGTCGATCTCCATGGCCCCCGTTGTACACCAGGGGGCGGCGCGGGGTCACGTCTCGGCTCCGCGAGGTCACGCCCAGCGCCCCCAGCGCAGTGAACACGAGGCTTGAAGCGCCCTCCCGTCACGTCTTCGCGTCGGTCCGTGCACAGACTCTCGAGGTGCCCGCGGCCATGATCCTCACTGTCCGAGGTTGGACTCGGACGTGGATTGGTGATTGCCGTTTGATTCGAGTGAGTGAGGGGCGCGTGCCTGTCTGCGCGCGCCCCTCGCCTCGACCCGCGGCGACTGGAGATTGGCATGACGATCGAGAACCCCTCCGTGTCCCAGCCCCTCGCGGTGCGAGCGGGCCAAACCCTGACCCTGGTGGCCAGCAGCGCCACGAACTGGTGGGCGCGCACCAACGGCGGCGCCTGGTCCCAGATCAACGGCGGCGGCACCACCGACACCCTGGTGTGGACCGTCTCCACGAGCGTCACTCGGCGCTTCACCTTCGACGAGGTCCAGGTCGTCGATCAGGCCTCGAGCCCTAGCGCGGGCGAGACCGGGGGCCTGCACCTCAACGTGTGCGAGGGACCGGTGGCCGGCCTCTGTGTGACCGCGGCCGTCGAGAACCCCGCCATGCAGGCGCCGGACCCCGTGCCCAACGTGCGCGAGACCGACGACCCGCCGCAGGGGCTCGTGCTCGAGATGCTCGCCGCGAGCCGAGACGGCCTCGCGACCCTCGCTCCGGATCGCCCGGCCCAGCCTGGCGGACCGGCCGACCTCGTCGCCCGCTACGGGCGCGGGCTCGGCGTCGACACCTCGGGGCACCTCGTGGCGCGCTCCGGCGTCGCGCCGCTGTCCTCCTGACCAAATCTCCAGACCGGCAATGGGCGTAAAGGGGTAGAGAAATCGCCTCCTCCACAGCTCGGGGCAGCGCCCCGGTGGAGGTTTCATGACGGAGCAGGCGGAAGAGTTCGAGGGGGTCGAGGACCAGGACCCGGTGGTGTTCCTGGAGGACGAGGAGGAGGCGCAGCCGCTGCTCTCCAGGCCCCCCCTGAGCGGCGTAGGGACCCGGGCGGGCAATTCACGGCAGAAGCGGAGCGGGACCAAGCGCACCTTCTCGACCGAGGAGCGGCTGCTGATCCTCGACACGTGGCTGCGCTCGGCGCTCCCGGCCAAGGACTTCGGCGCCCTGGTCGGGGTCAGCAAGCACAGCCTCTACGCGTGGAAGAAGCGCTTCGAGGAGGAGGGGCCGGCGGGGCTCGAGGACCGACCTCGACCGCGCTCGGGGTCCAGGCTGAGCGAGGCCGCCAAGCGCGCGATCCTCATGCTCAAGCAGGCCCACCCCGACTGGGGCGAGCAGCGGATCCACGACGTCCTCGTGCGCAGCGAGGGGCTGTCCACGAGCCCGAAGACGATCGGGCGCGTGCTCGTGGAGGCGGGCTACGAGGTCGTCGACGTCCCCCCGCGACGACACCCGGACAAGCCGCGACGCTTCGAGCGCGCGAAGCCCAACGAGCTGTGGCAGACCGACCTGTTCACCTTCGTGCTCAAGCGTCAAAACCGCCGCGTGCACCTCGTGGCCTACATGGACGACTACAGCCGGTTCCTCGTGGGCTACGGGCTGCACGCGACGGCCTCAGGCGCCCTGGTGCGCGAGACCTTCGAGGCGGCGATCGCGAGCTACGGCGCGCCCGGCGAGGTGCTCACCGACAACGGGGCGCAGTACGTGACCTGGCGCGGCAAGAGCGCCTTCAGCAAGCTCTGCGAGCGCCGAGGGATCAAGCAGGTCGTGGCCCGTCCACGGCGACCGCAGACCCTGGGCAAGATCGAGCGCTTCTGGGGCACGCTGTGGCGCGAGTGCCTGGAGGGCGCGGTGTTCCTCGACCTCGAGGACGCCCGCAAGCGCCTCGGGCACTACGTCGACCACTACAACTTCCACCGCACGCACCAAGGGATCGAGGGCCTCGTCCCCGCCGACCGCTACTTCGCGGCGGCGAAGGAGGTCAAGGGCACCCTCGCCGAGCGAGTGGCCCACAACGCCCTCGAGCTCGCGCAGCACGGGCTCCCGCGCAAGCCGTTCTACCTGACGGGCAAGGTGGGCGACGTGGGGATCTCGCTCCACGCCGAGGGCGAGCAGGTCGTGCTCGTGCGCGACGACGGGGTGCGCGAGGCGGTCGACCTTCGGGCGACCGGCAAACGCGCAGCACCGGGCGAGGTAGCCGCCCTCCCCGCGCCGCAGGCGCCAGGGCCCGAGCCCGACGACCACCCGGCGGTCGAGGGTGCGGGAGAGCAGGCCCCCGGCACGAGCCCGATCGACGCCCTGGCCGACCTGGACTGGGGGGCGGAGTGAGCGCGCCGCAGACGCCCGACGAGTCCGCGTCGGAGCCCACCTCGCCGGCCCCGGCCAAGCCGGGTCCGAGCGCGCGGGCCCGACAGCTCGGGACCGTGGTGCTCGAGGTCCTGGCCGGACTGCGCACACCGCAGGAGGCCAGCACAGCGCTGGGCCTGTCGGTCCAGCGCTACTACACCCTCGAGGCCCGCGCGGTCGAGGGCCTGGTCGGGGCGCTGGAGCCCCGACCGCGGGGCGGACGGCGCCGCGAGCGGAGCCCGTCACGGGCCCTCGAGGAGCTGCAGGCGCGCTACCAGGAGCTGGAGCGCGAGCTGCGGCGGGCCCACGCGCTGGTGCGGATCACCCGCCGCGCGATCAAGGTCCCGGCGTCGCCGACGGACAAGGAGCGCAAGAAGGCGCGCAAGCAGGCGCGGTCCAAGGGCAAGCGCGGACCGCGCAAGCCGACGGTCCGCGCGAGGAAGCTCGCCGAGAAGCTGCAGGCCCCGGACGGCGAGGCAGCGACCGACGCCGCGCGGGAGGCCTCGTGAGCCTCGTCAAGGACTCCGAGCTGGCCTGGCGCGCCCGCGCAGCGACGCGGCTCTCGCAGCGCGCCTTCGCGCGCGCGATCGGGGCACACCCGACGACGGTGGCGGAGTGGGAGAGCGGCCGTGGCCGCCTCTCCCGGCTCACCCGCGCGCTCCTGCAACTGGTGGCGGCAGACGGGCGGCTCGCCTTGCGCGTGCTGCTCGGGGAGGGCGAGCGCTGCAAGTGCTGGGAGCGCTGAGCGCCTGCTCGGGGAGGGCGAGCAGCGCCCTCGCCCACCCCGAGCGTCCGCCCCGACCGCGGCTTGCGCTGGAGTGCGCCGTCCCGCTACGACGGCTGCATGCCCTCCTTCGAAGCCTGCCTTCCTCACCCCCAGACGCCGCGGCGCCGCTGTCGGTGGAGGGCCGTAGCGTGACCGCCCAGCCGACCAAGGAGCGCGCGCATGGCCCGACCGCCCAAGGGACCGGACCTGGTGGACACGATCGAGGGCAGCGACTTCGCCCGCGAGCGGCTGCGCGCGGTGCTGGAGACGGTGGCGGGGCAGATCACGATCAAGGAGGCCTGCGCGCGGCTGGGGATCGGGGAGGCGCGCTTCCACGTACTGCGCCGCCAGGTGCTGGAGACGGCCATGGCCGACCTGGCCCCCAAGCCGATCGGCCGCCCGGCGGCCCCCTCGCCGAGCCCCGAGACGACCCGCGTCGCCGAGCTCGAGGCCCAGGTCGCCGAGCTGAGCCTCGAGCTCGAGGCGAGCCGGGTGCGCGAGGAGCTCGCCCTCGCCCTCCCGGGGCGCGGCCAAAAAAAAGCGCCCGCGCAGGGCGGGCACCCGAGCCGCGCAGCGCGCCGCCGCGCGGAGCGCGCGCAGCGCAAGGCGGAGCGCAAGCGCCGCTAGAGCCAGCGCAGGTCGCCGAGGTCGTCGAGGTCGTCGACGCGCGCAGGCGCTACGCGGACCGGCCCCGGCGGGGGCTCCCGGGCCAGAAGGAGCTGCGCCTCTGCGAGCGCCGCGCCCGCCGCCGGGCGGCCCGCCTCGTCCGGGAGCGCGGCCTCAGCCTGCGCCAGGGCGCGCGGGTCCTCGGCGTCTCGCGCAGCGCGCTCCAGGCCTGGGCGGGCCTCGAGGGGGCGCGCGTCGTCGCCCTTGGCCGCCGCCCTGCGCGGGGCCGTCGCCGTGATCGCGACGCCGCGCTCGCGCGGATCGCGGAGCTGGGTCCGCACGTGGGCCTGCCGCGGCTCCAGGCCGCCTGCCGCGGCGTCTCCCGTCGTGAGCTGCGCGAGCTCCTCGCCCGCTACCGCGCCTACCACGAGGCCTGCGCGACCCGCCCCAAGGCCCAGCGCGAGGTCCTCACGTGGCACGTGCCCGGGACGGTGTGGGCCATGGACTTCACCGTGGTCGAGGCGGTGATCCCGGTGCGCAAGGCGCTCGTCGTGCGCGACCTCGCGGCGCACCTGTGCCTCGCCCTCGAGCCCGCGCGGGGTGAGCTGGCCTCGGGCGTCGTGGCGACCCTCGAGGCCCTGTTTCGGCGCCACGGCCCGCCGCTGGTGCTCAAGGCGGACAACGGCCCAGGCTTCGTCGCGGAGGAGGTCAAGGACCTCTGCGCGCATGAGGGCGTCGCGCTGCTCTACAGCCCCGGCTACTGCCCTGAATTCAACGGCGCGCTGGAGGCCAGCAACGCCTGGATCAAGCGCGACCTGGCCCACCTCCAGCGCCGCCAACCGGCGACCCCCGCGCCGGAGCTGCTCGCGGCGTGCCGCCGCCAGCGCAACGAGACCGGCAGGCCCTGGGGGGCGGCGGGCCCCACCCCCGCCGAGCGCTGGGCTCAGAGGCCAGTGCTTGGCGCCGCGCAGCGCGTGGACTTCTACGCCGAGGTGGAGCGCGAGAAGGCCCTCGCGCGCGGCGAGAGCGTCCGCGCTGCGCTGAGCCATGCAGCCGAGGCCGCGCTCGGCCGAAGAGTCATTCGTCGCGCTCTCGTCGAGCGTGACCTCTTGTCGATCCGGAGGAGGGAGGTTTCTCTATGACCTAGCGTCCAAGTCTGTCCGGGAATTTGTGGCGGACTACACCAGTTCTTCGAAAGGCTCGAGGGCGGAGGTGGAAAGTTGACCGTCACGGACATCTCTGGGCGGACAATCTTCACACACTTCAAGATCGACGCTAGAACTGCGCGCAAGAAGGGCTTCGTGCCTAGACTCGCAAGGAAGGAATGATGCCAAGCGAAACTGGGTTTCCTCCAATCGACGATAGTCGACTCCGCGGGCTCCTTGAACGCGATCTGAGGCGCGTTGGCTACTCCCTTGGACGGATCCCGAACCGAGACCGGTGGACGACTGAGATCGAGCTCCCAATCGTGCCGCTGGGCAGAGGCGAGACACTCACTCTCAAGCTGGTAGAAGATTGGGACCAGACATGGGCCTTCGGAACCCTGGAGACGCCTGACCGTGAGGCTCTCTCCGAGTTCACCTTTGACTCCACAAAGAGGCATGAGGGAAGCTGCTTTGAGCACTGGATTGACCAAATCGTTGCCTCTGTGCGTGCGGCAAGTCAGTTGACCGATCGGGAGCCCACCAAGCCGGAAGATCCATGAGCCGAGTCTCAAAGGGCGAAGTGTGGGCCGGGATCCCGAAGGGTCCCATTGGTAAACCGAGGCAGATTTGAAGGCTCCCGCCCCAGCATCGCCGCCGCCAAACACCCCGGTCAAGGCGCCGCTCGCCCCTCGAGAGAACCTCGCTTCCCCGAGTACACACCGTGACCCCGGCGAAGTCGAGGCAGGAGTCGTGAATTCAGGCAGTCGGACGGCGGCGGTAGTGGCGGAGCAGGCCGCCGAGGCGCTCGTCGACGACGATTTCGCCCTCGCGGGAGCCGACCCCAGGGGCCGGAGCGATCTGGCGATTCCCGAGGCCCTGGTGGTTGCGCTCGGCGTGATAGTGCTCGACAAACTCTCGGATCGCGCGACGCAGGTGAGCCTCGCCCAGCGTGATCAGCTTGCTGAGGCACTCCTCCTTGATCGAGCGCACGAAGCGCTCGGCGAAGGCGTTCGTGTTCGGCGTCCTCGGCGGCGTGCGCAGGATCGTGACCCCGGCCTCCTCGAGTACCTTGCGTGACCCGACTCCTCCAGGTCAAGCGCGAAACTCGCTTCGCAGGGTTCGAGTGGCAAAGCTCGACTCGACGCTGTTTCACAATTCGATTCGTCGCCGCGAAGCCGAGGAGACCTGAGGGACTGGCGAGCGCCTGAGACTCAGCTCCAGGCTCGCCAGTCTTGGAGATGGTTCCGGCGGGGCGGCTGCGGGCCCCGGCCTGCGGGGCGCGAGCCGTACCCACCCAGACGGCACAGCGGCCGGGACCCGCAGCCGTGGGGCTCCGCGCAAGCCGTGCGGTGGAGAGCTTGTGGACAGCCGACGCCGCCGCTCGCTCCGGGCTGTGAGGGGGCCCTCCGCTCGCTCTGGCTGCCTGCCCACAAGCTCTCCACCGCAGCGCACCGGCGACTCCCTCTCCGCCGGGAAGCTATCGACACGCCCCCAGGCGCCAGAA
>JAWKSZ010000004.1:0-187462 GCA_041402045.1 Planctomycetota bacterium | reverse complement strand
TACCTCTGCCTCGACACCGGCGAGCTCCGCCGCGAGATCCTGCTCAAGCACCCGCGCGAGAGGTTTTCGGTCTGACCGCCAGGCGGCTGCTGACGGTGGAGCGCGCGCTCGAGCTCTTCTCCCAGGACCGCGAGCGCCGGGGCTACATGCCGAACACGCTCCGGCTCGAGACCCGCGTCCTGCGCGCGCTCCTGCGGCGCTTGCCGCTCTCGCTCCGCAAGACCCGGCACGTGCACGTCGAGGCGTTGTTTGCGCGGCGCGTGCGGGAGGTGGCCCCCAACACCTGCGCGCGTGAGGCCTCGGTCTTGACTCAGTTCTTCGCCTTCCTCCTGGAGCGGGGCCTCGTGCAGCGGAACCCGGCCGAGCGTCTGGCGTTTCGGCACTCGTCCGCGAGCGTCGGGCCTCGGCGCGTGCTGAAGTCCGAGTCCGTCGCCCGGCTCCTGGACCTGGCCTCGATCCCGTCCGACTCCCGCCGCTCCCCCGAGATCTGCCGCGCGCTCAGCCTGCGGAATCGCGCGGCCCTCGAGCTCCTCTACGGGCTGGGCGTTCGGCGGGCCGAAGTCAGCCGCGCGCGGGTCGGCGACCTCGACCAGGAGCAGGCAATGTTCTTGGTCCGCAGGGTCAAGCGCGGCGCCCACCAGCACGTCCCCGTGCCCACGGCCTCCATGCCCCACCTCTTGGCCTACCTCGCCGAGGGCCGGCCCTTCCTGGCCTGGAACCGCGAGGACCGGGGTCGGTTCCTGGTCACCGAGCGCGGGACCCCCGTCTCCGCCGACCGGCTCTCGGGGATCGTGGCTGAGCTCGCGCGGCAAGCCGGACTGCGCTGCGGCCCGCACGTCCTCAGGCGCTCCGTCGCCACGCACCTCGTCGACGAGGGCGCCAACCTGGTCGCGGTCCAGCGCTTCTTGGGGCACAGGCGGCTCACCACGACCCAGCGCTACGTGCTGGTGAGTCGCGCCGCCCTGCGTCGCGCGGTCAGCGTCCTCGAGCGCGTGTGCACGGACGTCGCCGAATAGGCGGCAGGCGCCTGCTCAGTCGGCGAAGAGGTCGTCCAGGGTCTTGCCGCGCAGGGCGCGCCCGGTCCAGGCGACCAGCTCCGACTCCGACGCGGACGCGACGCGCCGCTCGATCTCAGCCGGCAGCGAGCCAAAGCCTCCATGGAGGAGCACGACGAGCGCGCGGCGCCTGCCCTCCACCAAGCCTTCTGCTCTGCCCTCAGCACGCAGTGCGTCGGCTGCGGTCACCCGTGCTCTGTCCCCGAACACGTCACTCAGGGTCTCGGCGCGCAGGACGCGGCTCGACCAGGCGACCAGCTCCGCCTCCGACGCGGACGCGACGCGTTCCTCGACCTCAGGGGTCAGCGGGCCGAACCCCTCGTGGAGTTGGTAGAGCAGGACGCGGCGCATGCCACGGGCCCTACCTTCGGCCCTCCCCTCAGCGCGCAGTTGGTTGACGGCGGTTAGGACGTCCTCCCTCACTCTTCCTCCTGGAGCAGGGGAGCTAGCCGGCAAAGACGTCGTCGAGGGACTTGGCGCGCAGCACGCGCCCCGTCCAGGCGACCAGCTCCGACTCCGACGCAGAGGCGACGCGCTGCTCGACCTCGGGCGGCAACGGAGCGAAGCCTTCTCGGAGCAGCTGGAGGAGGGCGCCGCGCTTGCCCTCAGTCCTGCCCTGAGCGCGTAGTTGGTCGGCAGCGGTCACGACGTCCTCCTTTACTCTTCCTGGCATGGCCTGGAGCAGGATCTCCTGCCCCACGTCGGACTCCAGCTCCACGATCTCTAGCATATACCGGACGACCACGGTCCGGCCCGTTCGTTCTTGGACTTGCAGGAGCAGGTCACCCAGAGAGCTGGCGAGCGCCCGCATGGTCGCGGCCGGGTCCTTGGAGCGCCGCAGCTCCTGCGCGTGGCGCATAGCCAGCAGCGCGACGCGTGCGAGCACGGGCCCTGGCCGCTTCCGCAGGTCTGCGTCCTCAGTCTGGCTCAGGTCGTCCAGGAAGAAGCGCAGGTTCGGTACGTGGCCGCGTAGGGCGTCCGTCGCCTCGTCCGGCAGCGCGTAGAGCTCGAGCAGCTCGCGGGGCGCGGTCCAGGCGCGCTCACCGTGATAGAGCACGACCGGGATCACGGCGGGCAGCCGCTTAGCGCCCGGATTCTCCCGCATGTGTCGGTCCAGGGCCCGACCTGCATACACGAGCAGCCGCGCCGCGAGGGTCGAGTCCTGGCGGCTCTGGTGTTCCAGCAGGGTGAGCAGGTAGGCGTCCTCCCCCGCGAGCGGAACCTTGAACAGGAAGTCTGCCCGGCGCTCGTGCAGGTCGTCGGCCTTGAACAGGCTCGGGCGCAGCTCCGCCTGGGCGAGGTCCAGGTGGCGGAGCAGCTCCGGCGGCAGGGCCGCCTGGAACACGACCGCGGCCTGCGCGGGATCCGAGAACACCGCTTGGGCGAAGCTGTCGTGGGGCGTAGGGACGGCCGTGGGCTTCACCGTATCGTCCTGCGCCGACACTCGGGGGTCTCCTCAGGCGCAGGCCGTGTGCTGGTTCTCCAGGGCTCGGCCAGCTACTCTGCGAGTGCTCTTTGACAATTCACACGTGCCTGTGAATCCCTCCCGGCTGGCGGCCAAGCACGCTCACCGAGGGAGGTAGTAGGGCTCTACTACTACCGCCTGCGCTACTACGACCCGGTCGCGGGGCGGTTCGTGAGCCGGGATCCGCTCGGGCTGTGGGGGGATCCTGCGCAGCTCGGGAACGGGCAGGGCTACTGCTCGGCGAACCCGGTGAACTACGTGGATCCGCTGGGTCTGGACAACTGGTCCGAAACCAGTCCCTGGCTGACGACAGAATCTGATCTTGAGCGTTACATATTTGGAAGCGGCGGAGCCGTCTCAGCGATCGGTCGAATTCGAGTTCGTAGGGGGCGCTCTTATCGGGCACCTGCCCCCTTTCGGCCTTGGGTGGAAATGTTGGAGGCCCACTTCACCCAGATTGAGGACTTCGCCTCTGTGGCTCAGAGGGGTGGTCCGGCCGTCAGTCACGGAATCCAGCCAGACCCCACCATCAATCTAATCCTCGGCGGCCTTGGGGCTGCGGCTCTTAGGGGAATGGGAGCCCTAGGGGGAGCGGCTCTAGACGAGGTTACCGGGTATGCGGTCGAGGTCGGCATCTCCATGCTCCCGGGCTCAGACAACCCCTATGTACTCTCTCTTATGCGGTTGGGAGCGCGAATCCGCCGGGGTGGGATCCAGGCGCAGGGGAATCGCATGGTGCGGGCCGTCACAGGACGAGTGGACGACGCCGCGCAGGCAGGACCCATATTTGGGCCAAATGATCTTGCCTACGGTCCCTCAGCTGGTGGAAGGCTAAGAGACTTCGCGAATTCTGGTGGCGGGAGGGTTCTCAGTGACGTTGTCCCCCCGGGCTTCCCCGGCGGGAAAGACGCCTGGATTAGCCTTTCGACGGAGACCATCGAAGAGGTCGTGAGTAGCGGCGGAAAGATCCACTTCGATTTGTCTAACGTGCAGTGCCTGGACGACATCCTGGCCGGAGTAGGTGAGTTCGCGGACTCAGTTACAGGCCATGAACTCAGATACCTGCGAGACCACTGGGAGCGGCTACGTGAAGGAGTAACATTCTATCGGGGTGGGCGTGAGGCGGCTGCCCCCTGGTAGTCCTAGGAACTGCGGAGCGCCCATCTCCAGAGGCTCTCCTGCACAGACCTCAAGACTGGTAGTAGGGAATCTGAGCCCGCCTCAGCGTCAGATACGGCCCCGGCTGCAGATTCTAGTGCACCAC
Organism: Planctomycetota bacterium; assembly: GCA_041402045.1. Classification (GTDB taxonomy): domain Bacteria; phylum Planctomycetota; class J058; order J058; family J058; genus JAGQRJ01. The sequence continues at coordinate 183,678 of JAWKSZ010000004.1, read as the reverse complement.
GGGCCCATTTCAGTGCTTCTTGGAGTGAGACAGGCTGCTCTTCGTTCGCGTTACCTAGGGGATCACCAATGGCACAGCCTAGTGCGTCTCGCGTGGCCCACGCTGCCCTTGCTGGAAACTGATCGTCGTCACCCAACGAGAGCGAAGCCTCGGCTGCTATATCGCTGACGGTACGACGTTCTGAGAAAAGAACTGATCGATGCTCGGCACACGGGCAAGCAAGCCATGCCCTAACTGCCTCAAGCGCGTTCTCGACCTGGGTCGAGGAGGCATTTCGCTCTCGCCACGTCGGCAGCGCTAGTGTTGCTGCCGAAAGGCTTGCCTGCGTGAGGACGCTATGACCCCAAAAGGCGAGTCCGTGGAGCCAGTCCTCCACGCTAGCCCCGCCTATCGTCCCTGACTCCCGGTCACGCGCGCGACGTGCCGCGCCAACTTCGAGCGCCCCCTCATGACCACAGTAGGCAGCCAGCTCCAGCCGCTCCTGGGTCAGGTCCCCGACCCGCACCCGCTCACGCAGGTAGGCGGCCTCGTCCTCGACGGAGCCGCTGGCCTCCCAGGCGCGCTTGAGTTCTTGGAGTCGGGAGTCGGTCATACCCAGGATCATAGCCGAGGCGCCCGAGGACTGAGCAGGGGTCAGGGGCCAGGCACGCAGCAGGGCAAGCCGGTGATCGGCACGTGGCCGTGAGACGCGCAGGGGAGCGCTGTGCTGGCTCCGGACCTCCAGGGCGACCCTAAGACCACGCGAGCTTGAGCCGTGTGAGAGAGCGGGCTAAGTATCCAGGTGCGTTGCACCGAAGGTATCCCGAAGGGTCCCATTGGTCAACCGAGGCAGACTTGAAGGCTCCCGACCCAGAATCGCCGTCACCAAACACCCCGGTCGAGGCGCCGCTCGCCCTCGAGCAGCCCTCGCTTCCCCCGAGTACACACCGTGACCCCGGAGAAGTCGAGGCAGGAGTCGTGAATTCAGGCCGCCGAACGGCGGCTGTAGTGGCGGAGCAGACCGCCGAGGCGCTCGTCGACGACGATCTCGCCTTCGCGGGAGCCGACCCCTGGGGCCGGAGCGATCAGGCGATTCCCGAGGCCCTGGTGGTTGCGCTCGGCGTGGTAGTGCTCGACGAACTCCCGGATCGCTCGGCGCAGGTGAGCCTCGCCCAGCGGGATCAGCTTGCTGAGGCACTCCTCCTTGATCGAGCGCACGAAGCGCTCGGTGTCAAGTAGCGCCCCCACTGTCCGTCGATTTTGCAGCCATGCTATCCACCGCGTGTTCGGCTAATGGACGGGCGCAGTCTTCGGGGTGTGGTCGGGCTGCAGTGGATTCTGCCGCCAGGCCCTCACCTGCCGGCGTTGCGGCAGAGGTATCCAGGCCCGCGTTGCAGCAGAGGTATCCAGGCGTTGCAGCAGGGCTATCCACGGGCCGCCGCCCCCCCTGCCGGCGTTGCAGCAGAGGTATCCAGGCGTTGCAGCAGGGCTATCCAGGGGCCGCCGCCCCCCTTCCGCGTTGCAGCAGAGGTATCCAGGCGTTGCAGCAGGGCTATCCAGGTGCCGCCGCCCCCCCCGCCGCCGTTGCACCCACGGTATCCGTCCCCGTTGCGCCCAAGGTATCCAGGGGGGCGGCGGGGTCGCCGCCCCCCCCCTGGCCCGGCTACGGGAGCTCGACGAAGAGCACCCGGTAGCCGCGGGGGTGCTCGAGCTGGCTCTCGCGCTCGGGGTCGGCGAGCTGCGAGGGGAAGAGCGGCTCGTGCAGCGTGAGCTTGCCCGCCTCCTCGAGCCGCAGGAGGGCCTCGTCCACCTCACTCCGCTCCAGGTCCTCCAGGGCCGCCCGCAGGCGGTCGAGGGGCACCCGCGCCGCGCTACCCTGGGCGAGCTCCTTGCAGCACGCCAGGACCTGGGCGACGGTCCTCGACGAGCCCCAGCGGCGCCTGGGGCGCGCGGGCGGCGCACCGAGCGCCTCCACGCACAGCTCGGGCTGGGCCGCGATCAGGCGCAGCAGGGCGTGTGCCAGACGCTGCGTGGCCGGTTGTCGCCGGCCCTGCTCCCAGGCCGAGACCGTCGCAGTCGAGACCCCGAGCATGCCCGCGAAGCGCGCCTGGCAGAGCCCCGTCGCCTCGCGCGCGCGGCGGGCGAGGGTCGAGGCCGGCTCGTCCTGCGCGCTCATTGCGCCACCCCTTCCACAGCCTCTGCGGCCTCCGCGCTGCGCGTGGGCCTCTCGTGCTTGCCTCGCGGGTTTCTGTAGGTGTCGCCCTCGAGCAGCACGACCTCCGAGTGGTGCAAGAGCCGATCCAGCGCAGCGCTCGCCAGGAGCGCGAAGGGTCCCATTGGTCAACCGAGGCAGATTTGAAGGCTCCCGACCCAGAATCGCCGCCACCAAACACCCCGGTCGAGGCGCCGCTCGCTCCTCGAGCGGCCCTCGCTTCCCCCGAGTACACACCGTGACCCCGACGAAGTCGAGGCAAGAGTCGTGAATTCAGGCAGCCTGACGGCGGCGGTAGTGGCGGAGCAGGCCCCCGAGGCGCTCGTCGACGACGATCTCGCCCTCGCGGGAGCCGACCCCAGGGGCCGGAGCGATCAGACGATTCCCGAGTCCCTGGTGGTTTCGCTCGGCGTGGTAGTGCTCGACGAACTCGCGGATTGCGCGGCGCAGGTGAGCCTCGCCCAGCGGGATCAGCTTGCTGAGGCACTCCTCCTTGATCGAGCGCACGAAGCGCTCGGCGAAGGCGTTCATGTTGGGCGTCCTGGGAGGCGTGCGCACGATCGTGACCCCGGCCTCCTCGAGCACCTTGCAGAACGCCGCGCAGTAGAGCGGGTCACGATCCAGCACCAGGTGCGTCATGTCCTTCAGGAAACCGTCGAAGGGGTCGGTCAGGTTCCGCGCGAGCTGGGTCAGCCAGGCGCCGTCGGGATCCGGGCGGATCCCTGCGACGTGGACCCTGCGAGTCGCGATCTCGATCACGAAGAACACCTGGTAGCGCACCAGACCGCGCAGCGTGAGCACCTCGACCGAGAAGAAGTCCGCGGCCGCCACGGCGTGCGAGCGCAGGAAGGTGCTCCACTTCAAGCTCCTGCCGCGCTCCGGAGCGGGCGGCAGCCCATGCCTCGCGAGGATCCTCGCGATCGAGCTCGAGCTGACGGCGTGCCCGAGGTTCGCGAGGACGCCCCGCAGGCGCTCGTAGCCCCAGGTTCGATTCTCGCGCGCGAGCCTTACCACCAGCGCCTCGACCTCGTCCGAGATCTCCGGCCTGCCCCCGCTGCGCCTCGGCTCCTTGGGCGTGTACTTCGCAGCCACGAGCCTGCGATACCAGCGGAGCAGGGTCTCCGGCGTCACGATCGTCTCGATCTGCCCCAGGGCCTTCCGCCCCAGCGCGTGAGCCTTCTCCGCGAGCAGCCAGCGCTGCCGCTCCGTGAACCTTGGCCGGCGTCCTCCAAGCTGCTCCTTCAGCACGCGGTTCTCAGCCTCGTAGTAGGCGATCAACGCCGCCTCCTGCCGCGTGACCCACGCGGCGAGGAGCACCGCGACCCACTGAAAGTGCACCGGAAGCGGGAGCGTCATGCGTCCGAGGCTGGCGCGCTCCCCTCGCGTGTTCAAGCGCTCCGCTTGAACCGCTCAGTCCGAGGCGTCTCGGCACTCGGCTGAACGCTGTTTGACAATTCAACTCGCTTCACGACGAGGCCGCGTGCGCTCCGCCGAAGGACTGGCGAGCGCCTGAGACTCCGCTCCAGGCGCTCGCCAGTCGCGGGACGAGGCGTCCTCGCAGGTCCGAGTCCACGCCCACAAGTCCCGACACGGGCGGGGCACCGCCGGCAAACCCAGATAAAGCCTGGATTTGCCGGCGATCCAGAGCCAAGGTCCGACGCACGCACTCCCGGAGGAGCCGTGGACCGTCCCGAAGCCGAGCACCGCGAAGACCCGAGCCCCGACGCCGCCGAGACCCCGGCCGAGGACGCCCAGCCCACGGCACCTCGCCACGAGGAGATCCAGACGGCCCCCGAGGCGCTGCGCCTCGCGGACGGCTCCAGCGCCCTCGAGCTCGAAGCAGACGAGCTCGCCTACAGCCTCGACCGCGCCCCGTCGAAACACGGCCGGCGGGCGCTCCTGACCGTCCAGCGCGTGGGGAGCAGCTCGCCCCCGTTCCGCGACGTGGTGTGCCTCTACTCGTTCCGCTCGCGCCACGCCCTCGCCCGCGCTCTGGCCGTGCGCTTCAACCGCCAAGCCGGCCACGTCCTGGGCCACCTCGCGCTCCTCCTGGACCAGGTCGAGCGAGCCGAGGCCGAGCGCGGCCACGACGAGCAGGTCGTGCTCACCCCCGAGCGCCGCGCGCAGGCGCTGTCGCTGCTCGAGGCGCCCGACCTCCTGGCCAGGGCGGGGCAGGCCCTCTCGGAGCTGGGCTACGTGGGGGAGGACGCCGTCAAGCAGCTCGCCTACCTGATCGCCACGAGCCGCCTGCTCCCCAAGCCCCTGTCCGGGATCCTCATGGCGCCGTCGGGGGCCGGGAAGTCCGACCTCCTCGACCGGCTCACGGAGCTCCTGCCCGCCGAGGCCGTGCAGTTCCTGTCCCGCCTGAGCCCAGCCGCCCTCTACTACGCCGGGCCAAACGCGCTGCGCCACCGGCTGGTGATCGTCGACGAGCAGGCCGGGGCCTCAGGCGCCGACTACTCGATCCGCACGCTGCAGACCAAGGGCTACCTGCGCCAGGCCGTCTCGATCGGGGGCCGCGCGGAGCACGTCGAGGCCCACGGCCCGATCTCCCTGCTCAGCGGCACGACCAGCCACCAGCTCGACCCCGAAAACCTCTCGCGCTGCCTCGAGCTCGCGCTCGACGACTCTCCCGAGCAAACGCGGAGGATCCACGACGCCCAGCGCCTGGCCTGGGCCGACGAGCGGCGGCGGCCCCCCGACACCCTCGCCTGGCAGGACGCCCAGCGGCTGCTCGTCCCGGGGCGCGTCGTGATCCCCTTCGCGAGCGCGATCTCCTTCCCCGCGCGCACGACCCGGGACCGCCGCGACCTGCAGAAGGTGTTCGGGCTGGTCGCCGCCCACGCGCTGCTCCTGCAGCACCAGCGCGAGCGCCGAGGGGAGGCGGTCGTCGCTACGCCCGAGGACTACCGCGTGGTCTACCGGCTGCTGCAACCGGTCCTCCGCCACAGCCTGGACGGGCTGTCCCCGCGCGCCGGTCGGGTCTACGCCCTGCTCTCGGAGGCCGAGGGAGCCCTCACCCGGCGAGCGATCGCCGAGCGCTGCGGCTGGAACTACATGACCTCGGTCAGAGCGCTGGACGAGCTGGTCGCCCAGGAGCTGGTCGTGGTCTCGAAGCCCCAGCCGCCGCGGGAGTATTCCCTGGTCGACCGCGGCCTGACCTTCGACGCGCGGGGGCTGACGCGGCCCGACGCGCTGGAGACGTTCACAGCGGGCTCACTCGACGGGGCCCCGCCCGCAGACGGACTTGGGGCGAACGTGCACGCCCACTCACCCGGCGCCTCAGCCGCGCCGGGCTCGCAACCCCCGGCGTCCCCGAGACCTGCGCCCGGGGAGGCGCCAGCGGTCACACCTTCACAGGCCCTGGAGACGCGGCGTGGGTAAGCGGCGCCCCACGCCGCGTGGCCGCAGGCCGCTGAGCTGGGAGCAGGCGATCGACGTCTACGAGCGTCACCTGTGCCTCTCGAACCGAGCCCCGCTCACCGTCCGGGCCTACCACTACGAGATCAAGCGCCTGCGCAGCTACCTCGACACCGTAGGCGTCGACCTGCTCGAGGACGTGTGCCTGGACCACCTGCGCGAGTACCAGGCCGGCCTCCTGAGCGGCACGGCGTCCCGCACGGGCAAGCCGCTCACGCTGTGGACGGTGCACCGGGTCTCGACCACGCTCTCCGCCTTCTTCGAGCTCCTGGTCGACGAAGAGCTCCTCGAGCGCAGCCCCGCGCGGCGCCTCGAGCGCCCCAAGCTCCCCGTCCGGCCGCCGGGCGGCGCCCTCACCACCGAGCAGGTCGTACGCTTGCTCTCGATCCCCGACCTCTCCCTGCCGACGGGGCTCCGCGACCGGGCGTTGCTCGAGGTCTACTACGCGACCGGGCTGCGGCGCAGCGAGGCCCTCGCGCTCGACCTCTCGGACGTGGACACCGCCGCCCGCGAGCTGCTCGTCCGCAGCGGGAAGGGGGGCAAGAGCCGGGTGGTCCCGGTGACGCGCTCGGCCTGGCAGCAGATCCTGGCCTACCTCCGCCGGGGGCGCCCGGCCCTGACGTCGGTGCACCGGGACTCCGCCCGCGCGGTGTTCCTGACCTCCGTCGGGCGGCGCCTGGGTCCGGCGACGGTCTTCCGCAGCTTGCGCCACTACGGCGCCGCGGCGGGCCTCGAGCGGCTCACGCCGCATATGCTCCGCCGCACCTTCGCCACCTCGCTCCTGCGCGGCGGCGTGACCCTGCGCCATATTCAGCTGCTCCTGGGCCACGCCAGCCTGAACACGACGGCCGCCTACCTCTGCCTCGACACGGGCGAGCTCCGCCGCGAGATCCTGCTCAAGCACCCGCGCGAGAGGTTTTCGGTCTGACCGCCAAGCGGCTGCTGACGGTGGAGCGCGCGCTCGAGCTCTTCTCCCAGGACCGCGAGCGCCGGGGCTACATGCCTAACACGCTCCGGCTCGAGACCCGCGTCCTGCGCGCGCTCCTGCGGCGCTTGCCGCTCTCGCTCCGCAAGACCCGGCACGTGCACATAGACGCGTTGTTTGCGCGGCGCGTGCGGGAGGTGGCCCCCAACACCTGCGCGCGTGAGGCTTCGGTCTTGACTCAGTTCTTCGCCTTCCTCCTGGAGCGGGGCCTCGTGCAGCGGAACCCGGCCGAGCGTCTGGCGTTTCGGCACTCGTCCGCGAGGCGTTGGGCCTCGGCGCGTGCTGAAGCCCGAGTCCGTCGCCCGGCTCCTGGACCTGGCCTCGATCCCGTCCGACTCCCGCCGCTCCCCCGAGATCTGCCGCGCGCTCAGCCTGCGGAATCGCGCGGCCCTCGAGCTCCTCTACGGGCTGGGCGTTCGGCGAGCCGAAGTCAGCCGCGCGCGGGTCGGCGACCTCGACCAGGAGCAGGCAACCTTCCTGGTCCGCAGGGTCAAGCGCGGCGCCCACCAGCACGTCCCCGTGCCCACGGCCTCCATGCCCCACCTCTTGGCCTACCTCGCCGAGGGCCGGCCCTTCCTGGCTTGGAACCGCGAGGACCGGGGTCGGTTCCTGGTCACCGAGCGCGGGACCCGTCTCCGCCGACCGGCTCTCCGGGATCGTGGCTGAGCTCGCGCGGCAAGCCGGACTGCGCTGCGGCCCGCACGTCCTCAGGCGCTCCGTCGCTACGCACCTCGTCGACGAGGGCGCCAACCTGTCGCGGTCCAGCGCTTCTTGGGGCACAGGCGGCTCACCACGACCCAGCGCTACGTGCTGGTGAGTCGCCGCCCTGCGTCGCGCGGTCAGCGTCCTGGAGCGCGTGCGCACGGACGTCGCCGAATAGGCGGCAGGCGCCTGCTCAGTCGGCGAAGAGGTCGTCCAGGGTCTTGCCGCGCAGGGCGCGCTCCGGTCCAGGCGACCAGCTCCGACTCCGACGCGGACGCGACGCGCCGCTCGAGCTCAGCCGGCGGCGAGCCAAAGCCTCCTGGAGGAGCACGACGAGCGCGCGGCGCCTGCCCTCCACCAAGCCTTCTGCTCTGCCCTCAGCACGCAGTGCGTCGGCTGCGGTCACCCGTGCTCTGTCCCCGAACACGTCACTCAGGGTCTCGGCGCGCAGGACGCGGCTCGACCAGGCGACCAGCTCCGCCTCCGACGCGGACGCGACGCGTTCCTCGACCTCAGGGGTCAGCGGGCCGAACCCTCGTGGAGTTGGTAGAGCAGGACGCGGCGCATGCCACGGGCCCTACCTTCGGCCCTCCCTCAGCGCGCAGTTGGTTGACGGCGGTTAGGACGTCCTCCCTCACTCTTCCTCCTGGAGCAGGGGAGCTAGCCGGCAAAGACGTCGTCGAGGGACTTGGCGCGCAGCACGCGCCCCGTCCAGGCGACCAGCTCCGACTCCGACGCAGAGGCGACGCGCTGCTCGACCTCGGGCGGCAACGGGCGAAGCCTTCTGGAGCAGCTGGAGGAGGGGCGCCGCGCTTGCCCTCAGTCCTGCCCTGAGCGCGTAGTTGGTCGGCAGCGGTCACGACGTCCTCCTTTACTCTTCCTGGCATGGCCTGGAGCAAGATCTCCTGCCCCACGTCGGACTCCAGCTCCACGATCTCTAATATACCGGACGACCACGGTCCGGCCCGTTCGTTCTTGGACTTGCAGGAGCAGGTCACCCAGAGCTGGCGAGCGCCGCATGGTCGCGGCCGGGTCCTTGGAGCGCCGCAACTCCTGCGCGTGGCGCATAGCCAGCAGCGCGACGTGCGAGCACGGGCCCTGGCCGCTTCCGCAGGTCTGCGTCCTCCGTCTGGCTCAGGTCGTCTGGGAAGAAGCGCAGGTTCGGCACGTGGCCGCGCAGCGCGTCCTTCGTCTCGTCCGGCAGCGCGTAGGCTCGAGCAGCTCGCGGGGCGCGGTCCAGGCGCGCTCACCGTGGTAGAGCACGACCGGGATCACGGCGGGCAGCCGTTTGGCGCCCGGATTCTCCCGCATGTGTCGGTCGAGGGCCCGACCTGCATACGAGCAGCCGGGCCGCGAGGGTCGAGTCCTGGCGGCTCTGGTGTTCCAGCAGGGGTGAGCAGGTAGGCGTCCTCCCCGCGAGCGGGACCTTGAACAGGAAGTCTGCCCGGCGCTCGTGCAGGTCGTCGGCCTGAACAGGCTCGGAGCAGCTCCGCCTGGGCGAGGTCCAGGTGGCGGAGCAGCTCCGGCAGGAGGGCCGCGGAACACGACCGCGGCCTGCGCGGGATCCGAGAACACCGCTTGGGCGAAGCTGTCGTGGGGCGTGGGACGGCCATGGGCTTCACCGTATCGTCCTGCGCCGACACTCGGGGTCTCCTCAGGCGCAGGCCGTGTGCTGGTTCTCCAGGGCTCGGCCAGCTACTCTGCGAGTGCTCTTTGACAATTCCACGTGCCTGTGAATCCCTCCCGGCTGGCGGCCAAGCACGCTCACCGAGGGTGGAGTAGGGCTCTACTACTACCGCCTGCGCTACTACGACCCGGTCGCGGGGCGGTTCGTGAGCCGGGATCCGCTCGGGCTGTGGAGGATCCTGCGCAGCTCGGGAACGGGCAGGGCTACTGCTCGGCGAACCCGGTGAACTACGTGGATCCGCTGGGTCTGGACAACTGGTCCGAAACCAGTCCCTGGCTGACGACAGAATCTGATCTTGAGCGTTACATTTTGGAAGCGGCGGAGCCGTCTCAGCGATCGGTCGAATTCGAGTTCGTAGGGGCGCTCTTATCGGGCACCTGCCCCCTTTCGGCCTTGGGTGGAAATGTTGAGGCCCACTTCACCCAGATTGAGGACTTCGCCTCTGTGGCTCAGAGGGGTGGTCCGGCCGTCAGTCACGGAATCAGCAGACCCACCATCAATCTAATCCTCGGCGGCCTTGGGGCTGCGGCTCTAGGGAGTGGAGCCCTAGGGGGAGCGGCTCTAGACGAGGTTACCGGGTATGCGGTCGAGGTCGGCATCTCCATGCTCCCGGGCTCAGACAACCCCTATTTACTCTCTCTTATGCGGTGGAGCGCGAATCCGCCGGGGTGGGATTCAGGCGCAGGGGAATGCATGGTGCGGGCCGTCACAGGACGAGTGGACGACGCCGCGCAGGCAGGACCCATATTTGGGCCAAATGATCTTGCCTACGGTCCCTCAGCTGGTGGAAGGCTACAGACTTCGCGAATTCTGGTGGCGGGAGGGTTCTCAGTGACGTTGTCCCCCGGGCTTCCCCGGCGGGAAAGACGCCTGGATCCAGCCTTCGACGGAGACCATCGAAGAGGTCGTGAGTAGCGGCGGAAAGATCCACTTCGATTTGTCTAACGTGCAGTGCCTGGACGACATCCTGGCCGGAGTAGGTGAGTTCGCGGACTCAGTTACAGGCCATGAACTCAGATACCTGCGAGACCACTGGGAGCGGCTACGTGAAGGAGTAACATTCTATCGGGGTGGGCGTGAGGCGGCTGCCCCTGGTAGTCCTAGGAACTGCGGAGCGCCCATCTCCAGAGGCTCTCCTGCACAGACTCAAGACTGGTAGTAGGAATCTTGAGCCCGCCTCAGCGTCAGATACGGCCCCGGCTGCAGATTCTAGTGCACCACGGGCCCATTTCAGTGCTTCTTGGAGTGAGACAGGCTGCTCTTCGTTCGCGTTACCTAGGGGATCACCAATGGCACAGCCTAGTGCGTCTCGCGTGGCCCACGCTGCCCTTGCTGGAAACTGATCGTCGTCACCCAACAGGGCAAGCCTCGGCTGCTATATCGCTGACGGTGCGACGTTCTGAGAAAAGAACTGATCGATGCTCGGCACACGGGCAAGCAAGCCATGCCCTAACTGCCTCAAGCGCGTTCTCGACCTGGGTCGAGGAGGGCATTTCGCTCTCGCCACGTCAGCAGCGCTAGTGTTGCTGCCGAAAGGCTTGCCTGCGTGAGGACGCTATGACCCCAAAAGGCGAGTCCGTGGAGCCAGTCCTCCACGCTAGCCCCGCCTATCGTCCCTGACTCCCGGTCACGCGCGCGACGTGCCGCGCCAACTTCGAGCGCCCCCTCATGACCACAGTAGGCAGCCAGCTCCAGCCGCTCCTGGGTCAGGTCCCCGACCCGCACCCGCTCACGCAGGTAGGCGGCCTCGTCCTCGACGGAGCCGCTGGCCTCCCAGGCGCGCTTGAGTTCTTGGAGTCGGGAGTCGGTCATACCCAGGATCATAGCCGAGGCGCCCGAGGACTGAGCAGGGGTCAGGGGCCAGGCACGCAGCAGGCAAGCCGGTGGCACGTGGCCGTGAGACGCGCAGGGAGCGCTGTGCTGGCTCCGGACCTCCAGGGCGACCCTAAGACCACGCGAGCTTGAGCCGTGTGAGAGAGCGGGCTAAGTATCCAGTGCGTTGCACCGAAGGTATCCAGCTGCTTTGCAGCCATGGTATCCACCCGCTTTGCACCCAAGGGATCCAGGGGCGTTGCAGCCATGGGATCCAAGGCAGCTGGCGGCGGCCGTGTAGCCCGGGCGGGCGAGGAGGCTGGGTCTGGAGGGCGGCGCGCTTCCGCCCTGCCTGAGGGCGCCGAGGGCGCTGTCAGGCCCACCCGGGACCCTCCTGCGAAAGCAGGGAGCCCATGAGCCAGCCAAGGATCAGCATGCACCGCCTCCAAGTGTGAGAGAGCGGGCTAAGTATCCAGGTGCGTTGCACCGAAGGTATCCCGAAGGGTCCCATTGGTCAACCGAGGCAGACTTGAAGGCCCGACCCAGAATCGCCGTCACCAAACACCCCGGTCGAGGCGCCGCTCGCCCTCGAGCAGCCCTCGCTTCCCCACACCGTGACCCCGGAGAAGTCGAGGCAGGAGTCGTGAATTCAGGCCGCCGAACGGCGGCTGTAGTGGCGGAGCAGACCGCCGAGGCGCTCGTCGACGACGATCTCGCCTTCGCGGGAGCCGACCCCGGGGCCGAGGCGATCAGGCGATTCCCGAGGCCCTGGTGGTTGCGCTCGGCGTGGTAGTGCTCGACGAACTCCCGGATCGCTCGGCGCAGGTGAGCCTCGCCCAGCGGGATCAGCTTGCTGAGGCACTCCTCCTTGATCGAGCGCACGAAGCGCTCGGTGTCAAGTAGCGCCCCCACTGTCCGTCGATTTTGCAGCCATGCTATCCACCGCGTGTTCGGCTAATGGACGGGCGCAGTCTTCGGGGTGTGGTCGGGCTGCAGTGGATTCTGCCGCCAGGCCCTCACCTGCCGGCGTTGCGGCAGAGGTATCCAGGCCCGCGTTGCAGCAGAGGTATCCAGGCGTTGCAGCAGGGCTATCCACGAGGCCGCCGCCCCCCTGCCGGCGTTGCAGCAGAGGTATCCAGGCGTTGCAGCAGGGCTATCCGGGGCCGCCGCCCCCCTTCCGCGTTGCAGCAGAGGTATCCAGGCGTTGCAGCAGGGCTATCCAGGTGCCGCCGCCCCCGCCGCCGTTGCACCCACGGTATCCGTCCCCGTTGCGCCCAAGGTATCCAGGGGGCGGCGGGTCGCCGCCCCCTGGCCCGGCTACGGGAGCTCGACGAAGAGCACCCGGTAGCCGCGGGGGTGCTCGAGCTGGCTCGCGCTCGGGGTCGGCGAGCTGCGAGGAAGAGCGGCTCGTGCAGCGTGAGCTTGCCCGCCTCCTCGAGCCGCAGGAGGGCCTCGTCCACCTCACTCCGCTCCAGGTCCTCCAGGGCCGCCCGCAGGCGGTCGAGGGCACCCGCGCCGCGCTACCCCGGGCGAGCTCCTTGCAGCACGCCAGGACCTGGGCGACGGTCCTCGACGAGCCCCAGCGGCGCCTGGGGCGCGCGGGCGGCGCACCGAGCGCCTCCACGCACAGCTCGGGCTGGGCCGCGATCGGGCGCAGCAGGGCGTGTGCCAGACGCTGCGTGGCCGGTTGTCGCCGGCCCTGCTCCCAGGCCGAGACCGTCGCAGTCGAGACCCCGAGCATGCCCGCGAAGTGCCTGGCAGAGCCCCGTCGCCTCGCGCGCGCGGCGGGCGAGGGTCGAGGCCGGCTCGTCCTGCGCGCTCATTGCGCCATCCCTTCCACAGCCTCTGCGGCCTCCGCGCTGCGCGTGGGCCTCTCGTGCTTGCCTCGCGGGTTTCTGTAGGTGTCGCCCTCGAGCAGCACGACCTCCGAGTGGTGCAAGAGCCGATCCAGCGCAGCGCTCGCCAGGAGCGCGAAGGGTCCCATTGGTCAACCGAGGCAGATTTGAAGGCTCCCGACCCAGAATCGCCGCCACCAAACACCCGGTCGAGGCGCTGCCTCGCTCCTCGAGCGGCCCTCGCTTCCCCCGGTACACACGTGACCCCGACGAAGTCGAGGCGAAGTCGGAATTCAGGCAGCCTGACGGCGGCGGTAGTGGCGGAGCAGGCCCCCGAGGCGCTCGTCGACGACGATCTCGCCCTCGCGGGAGCCGACCCCAGGGGCCGGAGCGATCAGACGATTCCCGGTCCCTGGTGGTTTCGCTCGGCGTGGTAGTGCTCGACGAACTCGCGGATTGCGCGGCGCAGGTGAGCCTCGCCCAGCGGGATCAGCTTGCTGAGGCACTCCTCCTTGATCGAGCGCACAGCGCTCGGCGAAGGCGTTCATGTTGGGCGTCCTGGGAGGCGTGCGCACGATCGTGACCCCGGCCTCCTCGAGCACCTTGCAGAACGCCGCGCAGTAGAGCGGGTCACGATCCAGCACCAGGTGCGTCATGTCCTTCAGGAAGCCGTCAAAGGGGTCGGTCAGGTTCCGCGCGAGCTGGGTCAGCCAGGCGCCGTCGGGATCCGGACGGATCCCCGCGACGTGGACCTTGCGAGTCGCGATCTCGATCACGAAGAACACCTGGTAGCGCACCAAGCCTCGCAGCGTGAGCACCTCAACCGAGAAGAAGTCCGCGGCCGCCACGGCGTGCGAGCGCAGGAAGGTGCTCCACTTCAGGCTCCTGCCGCGCTCAGGCGCGGGCGGGAGCCCATGCCTCTCGAGGATCCTCGCGATCGAGCTCGAGCTGACCGCGTGGCCGAGGTTCGACAGCGCACCCTGCAGCCGCTCGTAGCCCCAGGTGCGGTTCTCGCGCGCGAGCCGCACCACCAACGCCTCGGCCTCGTCCCAGACCTCGGGCCTGCCCCCGCTGCGCCTCGGCGCCTTCGGCGTGTACTTCGCGGCCACGAGCCGGCGGTACCAGCGCAGCAGCGTCTCCGGCGTCACGATCGTCTCGATCTGCCCCAACGCCCTCCGCCCCAGCGCGTGAGCCTTCTCCGCGAGCAGCCAGCGCTGCCGCTTCGTGAACTTCGGCCGGCGTCCTCCAAGCTGCTCCTTCAGCACGCGGTTCTCAGCCTCGTAGTAGGCGATCAACGCCGCCTCCTGCCGCGTGACCCACGCGGCGAGCAGCACCGCGACCCACTGAAAGTGCACAGGCAAGGGGAGCGTCATGCGGCTGAGCGTGGCGCGTTACCAGGCTCAACTCAAGTGCATGACGTTGAGACGCACCGGGGAAAGTCCGGGTCCGTCGGTAGGATCGCCACCAAAGGAGAGCTCCCCTTGGCCCACTACTCACTTGTCGTCGGATATCACGGCTGCGACCGGTCCGTAGGCGAGCGCGTGCTGCTTGGCCAGGAAGAGCTCTCCCCGAAAGAGAACCCCTGGGACTGGCTGGGGACTGGAATCTACTTCTGGGAGGGCTCACCCAAGCGCGCGCTCGCCTTCGCGGAGGAAAAGAAGCAGAAAGGGTGGGGGGACACGCCGATCAAGGACCCCTATGTGCTCGGCGCCTACGTCAACCTCGGCAACTGCTTCGATCTCACGGACGTCGCAGCCGTCGAGGAACTCCCCACTCACTACGAGTTCCTCCTCGAGACACTCGAGGCGGGCGGCCGCCCGACCCCCGAGAATCGGAGCCCAAAGGGGGAGGATCACCACGACCTGGTCCTGCGCTACCTCGATTGCGCCGTTATGAACCTCGCCATGGCCGAGTTCGACAAGAAGGCGCCTCACGGGCGCAACCACTGCTACCAGACGGTCAGAGGCGTCTTCGTGGAGGGGGATCCGGTCTACCCAGGCTCGCGGATCAATCAGAAGACCCACGTCCAGATCGCGGTCCGGGACCCCAGCTGTATCGTTGGGTACTTTCGACCGTCCTGGTAGGCTGAGAGACGAGGCAGACGCATGACCCAAGAAGAGCGGAATCGCAAGGTCCACGAGGCGGTCGCGCTCGAGTACCGCTCTCTGTCGCAACAGGAGCGGATTCAGCGCCTGATCGACTGCGGGATCCTCACCAAGGACGGGAAGCTCGCCCCGCGATACGGGGGCGAAGACGAGTCGGAGCCGGATCCCCAAGAAGAGTCCAAGGCCTCGTAGCGTTCGAGGCTTGGCAGGACGACGGGGGCCAAAATGGGGGCCACTGGTGTGACTCACGGCGCCTCGCGCGGATACACGCAGGTTCGGGTCCGGCGGCACAAGCCGCGAACACAGCGACGACTTGCGCCATGGGGCGAGGCTCAGCGTCGGCGTCGGATCAGCTTCCCAAGCTGAGGGTTGTGGGTTCGAGTCCCATTGCCCGCTAACGCACAACGCCGCGTCCCACATGAGCTTGTGGGGCGCGGCGTTGGCGCGTAATCGGAGGCCACCAGCCCATCAGGCCATTTTTCAGGCCATTTCCCGGCCAAATGGCCTGAAGCCCGCCTGGCACGCGGTGTCCTGCCTGGGCACACCACGGCCCACCAGGACGCCTGCGCCTGGCGTAGACCAGCGACCAGGCGCAGTTGCGCAGACCGAGGGTCGTGGATTCGGGTCATCGGTGATTCCGAAGCCAAGAGGTGATTTCCCAGAGCACCCGGCAATCCACCTCGTTGTATCGGGCGATATCGGCCACCAGCGCATGCTCTGAAAGAGGCGTGCCATCCTGGGCGGCTTCACGTGCTGCCGACCAGATGCCGACCATTGCTCCGAGGCCGTCAACGGGACCTTCTGCCCAGTTCGTGGAGATTAGCCCCGCACGATGCATGGCCTTGGCGATCGACTTCAAGCCGAAGTCGAAGGCACCAGTGACAGCCACCGGCTCCGCCCGGATGACCTCTTCCAACATGTCGAACCATGGGAGCCGGGTCGGCCATTCGGCGTCCGGGTGTCTGGCCCGGGCCGCGTTGTAGGCGCTTTCGAAGCTGCTCGGTTCCGCGGCCGACCAGTGGTAGATCCTGGACTGTGTCAAGCCCTTCCCGGCCCTGGCACAACTCAAGGTCATGTGGTCGATCCAGGCGTCGATGATTCGCTGTTCTTCGGCGGTCGTGAGCGCCTCCACGGTCCATTGCGTGAAGGTCCACTCTCCATCGGCTGACTCCCCTCCGCAGCCAATCTGCACCATGAGGGGTTGCCCACCGACCTTAGGGAGGTTCGCGAAGTCGTCATCGACATTGCTCACCGTCTCGAAGTCCACGAAGAACTCGCAGACAGCCTGATCTCGCCACTCCGGGCCAACCTGGATGCGGGAAGGAACAACGGTGGGTTGTTCTGCACGGTTCGCCGCCAGAACTGCGTTCAGGCGCGCAGCGTGCGCTGGCGAAGTGACTCCCAAGGTCTCGGCTGATACGCCAGCCGCTCTCCAACTGCGGAATCCGCGAGCGTGCGCTTCAGCGCGCCTTCGTGGGTTCATGGCAGGTAGGAGCGTCAGTTCGTCTATGGCGTAGGCGATCTGGCGCTTTGCGGTACGCCAAGGTGCGTCGAATCCGTTCCGGACGTGCGGGAAGAGCTCCGGTACGGAAGGTTCTGGAAGGACCAGCCAACTCGCCCCCTCGCTTCGAAGCCGTCGTACCCATTCCACTGAGTTGGCGGCGATGTCGCGTATCGTCGCTTCGCGACCGGGCAACCACCGGTCCAAGTCCACTCGAGCGAGTCGCTCGAGGCAGCCTTCACCGCGGTAGTCCCCCTGCTTCCAGCTTCGACCCAGGAGGTATGCGGCAGGCGGTAGATACCCTTGGACTCGCCCGAGCGCCTCCGCATAGAGCCAGACCTGACAGGCGTATGCGAGCTGGCTCGGGGACGCAGCGATATGCCCATCCACCGAGAGTTCGAAGGTGTGGTACTTGATGTCGACCGGCCGGTAGTGGAATCCCTTGATCCCGAGTCCCGGTGCTGGGTGGGCTGCTTCAGCCTGCGAGAGAAGTTCGGGGAAGTGGGCGGCGATCAGATCTGACCGCACGAGCAGATCCACGACCCCGTAGGTCCGCCGACATGGATTCCGGAGGACAGCCTGCGCAACCACAGGGACGCCGGAGGACATTGCCTCCAGGGTCTCGCGTGCTTTGTCGAGCGAACGCGAGTCTTCCCCCGTCTCTCCAATTCGGGCGATCTCGAACATGGACTCCAAGAGGTCCATGAGGCACTGCTCGAACTCGACACCCTTCTTCAGCACGAACCGCATGAAGTCGGTCTGCGGGTCGTACGCCGAATGGTCGTCGTCGCGCTGGAAACCGGCACGCGACCCATACAGGTCCAGCCAGTCCAAGAGGGGGTCGGCAAGAACCCAATTCCTCGTGCGCCCTGCCGACACCCATGACGCCCATTCAACCTCGGTGTCCGGAACGCATTCGACCCCTGCGTCAGTCAACCGGAGCGCGGCCTCTCCTTCAGGGGCGTCACTGCCCCGACTCATGAGAGTGGCGGGCCGGCGTAGCTCTGCAGCTGGATCGCAGGGGCGTTCCACGCCAGGTGGGCCGAGCCCTGCCCAAGTTGCCCATATGGGATCCTGCCGCAGCAGCGTTGTCCCAACAGCTTCTTGGGCCAGACGTGCTCCGCTGACTAGTACGTCCCTCGCGGCAGAACGGAGAGTCGCTGGCAACCAGTGGACCAGACGATCTGCTGTGCTCGGATCGATGGATTTGTGGGGTGCCCGGTAACCGTTTTCCAGGAGCGTTGCCCAGAGCCCTACAGCAGGACGCACAGGAGGCAACCCTGCCTCCTGGGCTGCAGCATCTGCCGCTGCCGGGATCTCTAAGCCGCGACGATCCAGGTCGCCGAAGTAGCGGATCTCTCGAACTGCCGCAGCTGGTCCCTCAGCGGCGAGTTCCTGCAAGTAGCAGACGGAGGCAGAGAACCCGCCGCCCGCGCCAAACACGACGAGCCCCACTGGAGTTCGAGAGGGTAGCGTCGCGAGGACGGAATGGAATGTGGCTACGTTCTCGAGCACCAAAGCGACGGGCCCCGGCCCCACATGCCGGTAGGCGAACGGCGGCGCAAAGGCCTCGGCTCGTAGGAGCTCCAGTGACAGCCGTTCAGGTGCAAATAGGCGTTGGTTTCGACGCAGTGTGTCTAGCCGCTTCTCGTCACCAAACAGTTCAAGGGAGCGTTCCCCTGTCGGGACGACCGCTGCCTCCCCTGCTGAGTCCCGAAGGAAGGCCTGTATCTGCTTTAGGGCATCGAACTCTGAGCGACGCAGGGGGAGTCGAGCAGCCCATGAAAGTTCAGGCCTCCAAGCGTACTGAGCAGCTTCATGGCCCACCGGGGGGTCAGAACTGCGATCCACCAAGGTGACAAAGCGGGGGAGAGGAGGTGCCTCTGCGTAGTCCTGGGCACGAGAAGTCGCGAGCACATTGGCTTCCGCCAACTCTCGGATCGCATCTGCCAACCGGGTGCGACGAGTCGGAGATGTTGCCAGCGCAGGCTCAGCTCTCAGAAATGCGGCGATGTAGTCTTCGAGCTGGACTCGAGACCGACTCTGGCTCGACTCAAGAAGCGCTGCCGCAAAGCGCTCAGCGAGTGGGGTCCTAGGTTCCTTGAACGTCATTCTCGGAGATCGCGACGACCTTCTGTGCAGACAACCGACCACCGCCGCTGTCGTCCTGCGGCACGAGGAGCTTAAACAGCTCAGGGTTCGCTCTCACATAGCGGCGCATGGTTCGACGAGCGGAGTCGTTGGAGAGAGCGATGACGTTCGAGAATCGCCGCAGCGCGCTGAAGTCCGCAATGCCTGTCGTGTAGACCAACTGGATGCCCGCGGCGGCGGCAACGGTACGTTGGACATCGATCAGGAACCCAGCATTCGCGTTTCCTAGGGGATTGTCGAGGAGAAGGGTCCCTACAGATGCTCCGCGGTTGGCGCTGCGGCTCTGCCTCCGCAACTCCGACATCATCAGCATCAGTGCCGTCGCGACGGTTGCCCTCTGCCCGTTCGAGAAGGTCGGAGACGAGAGTTCGGAGACGGGAACCCTGATCGGGGCAAACGCCTCATTTGGCTTGAGGATCTTGACGCGGAACTCTCCGACAGCTCTTTCCAAGGCGAGCATCAAGAGCATGGTGCCCGTTGGCCGTCCAGAGCTCGGGTCAAGAGCCTCGACGACGAAGGTCCGGAGGCGCACATCGAGCTCCTCTGCTGGGGGCTTGTCGAATCGAACCTCCAGGAATGACTCCCCAGACCAGTCGCGCAAGCGATCCGGGAGCTTGGACCTCCTCTCGGCTAGGCGGAGATAGCTCAGCGCCTTCTGTACGCTCTTGGCGAGGCTGGTCGTCGCCAGTCTTCGATCCTCTTCCAGGGTTTGGAGCTCCGACTC
Organism: Planctomycetota bacterium; assembly: GCA_041402045.1. Taxonomy (GTDB): domain Bacteria; phylum Planctomycetota; class J058; order J058; family J058; genus JAGQRJ01. Next base: position 164,565 of record JAWKSZ010000004.1, on the reverse strand, counting down.
GAGGATGCCAATGCAAGCGCGCAGCTCATTGACGAGATCCTCGACGTCGCGTGCGAGCACCTCAGCAGTCGACCGGGCGAGTCGACGATACAGGCGGTCGGTCGCCGCGAGATCTGAGAACTCTTCTCGAGCGAGAACTTCGCGGACAGCCGTGTCTCGCTTGCGCCAGGCAGACTCTGCCTCTCGTTCCGCGTCGACTGCTTCAGAGAGCCGCTGGCCTGTTTCGATGCCCTTTGCATTGACATCGTCTGCACTACCGGCGAACGGGGGGACCCGAGGGAGGTCTGCGTCCTCCGCCAGCTTCAATCCAAACCGGAGGTGGCCTGCATGCAGACCCAAGTTGTCTGCGAGCTTCTTGGCGCGATCTGCAGCTTCCCGGGCGGAGTTGCGGGCCCGCTCAGCCGCAGCGACACGACTCTGAGTTTGGTCAGCGCATTGACGAGCCTCAGCTGCCATTACAGCAGCTTGATGCCGGTCCTTAGGCAAGCGATCGTCTGGAATCCGCGCTGGGCGGCGTGAGGAACGGATCTCCTCCTGTATGTCAGCGAGTTCCTTCTTCGCCCTTTCCTGGATGAGGTAGGCCTCCTGCTGCTCCCCGCGCGCGTCACTGGCACTTTGGGCAGCACGCTCTGCGCCAGCACGTCGACCTGCAAGAGTTCCTGCTTCTGGAGTTGAAAGGAGGGCAGCAGCCCGCTCTCGGACATCTTTCGGGTGGGTTGCGATGGCCGCAGCGAGTTCATCACGGACTGTGATGGCCGCACTCCGGCGTGCTGCAACATCAGACGAAGATGTCTCGCCAGCCAACCGCTTGTCAAGCTCATGAAAGCGAGCTCGAAGGTCAAATAGATCGACCTCAGCGCGGGAGATTTCCAGTGCGGCTTCTGGCGTTGGCTCTGGAATGGGGTCGCTGAGCTTGATCCCTGACAGTTCGTGTTGACTCCGCTCACATGCCGAGCGGTGATCCCTCTCGGCCGTCGATTCGCGATCAGCCTCCTGCGAAGCGACTTCCGCAGTTCGTGCCGCTTGTTCAGCGAGCGTTCGCCAGTTGCTCGCTTCGGCACGGTCCCTGTCGACCTTCGCAGCGAGACCCTCGACAGAGACCTCCTCCTCGTGAAGGCGTTGTAGCTCTGTAGCGCGCTGTTCGGCCTGGCGAACGACCTTCTGCAGCGCTCCCGACTCAGCGCGCAGGCCCTTGAGTAACTGCGCAATCTCCCGCCGGCGCTCGTTTCGCGTTGAGCGCTCTTGGTCGAGCCGCGCAATCTCTGTCGCGACACCATCGCGTTCAGCGAGGCGCATCGCCAACCACCCAGCCGGATAGGCCGAGACATGCCTCGCGATGGCGTCCGCCAGGTTGCGAGCGCATGCCGCCCGGTCCTCCAGCAAGGACCGTTGCTCATCGAGTGAAGCAACCCGCGCCGTTCGACGTGTCCGCTCTTCACCGGCCGCGGTCCGATCCCAGACAGCATCTGCCGGGGGAATGATGAACATGCTGGGCGGGAGGGATCTCGCCTCCGCAGCTACGAGCTCTGACGCGGGGCCGACAGCAATGATCAGGGCGGGATCGAGAGCCGCGGACGTCAGGATGTCGCGGGCTCGCTCGACGTCCCCCGAATCCGTCAGGACGATCCCGCCGACGAGATCAGCACGGCAAGCCGCGACAACCTCTCTCTGGCCGCGGGCGACTGCCTCTGCGACGTATCGCGTCCCGGGGAGAGCTCCAGTCAACCCGGCCGCAGCAAGCCGCTCCAGTGCAGCCTCTACCTCCGCAGGCGGAGGAAGGAACCCTGTGTCCTCAAGACTGCGGATTGCTCGTTTGTCGTCGACCCCCTGGAGCTCGATTGTCAGGCGCTCAGAGTCCGACTCCCTTGCGCGCCCCAAGAGTCGTTCAGCAATCCCTGACCCCACCAGCTCTATGTCGAACTCCTCTTCCTCCGCGAGCTCCAGCACAACTGGGTCACTAGAAAGCTCCGCACGCTCCTTCTGGGCGCGTTCGATCTCCCCACAGAGCCGCGCGTGCTGGTCGCTGACCTCGCCCCTTCGAGTGGCTGCCACCCGTTCAGCCTCATCGATGCCCTCTCGCTCGGTCTCGAGCGCCGCGCACTCGTCCGCAACGGCGTCGATCCGGAGGAGGGACTCTCGCGCAAGACTCGATTCGCGGTCTCGTGCTTCGTCTGCAGCTTCCCCCGCTGCCAAGTAGCCTCCACCAGTCAGGCGCTCACGCAGTGCCGCAACCTCGGACAGTCTCGTTTCTCCGGCCTCCCGAGCTGCGTCGAGCTTGGCCGCCTCGACGAGTGCATCTCGCTCCTCGACGCGCGCCGCACTCGCTCGCTTCTTCGCCGCATCTGATCGGGCACGGGCAGCATCAGCCTGGCCAGTTGCCAGTACGGCTGCAGCTGCGAGTCGGCGGGCAAGATCCGTTGCCGCCTGGTCACGGTCCTCTTGCAGGGGACGAAGCCGCTCCAGTTCCTCTTTGTAGGCTTCGTCGAGTGCCTTCACATTGGCGACGGCTGCGGAGTGACGAGCAAGGTCCTCCGTGAGTGTCCACGACCGAGCATCCAGCTCCAGGATCCGGGTGCGCCTCTCGGCCGCCTCATGCCCAGCCTGCGCTTCCTGCAGGCAGAGTTTGGCGCCGTGTCGGCGGAACCCGCGCCACTCGTCGCGGTGGCGATCTGCCTCGACAGTAAGACGGCGCATCTCGGAGTCCTGCTCACGCGCACGTCGCTTCTCCTCTTCTTCGCGCTTGCGGACGTTGGCCTCGGCGCCAGTGAAAGCAGCCAATAGGTTTAGGGCACTGTCTCGTGCAGACTGCGCCCCCGCTCGGGCTTCTCCAAGCTCTGCGACCAGGCTTGCAAGAGGCTCCAACTCCCCGAGTGCTGCCCGCTCGAACTGCAGCCTGCGCTCGTACTCCGGGAAGCGGCGTACCTTGTCCGCCACTTCGTCGAACTCGCGGTCCAAGGCAGCCAGTTCGGCTGGATCGAACACCGCGTCCAAGAAGAACTTGATGAAGTCGCGATCCTGCTTGAACCGGGCGATGGCTGAGGCTCCCGCCTCGTTGTGGTTCATCTCTCCCTGATACCGGAACAGCGCACGGTCCAACCCCAGCCGATCCAGGTGTTCGATCCACTCTCGCTGAGTGGACGTCGTCGTCACCTCAAGCCTGGGGCGCGTCCTCGCCTTCCGCAACTCTTCCAGTTGCTCTCGAAACCGTCGCAAGGAGACGCGCCGCCGCACGACTCCTTCGTCAACTTGAGCTTCGACTTCGAAGGTGAGCTGGTCCACGCCAACAAGATCAGCCGGTCCGCGCACCGTGTACCAAACCCGGACCAGATCCTCGGCCTTGCCAGTGGGCCGACCACCGCGCCACTCAGCGACGAGCCCCGCCACCAGAACGTCGTTGTCCACGAAACGCCCATTCTCCACGCGGCGCCACTCAACAACGACATGGGATGTGTCACGCTCAAGGACATACCCAAGGAGGTTCTTCTTTCGCCGAGCCGTCTCCTCAGTGCCGATGCGTTCAACGATGGGGGGATGCAGGACCGAGAAGATCAGCCTCATGAGGACGGTCTTCCCACCCGTGTTGGGGAGGAAGAGGACCGTGTCAGCGGGGCCGGAGCCATCAACCTTCCGGAAATCGAGTTCGAGTGGGTCGTAGCGGGCAGGCTCAGGACCGACGGACGACAGGCGGATTCGTGTGACCTGGAAGTTCAACTCGTCGCACTTCCAGCAAGGTCTCGCACATGCGCCAGAGCTGGCCCGATCGTCGCAGTGGCGTCCTTCACATGCAGTCGGAATCGACTCCGAAGGCGGAACGCACCCTTCTTGGTCTTGATCTCATCGGCAAGCCCGTTCGCTGCCAGCCACTTCAACGCCCGACGAACCATCCCTGCCTTAACGTGGGGGTTGCTCCGTTCGTCACCGGTGGTGTCGCCGTCTCTCCAGCGCAGCACGAGGCGATAGAGAGCTTCAACCTGCGGCTCACCCACTGGAGGATCCTGGTCTCCCCCTTGCTCGCTAATTCGCTCCGCCATGCGATTCATCAGGCGAACGACTTGAGCCACGGTCACCTGGGGGAGGGGGCCGTCGTCTGCGTCAAGCGCATCAGCTGTTGGGAAACATGCTGCAGCAATGGCGAGGAACGTGAATGCGTTGAGGAGACGTTCTTCAGCCGACATCGACGCGTAGTCTTGCAGGCGCATGTAGTAGGGCGAGTCTGGCCCAGTAGCAGTGAGGACGAGTCCGTAGACAGGAGAACAATCAAGGATGTCGAGGCCCTGTCCTTCGGCAACGGAAGCGACCTTCTCGCGAAACTCCTGTTCCCGTCGAAAGCGGGTCACCAACTCCTGATACTCGCCGCTTCGGCCCGGCGAGAGTCGTGGATCAAGGCCGAACGCAATCAGGCGTCCGATCGCGGTGGGTTCGTCAGTCATTCAGGGCCGCCCTCCTCAGCAAGGACGGTCGCCACATAGAGCTATTCGTCCGTGGTGAGTCCTCCGACGAGGAGGTCAGCCCCTGCAAAGGAGCTGGATTCGAAAACCTCGCCATCCGCAGCTGCAGCCAGCACCGGAGGCATGTCGGGACGAACAGCTTGGATGTCTGGAGCTGTCGCCACCAGGGTCCGCAACCGGATCAGATCGGCTGCATCGAACCCATGCTGCTCTTCAGCAGCTGCCAGAAGGGTGGAGAGACGGACAGGAGGATCCAGGTCGCCGAGGATTTCGTCAGCCAGCGCCCAATGTTCCGTGGAGAAGGCGTACGGGTCTTCTGTAGGCAATTCCCACTCGGGATCGTCCACTTCCGGGCCCAACTCATCGCGCACCTGGGGAGGACGCAACAGTGCTTCAATGAAGGAGCCGAGCCGCGGTTGCCGACGGGGGACGACTCTCTTGCTTCTAGGTCCTGGCCCAAATCCAAGAAGCCTCTCAGAGAAGCTCTTGAGCAACTCCCCAACGACGCCAAGCGGGGCGGCGAGGACTGGCAAGAGTGCTTCGTCCGTCAGGTCTATCGCACCAATCGTGGCTGCCCGTCCGAAGACCTGTCTATCTTGCTCCTCGACGTAGACACGGACAGAAGCCAGGGTGATCGAATGCAGTTCTTGGTGACGAATGAAGCAGTCGTCAACGGTTTCAACGAGGGCAGCAGCCTGACGACGCAGGTCATCACGGCCTGTTGAATCGCGAGTCTCCTGCATCGCAGCGAGGAGCCGTTCCTCAGTTCGCATTCGATCCTGGAGGTGGTCTCGAATGTCAGAGAGCCTCTCGGGCACGTCATCCCGCCACCCCGCTCGTCGGATGTCTCGCTTGGTTTCCTCGATCAGGCGCTTGACGAAGCTTGAGTACTGTATGGAGCGGATCTTGGCTTCACGCGCTGGCCGCGCTGCATCATCCAGCCTGCGGCGCCTGATCAGGTGTTCGAGTGTCGCTTCCGCTGCGACTTGGGCGGACTCGATGTCTGTGTTCAGTCCACCGACGAGGACGTTGATGGCTTCATTCGTTGCCCGGAGATAGATCTCTCCCTCTGCATCTTCGTGTTCAGTCAGCAGTGCGAAGTCGAACCTGCGGCGGATCTCATCCAGGCTCGAGGTGTATTCGCCGACGTTGGGGCGGATGAGCGTCTCGACGAGCTCGGTGACCACAGCTTCGAGATCGAGTTCGGCACCTTCACGGCCGAACCGTTGAACCTCACGCAGGAGAATCCTGTCGAGTGCTTCACGGCTGATTCCCGTGTCGAACCCCATCTTGTCAACGACAGCGTCAATCGCAGCCAGCCCCAAGTCGTAGAAATCGAACTGTTCCCAGCCTCGCCTACCCCGATTCGTCTGAAGTGAGTGGAGGGGCTCTGTGCATGTCAGGGCCTTGACCCGTCGTTCACGCGCTGGATCCGAGGCAGGAGCTGCGCTAGGTGGGGGTGACAAGGTGGCCTCTGAAGGTGGGATTTCCGTCACTTCGCCTGCCTTGATGGACTGCTGCCGTAAGAACTGTGGACCTACAGCATAGCGCTCCGCGGTGGGCGGAACATCCGGCCCAAGCTGAGGTTAGCCTGGCGGCAATCTTCAGCCGTCTAGCCGAAAGTTCTTCCCCCCGCGACTGTAGTAAAGCCCCCCCTGAACTGTTCCAGGAGCAGACCCGTCGGAAACCCAAAGCCCGAGTGCGCTCACTGGGATGGGGTTCTCGGGCTGCGGGGTCAGCTGTAGGTCCGTTGGATCGATGGAGCCTTCAACGAAGAGCTTGCCGGAGACGGAGGCATCGCCCGCGACCGACACGTTGCCGTCGACGGCAAGCGTGACCGGGAACTCGGGGTTGGTGCTCTCGACGCGTATCACGCCATCGGGCATGCCGGTCACCACGTAGCCCAGCGCTACCTCGCCTGCAGGCGGGTGGAAGACGAGCGCGCTCTCGCCCCGAAGGTGGATCGACCCACGGGAGTTGATCCCCTTCTGGGTCATGAAGATTCCGTCGTGGAGGTCGACGGCGACGAGCTGGTCGACGACCCGACCCGTCTCGGGGTCGGTGCGGGCCACTTCGAACGCGGGTCCGGTCTCGCCGGTGTGGAAGTGTGCGCGGATCTTGGAGCCGGTGACCTCGGAACCGGCGGCCACGTAGAACCGGCGCTGGACATCCGAGATCATGTCCGCCTTGATCAGGTCGGGGCTGAACGAGCGGTCGTTCTCCAGGAGGATCAATGGGCGGTGGTCGTCCACCAGGCCGTCGCCGCGATGTTCCCGGACGACCTCCAGGACGCCGCCAGCGCACGCTTCGATCTGGGTGCCAGCAGGGGCGTCCAAGACTGACACCACCTCGAGCGGGGTTTGGCCGCGCTGGATCTTGAGCCGGGGTTCGTGAGGGAGAGCAGTCCAGTGGGCGCCGATCCGTGAGCCGGCGGGTGGGTTGCCTGGGCGGTTGCGGTGGACGACGCCGAGGTTCCCCGCGAGGTAGCTGGGACCGCCGAAGGCGCCGTTGACGACGCGCTGTACGGCCTGGACCTGGTACGTGGCGAGGTGCGCCCAGTCTTCGAGCGAGCGGGGTCCGCCGGGGGAACCGAAGAAGGGCAGCGGCATGTTGGCGGCGTTCCAGTGCCCGAAGCCTGCGACCTCCTCCTGGTAGCGGCGGCGGGTCTCCTCCTCTCGGCGGCGGTCCTCCTCCAGTTGCTTGCGCTCCGCTTCGGTCAGCCGGCCGATGCTGTGGGCCTCGGCTGCCGGATCGCTGACGTCGATCATGTAGCCACCCTGGGGCGGCCTGCGGCGGTCCTCTCCGCGCTCGCGCCGCGCCTGGCGCTCACGCCTCCGCCTGCGCCTCCGTTCGTCGCGCTTGCGGCGGCGCTCGGCGCGTCGCTCCTCGCGACGGCGCCGCCGCTCCTCGCGCTCGCGACGCTTGCGCTCCTTGTAGTCCTCTCGCCGCTGGCGGCGGTCTTGTCGCTTCTGCCGGCGTCGCTCCATTCGCTCGCGGGCGCGCTTGACACGGCGGGCGAGGCGATCCCGCCCTGCGTCACGGGCGCGCTCCTCGAGGTCCTTGAGCTCGTCGATCCGCTCCTGTTCCCGGCGCTCGTACTCCTCGCGGGCGCGACGGGCCCGGGCGCGGCGCCGGGCGCGGTCCAGCCGCTCCTCATAGCCTCGCGGGATACCGTCGTCGCCGCCCAGCGGGGGTCCAAAGCCGATCCCCGGGCCGCCTGGTCGCACGGGGAGACCCAGCGGGATCCGTCCTGGGTCGTCGCCAGGTACACGGCGTCCGCGCGGGACCCCGTCGTCGGGGGCAGGGTCGACACGGATGCCGCCGCCCTGAGGGCCAGGCAGGCCGAGGGGGATCCGCCCTGGCTCGTCGCCAGCGACGGGAGTCCCATGTGGGACAGGACCGGGGGCTGGGTCGACGCGCACGCCGCGGCCAGGCGGCGTGGGCAGCCCGAAGACCGGCTTGGGGGACTCCTCCCCGCCCACGATCAGGCCGCCCGGGACTGGAGTGACCGCGGGGTAGCCGAAGAACTCGATGAACCCTCCCGGGACCGGAATGACCGGCAAGCCGCCGACCGAGGGCGGCGTCCCCGTGGCGACCATGGTCCCGCCGGTACCCACCACCACGCCGGCGGTCGAGTTCGGACAGGGCTCGCCGGGCCCCTCGTAGTCGCGGCCTTGCGCGCCCGGGTTGTCGACCGGCTGGAGCTCACCGTCCTGCGTGGACCCGTCGGGCGTTTCCCGCTTGGGAGGGACCGGGATCGGGGTGAAGCTGCCGCCGCCAACGAGGATCCCGCCGCTGACGCCTGGTCCGTCCCCAGGAGGCGGCTTGCCCCCACCCCCGGACGGCTTGCCGCCACCCCCCGGCTTCTGGGGCGGCTTCTTCTTCGGCGGCTTCTTCTTCTTCTCGGGTGGCGGCTGGATCCAGGGCGGCGGAGTCCAGGGCGGCGGCGGTCGGCTCGGCGGCAGGTCGGCGTCGACCCGAATGACTGGTCGCCACTGCAGGGTCTCCAATCCGAGCTCGGTATCCTGGTTGGCGCGGCTGCGGTCGCCCCACAGTTCGCCCTTGATCGGCTTGCCGCTCCCCTCCTCGACCTGCGAGGCGTCGTTGCTGACGAAGACGATCCGGCCGACCAGCTCCGGCCCCATGGTGAACTGGCCGTCGTGGCGAACCGGGAGAGGACCGATGGGCGTGCCTTCCCGACCGGCGAAGTAGGACCCTCCTGCACCCTCCGGTGCGACTAGGGTGCCGAGCAGGCCGATTCGGCCCGCCTCGGACCAGACGTAGCCCTTGGGGTGGTTGAGGAGCGGGACGCTGCCCCCCGGGTTGAGGTCAGGCGGAGGCGGTTGCTCGCGAGCCTGCGTCTCCCCGCCTTGCTTGGGGCGCTCGCGGGTCTGGTTGTCGGCGTTGAGGGGCGGAGGCGGCGGGAGCCCGCGGGCAGCGGCGCTCGCAGCGCGGGCGGCGTCTGCCGCGCTGCCGCCTTGGGCGATCGCGTCGCGGGCGGCCTGGACAGCGGCCCCACCGAAGAAGGTCACGCCGCCCACTGAGACCGACGGCGCGGTGGTCGTGACGCCGCCGTAGCTCGAGGAGCCTGGAGCGACGGAGCTCGAACCCGGCTCCCGGAAGTGGACGCCCTCGGGAACGGGCTGGCCAGTGACCGTGACGTCGTCGCCCACCGGAACGTCGATCTCGGCCGCCTCCAGAGCGACGCTGCGGCAAGTGAGGGCGACCGCGTAGCGGTCGTCCTCGGAGTCGATCACCCGGCGGTGGGAGGTCGGCAGAGCCACCCGGCCCTTGGAGTCTGCTTCGCGCGTGGTCCGGTTCTTGGCCGTGAAGAACTCGGGCTGGCCGAAGGGGTTGTCGCCCTTCTCCACGTCGGCGTATTCGGCCTCGTAGTCCAGCAGCACCTGGATCGCCAGGCGGTTGTCGTCAGAGCCGCCGGGGACCACCTGCTGCAGGCGGTGGAAGCGGAGGCACCGCGGGTCGAAGAATCCGGACCCGTCGACCGTGACGTAGGGATGGCCGGTCTCGTCATGGACTTCGCTGAGCACCCCGACCTGCGTCCCGAAGCGGCTGCCCAGGTCGTAGAAGTCGTCGCCCGTGGCGTCGACCGGCACCCACATGTGTGTGGCGGCGAGGGCGTCCCGGGGCGGCTGGTTGCGGCTCATGGCAGCAGCCCCTCGCGCGCGGCGGCGTCGGAGGGCGCGCCGCGCTTGACCCGAGGGCGGGTCCGGCCGAGTGGATGCAAGATCTCGGACTCGGAGCCCGTGACGATCGTCGTGATGAACCCCTTGCCGTTGGAGCGCATGGCGATCTCGACGCCCGAGACCACGCCGTCGCAGTTGACCGGCCAGGGCCGGGCGATCGAGTACTTGGCGGCCTCGACCTTCTCAGCCTTCTTGAACAGGGCCAGTGCGACCGAGCGGGCGGTGTCGTCGAGCTGGCCCTTGTTGCTCTCGGCCTCCAGCGGGACCAGCTCCACGAGGTCTGGCCTGCTGACGGGGATACCCTCGCCCGCCGGGACGGCGTTCAGCTCGATTTGCTCCGCGCGACCCGGAGCGCTGCGCTTGAAGGAGGCGGTGTAGTAGCTCTCGGTGTCCGAGAGGACCGCTGGGATCTTGGTTTCGTTCTTCGTGGCGGCGCTGCCGCCCGTGAGGGGCCGGCCGCTGCCCTTGTCGACCTTGGGCCGGAGGACGGCCCCGAAGTAGACCAGGGGCGACTTGGGGACGAAGCTGGTGGCCTCAGCCACGGGCACCCCCTCCTCGGCGACGTGGCCGCACAGGTCGCTGGTGCGCACGATCCCCAGCTCGGCTGAGAAGACCCGCGCGCCGGGGTCGAGGCGCCGGGGGAGGTTTCGCACGAAGACCGCGGTCTGCTCCTTCACCCGCTTCTGGGCGCCCGTCCGCTCGCGGGTCTTCTGCTCCTCGCGCTGGCGGTCGATCGCGCGCAGCTCGTCTTGCACGCGCTCGCGGAGCTCGTCCGCCCGGTCGCGCGCCTCCTCGTCGGGGGTCTCGAACAGGTCGCGCGACTCCGCGACCTTCTTCTCGAACTCGACCGCCTCCTTGGCCAGCTCGAACAGGCTCTTGGAGATCCCGCCCAGCTCCTGGTCGAGGGCGAACAGCTCGCCGAGGAGCCCGCCGTACTGGCCAGCGAGGCCCGGCGAGACCTCCGAGATCCGGTCCAGGAGGCGCGCGCGGGAGACCATGCCCTGGAACTGCTCGTAGGAGACGCCGTGGGTCTGGGCGCCGGTGATGGCGTAGAGGAGGCGCGGGCTGACGTACTTGTCCTGGAAGCCGTAGAAGACCTCGGTCGTGAACCACGGGTCGGGCTTGGCGGCCTGTCGCGCCTGGGACTGGATCTGTCGCTTGAGGTCGCGGAGCTGCTTCTGGATCGTCGCGATCTTCTGCATTTCGCGGCTGGGAGCCATGGCTCGGTGGACCGAGGCGAAGCGGTAGGTGTCGACGCGAATGGGCAGCCGCTTGCCGGCCACCGTCTCGGCGCGAGCCCGCAAGGGGAGGAGGTGGGCGTTGGGGCCCTTGTCACGGTATGAGCTCTGCTCGGGCTGGCCCTTGGCGCCACCCTTGGGTGGCGGGATCTCCTTCTCCACCTTCGGGATCCGCCACAGCCGGTAGGCTTGCTCACGCAGGAGCTGGACGACGCGCGGGTCGAGGGCGACGTCGTTCTGGTAGGCCTGAGGCGCGAGGACGAACTTGTTGAGCCAGGCGAGACCGAACTTGCCTTTGGTGAGCTTCTTGATCGTCTCCTCAGTAAGGGGGATCGGCTCGTTGTCGATCACGAGCACGGGGTCGAGCTCGTCCATGCGGATGGTCGCCACGCGGAGCCCGCCCACGACCACGACGAAGTCCGGCGGGTAGGTCGCCTCGACGCCTCGGGACTGGCCCGTGCCCTGGAGGTAGACCTGCAGGCCGCCGGGGAAGTCGCGCTCGTTGCCGGCGCCCTTGCCGTCAGGTGCGTAGCCGATCTTGCCCTCACCCGCCTCCCAAAGCGCGACCGAGCCGTCCAGGTTCAGGCACAGCTCCTCGGTCCCGTGCTCCTGGCTGAGCCGCACCATGGCCGCGGTCGACGAGGAGAAGCGGGTGAACTCGGTCTCCGGCTTGGTCTCGTCCCAGGCCTTCGGGTAGCGCGAGAGGCTGGGGGTCAAGAACAGGCTGCCAGCGGCCTCCTGGGCGATCTCGCCGAGGGAGAACGGCGCGCCGTCGTCCTTCACGCTGTCCTTGGAGTAGTTGCCTTCCCCGTCGGTGCGATTGAAGGACCAGCGCCGCAGGAACCCGTGCGCGTAGAAGAAGCGGGCGTCGACGAGGCGGGCGCGGACGACCGCGATCGAGCCGTCTGCGTTTCGCTTGACCGTCTCGAGCGAGATACAGAACAGCGGGTCTACGACGACCAGGTAATCGTTGCCTTCTCGGTCGACCTCGGCCATGACCAGGTCGCCGGCGAAGTCGAGCTGACGCTGTTTGGGCAGCGCGCGCGGGCGGCGCGGCTGGTTGCCGCGGATCGCGCTCAGGTCCGGTTGGCCCTGGGTGCGGATCCTCAGCCGACTCAGGTCGCCAGGCGAAGGGGTCACGAACTGGAAACCGTGGGGGAAGTCCGCCGCGAACAGGAGCACCGAGGTCGTGTCTGCGCGCCAGCCGCGAGTGCGGCGGAACTGGACGTCTCGGCAGGGGAAGCCCTGGTAGGTCGCGACCGTCCCGCTCATAGCTCGAAGTCGGTGAGGAGGTCGGCGGTAGTCTTCTGGATCCGCTTCCCGAGCACGGCCTCCTCCCGCAGGGTCTGCTGCAAGGCTTCCTTGGCCTGCTCCCGGGCGAAGCGCGGGTCTTCCTCCAGGCGGCGGCTGTAGTCGCGGCGGAAGCGCTCCTCCTCCAGGCGCGCCGTGAACAGCGCCTCCTGCTTGGCGAGCTCCTGCTGCAGACGCTCCTCCAGGTAGCCGAGGAGCTTCTCGGTGAGGGGGGCGAGGAGGGTCATGAAGGGGCCGAGCCCCGGAATGAACTGGCCCACGCCGCTGATGAGCGAGGGCAGGGCCTGGGTCATGTCCTGGCCGCCGAACAGGATGTTGGCGAAGGACTCGCCCTTCTCGCGCGCCTCACCGACCGACCCGAGCAGCTCACCGAAGCCCTTCCGCTGCCCTGCCTGGAGGTCGCGGCTCGACGCCGCGGCGCCCCGGCGGCCGAGGCCGGCGCCTCGCTTGCGCAGCTCGGCGGCCTTCTGGGTCTGCTGGAGGTTCTCCTTCAGCTCGCCGCCGAGGTTCTTCGCGGTGTCGAGCGTCTTCTTGGCGCGCTCTGCGATCCGCTCGGCGACCTTCTTGGCCCGCTCGTAGTTCTTGGTCCGGAAGCGGAGCAGGATCTCCCTAGCCACGCCGCACCTTCCTCGCGACGCGCTTCAGTTCGCGGTCCGCCCGCTCGAGGTCCCTCAACACCTCGCGCGCGAGCTTCTCGGCCCTGGCCCGCTCGCGGAACAGCCGCCGGAGCCGCTGCTCCTGACGCCGGATCCCCAGAACCACCACGCGGACGTCCGGCTCTGGCCCAGTCACAGGTAGTAGCTCACGACCGGCTGAGCAGCGCGGAGCTGCTTGGCAGGCGACTCGGAAGGCTTGGTGGCCGACCAGTAGACGAGGCTCGCCTCGCGGGCCCACAGGTGGGAGTCGGCGTCGCTCCCGAACTCGGCCACGAAGGGGTCCTTCTCGCGGGAGCTGTCCCGATCGAGGAGCCAAGGAGCCGGGAGGACGCCTGGCAGCTTCAACTCGTCGGGCTTGCCCTCGCCGCCGCGCTTGCGGCCCTTGATCGCCACGCTCAACCGCCAAGGGAGGATCGCGCCCTCGAACAGCACCGGCTCGAAGCCGCCGACCACCGGCTCGAAATCGAAGTCGACGTGACCGCCCGAGATCTCGGTCTGGATCTGCCACCGGACGCCCTCGGGCTTGTCCGGCTCGTCTGGGGTCGGCTCCTTGACGACCCAGGTCCCCTCGACGTAGCGGATCGCCTCCTCGTGGAAGATCTCGGACGTCTCGATCGGCCCGCCAGGCCGTCGCCCTTCGACCCAGGAGAGCGCGCCCGGGCCGCGCGCCGAGGCGCGGTAGGTCGTGGAGCGCTCGTCCTTCTCGATCCGTGTGCGAACCGAGTAGCCGACCTCAGTGGGGCTGCTGCCGGGGGAGGTGGTCCCCACGTGGACGCCCCACTGCTTGATCCGTGAGACGACGGTGCAGGCGGTGGGCGTGCGGCGGTTCTGCTCGTCGGCGTCGGTGGCGACGACCTCGACGCCGTCAGGGCCGTTCGTGGCGTAGGAGTAGCTGCCGCCGAATGGGGTGATGTCGATCCGCCCAAAGCGCCGCGCCTTGTCCACGGCGTCGACGCCCTCGCGGGTGGTGAGGGCCGTGCGCCACTCCAGGACGTGCAGCCCGCCCGGGTCGAAGGACGAGCTGACCTCCTGGTCCCAGCCGACGACCCCGTTGGGGTCGGCGAAGCGCTGAACGGCCGAGACGACGAGGGTCACGGGGACCAGCACGCGCCAGGTCGCCGTGGGTGCGAGCTCGTCGCTGCCAGCCGACAGCTCCTCGATCTTGAAGTGCTCGTAGTCGGGCGGGCCGAGCGTCCAGACGACTTGGGCCGCGCCCGCGGGGTCGCGGATCAGGCGGACCCAGAGCGGGAAGCCCCGCCCGCGGACCCGCAGCCGAGCGAGGAACGCCTTCCACTCGCGCCAGAACGTCGCCGGGCTCCCGTCGGAGGAGACGAGCCGCGCGCCCGGGATCTCCCACACCTCGCGGATCTCGACCACCTGAGGCGGGTTGGCGGCCTCCTTCCACACGGGCTCCAGCCGGGGCTCGAGCGGCCCTGGCACGTCGAAGCGGAAGTGACCCTGGTCCCCCTGGATCTCCAGCTGCAGGGGCGGTGCAGCCACGGATCAGCTCCCGTCGGGCGGAGCGGGGATCCTGCGCGGCCGCTTCGGGTGCCGGGGCTTCTTCGTTCGCTCGGAGGGCGCAGCTTCCTGCTGGGTCGGCTCGCCGGGGGGCTGCGGTTCGGGGACTGGCTGCCGGAGCGTCGAGAAGATCTCGTCGATCTTGGCCCGCAGGCGGAGGAGCTCGTCGACCTCGCTGCCCTGGACCCAGGCTCGGGGGATCAGGACGTCGCGGACGAAGGAGAGCTCACGGAGCGAGACGGCGCGGACAGGGCCAGGAGGTGAGTGGTCCATGCCTCCCAGGTTCCCCGCACAGGGGACTGCGCCACGTTGATCACCGCCTGCTGTCGCACCAGGCCACCAGGCCCGTCCTGAGGAAGAAGTGGCTCTTGCAGCCGACGTGGCGCCAAATCGAGGGGTTGATCGTGACGGCCCCGTCCGCGTGCTCGGTGACCCCCCAGCGCGGGCGCTGGTCCGGCTGCAGGTTGAGCTGGATCAGCTCGCCGCACCCACACGGACAGATCAGCGCGGCTACCCACACCTCACCGCGCTCACCCTCGAGATACACACGCCCCGGGCGCGGGCTGTCCGGCACCTCCGTGACGCGCGACGCCCGGTAGCGGATCCGCCCAGCCCACCAGTCGCGTAGCCGGCCCCAGAGCCGACGCAGGAACCTCATGCCTCGCTCAAGCTGGGCAGACCCAGGAGCGGAACGACGTCTCCCTTGCCCACGAAGCGCGCCAACGCGGGGCAGGGCTCCGGGTGCTCGTCGTTCACGAACCTGTACTGGGTGAGGCTGCTGCCGAAGCGATCGAAGAGCGCGTTCTCGTCGTCCCGGTAGGGGTGGACCCTGGCCAGGAACTCGAGCACGGCGAGGCTGGCATAGTGCATGTTGACGGCGATCACGGCGGGGCGGTCCTCGTTGACGCCGTCGATGTACCGCGCCTTGCGGAGGCGCTTGTACTCTTCGGGGTCGGTCCGGCGCATACCCTCGGCCTCGAGCTGCTTGCGGGTGATCGCGCCGCGCGACAGCAAGCTGCTCCCGCCCGGCTGGAGGTAGTGGACGCTGCCGCAGATCTGCTCGATCCCGCCCTGCCCGTCGGCGATCAGGCGCACGCCCACGTCGAAGTAGGGCAGGCAGTAGAAGGTCGCCAGCCGGTTGAGGGTGTGCCGCCCCTCGGCGCCGTCCATGCACCCGAAGACGACGTCGCAGCCCGCGACGGCCCGGACGGCCTCCGGCGTGAGCAGGGTGTGGCGGAGCGGCTCGACGTTCGTCCCCAGGCCCATGCCGTTGACGGCATCCGCGGCCACGTCGACCTTGAACCTCCCGATGTCCGCCGTGGTCGTGTTGGGGATCCGGTTCAGGTTCTTCTCCTCGACCTTGTCGTCGTCCACGAGCACGAGCCGGGCGAACCCGAGGCGCGCGAGCATCTCGACGCTGGGCCCGCCGGTGCCCGAGCAGCCGATCACGGCGGCGCTGAGCTGGCCCATGAGGGCCGTGGTCTTCTCGCCGAAGGCCTGCCCGTGCCGGATCGCGTAGGCGGGGATCTCGCCGAGGACGGACGGGAAGTAGAGGAGGTCGTCCCCGACGACGGTGATCAGCGTCAGGTCCGAGAACCCTCCGTCGTGGGCCACCGACCGGCCAAAGAGGCGGCCATCGGGGAGCATCACCACGCTCGCATGCGGGAGGTCGCCGTCGGTCCACTGGTGGACCGAGGCGAACAGCTCCTTGTCGGCGCGGTTGTCTTGGGAGGAGAAGCGGTCGTAGCCGCCGGGGTGGCTGTGGACCTTGACCACGGCCAGGCCCTGCTCCGCGGCCTCGTCCAGGACGGGGATCAGGGCGTCGGTGCGCCAGGTGATCCAGTCGGCATGGCGGTCACACACCTCGTAGGGGATCCGCACCACCTTCTGGACGGCCAAAGCCTCCGCGCCTCGACGGCCGCAGAGGCAGAACGCCACGGCCTCCAGGCCATCGCCGGGGAACAGGTGCGCGCGCAGCTCGGCGTGCTGCGCCCCGGTCAGCCGGAGCTTCACGCCGCCTGCTCCCCGACGTCCGGGAGCTCGCGGCGGAGCCAGTAGTCGACCAGCTCCAGGTGCGCCTCCAGATCGTCGATCCCGGGGCGCCAGGGGTTCTCACCCGTGCGGTGCCGGCTCCACTGCTGCCAGGTCTTCCCGTCCAGCTCCCGGTTAGTGAGCTTCCGGATCGTCTGCTTGCCGGTGGGGGCCAGGGGCGGGTTGAAGTTGACCATGTCGATCTGCGCGTCGGGGTAGAGCGTGGGGAGGTTGAACGCCAGGCTCGCGACCCTCGGCTTGTAGCCGGCCGGGATCGGGTAGTCGTGGATCAAGAGCCACTGGGCCTTGCCCACCAGGATCGTCTCCCACGGGTACCCCAACCGCTCGAGGGTGGCCACGTCCTCCGGGGGGAGGATGAACTCGCGGCGAAGCGCAGCCTCGCCCTCGGTCTGGTCGAGGGGCAGGGTGCGGAAGCGCTCGACGCCAGGCTTGGTGAAGTCGGCGACGTCGTCGAGGCCGATCTTGACGGGTGCCCCGCCGTGGACCTTCTCGCTGATCGAGTAGCGGTCGACCGGGGTCTTCTCGGCCAGCTCCAGCAGCTCGCGGCCGGTCATGCTGGGCACCTCGACCACGTAGTGCACCTTGTCGATGCGGATGCGGTAGCGCTCCGCCTTGGGCGGCTTCTTGCCTGCCTTGGCGCACTTCTCGAGGTCGATCGGTTCCTGGTCGGTCTCGCCCTCGGTCTGGTCCAGGGGCAGGGTGCGGAAGCGCTCGACGCCGGGCTTGGTGAAGTCGGCGACGTCGTCGAGGCCGATCTTGACCGGCGCCCCGCCGTGGATCTTCTCGCTGATCGAGTAGCGGTCGACGGGGGTCTTCCCAGCGAGCTCCAGCAGCTCGCGGCCGGTCATGCTGGGCACGTCGACCAGGTAGTGTTCCTTGTCGATGCGGATGCGGTAGCGCTTCGCCTTGGGGGGCTTCTTGCCCTCCTTGGCGTACTTCTCGAGGTCGATCGGGTCGGTGTCGTTCATCGTGTCCCCCCTTTGTTGGGCACTTGCGTATTGGCCATGTTGACGGTATCGTCATGGGCCGGTGTCGAAGAAAACGGACGCGTCGGTATGACGAATCCGTATAGCTACCATAGACGGGGGCGTGGAGAGTGTCTAGGGATGCGAGCCAGATTTTCGCCAAGCGCCTCAAGGAAGCCCGTGAGGCAAAGGGTTTAAGTCAGGCGAAGCTCGCGGAGCTGGCCGGTTTCCAGCCCAGCGCGATCTCCCATTTCGAGACTGGCGGGCGGTCCCCGAGCTTCGACAACCTCAAGCGACTGGCTGATGCCCTCGAGGTCTCGACGGACTGGCTCCTCGGGCGAGAGGTCACCCACTCCAGCGGCCCGCTCTTCGAGAGCCTCTTCCGGCACGCCGAGAACGTGTCCGAAGAGGACCTTGGAATGCTCGCCCGGATGGCCGAGCGGCTCGCCGCCAAGGAGAAGGACAAGAGGAAGAAGCCGTGAGCGCCAAGTACCGGGCGGCCGAAGTGCACGCGGAGCGGGTCTTGAACGACCTGGAGAAGATGGTCGCCCCGATCGACCCGTTCGCGATCGCCGAGCAGCGGGACATTCTGGTGGAGGTGGAGGTGCGCGACGGGCCGGGTGTCTCCGGCGCGCTGATGAAGGTCGGTGACTCGTTCGCGATCGCCTGCTTCGACCGCTACGGGAGCGCGGGGTACCTGCGCTTCACACTGGCCCACGAGCTCGGCCACTACTTCTTGCCCGAACACCCGTTGAAGCTCTTCCCGAGCGGGAGCGGTGAACACCAGTCGCGGGCGGGGTTCACGAGCACCGAGCCGCACGAGCGCGAGGCGGACCACTTCGCAGCGGCCCTCCTGATGCCGCGGGACCTGGTGTGCAAGACCCTCAATGGCATGGATCCCGGGTTGGCGGCGGTGCGCCGCCTGCATGAGGTCTATGACACGTCCCTGACCGCAAGCGCGATCCGCTACGCCAAGCTCAGCGCGGACCCGGTCGCCGTCGTGGTCAGCTCGGGAGGCAAGGTCGACTACTGCTTCTGCTCCGAGAGCCTGCGGGAGACCGACGGCGACACGTGGTTGCGAAAGGGAGAGGTCGTGCCGCCCGGCACCGTGACAGCGGGCCTCGGGAGTCGACAGGAGGCAGACGGAGACGTGTCGCTGGACCTCTGGTTCGACGGGGTCCCTCCCGCCTCGGTCTATGAGGAGGTCCTCCACCTCGGCCAGTACGGGCGCACGCTGACCGTGATCTCTTCGACGGACTCGATCGAAGCGGAGGAGGAGATGGAGGACCGGATGAAGAAGTACTCACCTGAGCTCTACACCGACTCCAGGAGTGAGACCGGATTGCCCGCCTTGAGGAAGTCATCCGGGATCGTCTCCTGGCCTGGGGGCTTGCTGTTGAGGTGTCCGCCGAGCTGCTCGGCGAGGAGCTTCTGGATCAGGCCCTCGCTCACCACCGCGGTCTCGATGATGAACTCGTCGGGGACGCCGGCCTGGTTCTCGACGCGGAAGAAGTTGCAGTCGAGCGTGCCGACAGCGCCGTCCTGGGGCTGGATCCCGGAGGACCAATTGACCGTCAACCCGGAGGCGTTGCGCTCGGTCGCCTGGAAGGGGGTGCGGATCCCGACGCCCTCGGCGCGGGCGACGAGGTCCCCCTGGCCCCGACTGGCCGAGCGGTAGAACGAGATCTCAAAGCCCGCCCCGCGGTCGCGGACCACCCAGTGCAGGATCCCGGCCTCGGTGTTCCCGCTGCGCTCTCCGCTGGTCGTGACCTGGGTGTCCTGGAGGAAGTTGCGGTGGTTGGGGTCGCCGTCCTTGGTGTAGATCCGCTCGAGGACGAAGGGACCGATCCCGTCGGGGCCCGAGAAGGACTGCTTGATGCGGACGCCGCCGAACGTGAACTGGCGGTCCTCGTCGAGGACCTTGACGGTGCACTCGAACTCCTCGCCCCCGCCGTAGCCGGTGTCCTGCCCCCGCGAGCACTTGAAGGTCCAGCGGGCGGGCGGGCAGAACTCGCGGGGGGCGTGGGCGCCGACCTTGCCCTTCCCGCGGTTGCCCGGCGCGAAGACGGCGGCCTGGGCCTTGACCACGCGGCGCGCGATCGACTGCTCGCCTGCCACGCTCTCAGCCTTCATGGCGCGCGAGAGGTCAGCCAGGAAGCCCACCCGGCGCCGGCTGACCGAGCCGCTGCCGTCGCGAAGGGGCGAGTCGGTGACGAGCGAGGTGCTCGTGGCGCGGAGGAAATCGGCTCCGCGGTTGCCCAGGCGGATCGCGAAGGCGGTGAACGCCTCCAGCATGACGAGCCGCGCGTCGCGGAGCTGTGCGGCGACGGACTCCATGGCGGCCAGGAACTCGTCCTGGGAGCGGACGTCCTTCTCGACGGTGCCGTCCCAGACCCGCTTGAGGCGCACCGGCCAGTCGGGCACGGGGAACACGCGCAGCGAGTCGGTCGTGTCCTCGATGACGTTCGGGGGGAGCTCCCAAGCCCCGCTGAGCCCGCTCCGGTTCTGCTCGTCCAGGGCGACCACGGTCCCTGCATCTCCCTGGCCGCGTGCGACCAGATCCTGGGCCGCGCCCCCGAGCGCGCGATAGAGGCTCACCGTCCGTGGGTTGGCGGCGCCGGTTATGCGCACGAAGGCGAAGCCCTCCTGGGAGGTGTTCACGCCGAGGTCGACGCCTTCGAGCTTCACCCCGCCCGGGAGGTGGTTCCCCCGCACGTCGTTCAGGACCAGGATGGGGGTGCGCTGGCGGGAGTAGCGCTCTTCCAGCGCTTGCAGCTCGTAGATCGCGGCCAAGAACATGCCCGCGACCTCGCGGCCGAGGAAGCGGGTCCACTCGGGCTGGGTCTTCCGGAGGTCAGCCACTGGGCTCCTCCGGGGTCCACGTCCCCGCGAGCACGGCCTGGACCCACGCCAGGGCCTCAGCCTCGGAGACCATGCGACCTTCGAGGTTGCGGTAGCCGGCGAGGGCCTGGGCGATCACCCGCGGGTAGAGCGGGCGACCGCCTGCCTGGAGCCGCCTGAGCTGGAGGAACCAGCCGACCTGCTCCTCGCGCCACATGAACCCCCGGTCGTTGAGGTAGCGCGCCAGCCAGGGGCCGAGGCCCGCGTCGAGCTGGCGGACGGCGTGTTGGCGCTCATGGAGGAACAGCGCCTCCTGCTCCACGCTCTCGGGAGGGAAGCGCTCGAGGAAGGCGTCCAGGTCGGCGACGTAGACCCGGGTGCCTAGCGTGGTGGCGATCGTGTCGGAGACCAAGAGGTCAGGGCGCTCGACTACCTCGACGAGCGGTCGCCAGCGCTCGTCGAGGGCGTAGGGGCTCTGGCAGCCGGCAAGGAGCAGGATGGTCGCGAGCAGCAGGGACCGGGTCATTTGCGCTTCCTCCTGGCCTGGAGCAGCTCGACCTGGAACGCGAGGTCAGGCTGATCGGGCGTGACGACGCGCCCGGCGGCCTTCTGCTCTCCGCGGGCCAGGAGGGCCTGCAGCGTGGGGCTGGGCCGGACCCGAACCGCCAGGCGTCCACGGCCGAGGAGGTGAATGTCGTCTGGCGCGACGGCCGCGCTCCCCAGGAAGACCGCGCTCTGGGGGGAGAAGGACGGCCCGTCGGGTCCCGAGCAGAGCAGGAGGTCGGTCGTGACGTTGGGGTCGACGCGTGCGCTGCGCGTCGCGGCGCCCGTCGCCGGCGCCGGACAGCGGACGTCGAAGGTCTCGAGCGGTCGTCTACCCCGGCGCAGGGCGCGGGCCATGTCCACGTCCTCCTCGGCGACCAGGCGTCCGTCGCAGTAGACGCTGACCTCCAACTCGACCGGCGCCTGGTCGCTGACGTCGTGGAACACGAGCAGCGCTTGGCAGGAGCGGGGCCCCGGCTGGAGTTCGTAGGCGATGTCGTAGTTGGAGCCGAACCATCGCGCGGGGTTGAGCGCGCCGCGCTCGTGGAGGCGGCGGCGTGGTCCGAAGGCGAAGGCGAACCGCCTCCCCCCGCCAGCGGGCTCGCGTGAGTCGTAGACCGCGAACTGGAGCGGCGTCTCCAGGAGGGTCTCGAAGTCCTCGCGGGTCTGGCTGCTGGATCCGCGGCTCCCTGTGACGCCGATCCCGCCCCAGGAGCCCAGGATCTGGCCCGCATACTCGCTGACCAGGCGAGTGAGGGCCCTCTCCTGGCTGACCATGCCCGAGTACTCGGGGCTGAGCAGGTAGACGCTGAAGCGCGGCGTCCCGGTCTTCTTCGCCTTGACCACGAACTCGACGACGACGAAGCGGCGCCGACCGCCGAGGTCGACGTAGTTGTTGAAGGACAGGTCGAAGCGCAGGAGGGCGGCGCGGCTCCTGCGGTCGAGGAGCCGCGTGTCACCGAGGAACAGGAGCTGGTAGGAGGAGAGGAGCTGGGCACCCTCGACCTGCTGGCGCAGCTGCTCGGCGAAGGTGAGCCCCGGCTGGAGTGGTCTGGGGTATGGCGGGTAGGGGTAGTAGACCGACGGACGACGACGTCCGGCCCGCGCCCACGCGCGGGCGCCGGGGTCCTGCAGGCTCGGGGGCTCGGGCAGCGGGGCGTCTGGATCCGCCAGGTTCACCCCGAGCGTGGTCCGTGTGCGCTCGTCGGTTCGGAGCCCGAAGGCCTCCTGGTAGTCACCAGGTCGGATCTCGCTGGCGAGCAACTCGAGACGGGAACGCTGCGCAGCGAGCGTGCGCAGCACCTGGTCGTCCCCGTAGACCTTGGGCTCCGAGACGGTCACGTCGACGAGTGGAGCGGCGCAGCCTGCGAGGGTGAGGACGACGAACAGCTGGAGGCGAGCGGGCGGCACGTCAACGCTCCAGGACGCGCAGCACGAGCGTCCCGTCCAGCAGGTCGTCCTCGTCCGGGTCCTCGTCGACGCTCCCCTCGTCGGCATGGACCGCCACGAGGTCGGGGAGCGCAGTGGAGAAGGGGCGCGTCCCGTCGTAGCGGGCGCGGAGCAGCTCCAACGCGGCCCGAACCTCCGCGAGCTGGTCGACGCCGGTCTGGCTCTGCTCCCGGCGGGCCTTGAGCCGCACGTGAACCTCGTAGGGGTGCACCTTCACCTGGTCCCCGCCCCCGCGGCCGTGGGGCTCGGTCTCCTGGGGACGGATCCACACCTCGAGCCCCGTGCGCGTGACCTTCTGGGGCTGGCGGCCCCCATAGACGGCCGTCGCAGGGAGCCCGAGGGCGCCGGCCACGTCGGCGCGGAGCTGGAGGACCAGGTCGTCGTGGAAGCTCACCGCGCCGACCTCCGGTCCTCAGCCTCGACCTGGCGGGCGAGCTCGCGCTCGAGCTCGCTCGCGAGCCGGTCCGTGTCCACGGACACGACCCGGCCCCGCGGGCGCTGGCGCTTCGTCCCCCGCCACCAGAGCACGAAGCGCTTGCCGATCCGGCTGGGGCTGAACACGAACCCCCAGCGCTCGTGGCGGACGAGGTCAGGGCGCTGGACCTCTTGGGCGAGCGAACCGCCGACGGGACCCCGGTTGCCTTCGTGCGGGACGCGGGGCGCACCGCCGCGGACGGCGCGCGCGTAGGCCCGCTGCAGGGCACGCGCGAAGGGTGTCATGACCTTGCGGAGCCGGAACTTCACTGGGCCCCCTCGCTGAAGGGGACCGCGGTGGGGTTCTGGACCGCTGGGACGCCTTCGGTCGCCGTGCGCGGACCGTCGCCCTCGTCCAGGCGCGGGCGCACGTCTTCGAAGAACGCGGCCGAGCGGGCGAAGAGGGCTTCCGGGTCCTCACTCCCGAGTGATCCCGCCTCCGCCAGGACCCCCAGGAACTGCCATGCGACCGCGTTCTCGTAGACGAACGCGTTGACGAGGCGCTCGGGGTCGACGCCTCGGGCGAAGAGCTTGTCGTGGATCGTGCTGCTCGCCGAGCGGAGCAGGTCGTGGAGGTCCAGTTCCCCGGACGCCTCCAGGTTGCGGAGGTCGGTTCGCCCGGTGAGCTGGACGACCCGCTCGACCGTGGCGACCAGGGGCTCGTCGCGGCGGAATGCCATGGCTCACCCTCCTACGGCGCCGGCGCCTGGGGCACGACGCGGAACACCATGACGGCGTTCGGATTCAGGACCACTGGCAGGCCGTACCAGCCGGCGTAGACCCGGATCCCGACCGGGTCGTCGCGGACCTTGGCGTAGGCGTAGCTCCCGCGTAGCTCGGTGATAAGGCTGGTCGCCTGACCTGGTTCACTGATCACTGGCCCGGCCGGGACATGCACCTTGCCTTCCGCCCAACCGAGGACTTGCTGCAGGCGCGCCTGGCCGGGCAGCACCAGCACGTGGTCGGCTGGGAAGTAGCGCGTAACAGGGCCGTTCTCGGGCTTGTAGGTCCCGTCAGTGAACTGCCAGTTGAGCCCGGCCAGGATCTCCCACTGCGGATTCACGCCGCTGAGGTTGAGGTTCCGCAGGATCACGGTCCCGAGCGGCTCCCGTGCGAACTCGCGGATCTCGTTGTTCTGGACGAGGTACCCCTCGACCCCAGGTTCCGTGATCCCGATCGCAGGGCGGAGGCCAGCTTGGTCCTTGAACAGCCGCTTGAGACGGATCATCTCGGCCGAGCGGATCTTGGTCGTGGGGTCGGCCCACGAGTCCTGGGCCTGCCCCATGAAGTTGCCGAACTCGACCGTGAAAGCGACGTCGCTGCCCGGGACGGTCTGCGGCGTGACGTCGATCTTGCCCAGCAGCGCGCCGCAAGCGAGGAACTCCTTGGTGTTGGCGATAAGGTTCGCCATGTCCTCCAACTCAGCGCTCAACACGGCCTCGGCATCAGCCGTGTCCGAGCCAGGTGCGCGGCTCAGAAACAGGTGCGGCGCAGGCAAGTCCTTGTAGACCTTCACCATGGCCATGGCGCTCGTGCGCTTGCGCCGGCCCAAGCGCTTGGCGCGCGTGTGCGGGCTGTCAGGGCCAGAGATTGGGGCCAGGTGGCGGGAGAACTCGATCTCGTCCCAGGTCGCGGAGTCGCCCAACGGAAGCAGGGGACGCGCAGAGCGTGAGAACAGCGCCGAGCAGCTGCGGTTTTCGGCCTGTTCCACGAAGGTGCGGATCAGGCCCGAGAGGGTTTCGACCGAGAGCAGGTCGTCGAGGGGGGTCACGGACATGGCTAGCTCCTGAACACCGATCCGCGGCGCGCGAGCACGACGCGGGCTTCGGGGGTGAGGCGGAGGAGCTCGCGTTCGTCGAAGTGGCCAGCCATGAGCGTCGGGGCCAGGGCGTGGATCCGCGCGCCAGCCAGGTCGCGCAGCTCGGCCTTGCCGTCGGTGACGCGGTAGTCGGCGTCGACGCCGTGGCCGGCGATCCCCTGTCCGCCGAAGGCGGCGTCGAGGGACGAGCGCACGTGGAGGTAGGCCTGGGCGCCCGCGGCGCGCGTGCGGACCCGCACCAGGCCGTTTGGGTCCTCGTCGGCGAGGAACAGGGTGGCGAAGGCCGGGCTCTGGTTGAGGGCGTCGATCGCGGTCGCGTTGTCGTTGACGCCGGCTGCCAGCGGGATCGTGAATCCGAAGCCCTCGGCCAGGCTGACGGTCACCATGGTCCCGCCCCAGGCGGCGTCGGCTGGCGCCTGCGACGAGACGCTCGCGGGCTGGTTGCGCTCACCGCGCGCGTTCTCTGCGTCGGTGTAGCGGCCGGAGCCAGCCTCGCGCACGATCACCGTCCCTGGGAGGATCCGGTGCGCCGGCGTGAGCGGGCTGCTGGCGCGGTAGTCGACGACGACGTCCTGACCGCGCACCAAGCCTTCCTTGGTGACGACGTAGCGTCGGTCCTCGTACTCCTGGGTGTAGATCCCGGGGAGCTTGGTCACGCGGCACCTCCACCGGTGGGCGGGATCTGGCTGACGATCTCGGTCCCGTCCTCGGACAGCTCGACCCGCCAGCCGCGGCGGCGGAGCACCCGCGCGCGAGCGGCCACCGAGGCCTTCTTGGCGTCATGGCTCTCCGCGAGCGGCTGGACCCCGCCGCGCTGGAAGGGCTCCTGGCCCAGGGCCTCGCTGCGGGCGAGGAAGGCCTGCCCCAGGAGGCGGGCGGTGTCGGCGTCTCCCGCCTCGAGCAGCGCCTCGACCTTGGCCAGGTCGGCAGCCGGAATCGGGGCGTTCAACGCCGCGGCCTCGGTGCGCAGCATGGTGAGGAAGGTCTCGCCCTCCTCCTGGCGGCGCGCCTCCTCCGCCTGGCGATAGGCGGCCACCGTCTGGCGGAGCGCCTCCAGCTCGCTGCGGAGGGCGTCGACCCGCGCCCGAAGCGCCCCGAGCTCCGGCTCGGGGAGAGCTGCCTCGGCGTGCTCCTCCTCTTCGAACGCGTCGCCGAAGTAGCGTGCCAGGAACGCCAGGGCGCGGGTCTTCGCCTGTTCTCTGCCAATGCGAGCCACGATCCGGTCGAGCGCGCGGACGGCGCCCTCGGTCAGCTCGCTGGGGGTGTCGGTGCCGGCGTGGAGGCCGATCGGGTTGGCGGCCGGGTCGGCCACCCAGTCGCCGCGCAGCAGGTCGCGGCGCGACGCGATCCGCGCTCGCGTGACCTCGGCGTCCTCGGCCGCTTCGAAGCCGAAGCGGGCGACGACCGAGATCCCGAGGCTCCTGGGGTCCTCCTCCGCGCGGTCCATGAGGTAGACCGGCGCCGGGACGTCGAGCCCGTCTGGGCGGATCGTGTAGGCCGTGCGGTCGAAGGCGAAGTCGCCGACCGAGCGCCAGGCGACGGTGGGCTCCTTCCCGCACTCTGGGCAGGCCTGCGCGTGCGCCTCAACGCCGCAGGTGCGGCAGAGGAGGAAGGGCTCGCTGTGGACGTTCTGCCAGCGGCCGAGGTGGCGACCGAGGCCATCGGCGCTGAGGTCCGAGTGGGTCCAGCGTCCCCGCATGCCCTCCGCGAACTCGGTCACCTGCTCGACGGTCGTGCGGTCCACGTCGAACCCGTGACCGGCGGCAGGCCCCGACGTGATCAGCGACACGCCTTCGATTCGCCCCGGGTAGGAGCGGTCGACCGTCAGGCGGGAGGCCTGCTGGGGCAGGACCTCCAGCCGAACGAGCGTCTTGTCATGGGTCTGGGTCGCCATCGTTAGAACGCGTAGTGGAGGGCGACGGCGAAGGTGTCCTGGCCGCTCCGGCTGGGCCGGCCCCGGTGACCGAGGAAGGCGTCGTCGGCGGACGAGAAGTCGCGGCGGTACTCGAAGCGCAGCGAGGCGTTCTCGAGCAGGTTCACGGCCAGGGTCGCGGTGAGTTCACCGAGCGCCTGGTCGGTCCCAGTGCGAGCGCCGCCCTGGTCCCGCAGGTAGCTGCCGCGCAGGCCGAGCGTGAAGCGGTGGTAGTCCGCGTCCTCGACCTTGAGGAGCCCCTGCTGGAGCGCGACCATCACGCCCCCGAACTTGGCGGTCTCGTCAGGGAACGTCTCCTGCCCGTAGAGCAGGGCAGCCCGCAGCTCGGTGCCCTCGAGGGGCGCCCAGCGCGCGGCCAGCTCCACGGCCCAGCGCAGGTCGTCCTCTTCGTCGATGTGGCTGAATGACTGGTTCTGGCGCTCGGCGCCCACGACCCAGTTCAGCGCCAGGGAGAGCCTGTCGGCCCTCCACGCGAGCTGGCCGCCGAAGGTCTTGGCGTCGTTGTTGTCCTCGACGCGGTCCCAGCCCTGGACGACGTACTGCGTGTAGCGGAAGCCGGCGCCCAGGTCCATGCCCAGGCTCACGCCGGTCACCGTCTTGGGGACGGCGAGGGTCAGGGGCGAGAGCGAGAAGTTGGGGTTCTTGTAGAGGTCCAGGCTCTCGACCCCGAACCAGGAGTACTGGCGGCCGAGCCGGAGCTGGAGGGCCTTGTAGGGCGTGGGGAGCTGCAGGTCGACGTAGGCCTGCGGGACCGTGATCCCCCGGTCACCGAGGGTCGGGTCCTGGAACACCTCCTCGACCATGCGGCCGGCGCCGACCTCGAACCGGAAGCCGGCGTCGAACTCGTTGCGCCCGCTCAGCGACCGGACCAGGCCGAGCTTGCCGTAGGGGACGCCGAACGCGTTGTGGTCGGGGTCGCTCAGCCGCAGGCGGTTGGCGCCCTTGCGCTGGTCGGGGTCGGTCAGGTTGTAGGTGTAGCTGGCCTGGACGTGGCCGTAGAGCTGAATCGAGCTGCCGAGCTCGACCCCGCGCTCGGCCCGGGAGCCGGTGACGACGACGTCCTCCAGCTCCTGCTCACCCAGGGAGTCCTGAGCGAACGCGGCTGGTGGGCCGGCCGCCAAGGCCAGGGCCAGCAGACCCAACGCAGCCGGGAGCCGCGCTGGGAAGGGGTGAAGGCGGACGGGCTTGGTGACGGGGGGCTTGGAGTTCTTCATGCCCCTGAGATTTCAGGGACACGGGACGCGACAGCTCAGGCGGCGTCCGCGACACGCTGGCCTGTCGCAGGGCCCGTCCTACAGATGCACGACCTTGAGGTCGACCTCATGGGCGACGCGTCTGGCCAGGACGGAGCGGTGGCACACCGCCGGGTCCAGCTCGTAGCAGAGCAAGACCGTTCGCGCGCCAGCCACGAGGGGTTGCAGGTCGGTGAGCAGCTCAGGGTGCTCGTCGAAGTGCTCCTCGTAGGCGTCGAGCGAGTACGAGCCCGCTGTGCGCATGACCTCCATGAGATGGGGGGGCGTCCCCAGCTCGCGCCGGTGCTCGTAGCTGATCCCGATCTCCCGCAGCGCCTCCGTGAGCGCGGTCTTCGCGAAGCCCCGCTTACGGCTTCCCGCGCGATGCCGTGTGTCGATCAAGGTGTCGACCGGGGCGCGGCGGAGGATCGCGATGAACTCGTCCAGCGTGCGGCGCTCGTATCCGATCGTGTGGATCGCGCTGGCGCAGACGCTGGGCGGAAGAATGGGAGTGGGGGTCGAGAGTTCCATAAGCTCC
The DNA here is from genome assembly GCA_041402045.1 of Planctomycetota bacterium. GTDB lineage: Bacteria > Planctomycetota > J058 > J058 > J058 > JAGQRJ01. Next base: position 136,344 of record JAWKSZ010000004.1, on the reverse strand, counting down.
TATCGGCACTCGGCTGGGGGCGACTTGAGGGCTGGTCTCCTCCCCCTGAGGTAGAGCCGGTCGGGGCTGTCCGGTCCTCAGTCTATGATTCAGTCGCCAGGATCCTCAGCTTTCGCAGGTCTGCCCGTGGCCAACGGCCAAGCCCCACAACCCGTCAACACCCTCCGGGCGTTGGATCCGGCGAACCCCACCCATACGGTCGAGCTGACCATCGTCGAAGACGACGTCGCCGCGCTCCTCGACGGGCCGGGTCACCACGTTCATGAGCTTCAGCACCTCGTCCCGCAGGTCGTGCGCAAGCAGTCCTGCGTCGCGGTATTCGAGGGGCTCCGGCAAGACGGCGGTCTCGCTGGCGGCCGCGCCTACTGCGGGCGACCCGCGCGGGCCTTCACCAACGCCGGCGAGGAGACCCCGCCGCACGAGGGCATGTGCTTCGTCGTGTTCGTGAACGAACACAGCCAGATCTTCGACTGGGACTGGGTCCCGTGTGCCAATGGGTTCGGGCTCCCCGTGGACTGGGCGCAGCGGTTCCAGGAGCCGCTGTGGATCAACCTGCGCGACGTGGAGCGCGGGGAGCACATCAGCGACGGCACCAAGGAGGTGTCCTTCGCCCGGTCAGGCGACTACCAGGAGTTCCTGTGCACCACGCTGGGCCTGCAGAGCCAGGAGGAGCTGGAGCGCTACGGGGCGCTGATCTCCCAGGTGCAAGCCGACTGGCACCGCCAGGGGCAGAATGGCTGCCTCTTCGCGCGCGTCCTCAACTCGGACCGTCCGGGCTACGGGTGGACGACCACCGTCGTCCCGAGGTCGGGGGTCGCGGAGGCGACGGCCCGTGTCGTCGAAGAGACGAGCGCGGGGATCGAACGAGCGGACGTTCGGATCGTCAGCTTCCTGTTTCCGTGGATGACCTCGGCGGAAGACCTCGCTGCGCTGTTGAAGGCGCTGGGCGAGGCGCCGGGGTGGGCCGTGACCACTACCGCGCTCGACGCCGAACACACGAACGTCGCGGTGCGCCTCGCGCTCGAAGAGGGCACGGTCACGTCCTGGGTCCTCGGCTTCGGACCCTTCACTTTCCTCCCCATGACCCGGCGCAGCCCGTTCACGGAGCTCGTCGTCCTCGTCAAGCCGAAGGTGCCGGGGCAGCACCGCATGGACTACGACATGACGCGCGCGCATCTCGCGGATGTGCCCGTCTCCGTCCTCGGTGACCCGGAGTTCAAGGGTCTGGTCGAGCGAACCGCAGCTCACCGGCTGTTCATTCTGGGCGGCGACGAGGAAGAAAAACGCGCCAAGGCCAAGGTCACCATCACCGTCCCGTCGGCAGCCTGGGAAGCGGGCGAGCGCTGAGTGGCATCCTGGATGCTTGCGCGAGCCGTGGGCAGCAGCCATACCGGGGACGTCGGACTGGCCGGGCAACATGAGCCGTGGTATGAGACTTCCTCGCCAGAGGGGCACGCTTGACTGACGAGGTGGCAGGCTCTGCGGATTCTTTCGAATGGGGCGACTCCGCGCCCTCATTCGAGGACCACGGCGACCGCACGCTGTACACGCTGCCCGAGCTGGCCAAGCACGTCGACCTATCTGAGGGACGGCTCCAACACCTCCTCGACGAGGGCAAGCTTGCCGGCACATGGACCGAGGGTCAGTGGCTGGTGGCGCCAGCAGCCGTCGCCGACGCCCAGGCGCCTGCCTGGTCGAGAGACCTCGACGTGCAGCCGCAGGCCTTCACCCCTCGCCCTCGCTACAGCAGCTCCGGGGACTGCCTGTTCTTCTACTTCCGCGAGGACAAGTCATGGGCTGACCGCGTCGACGAGCTGCTGACGGTCTACCGCGCGTTCGAGTCGAGGCAGGTCGTCGGCTTCAAGCTCAAGAACGTCGAGCTGCTGAAGGAGCGCCTGGGTCCCTTCCTCGTGCAGTTCGAGACGAAGGAGGTCTCGATCCACTTGCTCTTCACGCACATGCTGCGTTGGAAGCTCAAGGAGGTCGCAGGCCCCCACACGACGGTCGCGCTCACGCGCAAATACGCGGAGGCCATCGAAGCCGTCGGCGAGATGACGGCGCGGCTTCCTGCCCTGACCTAGTCACACGTCATCCACGGGGTTGCGGTCGGGTCAGAGGCCGTAGATTCGCCGGTTCCCGAGCGTTGCGTTGATGGGGGCCGCGAGTTCCTGAACCGGGCCTTGCTCGGTGGAGATGAAGAACACGCTGGCTTGAGCGGCGGGGTACGCGGCCACCGTGAAGCCCGCTGTCACAAGCCGCTCGAATGTGAAGCGCGTGTACTTCTCGAGCCACTCCGGCATGTTGCTCTTGAGGTCGGAGTCCTTCACCCTGCGCCCCGCGTGCTGATACACGATCAAGCCCCGGTCAGGGTGCCCGTCCACGAGCTGCTTCAGCTCGGTAACACGGATGTGGACTCGGCTGTCCCCGTCGCTGAACTTGATCCCCGTGTCCGGGTCGAGAAACAGGAAGCGAGCAGCCTCGTTGGCGAGCGACTCGAAGTATTTGGTTCGATCCTCACCAGATCGAGGGAAGCGGCGCTGGTCGTCCACGCTCCAGCGGACGCGACGTTCGGGGATCCCGACGAGCTGCTCGTACAAGCGCATGTCCTGCTCTGGCCACGCAGCCTCGTCCGTCGGCAGCGGAACGCCGAGCACCTCAGCTCGTATCTCCTGTGGCAAGAGCCGTATGACGCCACCCTTGAAGTGGTCCAGGTAGTCGCCAAGGAAATCACGGTTCATGCGTTCTGCCCCGCTGCAGGGGGGAGCTCGCCTGCCCAGCGGAGGAGCTCGGTGCCGTGGTTCTTGTAACCATGCCACTCGACGACCCAGGCGGTGGGAAACTCCAGGAACAGCCGGTTCTGAGGCTCCCAGGCCCTCAACGTCCCTGCAGGTTCGTCGACAGCCACGACCGGCATGATGTGAGCGGACCCGACGATCTCGACCCTCGCATGTCGGTCTGGCAGCAAGTGGACCTTCCAACCGGGTGGGTTCACGAGTGAAAGAAGCACCGGACGCCTCTGGCCGATCAGGTCGCGGAGAGCGTCGATCTTCGCCTCTCCGTTAGGAGGGACGTCCTGCTCGAAGATCAGCTGCGGAAAATGGGCTCGAACGGCGTCCTTGATCTGGAGGAAGCTGTTGTTCGGTTGGTCGAACGCGGCCTGGAACCCGTTGATCTGGTCCTCGGTGAGTCCGAGCCAATCGAAACCCAGGTATCGGATCGCCCACTCCACGCCCGCTGCGATGCACGACAGCTTCGCCTTCTGCGCAACCTGCGTGGCTTCGTATCCTGGGAGCGTTGGCATGGGTCTTTGAGCGGGGTTGGTGAAGGAATCGCATCGTAGCAGCCGACGACAGTCGATTTCGACGTCTACTCGACCTCGACGGGGCCTGCTGGTCGTGCGGGCTCGTGCGATCGCTCCGACTCACGGCGCTCTTCTCGATCACTCGTCAAATCGGGCGGTCGTCCGGTGGGTGATCCTGGCATCCCTTCCGAGCGCACTGGCGTCGTGCGCAGCGGGACGCCGAGCTGGTCGAGCAGCGCGGGCACGTCGACCCAATCGGCTGGGGCCTCTTCGCGACCTGCTGCCCCGATCAGGCGCAACACCTCCAGGTAGAGCTTGCGGACCGCGGCCGGGACCTCGTAGGCGAGGATCTCCGGGGCTGGGACCTTGGCGGGATCGTGGTTCATGGCGTGCACGATCTCGACCAGCCCGGTCAGGTTGACCGCCGCGAACGTGGCGAGGTCCTGGATGAACTCGCGCAGCATGCCGTCGAGGACTCGGGCCCCGGCGGCGGCGAGGTCCTCGATTCCGGCCAGGCTGGGGGGGACGAGGTATGCCTTGAGGATCCCGCCGTCGTAGCGGTTGAGCGCCTGGTGCCAGACGTCCTTGCGGTCGGGGAGGTCGAGGACGTCGAGCTCGTAGCGCCGGTTGCCGCTCGCGTCGCGGGTGCTGGGGAAGGTCACGGCGCCCGAGCCGCGCAGGGCCATGAGGAGCTGGTTCACGTGGCGGATGTTCGGGACGTCCTCGCCATCGACCTTCTGCGTCCCCGGCGGGGCGTAGGCCACGCGCGGCGAGTCCACGCTGCGCTCGAGGTAGCGGCTCTGGAGCAGGCTGACGATCAGGCTCTTGCAGTAGTCGCGCCATGCCCGGCGCCTGGCCCCCTGCCCGGCCCACGAGCCGAACTCAGGGTCCCAGCGGAAGACGTGCGCCCGGTCGGCGCGGTATCGGCGACCGTCGAAGCGGACGGCCTGGAGCACGTCGTTCTCGATCTCGACTTCGACGTCGCCCGGCCACACTTCGTGGGCAGAGACGTAGTGGACGTGTCCCTTCAAGGTCCGGTTGCGGGTGCCCGGCTCGGCACCTCGGGGAACCTGGACGCGCAGATCTTCGAGCCCCCAATTGAACACGACGGGCACGGAGCCGTAGGCGAACGCGCGGGCGGCGACGCTCAGGACGGCGGGCAGGAGGGGCCAGAGCCACTCCTCCGTCTCCTTGACGACTCGCTTGTCGGGGTGGCTCACGTAGTAGAGGTTCGGCCGGCGGATCAGGCCGGTGATCGTCTGCTCGGCCAGGTAGACGACCGGGTGGGTGCCCATGACCTGGAGCGCTCGCAGGGGCACGTGGCCGGGCGCGATCCCCTGGCGGACCTGGTTCTGGATCCACTGCTCGAGGGCGTGGGAGTACTGCGCCCCCAGGGTCTTCGTGCTCTGGCTCGCGCGCACGAAGGGAGCGAGGTCCGGGTCCAGCTCCTGGGCTTCAGGGGCCATGGTCCAAGCCCCGTGGGAAGTAGCTGCCGGTCGGGCGGCTCAGCCAATCCGTCGGACGCCGCAGGACCTCTGCCGCGCGGACGTACTCGGAGAGGTCCTCTTCCTCGTCCTGCGGCCCTTCCCAGCCGTGGAGTCGGCCCCAGTTTGCGAGGCCGAGGCTGATCACGCAGTCGTCATGGTCGTCCTCGCCGTCCCCTTGGGGGCCGTGGTAGCGCATGCGCTCCACCCCGCCCACGACCTCGCGGTGCGACTCGAAGAAGGTCAGCTCGTGGCGGAGGTGCGGCGTGAGGTCTCCCCGCTCGACGCGCAGGCGGCGGTTCTCGACATCGGCGATGAGGGCCTCGCAGAGCTGGGCCTTCACACCCAGGTTCCCCGTGCGGACGCCCAGGATGCGCCCGCGACCGAGCGAGCGCTCCAGGTAGTCGTGCATGGCGCCGCCGTACCCGCCGCCGTGGCCGATGTCGAGCACGACGAGGGCGTCGTGCTCAGTGGCCATGTCGGTGATCCGACGCTCGGTGTCCGGCCAGGCGGTGTGCTGCCAGCGGCCGAGGACCCAGGCCTCTCCGAACTCGTTCATCAGCGTGCATACGGTGAAGTCGCGCTCCTTGGCCAGGTCGACGCCCAGGGAGCGCTGCTCGCCGCGCACGGCGAGCGCGTCAGCGAACAGGACCTGGATGTCCTCGTGGGCGAAGGCGGCGCCGGCGTCTCCCAGGAACTCTGCGTTCAGCTCCTGGAGGGCCTTCTTCACCCCGAGCTTCTTCTTCATGTCCGCGACGAACTCGGGGTTGCAGTAGGGCGAATCGAGGGAGCGGAAGCGGAATGACTCGTTGAGCGGGTTCTGCTCAGGTCCGGGCTGTCCGGCGTGCCACTCCTCCCACAGCCAGTTCCGGCCGCAGGGGGTGCCCGTCACGACCACCAGCGGATCCTCGACTGCCACCTGGGTGAAGCGAGCGGCCTCCCACGCAGCCCGCGCGACGTAGGCGGCTTCGTCGACCCAGAGCACTCCGTCGAGGGTCAGCCCGCGAGTGGGGACCCCCTCCTTGTCCTCACCGGTGCGGACGTAGAGCAGCGCGCGGTTCGGGAACTGGAAGCACTTGTCGACCTCCTTCCAGCGGACGCGGCGGCCGAGCGGGCTGACGGCGCGGCGCAAGTGGCGGAGCGCGGCCTTGGTCGACTTGTAGGTCGGCATGAGCAGGCAGCTCTCGCTGTGCGGACGCGAGAGCACAATCCGCACGACCTCCTCGGCGGCGGCGTGGGTCTTGCCGGACTGACGCCCGGCGACGATGCAGCGGATCGCGGCCCGGCTACGGTGAAACTGCCGCTGCATGAACCAGGGGCGATAGGGGCGGGGGAGTGCCAGCTCGGCTGCCGCGCGCCCGACCGGAAAGCTCACCTAGGGTTCCCGTCGCGTGGGGTAGTGACGGAACGGGTGGTTCTGGGAGTTGATGACCGCTGGGTTGTCCTCCGGGTCGGTGCGGACGGTCTTGCTTGGGATCCAGGCCGGCAGGCGGACCTCGTTCAGGATCTTGGCCAGTTCGAGGACCTTCTCGCGTGGGACGCGGTGGGCGTTGCGCCGCCAACACGCGAGCGGGTCGGCGACGAGCGTGATCACGCGGAGCTCGTATCTCGCCCGCCGCGCGGCCAGGGCGTAGGGCTCGATCGCCTTCCAGGTCAAGTTGCACTTGTCGACGACGATCGGGGTCCTGCCCGCGGCCAGCGCGACCTGGAATTGCTGCAGGCACGCCTCGTGGGCGTCGGGCAGGCGAGCTGCGTCGAAGCGGTAGCTGCCGTCCGGGCGCCGGAAGAAGCGGTCGGTGCCGAGGACGAGAGCGTTGGGGAAGTGCTTCGCCGTGTAGGTCGACTTGCCTGCGCCGGGAATCCCGCGCATGAGGACGAGCAAGCCAGCTGGCTCCTCATCGCGAGCGCGGGCCCACTTCGGGGTGCGAGGGCGCCCCGACTCCTTCCGGGCGCCCCGGCCGCAGTTGTGCGCCCGGCAGAGCCAGCGCAGGTTCAGGTGGTGGTTGTCGCCACCCTCGCTCAGCGGCTGAATGTGGTCGATCTGGAGCGGCTGGTCAGGCGGCGGCTCGACCCCGAGTTCGCGGCACTTCGCGCAGTGCCGCCCGCCTTGGCGCTCATCAACGAGCGCCAGGACCTTGGGCGGAAAGTCACGCGTCGCCAGGCGCCGGCGGTCAGCTCTCCCCCACTGGCGGGGGTTCACGAGGCTGCCTGGGAAGCGGACGGACGGGGTCGCACCGCCTCACCGGGTTGGTGCCCGGCTCCCTCTGTCAGGGCGTCCGCGGGTTGGGGGTAGGGCTTGGAGAGCTTCAGCACCTGCCTGCGCATGCGCCGATCGAGGGGCATGACGTAGCGGTGCTTGCCGGGGATCGGCACCCACACCGATCCCTTGGGCGGCTTCGCCTTCGGGTGGTCGAAGGTGCTGCCTGTGTAGTGGCGGCGGTGCAGCCTCTTGCCCTGGTGGACGAGCATGCGCGCAGGCGCGCTCGTGCCTGTGTAGATCCAGTTGCCGGCCTGGTAGATCCGGCCGATGTGCCCCTCCGCGGGGTCGGCGAAGCTGACGACGAGGCGCAGGTTCGGGCAGCGCTCCTTGAGCTTCTTCAGCGCCTGGGCGACGACGGCGGTGACGTGGAAGCCCTCGTGGCGATCGAGGGCGACCCGCCCCAGCTCGCACACCTCCTCGGGCCGCAGGCCGAACATGAGGTGCTGGTTGCGGCACGGGCGCGAGAAGATGACCGCGCCATTGAACCGGTCGTCCCACCACACGCCCAAGCGGACCGTCTTGACCACGGGCATGGTGCGGCTGTAGTGCCAGTGCTTGACCGCGTAGGTCGCCGCCTCCGAAGAACACCACTCAACCCGCAGGCGGCTCACGGATGTCCTTCCCGCAGTGAGGGCAGAGCTTGGGGGCGAGCTGATCGAGGTCGTGTTGGTCTTCGGCGGTGGTCGGCTGGAAGGCCGGCACCGAACCCAGGAGCTGGCTCAGCTCGTCGTCGCTCCACCCCAGGGCGTCGAGGTCCAGCTCCTCGGCCTGCAGCTCGGCGAGCAGACGGGACAAGGCCTCCTCATCCCACACCGCCAGCTCGGCCGTGCGGTTGTCGGCGATGGCGTAGCCGGTGGCGGTGACCGGGTCGTCGTCGACGAGCACGGCGGCGACGTGGGTCCACCCGAGCGCCTTGGCTGCCTCGAGCGTCCCGTTACCGGCTTCGACGACCAGCCCCTCGCGGCGGACGACCAGCGGCTTGCGTTGGCCGTAGATGCGCAGGCTGGCCTTGATCGCCTCTAGGTTTCGGGTCGGGTGCCGTCGGGCGTTGGCTGGGTCGGGCGTCAGGTCGGAGACCCGGATCGCCAAGGCCTGGAGCTGTTCAGCGATGTGGTGGAGCGGCGTGTCCGTCATGCCCGAGAGGATCCGCAGACCCGGGACGGCGACAGCTACGACACGAATGCGAGGGCCCTACCAAGCGAAGCCGACGCTCAGCGAACCGAACTGGTCGCCCCGGCGCTGTCGGCGGAACTGGGGCGACCGGTAGGTGTGGACGTAGCTGATCGACAGTCGGTCCGAGATGGCCACGGTCAGCCCGACCTGGAGGTCGGCAACGAGCGGGTGTTTGTGGACGCGGTGCCCGCCCGAGCGGAGCAGGTTCCCGTCGAGGAAGATGTCGTAGCCGACAGCCCTGAGGCTCGCGCCTGCAGTCAGGTACCAGCGCAGTGCCGCCGGAGGAGCGTTCGAATACTCGTCAGGCACGTTGAGTCCGAGCCTCAGCCTGGCCCCGACGCCGGCATGGGTGGTGACGTTGCCGAGAGCCACCTCCAGATCGGCTGTCAGGTCCACATCAAAGCCGAAAGCCTGGCTGCGCAAGATGCGTGGAGAGCGACGGTAGAGGAGCCCTAGTGCCGGCTCGTCCTGAAGTTGGTGGGCCCAGCCCTCCGCGGGGCTGGAGCCCGTGACATCGTGCGCCAGGCGGTGGGCTGCTTCAGCTCCAGACGACGATCCGACGACGCCCAGCGTCAGCGTGATTCGGTCTTCGACGTGTAGCTCGCGGTTCGCGCGGATCGCCGTGAGGCTGAGGTACGTGTAGCCCGCGTAGGGTCGGTCATCCCGATCGAGCTGTCGCGCACCCGTGTCTCGGGGGGTGTAGATCTTCTGGCCGAGGGTCATCTCCCACCCGAGCAGACTGTCTGCAGCGCGACCTGAAGCGCTGACGGCTGCGCCGTTGGTGTAGTGGCCGTCGGTCCCCGCGAAGATGTCGTTCTCCCACGTCAGACGAAGCTGCACGGGTTCCGAGCGCTGCGCCCACGCCGGGGACACCGCGCAGGTGACGACGACCAGTGCAGCGAAGCGACCCACACCCCGCAGGCTTCAAGCACTCGGGACGGCACCTCGAAACCTGGCGATCCAAGGGCGAATCCGCGTTGCCGAACAGGCGCCGAACCTCATAGAGTCCGCGCCGCTCCGGGGGGACGGCTCCCCAAGACCCATGGAGGACGACATGGCAGCGAAGACCAAGACCGAGAAGACCACCCGTGCCGAGAGGTTGGTGGCGACCCAGCGCGAGGCGCTCAGGGCGATCCCGACCAAGCGGGCCCTGGCTGGGCTGGCCCAGAAGCTGGCGACCCAGCATGGGACCAGCGAACAGCAGGCCTTGAAGCGGTCCGAAATCGAGGTGCTGAAGCGCGACGAGATCGAAGCACTGGCAGAGGAGCTGGCGCTCCGCTCCCACCAGCGGAAGCGCGTTCACCTGAGCGAGCTGGGGGGCTGGCCGGTGTGCTGGTCCGATGAGAAGCGGAATGGGGTCAAGCCCAAGGAACTGATCACGACACCGATCACGGTCCAGGCCGATGCGGTCACCTGCTCGCGCTGCAAGAAGGGTGCAGAGCTGCCCTCCCCCGAGGAGACCGCGGCGCTCAAGCGAGCCGAGCTCGAGGCCGAGCAGCCGAAGAAGAAGCGGACCAAGACCAAGGCCAAGGGGGGCGATACGCCTTCGGCACGCGCCAAGCGTCGCGTCCGGCTGAAGAAGAACCTGACGGTGCGCCTGAAGATCAAGGGCCTGGAGGTGAAGGGCGTGCTGCGACCGGACGGCACCATGAGCGTGAAGGGCAAGTCCTACGACAGCCCTCACGTCGCGGCCAACGAGCTGGCAGGCGACCTCGTCGCCTACCGGATCGACGGCTTCCAGGCCTGGCGCTTCCAAGACGACGACGGGAAGTGGCGCATGCTGCGGGACCACGAGTAGCCGTGGCAGCCGACCAGGCCGGCCCGCACCCCGACGTGCTCCGCGCCCTCCGCGCGGAGCTGAGTCGCCTTCCGGGAGGCCACTCGACCCATCTGCAGCGCGATCTCGGGGAGCTGAGCGCGGAGGGCGCGAGGACGCTGCTGAGCGTAATCCGGCACCTCGTGGCCAGCGCCGACTCCGAGCGGCAGAAGCGCCGACGGGGTCAGTTCTGGTAGCGCGCCCTCCTCCAAGCGCCCTCTAGCGTGTTGGCCCGGGCGCTCGGGATTGCCTGCCCCAGAGTGCCCGGGCCAAGCCTGCTTCGGGCAGAGCGTGGATCCCTGACTCTGCTGATCCCGTTCTGCGAGCTGCTGCTACGATGGCCGTATGAACTGGTCACCGCCCCCTGTCGCTGTCTACTGCCCCGCCTGCGCTGCGCAGAACCTAATCCCACGGGCACTCCTGCCCACTGTCGGGCGGTGCTGGTGCTGCGGCCTCGAAATGGCGGTGGCCGAGACGCAGCAACAGGCCCCGCCTGTTGAGCCCGCGCCCGCCCCTCCAGCGCCGGGACCCAGCGCGTTGGAATCCGTGGCCAAGGGGGCCGCCATCGCAGGTGGACTCGCCCTCGGCGGGCTCGCCCTGTGGAAGCTCTTCCAGGCGGCGGTCGACGAGGACTTCGGTTCTCGGTTCTTCCCCCAGAGCTTCCGCGACGAGATGCGGGAGGCGCACGTCGAGACCCACGGGTACTCCTGCCCCGAGTGCGGGGAGGAGACTGACTGGGAGGACCTGACGCTCGACCACGTTGTGGCGTGGGCGAACTGGGGTCGCACCTCGCGCATGAACGCCCGGGTTCGGTGTCGCCGATGCAACGGGCGCAAGTCCGACCGCAACAGCCTCATCGACTACGTGGTGGGCTGCTCCGAGTAGTCGACGCCTTCGGGGCCGTCGTCATCTGGCCTGCTCGCGACTTCCTGGCTGGTTCGGGTCAGGTCCACGTTGGGGAACTCGATCAGGTCGAGCTCTGCCTCCGCGCGGACGGTGACCAGGATCGACTCGCGCCGCTCGTCAGAGATCATTCCTTCGAACAGGCGGACCAACTCGCCGCCCTCTTCGGTGAGGAGCAACAAGCGCTCGAGGTCGTCGTCCCCGGCGGCCTCCCGGTGCTCCTTCATGTTGTGACGCGCCTCAGCCAGGAGGGACTGGATCGCGCGCCCGCGGGCCGGGCTCAGCGCGCCGGAACCCAGCAGGGCGCCGACCTCCTTGCTGATCTCCATGAGGTCGTCGTGCGTCTTGGCCGCCCGAATCTGCTCGTCGAGGTCCAGGTCGCGCAGCCCGCGCTCGGCCGCCAGCTCCAGCTCGTTGCGGCGCGCGAGCGTGATCTTCCGGGCCAGCTCGGCTCGCGCGAGGTTGTCCCGCGAGGCGGCGACAGACGGGTCCTCACCCACGCCAAGGGCGCGCTTGCGCCACTCGCGCACCTCGTCCTCGTTGAAGAGGTGCGAGCGACCCGGCTGCGGGGTGACCGGGCAGCCCTTGGCGACCCAGCTCGTGACCGTCCTCTTGGAGACACCGAAGACCCTCGCAACGTCGGCCTTGGTCAGGGTCCGCTGGGCGCTAGTGCTGGGGGAATCGTCGGGGCTCATGCCCCTGACGATGCACGCGTGCGGGACAGGGCCAGGGTGGAAGCGTGGATGTCACATCAGCCGAGGGTGGAAGAGCTCCCTTCCACGCCAAGCGCTTGAATTGGGTAGGGTTGGGCCAGAGTGGAAGCGATGGGAAGCCGATTCGGCCAGTTTTCTGTGATCCCGGGCCTGCACGCGCGGAGACCGTGCGCGGCAGTTGGGAGCCCCCCCTCATCGAAAGTGGCGGAACGCCGCTGGAGTGATCCCGGGCCTGCACGCGCGGAGACCGTGCGCGGCAGTTGGGAGCCCCCTCATCGAAAGTGGCGGAACGCCGCTGGAGTGATCCCGGGCCTGCACGCGCGGAGACCGTGCGCGGCAGTTGGGAGCCCCCCCTCATCGAAAGTGGCGGAACGCCGCTGGAGTGATCCCGGGCCTGCACGCGCGGAGACCGTGCGCGGCAGTTGGGAGCCCCCCTGTAGGAGCCCGGCCAACGGGACACAGCCTGGCCTGCAGTCCGAGCAGCGCTCGGCCTGCAGGGGAGCCTTGGTGGGTCCAGGGCCAACCTGCAACGCAGCGCGGGGTTGGATCACTCAGCGAGGTCCGCACCTCGCCGCCTGGGTGCGACCCATAGCACGGCCCCAAGCGTGTCCCTTTGCCCGCTCCCTGACCACCACGCTTCACGGGTTCAGCGAGACGCAGGGATACGGATATGACACGACCGCGAGTTGAGGTTCATCGGCTGCGGGAGCTGATCCGCCTCAGGCGACTGGGGAGCAGTGGGCGCGAGGTCGTGCGGCTCCTCCGCATGAGCCCGAAGACTGAGCGCCGCTACAGGGCTGCGCTCGAGGCTGCAGGCCTGCTCAGGGGATCACCCACGACCCTGCCAACGCTGGAGGAGATCCGCTCGGCCGTGCAGACGGCGCTCCCGCCGCCGGCACCCCCACGCTCGTCGGTGGAGCCCTGGCGCGAGCAAGTGCGCGCCCTCCTGGAGAAGGGCCTCACCGCGCGCGCCGTGTACGACCGGATCAAGCTCAGGTCGAACGGGTCGGAGGCCTTCCGCGGCAGCTACTCGGCGGTGCGGCGATTCGTCCGCCGGCTCCAGCGGGAGCGTGGCGCGCGGCCCGAGGACGTGGCGATCCCGGTGGTCGCCTTGCCGGGCGAGGAGGCCCAGGTGGACTTCGGCTATGCGGGGCGGCTCTACGACCCGTCCACCGGCGTCGTCCGGCGAGCGTGGGTGTTCGTCATGGTGCTCGGGTTCAGCAGGCTCATGTTCGCGCGCCTGGTGTTCGACCAGAAGGTCGAGACCTGGTTGGACGTGCACGAGCAGGCCTTCCGCGCATTCGGTGGCTCCGTGGCTACCGTCGTGCCCGACAACACCAAGCGCGCCGTGCTGCGCGCCGCGTTCGGGATCGCCGGGCCAACCGAGCTCGAGCGGAGCTACCGCGAGCTCGCTGAGCGCTACCGCTTCAAGATCGACCCGGCACCTCCCGGCTCACCGCGCAAGCGCGGCAAGGTCGAGGCCACGGTGAAGTACCTGCGGAACAACCCGCTCAAGGGTCGCGACGGGGAGGCGATAGATGTCGTGCAAGCGGACCTCGACTGCTGGAACCGCGAGGTCGCCAGCGTGCGCGTCCACGGCACCACGGGACGGCGTCCGCTCGACGCCTTCGAACGGGACGAGCGCCCCGCCCTCACGCCCTTGCCTGATGCGCCAGGGGATCGCGCGATCTGGAAGCGAGCCAAGGTCCACCCCGACTCCCACATCACCTGCAGGAGCCGGCTGTTCTCGGTCCCGTGGCGGTTGATTCATAGGCATGTCTGGGTTCGTGCGTGCGGCCAGGTCGTCGAGGTGTTCCACGAAGATCGACTCGTGGTCCGGCATACAGATACTGGGCTCAGGAGGACGACTTTGGACGAGCACCTCCCGAGGGACCGGCGGCTGCTTCGCTACCGCAGCCGATGCTTCTGGGAAGCCCGCGCCCGCCGGATCGGTCCGGAGACGACCGCCTTGGTGCGCGCAGTGTTCGATCAGGACGACGTGCTGAGCCACCTGCGACAGGTCCAGGCGATCGTGAAGCACCTCGGGGAGTTCCCTCCAGCCCGCGCCGAGCACGCCAGCCGACTGGCGCTCCGCGCAGGTGACCTCACCTACCGGGGGATCAAACGGACCCTCACCGAGGCCCTGGACGTGCGTGGAACATCCGAGGCAACAGGCGAGGGAGAGACCGTGGTGTGCCGGTCATGCGGGGGCGGTGCAGGTCAAGACCATGTCGTTTACAAGCCGCGAGCCCTGTCTTGCAGGGCTCTCCAGCCGGCCAGGCGTTGACGCATGGGGGTGCCCGTGCAGTCTCTCCTGGCTCGCGGGATGGGCTCGCGAGGCAAGAGAGCGGGCCGACGAGGAGCGGGCACTCCTCTTCGGCCCTGACCACCACGCCTACCTGGAGGCGCCATGGCTGACCCTGACGATAGCAGCGACGATCCGCGGATCTACGTCGCTTGCCTTCACTGCTACAACTCCGGCCGGCTTCACGGTGAGTGGTTCGACGTCGGCACCGACCCTGACCAGCTCCACCATGAGGTGCTGGCCTACTTCACCACCGGCTGCACGACCTGCGGCGACTACGAACCCGAGTGCCCCGAATGCCGCGCGTTCGCGGCCCCCTTCCCCTGCGGCGGCGAGGAGCTGGCCGTCCACGACCACGAGGGGCTCGGACCTGTGGGCGAAGCCTACGACCTCCAGCACCTGTGCGCGATCGCCGAGCTCCTCGAGGAGCTGCCAGACCGGCCGGTGTTGGCCTACCTGGTCGAGGTCGACCAGGACGTGGACCGGGCCCGCGAGGGGCTCCGCGAGAGCTACGCGGGGAGCTGGAAGAGCGCCGCCGAGTGGGCCGAGTCCTGGGCCGAGGACGCGGACCTGAGCGTGCAGCAGCTCTGGCCGTACGTCGACTGGGAGCGCTACGCCCGGGACCTCGAGCTGGGCGGCGACGTCCGCACCGTGGAGGCCAACGGAGCCGTCCACGTGTTCTGGGGGACCTAAGCCTCCAGGACCAGCTCGACGGGCACGTGATCGCTGTCGGTGTCCTTCCCCGAGCCTGCGTTGAAGTCCACGAGGTCTGAGCGAACCATGCCGGATCCGTCCGCGACTCGGGGACTCGCTGCGCCGCGGGCCAGCGATCGGGTGTAGAGGAGGTGGTCGAGCTGGGGTGCTCCCCACGAGGCCGGCGTGGTGGGGATCCCGACCTCGTCGGAGAGGTCGACGAAGCTGTAGAGCAGGCGGTCCGGGTCGAGGACGCTCCCGATGTGGGTCTCCAACCCGCTGCGCAGGATCCGCGCCTCGGTCGCGTCGAACCCTGGGCCGTCGTTGATGTCCCCCATGACCACGTAGCGGTCGTAGGGCGGGCCCATGGTGGCCGCCAGGCCGTCGAGGATCGCTCGGAGCCGGCGCCCCTCGGCCACGATCCGCTTGCGGTTCTTCAGGGCCTCCTGGCGGCGAGCGTCGGGGTCCGTGCTGTAGGTCTTCTTGGACTTGGGATGGACCACCGCGACGATCAGCTCGCGGCCGCTGCTCCTGTGGCGCACGTGGGCGATCAGCGGGACGCGCGCGAAGCGGTAGCTGACAGGCTGTGCGTCGTCGCCGATCTGGTCCTGCCATGAGCCATGGGAGAAGGGGACCTTGGTGACCTCGAGCTCGGGTGACCAATAGAGCAGCCCCAGGTTGAGGCGGGATGCGTCACCCTGGATGAGGAGCTCGTAGCCGGCGTCGAGGTACGTGTCGCGGAAGAACTCCAGCTTGGAGCGGGGCATGCACTCCACGACGCCCAGGAGGTGCGGGTCGATCTGGTAGATCACCTCCGCGACCTTGTCTGCTCGATCCGGTTGGGCGACGAAGTGGCTGCCCGCGTCACCGCCGATCAGTGTGTGGGAGAAATAGACGTTCCAGCAGGCGAGCTTGAGGTCGGGCACGCGTCTCACGATGCAGAGACCCGGGACGGCGACCGTCAGGTCTGATCTCCGTTCGCTTCCTCGCGCTGGCGCCGCTCGCGCTCGACGTCGCGCGGGTCCCTTACCCTCGGGAGCGGGTGCTGCCGCTGGCGGAACGCCGTGAACAGCCACTCGTCCCATGCTTCACGCAGGCGTCGGCCCGTGGTGCTGTTTACGAACTCCCCGCTGTTGCAGTCCAGCGCGAACAGGATCTCGTCGAAGGACCAGTCACGCCCCTGCGGCCAGTTGGAGAGGCTTCCCGCCCAGCGGGCGGCGAACCCCACCCCGTCCTCGCGCGCCTTCTGCGCCTGGAGCCAGGCGGTGAAGAGGCCAGGCTCGGTCTTGGTCCATTGAACGCAGCCAAAGTCACCGCGCGTGAACAGCTCGGCGCCATCCCCGTCCTGCTCCTCAGCTGCGCGGGGCTCAGCGCACGCCATGGCGCCGTCTCCAGCGACGGGCTCGTACTCGGTCTCCTCCGCGTAGCGGGGATCGAGGCCTGGGGGACGCTCCCGCATCCACGTCACGACCCGCGTCTCCGCGACCCGGCAGAACCCCCAGTTCCACGGGTTCCGCTCGTCGTTGGACCACCAGGCGCACCGATGGCAGTGACCCAGGAGGACGACGCCGTCCAGGTCACCCGCGCGGGCGCGCTCGACGAGCAACCGCGCGAGGGCAGCTCGGTCCCCCTGGGCGGCCTGGCGCTCCAGGTCGCGGATGGTCTCGTCAGCCATGGCACCTCCTCGTAACTCGAAGCGGCCGCGCCACTGTCAACGGGTTGACAGTGGCGCGGCCTTCGTGACTTACGCCGCCGCGCCCTCCATGAGCCTCCACACGACGGAGTCCACGAAGGCTCTGGCGGCCTCCGCGAGCTCGACCAGCTCGGGGTCGTCGAGCCGCTGGCGGAGCTGGTCGAGGCAGTCGATCGCGACCTCCAGGCATGTCCCGAGCGGCGCAGACTCCCGGTCCACGCCGCGCCAGGTCTCGCCCGTGCCGACCTCCTGCACGACGATCCCGAACTCGGGTTCGCCAGCGCGTTCGGACTCCGACTCGTCCGAGCCGCGCGCTCCGATCGCCTTGATGTCCCGCTGGACGGTGCGCGGCGACACACCGAGCTGCTCGGCGATCTCGCGGACCGACAGCTCCTCGTACTCGTCGTCGGCCAGCAGCTCGGCGATGCGCTGGCGGCGAGCAGCGGCCTCCTCCCGCGACGACTTGTGGGCCGGCCTCAGCGCGCCGTCCTTCCCGCGGACCTTGAGGGCGTCGCGCTCGTCCGAATCCTCCAGGTCCTTCTGGATCGTAGTGCGCGTGACCCCCTCCTCCTCGGCGATCTGTCTCAGGCTCATTCCCGCAGCGCGCTTGGCTTCTGCGCGCGCCTGGCGCTGGCGCTTGAGCTCGGCGACTTGCTTGCGGGTGAACTGGCGCCTGCAGGAGTTGAGCTCCTCAGCCAGATCCTCGAGGTACTCCTTGTCGTCGGTCTCGAGGACCGTGATCGGGAGGTCCTCGAGCCCGAGCTCAGCGGCGATCATGAGGCGGTGCTTGCCGTCGACGACGTTGTTCGCGCGATCGACGAGGACGCTGACCTCGACCCCCTTCCCCTCGACGCTGGCGCGGAGGTCCGCGTACTCGCGGTCGGTCAGCGGTCGCACCGCGCGCCCGTAGACCTTGAGGTGATAGGTCTGCCCGGCCACGGTCACGTGGTCTGGGTAGGCGCGCTCACGCTTTTGGCCCTTCGCCAGGACGGCTTGGGCCTCCGCGCGCAGAGCCTCGGCGACCTCGACCGCCTCAGGCTTGAGGATCACGTGGTTCTCACGCCCGTCCTCGACCTGCTCGGCGATCCCGTGCTTGACGAGGTCCTTGCGCCAGCGCAGCCACTGCTTGCGGGCGGCCTCATAGTCCTTGTCGCGCGCGAACTGATCCCACCACGTCTCGAGGCTGATCTCGTTGGCGGAGCCGGTGTGCAGGCAGTGGGCCAGGTCCAGGATGTTCAGCGCGACGTCGTTGAGTCGCTGGGCAGCTCGCTTGTTCATGGTTCGGTCACCTCCCACTCGAACTGGGCCGTGTCCTTCCCCCGTCGAGATCTCAGCTCCTCCTGGATCGTGTGGACCCAGTCGGCGAGGTCGGCCGCGGCCTGCTCGACCTCGGCGCGGTCCGCGTCGTCGCCTGCCGCCTGGATCTGCTCGAGGAGCTCTTCGTGTTCGGCGTTGAGGCTCACGAACAACCGCTCGAGCACCGTGAGAGTCTCAGGGGGCGAGTTGCGGAGCCTCTCGAAGTAGCAGACCTCACCCGGGTACGAGCCCTTGTTGGCGGGGCCGCGCTCGGGCGTTAGCTTGCGGAACAGCGCCCCGATCACGCGGTTGATCTCGGCGCCCGCGTCCAGGCCAGCGCGGGTGAGGACGTCGTCGACGACCCGGGGAACGCGCACGTAGAGGTGCAGCCGGCGCCCGGACCCGCTGAGTTGGCGGAGCGGTCGCGCGGCCGGTTCAGGGCCGCGGGGCGGTTCGTCTTGGCGCTCTTGATCTTGCGCCATCGGGCAAACACCTCGCCCGTGACGCGCCCCGCGCATCCTTCACTCCGGTGCCCCGAAGTGTTAGGTATGAAGTGCGCGCCACGGTTGTTGGACGAGCGGGGGGATCCTGCTAGAGAGCTCCGCTCGACCTTGGACTTGTCGTTGCCACGGGCCTGAGGGTGGCCGCCCTCAGGCTCGTGCTACGTACGGGGACCTCCTTCACTGCGTCCATGTGTACCGCCGCACGGGATGCGACAGGCTCCGGACGCAATAGGGCCTCCCACGCGCCAGGCGCGGGAGGCCCTCAACTCGGCAATGCTTCGATGCTGGTGGGGAGCTTGGAGGAGGAGTGCGTCAGGCCCCGGGAGGCCACACCCGACTACGCCAACCATACGGATTCACTCGCTCTGCTCCCCCTTCCATACCTTTGAGATTTAGCTCGTTAGCCACCGAGACACCTCGCCTCATTACTGGGGTTAGATCGGGGGTGACCGTTCGTCAAGACGCGAAACCCCTCTACACGCACCACACCGTCGACCAGCAGCGGAGTCGAAGGACTTAGGACGGGTTGGGCCCACAGACACCGAGACTCTCACCAGAGCTTTGACGCGGGTCGCGGCAAGCCCTCACGCCTGGCGGGTTTCCGGGCGTCGCGTCCCGCGGGTCCGCATGATCGGGTCATGCAGCCCGACACCTACCTGTCGATCAACGAGGTCTGTGAGCGGTTCGGCCTCTCGCGCCGGACCTTCTACCGAATGCTCGCGGACCCCCGCTCCGGCCTGGCGAAGGTGGTCGTGAGGATCCCCCCGCGGACGGGGCGGATCCGCGTGCCGCTCAAACGCTTTGAGAAGTGGCTCTTGGAGCGGCAGTGAGGGCGGTTTCCGCGTGGAACCTCCCCAACCACCTTGGGAGAGTGGGCGGGCCGAAGGGGTGTTTGCCCCACCCCAGCGGCCCTAACCAACCCGGAACCTAACAGGAGGTCCCAAGTGGCTGACGGCCAGAATACCCCCCGACCGAAGAAGAAGCCCAAGCGCCGACGCGGACGCCGCGAGCGGTCGCTCGCCGGCACGAACCTATTCCGCGAGGTGCGGACCGACGTGCTGATCTGGCGGCGCGTCCACCCGATCACCGGCAAGCGGGTCAAGCGAAACACCAAGACGAAGGTGCTGGAGTACGCGCTCGCCCGCGCCGCGGAGTTCGAGGACGAGCTCCAGCGTGAGATCGCTGGGCTGAAGTCCTACGACGGCTGGACCCGGCCGCTGCTCCCGCTGGTCGACGAGTGGTTCGCCGACATGCGCCAGCAGGACTGCCCGCCGCAGGAGCAGTGGCTCAAGCAGAAGCACATGATCGTGGTCCGCGCGCTGGAGACCCTCAAGCTCGAGCGCGCGGCGGACCTCACCGACGTGGGTCGGATCGACGCCAAGCTCAAGAAGCTGCGCAAGCCCGACGTGACCCTGCGCCGCCGCTACCAGGATCCGCTCAAGCAGTTCAGTAAGTGGCTGGCGGAGAACGGTCGCTACCTGGAGCGCGACCCGCTCTCGATCTGGAAGACGATCAGCTACGAGGCCGAGGACCGCCACCGCGCTTTCGGGCCGGAGGAGCTCGCACGCGCGCTTGTGGCGACGAGCTGGCTGGACACGATCCACGCCCGCGAGCACCCCCTCCGGCCCGTGTTCACGCTGCTCCTCGTGGCCGCGCCCCGAATCGGGGCGCTCGTCTCGCGCGACGTCACGAACTACCTGCGCGACGAGGAGCGGGTCGACTTCGGCAAGGGCCGCGGCAAGAAGGGGCGCGGGCAGGGCAAGCTGGACCAGCAGACGGCGGGTGAGCTGCACGCTTATGTGGGCGTGCGGGATGAGGGCCCCCTCGTGCTCAGCCCGCGCGGGAGCCGGATCGACCCGACCAATATGCTTCGCTGGTGGCGCGAGGCCTTTGGCCTCGGGTTGGTGTGGGAGCTGTGGCCTGACGAGGAGCCCTGGGAGGTCGAGCTGGGACACCTCGTCAACCACGCCCTGCTCATGGGAGAGCCGAAGGTCCCGTGCCACGGGAACCCGAACCTGGTGAAGAAGGAGACGCGGCGGCGGCGCCGCGCCCTCAAGCAGCGCGTGGCCGGGTTCGCAGAAGAGCTGCGCTCGTCCTGGGAGGCGCGCATGGTCGGCGTGACCCTGCACGCGTTCCGCCACACCCACCAGACCTGGGCCCGGGCCATGGGCGTCGACCAGGTCCTGATCAACCTGCAGGTCGGCTGGAGCGTCTCCGCCAAGGCCAACGAGGGCTTCGACGTGCTCCGCGTGGCGAGCACCACGGGGCTCTCGCGCTACCTCGACGCCCGCTCGCGCCTGCTGGACGCTCGGCAGTCAGCGAACGCGGTGCGCCGGACCATCGACGAGGCCCTGGAGATCGTCGAGGCCAGCCTGGCTGACGACGACGAGCGGCGGAGCGCGTAGCTTGAGCTAATCGGCGCTCGGCGCGCCGAGGAGCGCGCGCTCCTCGTCGGCGTCGAGCGCCTCGAGCTGCTCAGGGCCGGCGGATATCCCGGTCATGAAGTGTGCGGCGAGCTTCCGCCGCCGCTCGGGGTCGCGGGGAAGCGTGGCAAACACGTCGCGCTCGAACTCGGGGGAGACGGGCGCGCTGCTGCCGTAGCCTTCGCTGAGCCGCCACACCATGAACTCGCCCGTGTAGGGCCCGGCCTCAGCCTCGATCCCCTCAGTGGTGACGCACACCGCCTGGACCGGTTGGTCCACGACGCCGAGCCGCTGGGCGCCGCCCTGCTCGACGTGGACCACCTGCCCCGCTGAGAAGCCCGTCGGAGGCTCTCCGCAATCAGGACAGCGGACTGCGGCCTGGGGGACCTCCGGCTCTTCCTCCAGCAGCGCCCACGTCCGATTGCACGCGGGGCATGTCCAGGGTCGGGTTCCCCCAGCTCCCACGGCCGCCGGCTGAGGAGCCTCAGCGCGGGTGATCTTGACGTGCCGCTCGACGGAGTCGAGCGAGTAGACCAGCGTCACCCGCTCCCCCGAGGGGAGGGGCTTGGAGCTGCGCCAGAGCCGGCCAATGAAGAACGCGCCTTCGACGTCGCGGCTCAGGGTCGCCTGGCCGCTCGACGCCAGCAACGCGTCGCCCGCCAGCGCCTTGCGGAGCGCTATGGCGCGGTCGGCGTAGCGGTCCCCCGAGTGGACGTCGAAGGTCTCCAGGGACTCGACGACGACCCAGCCTTCGTCCCGCATCCCCTCCCTGACCCATGCAGGGAAGTCTTCCACGCCGCCCTCCTGATGGGCGGGATTCTACGCCGGGCGGGGCGGGCATCCCAGGGGACCCTGGGTGCCTGCATCAGACGGTGAAGACCTTGGCCGGGGGTCCGATCCGCGTCTCCTCGTCCTCACTCTGGACTTGGATCTCGCAGCCGAGGCGGCGCCCAATCTCTTCGAGGTGGGACCCGGCTAGATCAGGGCGAAGGAACATGACCGCCGCGCGGGAGTGCCGCTCTGCGGTGAGGTTGGGGAACACCCGGTCGGCAAAGGCGAGCTGCGGTGCGAAGTAGACGACCGCGCCGAGGCGATCGGTCAGCTCATGTTCGAGCAACGGCTCCTTGCGTGAGAACTTGCGCGACCCGGTAAGCCGCAGGACGCCTTCGGTGGTGATGTCCTTCCTCCGCGCGTCGTCCCAGAATCGGTAGCCGTGAGCTGCCTTCCAAACGTGTTCCTCGGCCAGATACGGCGAGAACGGGTCGAGAATGGCCACCCGGACGTTCGGCTCCGTGGCATGGAACTGGCGCTGACGCGCGCCCAGCTTCCAGCGGACCTGGTAGGCGACCTCTTCCTTGGACTGGTCCCCGCTGCTCAGGCGGAAGCCGCAGCGGAGGTGGACGAGGACCGAGGCGATCGGGCGTCCTTCGCAAGACGGGTCCCCAACCGAATAGATCGGGAAGGACTGGCCCTGCCGGTTCTGCGCCTGGAGCCATGTGCTGAATGCCGCCGCCTGCCCCCGGACGTGCGACTCCTCTCCGACCAGGCTCCGGAGTTGACCGGCAGCGCCGACGCGGTCGACCGTGGGGTCGAGTGAGAACATGATGTCGTGCTGAGGGCTGATGGTGCGACAGACGTCGCGATAGACCTGCTCCAGCCCTCGCTGGACCTCGGAGAACTCGGTGACCACCAAGGCCTTCGCGTCCCACCACGAACGCCAGTCCGGGACAGTGGGGTCGAGGCACGCGTCGGCGTCCGGGCTCTTGCCCTTCTTGAGCGGTGCGGCGGGGGTAGGGATCGGCGCGCTCGGCTGGAAGTCGACGCCAGCTTCGATCAGCCAGACGTAAAACGCGGCCTCAGCCCATGCAGCGCGGAAGTTGTCGTCGTTGTCGTCGAGCAGGCGGCTGCGAATGTCATTCCACACCGCTTGCCGGTCCGGTTGGGAGACCTGGGCCGGGAGATTCAACGCGTCCAGCGCGTTCGGCTGGGTCCACCCATGGAGCCGGGCGAGCATGCGCTCGGTGAGGACGAGCTCGGTCTCGAAACCGGGCAGGAGGGACAGGAGCCCCAACATGCACACCGCGGGGGGGAGGTCGTCAGCAGCCGCCTGGGCGCTAAATGCTTCAGCCGTCCGGGTTACGGTCCCGTCCTCGTACGGGACGATCCTGTCTTCAAAGCTCTGGAGCAGGTCGTAGACCGTTGGCAAGTTCCGCCACATGTGCTCTTCCTCTTCCTTCAAGTGTAGACCTTCGCACCAGTTACGCCTTCCCCGGGGTCACCTGTCGCTGATTTTTTGCCTGTCCGGTTCGCGCTTACTGAGTAAGCTGCTTACGTGGTAAGCGCACAGGAGGTCCGTGAGATCCGCTCCAGGCTGGGGATCAGCCAGCGGAAGCTCGCCAGCCTCTTGGGGGTTTCACCTGCCGCCGTGGCGCGGTGGGAACGCGGTGACCTTGCAGTGGGTCCCGCCCATGAACGACTTCTTCGTCTGCTTGAACATGCCCCAGGGGAGCGCGTCAGCGCCCCCGACTGGCTCGCGCTCCTGGCGGCCGGCGCCGCGATGGCGGCGTTCCTCTGGCTTGTGTTTGGCAAGAAAGGACCCAAGGCATGACTGCCATTCCCGCTCAGCCATCTGGCGTCGTCGTCCGGTTCCCCGGTCTCCTCCCCTTCTTCCTCGAGCACGGCAAGCGCGTGCGGATCAACAAGGTCGACATGCCGACGCTCCCGCGCGGGTTCGTCACGTCCACTTGGAGCTTGCCCACTGGAGAGCGCAAGGCATATCGCGACGGACACCGACGCGACAGCCTCCAGCTGCGTGAATTCGACGACTGGTGGCTGGTCGAGGTCGACCACTACAACCCCGATGTAGACGTCTTTGCATGGTTGGCGCACGCTGTGGTCGACGCCCCCGAGGTCACCCTCGGTGTTGCCGCTGGCTTCGCAGTCCTTGGTGGCCTGGGAGCCGCGCTCGCCAAGGGGTGATGGTCGCAGGGCGGGCACCGGCGGAGCCGGTGCCCACCGAGCATGGCTACTACTCGACGAGCTCCACGGACTTCGCCTTGAGCTTCCCGCCCTCGACCTGGCCGTCGATCTTGGCGCGGAGTCCGCTCTTGCCGCAGAAGGGCATGGAGCCGAGCCCGTGGTCGGTGATCTCGACGAAGGCGCCGTCGACCTTGGCGTACTCGCCGCAGTGGCCCACCTCCGGGATCGAGCAGCCACAGGCGACGTCGTAGACCTTGGCGCCGGCGGCCTTCGGCTGCGCAGGCGCAGGCGCCGCGGCTCCGGCCTCGGACACCGGGACCAGGTCCATCTTGCAGGTGGGGCAGGTCCCTGGCTTCGGCTGCTTGACCTGCGGGTGCATCGAACACGTCCACTGAGACGCAGCGGCTCCTCCCTCAGCGGCCGGCGAGGGGTCGGAAGCCGGGGCCTCGTTCGCCGGGGCGGGCTCTGCTTGCTGGGTGGGCTCGCTCGGGCAGCCAGCGCAGAGCAAGGCCGTGGCGAGGAGGACGGGGTAGAAGCGGTTCATGAATGACTCCAGGTTGGGTGGGGTTAGGTGGCGCCCGTCTCTGACGGACTCGGTGAGCCGTCCGGTGAGCCTCCCTCCGGCCGCGAGCCCAGACGGGCCTCGGCGATCGCACAGTAGAGAGTCGGGACGACGAACAGGGTAACCAGCTCGATGCACATGCCGCCGACGGACGGGATGGCCATGGGGATCATGATGTCGGAGCCTCGCCCAGTGGACGTGAGCACCGGGACGAGGGCCAGGATCGTGGTGGCCGTGGTCATGAGGCAGGGGCGAATGCGTCGCTTGCCCGCCTCGAGGGTGGCTGCGCGGATGCCCTCGACGGACTCGGTGGGGTTCCCCTCGAACGACTGGTCGAGGTAGGTCGCGATCACGACGCCGTCGTCGGTCGCGATGCCGAACAGGGCGATGAACCCGACCCAGATGGCGACCGAGAGGTTGATCGGGTGGACCGCGAACAGGTCGCGCATGTTGGTTCCGAGCAGGGAGAAGTCCAGGAACCACGGCTGGCCGTAGAGCCAGATCATGAGGAACCCGCCCGCCCAGGCCACGGCGATCCCGCTGAACACGAGCATCGTGGTCGAGACCCGTTTGAACTGGAAGTAGAGGATGATGAAGATGATGAACAGGGCCAGGGGCAGCACGACCCGCAGCTTCTTCTCCGAGCGGATCTGGTTCTCGTAGCTGCCCGCGAAGGTGTAGCTCACGCCGGCCGGGATCTGGAGCTCGCCGCTCGCGATCTTCGCCTTGAGGTAGGCCTGGCACTCCTCGACCACGTCGACCTCGGCTTGACCCTTCTTCATGTCGAAGAGCACGTAGCCAGTGAGGAAGGTGTCCTCGCTCTTGATCACCTGCGGGCCGCGGACGTAGCGGATGTCGGCGAGCTGGATCAGCGGGATCTGGTGGCCGTCCGGCGTCGGGACGTAGATGTCCTTGATGGCCTCGATCGAATCGCGGAGCTCGCGCGCGTAGCGCACGCGCACCGGATATCGCTCGCGCCCCTCGACGGTCGTGGTCAGGGGCCGCCCGCCGATCGCCACCTCGATGATGTCCTGGACCTGGGTGATCTTCAGCCCGTGGCGCGCGATCGCGTCGCGGTCGATCTCGATCTCCAGGTAAGGCTTGCCGACGATGCGATCCGCGATGACCGCCTCCTGTGCGACCGACGGGACCTGCTTGAGGAAGCGCTCGATGTCGAGGCAGACCTTCTCGATGGTCTCGAGGTCCGGCCCCTTGACCTTCACGCCCATGGGGGCCCGCATGCCGCTCTGGAGCATGACGATCCGCGCGGCGATGGGCTGCAGCTTGGGCGCGGAGGTCGTTCCAGGCAGCCTCGCCGCCTTCACCAGCTCGTCCCAGATGTCGTCAGGCGAGCGGATGTGATCCCGCCACTGGCGGAACGGGCGTCCCTCTGGGTCCGGGATCAGCTCGCCCTTGTCGTCGCGCCGGAACTCGCCGGCCTCTGCGTCGAACGCGAAGCGGAGGCGGTGGCCGTCCTTGTCGGTGATGAACTCGGGCTTGTAGTTGACCACCGTCTCGATCATGGAGATCGGCGCCGGGTCCAGCGGGCTCTCGGCGCGACCGAGCTTGCCGACCACGAGCTCGACCTCGGGGACCGAGGCCATGGCCATGTCCAGCTTCTCCAGGACGTCCTGGGCCTCGCCGATCGAGGCGTGCGGCATGGTCGTCGGCATGTAGAGGTAACTGCCCTCGTCGAGCGGCGGCATGAACTCCTTGCCGAGGCCCGGGAGCGCGTGGTTGATCGATGAGCGCACCGACAGCGCCGCGTCCGAACGGTAGACCACCGACGCCAAGGTCGTGATCCCGACCACGATCACCAGGGCCATGAACCCGGCGACGCCGCTGCCAACCGGCGCCAGCCAGCCGGGGGCGTCGTCCTCCTGGGAGCGCTCGCGGAGGAAGGCGGTGGTCGCCTGGTAGAAGAAGGTCGCGGCGAACAGCCCCACGACCGCGGCCGGCACCCAGGGGAAGACCGCGTCGGCCCCCAGCCACACG
The DNA here is from genome assembly GCA_041402045.1 of Planctomycetota bacterium. GTDB lineage: Bacteria > Planctomycetota > J058 > J058 > J058 > JAGQRJ01. Next base: position 110,245 of record JAWKSZ010000004.1, on the reverse strand, counting down.
CAGGCCCCGAACAGGAGGATCGCGGCGGGGAGGAGGAGGAACGTCTTCTTGTGATCCAGGCACCAGCGGAGGATCGTCGGGTAGACGCGGAGGAAGAGCAGGAACGCGACGAGGACCCCGCCGATGAGGCCGCCCGTGAACAAGAAGTTCGTCCCCAGCCCCTTGCTTGGGCCCAGCGGCAGCCAGTGCTCGTTGAGGAAGACTGCCACGACGAGCACCGCGAGTCCGTTGCTCAGCCAAGAGGCGTAGTCCTTGCCGCGGGCGTAGCGCGCCTCGAGCGTGGGTTGGGCGAGGCCCGCCGCGGCCATGAGCAGCAGGAGGATGCCGATGACCCAGGTGAAGAACAGGGCCACCACGCCCAGGACGACCAGGGCCGCCGGCCACACGTAGTGATGCCACGCCCGCTTGCGACCTTCGGACGTGAACAGCACGTGGGCCGCGGGCGGAATGATCGTCAGCGCGACGATGATCGAACCGAGGAGGGCGAACGACTTGGTGAACGCCAGCGGCTTGAACAGCTTCCCCTCGGCCGCCTCCATGGCGAAGACGGGCAGGAAGCTGACGATCGTGGTCGACACGGCGGTGACGACCGCGCCGCCCACCTCGACGGCTGCCCGGTAGATCACCTCCAAGCGGTCTTCGTCGGGGTCCGCTTCGTCTAAGTGTTTGAGGATGTTCTCACAGAGGATGATCCCCATGTCGACCATGGTCCCGATCGCGATCGCGATGCCCGAGAGCGCGACCACGTTGGCGTCGACGTGGGAGAGCTTCATGGCGATGAAGCAGATCAAGACCGCCAGCGGGAGCAGGCCGGAGATCAGGAACGAGCTGCGCAGGTGCAGCACCATCGCGATCACGACGATGATGCTGATCAGGATCTCTTCGGTGAGCGCCGTGTTGAGCGTGCCCAGGGTCTCGTAGATCAGACCCGTCCGGTCGTAGAAGGGCACCACGGTGACCTGGCTGAGCGTCAACCACGCGGGGTGGCTGTCCATGTTCGCGTTCGCCCACTTGACCCAGGCGTCTTGGTCGAGGGCGGCGTCCTTGTAGGCCGGGAAGCCCTGGGCCTCGGCGAAGGCCTCCACCTGAACGCGGTCGGTCTTGGACCAGTCGATCACCACCTTCTTGGGCAGGCCGGGGGCGATCTCGGCGATCTTGGCCTTGACGTGCTTGATCGCGGCCAGCGGGTTGTCGCCGTAGCGGACCACTGCCACGCCGCCGACGGCCGGCGCGCCTGCCTTGTCGAGCGCGCCACGGCGGAGGGCGGGGCCGAGCGAGACGCGCGCGACGTCCTTGACTCGGATCGGGACGTTCTGGTTGACCTTGACCACGACCTTCTCCAGGTCGTGCACGGTCTTGACGAAGCCCAGGCCGCGGACCACGTACTCGACCCGGTTGACCTCGATCGTGCGGGCCCCCACGTCGAGGTTGGAGTTGCGGACGGCGTCGACGACCTGGGTCAGGCTGACGCCATGCGCCCGCATGGCGTCCGGATCGACGTCGACCTGATACTCGCGCACGAAGCCGCCCACGGAGGCGACCTCGGAGATGCCCTCGGCACCCAGGAGCGCGTAGCGGACGTACCAGTCCTGGACAGTGCGCAGCTCGTCAGGGTTCCAGCCGCCGGTCGGGTTGCCCTGCGGGTCTCGGCCTTCGAGGGTGTACCAGTAGATCTGCCCGAGCGCGGTCGCGTCGGGGCCGAGCGCGGGCTGGACGCCCTTGGGGAGCGTCCCGGCCGGCAAGCTCGCGAGCTTCTCCAGGACGCGTGAGCGCGACCAGTAGAAGTCGACGTCCTCCTTGAAGATGATGTAGATCGAGGAGAAGCCGAAGAAGGAGTAGCTGCGGACGGTCTTGACCCCCGGGATCCCGAGCAGGGCGACCGTCATGGGGTAGCTGATTTGGTCTTCGACGTCCTGGGGCGAGCGGCCCATCCACTCGGTGAAGACGATCTGCTGGTTCTCGCCGATGTCGGGGATCGCGTCGACCGGGACGGGGTCCCGTGGGATCGCCGGTACGTCCCAGTCGAAGGGGGCGACCATGACCCCCCAGCCGATGAAGAACACGATCATCAGCGCGACGACGAGCTTGTTCTCCAGGCAGAAGCGGATCGTGCGGGCGATCACTTCCCACCTCCCTTCTCGTCGCGCTCACGAACGGGGACGAGGTTCATGCCGCAGATCGGGCACTTCCCGGGTCCTGGCTGACGAATCTGGGGGTGCATGGAGCAGGTCCAGCCTCCCGTCGGCTCCGCGGGGCGCGAGCTGGGCTGCGGCGTGGGCGCGGTGTCAGCCGTAGGAGCTGTTGCCGGGTCGCGTCCGGAGGCCGGGATCAACTCGACCTGCCGTCCGCAGCGCAACATGCGCGACCCGAAGTAGGGGTTGAGGACCTGCTCTCCCTCCTGCAGCCAATCTGCGCCGCGGTTCCCGAAGGCCATGGGGCAGTGGAAGCGCCGCACCGAGCGTTGTGGAAGGTGCCCATAGCGGGCGACGACGGCGGTCAGCTTCGTCGAGACGGGCTCGAACGCCTGGCGCTGGGCCTCCAATCCTGCTGCCTGTTCGAGGTTTTGCACATCGGCGAGCAGGCCTGGGAGACGAGTCTGACGCCAAACGTCGCGGTCGGCCGAGGGGAGCTGAGCGGGGTCGACGCCCTCGAGCGCTCGGCGCAGCTCCGGAGCGCGGGTGGCTCCCGTCGCCTTGTCCTCGGCCAGCTCCCGCTGGAGGTTGAAGTAGGCCGCCAGCGCTCCGTCCAGCTGGCGGCGGAACGTGTCGAGGCTGGCGCCAGAGTCTTGCCCGGGCGTCGGCGTCGGGCTTGGGGCTGGCGACTCGGGCTGAGCGGGGGGCTGACCGTGGCCCTCATGTCCCCGCGGGGTGGCGTGGTCATGGCCTTCATGACCCGTCGGTGCCGGCGTGGCCGGCTGCTGCGGGCGCTGTGGCTCCTCCCCCCGGGCCGGGAAGGTGGAGCGGACCTCACCGCAGCGGAGCATGCTGGCCCCGAAGAACGGGTTCTGAACCTCCTCGCCCCGCTGCAGCCAGCTCGCACCCTTGTTGTCGCGGGCCATGGGGCAGAACGCCTCGCGATAGACCCCTTGGGCGTGCCCGAATTGGCGCTCCACGTCGAGCGCGGCCTCAGCCAGGTCGGCGAAGCTCGCGCGCGCCGCCTCGATGCCATCCGCCGTGGAAATCGCCTCCGCCGCGTCGCGCAGGCGCTTCGCTTCGCGCATCCAGGCCATGTGCCCGTCGCCGCTGACGAGCTTCATGTCGACGCCTTGGATCGCCGTCGCGAGGGTGGTTGCCGCGGTCTTGGCCGCGGCCAGGTCGTCCCCGGCGAGGGCCTCCTGCACGGCGAGGTAGCCTTCATAGACGGGGCGCAGCGCCGACAGGAACGCTGGCGTCGCTTCGTGGCGCTGGGTCTCCCGGCGGTCCTCCGGCGGGAGCATCATGCTCGGCCGCGCCTCGATCTGGAGCGCGCTGTCGATCTTGAAGGCGCCCTTCGTCACGACCAGGTCGCCCTCCGAGAGCCCCGCGCGGACGACGTAGAAGTCGCCGGCCCGAGGGCCGAGGACGATCTCCTGGCCGCGGAACGAGGGCTGATCGCCCGGCTGCTTCACGTAGACCAGCGAGCGGACCCCGGTCCAGAGCACCGCCGAAGCCGGCACGACAAGCGGAGGTTTGGCCTGTGGATCGCCCGTCCGGTGCAGGGACTCCGCGCGGACGAGGGGCATGCCGCACTGGTCGCACTGGCCCTGGGCGTCCTTGATCACGTCCCAGTGCATGGGACAGATCCACTTGCCGACCAAGCTCGGATCGAGGGTCTGCCCCTCGGCCTGGAGGGGAGCCTTCAACACCGCGCGGACGAACATGCCGGGCTTCAGGCGCCCGTCGGCGTTGGTCACGTTCAAGCGGACCTTCACCGTGCGGGTGTTGCCGGTCAGGACCGGGTCCACGAACACCACCCGCCCTTCGAAGGGGACGCCGGGATAGGACTCGGTCTCGAACTGGACCGTCTGACCGTAACGGACCCAGGGGAGGTCCGACTCGTAGGCGTCGAGTTGGACCCACACCTGGCTCAGGTCCGCGATCGTGTAGACGCGCTCGCCCGTGTTGACGTAGTCGCCGGTGTTCTTGTTCTTGTGGACGACGATCCCGCCGATCGGCGCGCGGATCGTGATGTGGTCCGAGGTTCGGCCGCTGCGCTCGATCTCCTCGATCTGATCCCGCCCCAGCCCCCACAGCCGCAGCTTCTCGCGGGCGGATGCCACGGTCTGGTCGGCCGTCTCGAGCATCAAGCGGCTGCTGCTCGCCTGCAGCTTCTTGCGGGCCTCGATCGCCTGCAGCAGCTCCTCCTGGGCGCTCAGGAGCTGCGGGCTGTAGATCTCGACCAGGTGGTCGTCCTTGCGGACGAGGGTGCCTGTGTAGTCCACGTACATGCGGTCGAGCCGCCCGGGGATCCAGGCCGTGATGTAGTTGAGACGGGTCTCGTCGTAGTCGACCTTGCCCACCATGCGGACGTCGCGGGCGACGTCGCGTCGCCGGACGGGCTCGGTCTCGATCTCGGCCAACGTCACCGCGCCCGGCTGCAGCTTCAGCTCACGGGGGCCCGAGTCGTCACCGCCCTCGCCGACGGGGATCAAGTCCATGCCGCAGATAGGGCACTTCCCAGGCTTCGGGCTACGGATCTGGGGGTGCATGGAGCACGTCCACACCGTGGGCTTGTCGTCCGCCGCGGTCTGGCCCTCGGCCGGGGGAGGCGGGGCCTCGGGCGAGGTCAGTCGCCCCAGGAGCAAGCCGACGAGGAGGAAGACCACCGCGCCCGCGACCCAGCGGGCTCGCTGCCAGCGCGGGGCTTTCGGATCTGCGGGGGTCGGCTGCGGCGTCGGAGCCTTCGGCTCCTCCACGGAGGCGGTCGGCTTGGTCTCGTCTGCCGCGTCGGCCGGCGTGGTGTCGTCTGCCGAGTCGGTCGGCTTGGGCTCGTCGTGGTTCGTCATGAAGACTCCTAGCGCTCGGACCGCGGCTTGAGGTCGGTGCCGGTGAGCATTTCCAGCTCGGTGAACGAGCGGACGCGATCGGCGAGGGCCCGCTCGCGGGACAGGTGGAACTCGAGGAGGACGCGCTCGGCGTCCAGGACATCCAGGAAGTCGCCAGCGCCCGCCTCATAGGCGGCGGATGTGGCTTTCAGGGACTGCTCGGCCTTGGGCACGAGCGAGTCCCGGTAGAGGCGGAGCTTTCGCTCCGCGTCTCGGTAGTCGAACAGGGCGCGGGCCGCGGACGCTTCGAGCGAGTTCTCGGCGTCCGCACGATCGAGCTCGGCGGCCCGAAGACGCGCCCGCGCCTCCGAGACCGAGGATTCGTAGCGGCCGAACCAGATCGGCAGGCTGATCCCGAACTTGGCGATCATGGCGTCGTCGCCGCTCCCGGAGGGACGGACGCCCATGGCATTGCGCACGGCCGGGCCGGTCTCGATGTACTCGAAGCCGAACATGAAGTCGGGCAGGTAGCTCTGCCACGCCAAGTCGACGCCGCGCTCGCGAGCCGAGATCTTGCGGTTGAGCTCCGCGAGGAGCGGGCTGTGCCGCTCGATCAGGGCCAGGACTTCACCGTCGGAGACCGCCAGTGACGTGGCCGGGACCGACGACGGCCAGGGGATCTCGAAAGTGGCGGGGACGTTCAGGAGCGAGCGCAGCCGCGCCACGTGGGGTTTGCGGGCGTCGTTGAGCGTGGCCAGGCGATCTTCCAACCGCCCGATCTCGACCTGCGCCTTGATCACGTCCCGGTGGGCCGCCTGCGCGCCAGCGCGGAACCGGGTCTGGGCGACGGACTCCCAGTGCCGGACCAAGGTCAGGGTCTCGTCCGTGACGGCGCGCTCGCTGGCCAGGTAGTAGTAGTCGGCGTAGGCCCGCGCGACCTGATACACGGTCCGCAGGCGGACCGCGTCGGTCCTGGCCCGCGTCGCCTCGGACTCCTCCAGCGCCATGGCGCTCCGCTCGGCGAGCTTGCCGGGCCAGGGCACCATTTGGGAGACGCCGAACCGGTGTCGCTGCGGGCCAACGCGGGTCTCGACCTGCTCGATGAAGCCGCCGTAGGTCAGCTCCGGGTCGGGCAGCGAACGCGCCTGCGGCACCCGCTCGAGGTCTGCGCGCCAGCGCTGGGACTGGGCCTGCAGAGCCGGGTTGCGGCGCAGCGCGAGGGCGACGTAGTCCGTCAGGGTGCTGGCCGACGTCAGCGGCGCGACCTCCTCGTTCATGGGGCGAAAGCTGGCGTCGAGCTCGCTCCAATCGGTCCAGGCCGTACGCTCCCGGTCGTAGGCGCAGCCGGCCAGGGAGAGGGACAAGACGGTCAGCGCGCCTGTTAGCGCGCACACGGATCGCGACACGGTGCGTTCTCCTGCACGTGGAAGGACGGGTGAGACGTCTACTCGAGCTCGGGACGGACGTCGTCCTGAGCGCGCAGACGCCGGGGGCGCCGGGCGCTGCCCGGCGTCAACCGCCTAGAGCAGGAAGACGCGGTGAAGTAGGTGCAGCCTGTGTTTGCCAGGCGGGGGTCGCGGCCAACACGCAGAAGTCTGCAATCGGCGGTCTTGGGGGCCCGGGACGACGGGAGGGGCCTCGATGGAGACGAGCGCGAGCTGCCCGCAGTACGGCTCGCCGGTCGCCGGCAGCTTGCTGCCCGCAGCGTCCCCGAGGTCGAGCTTCGGGCAGTCGGGGCAGTGGTCGGGGGACTGGGTGCGCTCGTTCCGGTCGTCGTCTGCCTGCATGGCGCAGCAACCGTGAGCGCGCGGCTGAGGAGCCTCCGCCTGGCTGCAGAACAGGCCGTGATCGCCGCCCTGGCAGGCGCAGAGGTCGAGCTGCCCGATTCCTCCCGGAACGAGCAGGGTGACGATCAGGAGGACGCTCAGGAGTCGCGCGCCGATCACGAGGTGGCCTCGCGATCGGCCGTCACTTCGGCGCGGGCCAGGCGAGACTCGTCCCGCGCGCGAGCGTATTGGCGTTGGCGCGCGCGGATGCGGATCTCCGAAATCGCGCTCACGGCGACACGCGGGTAGCTCGCGAAGCGGGGCTCGTAGTCGAGCACAGCGTGGTCGACGCGCGGCGCCGGTTCGGTAGGCGTGGGGTCCTGGGGAGGCTCTACCGCGGGGGCGGACTCGGCCTCAGCGGCAGGCCCCTCGTCAGGGACGAGCTCCCGGAGTCGAGCGCGCCACCACATGTGGGCCCGCTGCTGGGTCCACGGCTGCGCGACCGTGATCCGCGCCAAGCGCTCGTGCAGGTCGTCCACTGTCTGCGGCCGCAGGCGCGGGGTCTTGGCCAGGCAGTTGATGATCAGCTCTTCCAGTTCGGGAGGGATCGCCTGCCGTGTCTTCGCGCTCGGGATCGGCGGTGGAGCATGGACGTGGTCGGCGATGATCCCGGCCGCGGTGGACTGCTCGAACACCAGGTGCCCGGTCAGCAGCCAGTAGGCGACGCAGCCGATCGCGTAGACGTCGGCGCGGGAGTCGACCTCCGTAGGGCTCTTGGCCAGCTCGGGGGCCATGAAGGCAGGCGTCCCCACGACGTAGTCCGCGTCGCTCACGCGGGGGTCCTGCTCGGCGGGCTTCATGCGCCGCACGAGGCCGAAGTCGAGGACCTTGACGAAGTCGACCTGGTTGCCGACGTGGCAAGCCATGAGGTTCGAGGGTTTGATGTCGCGGTGGACGAGCCCAGCGGCGTGCGCCTCGGACAGCGACTCGCACACCTGCCGCAGGAGGTAGATCGCGCGGGCAGGGGAGAGCGGGCCGAAGCGATCGACCAGCTCCTCCAGGTCAATCCCTTCGAGGAGCTCCATGGCGTAGTAGAGGGTGCCGTCGTCGGTGACCCCGTAGTCGTAGAGGCTGACGGTGTGGGGTGAGGTCAGGGCCGCGATCGTCTGGGCCTCGCGCTCGAAGCGCGCCAGGACCTCGCTCCGATCCTGGAGCGGCGGCGTCCCGTGGGTGCCGGTCGTCGGCAGGTGGACGAGCTTGACGGCCGCGGGCCGTGCCAACAGGGCGTGCTCCGCGCGCCACACCTCGCCCATGCCGCCGCGCCCCAGGAGCTCGACGAGGCGGTAGCTGCCGAGCTGGCGAACGGTGTCCCGGGCGGTCGTGGCGGCCGAGCCGAGGTCGAACACGAGCCACGCCGGGACCACCGCGAGGCCAGCGCAGACGTAGTAGGGGAGGAACGTCTCGGCCAACACGGGGAGCCGCGGCAGGGCCTGGCCCTCCGCGAGGCTCCACACGAAGAAGACCGCGGGCGCCGTGGTCGCGCAGAGGGTCGAGACGACGAGGCTGCGCAGCGGCCGGCTGGGAATCAGCAGGGGGAAGAGGAGGATCCACACGGCCAGCCACGACAGCTTGACGCCCACACCCTGGAGGAGCATGTCGCCGGAGAAGGCGCAGACCGAGAGCACGAGCGCGCCGAGGAGCTGGTAGGCCAGCCCGACCTTGAGGGTCGTCCGCGCCGGCAGCAGCCGGCGCCAGGCGACGACCGCCATGCCCAGTGAGAGCAAGAACAGGACGGTCTGGGCGGCCAGGAAGTGGGTGAGGTGGTGGGGGGCCTCCCACCCGAGGGGCCCGTAGAGCACGAACGCGCTCAGGACGAGCGCGGCGACGACGCCGGCGAAGACGGCGCTTACCAGCGCCAGCCGGCGGTTCGACTGCTCGAGGAAGCGGCTGTCGAGGAGCGCGGACGTCGCAGAGCCCGGAGACGACTTAGCGTCCCTGTCTTCGACTCGCTCGCAGACGACCCCGACTCTCATGGCCGACCGACGTGCAACTCATGTGCCGACCACCGGTCCCCAGCGCTTGTCGCCTTGTTGCGGGTTCTGTCTCCAGGGTGGGCAGGGCATCTCCAACTCCTGGAGTTCAGGCATTTCAGATCCGAAATGCCCGGCTGGGAGGCCATTCACGGCCACGTGACGCCGAGCAGGTCCGGGTCGCGCAATCGCGAGGCGTCGGCCGGGGTTGGCAGGGAAGTGCTGGTGGATCGAGACTTGCAACTACGAAACGCGAGGAGGACCGATGGCTGAGCGAGTGATCGAAGCACGCCCCGAGGGGGAGGAGCGCTGCACCGTCCTGTTGGTCGCCCTGCTGGGGCTATTCCTCCTTTGGCCGCTCTTGGGTTTGGGTCACGTGGGCTCCGCGCTGCTCGACCTGTTCGTGTCCGCGGCGCTGCTGCTGACCGTCCGCGCCCTGCGAGGCCCAGGGCGCGCCGTGTTCCGCGCTGCCCTCGCGCTGTCCGTCCTGGCGATCGTCACGGCTGCAGGGAGCCACCTGCTCGGGGTGGCTTCGCTCCTGCCGCTGGGCCATGTGCTGGGGCTGCTGTTCTTCCTGCTCACGGGCGGCACCCTGCTCAAGCGCGTCCTGGAGCCGGGCCCCGTCACTGCCAACCGCTTGGAGGCCGCGATCTGCGGCTACTTGCTCATCGGGTTGGGGTGGGCGCTCGTGTTCTCCCTCATGGAGCACTTCCAGCCCGGGGCCTTTCACGACCCAGCCGGAGGATCCCCGGAGAGCCACGCCGTGCTGGCGGGCTTTCCGCACTTGATCTACTACAGCTTCACGACCCTCACGACGCTGGGGTTCGGCGACGTGGTCCCGCGGAGCCCGTTCGCCAGGTCCCTCAGCACCCTGGAGGCAGTGGTGGGTCAGCTCTACCTGGCGCTGCTGGTCGCCAGGCTGGTGGGCTTGCACATCGCGCGGATCGCGGCCAACGAGCAGACCGAGTGCCCGGCGCACCGAGGACCACCGGCTCTCCCACCAGAGTGAATCTGGCAAACGCCTTGGGCCACTGCCGGCGGACGCCTCACTTGGCTCACCGTTGGACCAAGCGTCTCCTCACGGCTGACGTCAGCCGAGAGACGGAGGGACGCGGACGCACCACTACGAAGCCGTCCCTGTGCTCAATTCGATAGCCCAGGCGCGTCGGGGTGATGTCGCCAGGAGCGTGGTGAGGCGTGCCCCGACATGCTTCCCCGATCTCCCAACGGACGTGTCGCCGCCACCCGCAGGGGGTTGGGAGACGATGTTCCCAGAACGGACGCTGCCTGAGGAAATGGTGTATGTGCGCGAGTGACCAATCCGACCAGTCGATCATCTCCCAGATCCCTGAGTCGCTTCGGAAGCGCGCAACTGGTGTTGGACTCTTCGACGGCTGTGGTTGCGCCGGGCGTTCACCGGCAGCCAGCTGCTCCAGAGTGCGTATGGCAAGTGGAACACCCCGCTTCACGATCAGCTCGTGCTCGATCTCGTCCTCGCTCATGCCATGCCGGATCTGAAAGGGAGCTTGCGCCAGAATTGCGCCACGGTCTGCTCGCCTAGACATCTCGTGAACCGTGACCCCGCCCTCCAAGCAGTAGTCCCGAGCCATCCACACGAGGGGCAACGCGCCACGGTAGGCAGGGAGCAGTGACGGGTGCAGGTTGATGATCCCTAGCGGGGGAACCTCGAGCACCTCCGACGGGAAGATGGGGTTCTTGTAACTGAGCCCCACGTTCGCCCGCGTCTGAGACAACAGTTCAGGAAGTGCACCCGCACACTCGGATGCGGTCAGGCGAAGTAGAGGAATGCTCCTCTTGGCCAGCCTGCGCCACATTCCTTCTTGACCCCGGCCAATTGCAGTCTTGATCGGGGAGAGGGAGCTCCCATTTGGGATCTCCTTTCCCCACGAGACTTGCACGACGGCGGCCAGCGGAACGGGGGTGCGGACGATCGCATCCAGGAATCTCCAGTCCGCTGAGACCACGACCACCCGAAAGGACCCTCCAGCGAACCTCCTCCCGCTCCGTGGCTCCATGCATCCTGCGATCTGGCGAAACTCAACCATCCACAGCCCTCCCGCTCAGTGACAGGGCTCGGCCTCGTCCGAGCTGCTGAGCGTGTCGACGAACTTGAGCCCCAGGCGCTCCAGCTCGTTCCGCGGGTCTCCTTGCTTGGCCTTGCGCTTGCCCGACCCGCTCGGGACGTCTCGCTCGGTCAGGGCCCGGAGCATGTCGAAGGAGCTCAGGATCCCGTGGACCTTCCCGTCCCGCACGATCACGAGGTGCCGGACGTGGTACTTGGCCATGAAGCGGGCCACGAGCACCACGTCGACGGTCTCCGGCACGGTGTAGACCCGCCGCTGCATGACCTCCTTCACCGGGTGCCGGGCCTCGTCGCCCTGAATGTCCACGAAGTCCGCGCAGGTCACGATCCCGGCGAGGTAGTCCCAGTCGTCGACCACGGGGAGCGCGTGAAAGTCCTTCCCGCCCAGGATGCGGCGCACGCGCGCGATCGGATCGGTCTCTTTGACTTTCACGACTTCGGTCGTCATTAGGTCACTGACTTTCATTGGCATTCCTCTCGGGGGCTTCGCCCTCCTCGGCCAGCACCTCGCTCACCGCCGCGGCGAGCGCAGGCGCCAGCCCAATCTCATTGGTTGAATGCTCGATCGTGTCGCAAGTCACGATCTGCGCCGGGGCCGCGCCCTCCAAGGCCTGGAGGCCGTCGCTGGCGAAGACGGCGTGGATCCCCACGCACACCGTGGGCGGCATTCCGGCGCGGGCCATGTGGCGCAGCGTCTCGACCATGGTCCGCGCGGTGGAGATGATGTCGTCGACCAGCACCGGGGTGTGGTCGCGGTAGCGGTCCACCTCAGGCACCGAGACCTCGACGTCCTTGTCCCCCCGCCGGACCTTCTCCAGCACGATGTGCGGGGCGCGGGCGAGCTCGGCGACCGACGAAACCCACTGCTCGCTCTCGCTGTCGGGGCCGACGAGCACGGGGCGCTCGACGTGCTCCCGGATCCAGTCGGCGACGGCCGGGGCTGCGTGGACGACGCGCGTCGGGATCATGTAGCCCGACTCGGCGAGGGTCGCGTGGCGGTGCAGGTGGGGGTCGACCGTCACGAGCCAGTCCACCACCCGCGAGAGGAAGCGGCCGAAGTAGAGGCTCGTGATCCCTTCGCCGCTGTGGAAGCGCTTGTCCTGGCGCATGTAGGACAGGTAGGGCGCGACCAGGCCGACCCGGCGCGCCCCCAGGTCGCGCGCAGCCTCGGCCAGCATGACGAGGGGGACGACCTTCTCGTCGGGCTCGTGCAGCGTGCACACCAACACGACCTCGCGGTCCCGGACGTCCGTTTCCAGGCGCACGTAGGTCTCGCCGTCCGGGAAGCGGCGCACCTCGGCGCTCCCCAACCCGCCCTCGAGCGCGGTCGCCAGGTCCGCCGCGAAGGCGTCGTTCCCGGGGAGGGCGAACACCAGCGGGAGGCTCATGCTTCCTCCTTGCCGAGCCGGACGAGGTCAGCCTCGCGCTCGAGGTAGTCGAGCGCATAGCCCAGCTCGCCCTTGGCCTGAGCGTGGAGCGTGAACAGCGGCTGTCCTGCCTCCACCGAGTTGCCGATGCCCACGTGCAGCTCGAGGCCCGCCGCCGGGTCGGCGGGCGCCCCGGCGAACTTGGCCACGCGCGACAGCCGCCGGTTGTCGAGCTCGAGCACCTGCCCTGCGCGCGTGGCTTCGACGGTGTGCGTCAACGGGGCGCGCGGGGGCTCGCGAAGCCCGCCCTGGGCTTCGCAGATCGCCTGGAACTTGGACCAAGCGGCCCCGTCCTCCAGGACCTGTCGAGCCACGCGTGGACCTCCGCCCGCGCTGATGTTCGGCGAGAACTCCAGGACGGCGCCGGCGACGTCCAGCGCGCGCTCACGCAGATCGGCAGGGGCGTTCGGGTCGTTCTGGAGCACGGCCAGGACGTCGCGGGCCTCCAGGGCCGGCCCAAACCCCCGCCCGATCGGGCGCGAGCCATCGGTGAGGAGCACCCGCACGTCGAGGTCGACCAGGCGACCCACGCCCTCCAGCAGGCGCCCGAGCTGCTGCGCCGTGTCGACGCTGCGGACCTTGGCCTTGGGCCCGTGCGGAATGTCGATCAGCACGTGGGTGGACCCGGCCGCTGCCTTCTTGGAGAGGACGGAGGCCACGAGCTGGCCGAGGCTGTCGAGGTCGAGCGCCCGCTCGACCCGGATCAGGATGTCGTCGGCAGGGCTGAGGCGGGAGCTCCCTCCCCACACCAGGCAGCCCCGCTCCCGCTCGACGACCCGGCGCATGGCGGCCTCGTCGATGTCGACCGGCGCCAGCGTCTCCATGACGTCGGCGGTGCCGGCGGGCGACGTGATCGCGCGCGACGACGTCTTGGGGATCGTGAGCCCGCAGGCGGCTGCGACCGCGACGACGATCGGCGTCGTCCGGTTCCCGAGGAGCCCGCCCACGCAGTGCTTGTCGACGACGAGGTCGCTCTGCCACTCCAGGCGCTGTCCCGTGTCGATCATGGCCTGGGTCAGGGAGACGACCTCGTCGAAGTCCAGGGTGGCGGCGCAGGCCGTGATGAACGCGGACAGGTAGATGTCCGAGAGGCGGCCGGCGACCACATCCTCGACGACGTGCCGCATGGCCTCACGCCCGAGGCGCTTGCCGTGGATCTTGCCGCGGATCGCGCCGTGCGACTCCACGGCGGGCGCGTGGCGGAGGGTGACCTGGGTGCCCTCGCTGGCGTCGAGGCGCCCCCACGCCGCCTCGGAGAGGCCCGCCTCGCCCGGCGCGAGGAGCCCCCCTGGGGTCGTCTGGTTGACGGTCGCCAGGATCGAGTGCCCGTTGGCGCTGACGAGCACCCGCGAGCGCGCCTGGAAGCCCTCGGCCCGGCAGACGTGGCAGTCGCTGGGCATGTAGATCACGGCCTCCTGGTGGGTGTCGATCCCCAGGCGGCGCAGGGTGAGGGGGTGTTGCCCGTCCCCGTGCGCGTCGCAGCAGGATGGTTCCTGGGCGGTCATGACGTGCCTCCTCTCCGGGGGAGCTCCACCCGGTCGCCGTGCTCGGGGACGGTGCAGGGCCACCCCAACTCGTCTGCGATGCGCTTTCGCAGCCCCTCGGAGCCGGTCGGCTCGCCGTGGGTGATGAACGTCCGCAGGGGCGGGCGCTCGAACCCGCCCAGCCAGGCCAAGATCTCGCGGTAGTCGGCGTGCGCCGAGAGCCCGTCGATGCAGGCGACCTCTGCGCGGATCTTCACCTGCCCGCCGTGGACCTTCACGGACTTCGCGCCGCCCAGGAGTTGCGCTCCACGGGTGCCGCCGGCCTGGAAGCCAATGAACAGGATCGTCGAGTTGCGATCCGGCGCGATGTGCTTGAGGTGGTGGAGCACGCGACCGCCAGTGAGCATGCCGCTCGCCGAGAGGACGATCCGGGGGTCCTTTCGGAGGTTGAGCTCCTTCGACTCGTCCACGCTCCGCACGTAGCGAGCGACGTTGCAGGTCCGCTTGCAGGTCGGGCCGTCGAGCCGGTGCTCTCGCATGTGCTTGCAGTAGATCTCCATGGCCGAGACCGCCATGGGGCTGTCCAGGAACACAGGCACGTCCGGGATCCGCTCCTCCGCCATGAGCTTCTGCAGCAGGTAGAGCAGGGCGTGGGCTCGCCCGACGGCGAACGTGGGAATGAGCACGGCGCCTCCACGCTCGCACGTCTCCGCGACGACCTCAGCCAGGCGCTCCTCGACGTCGGTCTCCTCATGGAGCCGGTCGCCGTAAGTCGACTCGACCACCAGGTAGTCCGGGCGCCCGCCCGCGGCGGGGGGATACATGACCGGGTCGTGGGGGCGGCCGAGGTCACCCGTGAACAGAATCGAGCGCTCCGGGCCCGTGAAGCGGACCAGGGCCGACCCGAGGATGTGACCGGCCGGCGCGAGGCTGAAGCTGAGACCCTGCTCGAGCTGGACGGCCTCGTCGAAGGGGACGGGCTCGAACTGCTCCAGCGCCACCTCCGCGTCCTCCTGGGTGTAGAGGGGCAAGGCGGGCTTGTGCTTCGAGAAGCCCTTCTTGTTCGCGTAGCGGGCGTCGGCCTCCTGAATGTGGCCGGAGTCCCGCAGGAGCAGGCCGCACAGGTCCTGGGTGGCGTGAGAGGCGTGGATCGGGCCCTTGAATCCGTTCTTGACCAGCAAGGGCAGGTAGCCGCTGTGGTCGAGGTGGGCGTGGGTGAGGACGACGGCGTCGATCGTCTTGGGGTCGACGGGCAGGGGCACCCAGTTGCGGAGGCGCAGCTCCTTCCAGCCCTGGAACAGGCCGCAGTCGACCAGGACCCGCTTGCCGGCCCACTCCAGCAGGTACTTCGACCCGGTGACCGTCCCCGTGCCGCCGAGGAAGGTGAGCGTGGGGTTAGCAGTCATGGCTCCTCCTCACTGAGCGGCGCACTGCGGGCACTCCTGCACGATCAGCCGACACTTCGAGCAGTAGTGCACCGTGTCGGGCGGGGTGATCTCGTTGTCGACGACCTCGGTTTCGCACTTCGGGCACACGTGGCGGTCGACGGTCAGGCCCTCGAACACCGTGGTGCGGGTCTGCTCGCTGCAGCTCGGACACACCGGGCTCGCCTCCTCCTTCACCACCTGCCCCGGCGTCGCGCAGCCTGGCAGACCCAGGCCGATCGCGAGCGCGGCCGCCAGCGTGAACGTCCTCCAGCTCATGGACTTCTCCTCACGGCGCCATGGCCGCGATGTGGCGCTGCGAGAGCACCTCGAGCATTTCCTGCGTGATCCCCTCCTGGCGCGCCTTGCGGAGCACGCGCTCCTGCTCGGCGATCCGCCGCTCCGCGGACTCGTGGGCGCGGGTCATGCGCGCCAGGCGAACGCTGGCTTCTGCCCGCGCGCCTTCGCAGGCGGCGTGCAGGATGCGCGCGTGCGCGAGGAGCGCCCGCGCGCGGGTGTGCGCGACGTCGGCCGGAGCGAACTGGGCCAGGGGTCGAGCGAGGGCCGCCCGCGCCTCTCGCAGCCCCGCGAGGTCGCTCACCACGTCCCAGGAGGTCTCGACCTGGGGGCTCCCGCCGCGGGAGACCCCGGTGGCGGAGACGATGCACAGGCGCGTTCTGAGCCCCGCCTCACCGACCTCAGCCTCGACGCGCTCGGCGAGCTCGACGGCGGCGGCCATGCTGGACGGCGCTGGTTCCTCCAGGCGGGGGACGTCGTCCGGGAGCAGGTCCAGCAGCCGCGCCCCGCACGCCGCGAACAGGACGACCTGCTGCTCCTCGACCACCCGGAGCGCGGCGTCGGCAACCAGGCGGTTGAGGCGTCCGCAGAGCCCGAGGTCCGTCCCCAGCGCGAGGACCGCGCAGGTGGCAGGGGGACGACGCCGGTGGCGGTCTTCCCAGCGCTGGACGCGCTCGTGGATCGCCTGGCTCCAGGCGAGCTGACGGCGCGTGTGGGCGACCTGGGCGTTCCAGCGCAGGACCTGCGCCGCCGCCAGCGACCGGGTGGCGTGGGCGACGTCGCGGAAGCTCCGCCACGCCTTGAGTCGCTCCTCCAGCGCCCGGACGGCCTTCACGTGGTGCTCCCCGCTGGCTGCGGCGCCAGCGCTGTCTGCGCGGCCTCCTTCATGGCGTCGAGCTGAGCCTGGGGCGGGAGGTGCCCTTGCTCCAGCTCGCTCCAGGCGGCTGGATCGCGCTCGCGCATGGCCGCCAGCGCCCGATCCAGCGCGTCGTCCAGCTCGTCGACGGGGATCTGCGCGACAGCGTCGGTGTTGAGCGCCAGCACCTGCGCCACGGACTCGGCCCACCCCAAGGCTTCGCCTCGCTCCTGGCGCAGCGCGCGGCGCACGCGGCGCCCCCACTCGATCAGCTGCTGCGCCTCGCTCTCCAGGCGAGAGCCGAAGCGGGCGAAGACCTCGAACTCGAGGAACTGGGCGTATTGGTTCTTCAGCGGCCCCGCCACGCGCTTGAGCGCCTGGGGCTGGGCCTTGCCGCCGACGCGCGAGACCGAGAGGGACACGTCCACGGCCGGGATCTGGTCGGCAGCGGCCAGCGCCGTGTCGAGCCGGATCTGCCCGTCGGTGATCGAGACGATGTTCGTGGGGACGAAGGCGGAGAGGTCCCCGGCCTGGGTCTCGACGATCGGGAGCGCGGTCAAAGAGCCCCCGCCGCTGGCGCGTCCGAGCTGGGTCGCCCGCTCCAGCAGGCGGGCGTGGGCGAAGAACACGTCCGCCGGGAAGGCCTCGCGACCCACGGGACGGCCGAGGAGGAGGGCCAGCGAGCGGTGCACGTGGGCGTGGGTCGTCAGGTCGTCGTAGACGATCAGCACGTCGCGCCCAGCGCGCATCAGGTCCTCGGCCATGGCGGTGGCGCTGTAGGGGGCCAGGTGGATCAGCCCGAGCGGGTCGTCGGCGTCCGAGGTGACGACGAATCCGCGTTCCAGCACGCCAGCCGCGCGCAACCACTCGACGTTGGCGGCGACCTCAGCGCCGCGGCGGCCGACGGCGACGTAAATCGCGACCATGTCGGGGTCCTGCGCGGCGAGGACGTCCAGGCAGAGCTCCGTCTTCCCGGTCGAGCGGTCTCCGACGATGAGCTGTCGCTGGCCCCGGCCCACGGGGATCATGGTGTCGAGGACGAACACGCCGGTCCGCAGCGGCCGCGAGACCGGCTCCCGCTCCTCGAGCGCGATCGGCGGCCCGTCCACCAGCACCCGGCGCCGGGCCCGCAGCGGCCCCTGGCCGTCGCGAGGTTGGCCCAGCGGGTCGACGACCCTGCCGATCAGCTCGGGTCCGGCAGGGACGTCGAGCACGCGCCCCAGCCGGCGTACCGGGTCGCCGGCCTCGACCTGCTCGGGGTCACCCATGAGCACGAGGCGCATGACGTCACGGGTGATCGCGTCCACCCGGGCCGCTACGCCGTTCACGTCCAGCAGCTCTCCAGCGAGGGGCTCGTCCAGCCCGGTCGCCAGGGCGACCCCGTCACCTGCCCGGATCACCCGCCCCAGGCGCACCAGGTCGACGCGGGGGCGGGCGCGGTCCAGCCCGCGGCGAAGGCGCTCCAGCGCCTCCGCGCCTGACTGCTGGTGCTCCTGCTCGCGCTCGGTCACGCGGGCTCCTCGGCCGGGTTGGCCTCGTCCAGCTCGGTGAGCCAGCGCTTCAAGGCGGCCCCGGTGCTGGCGTCGACCTCCAGGTCGCGGAAGGCGAAGCGGACGCCGCCGACCAACTCCGGGTCGGCGTCGGTCTGGAGCGCGCAGCGGTCGTGGAGCACCTTGCCGACGACCTGCCGTACGTCGTCAGGGTCGGCGTCCGGGCTGGTCCAAAGGCGGACGGTGGCGTCCTGCGGCAGCGCCCCCGCCTCCAGGAGGCGCCGCGCGCCCTCTCGGGCGTAGGCCGTGGCGATGCTCGTCTCCGACATGCCCGCGACGACCTTGGCGGCACCCTGGACGGAGAGGGCCACCACCTGATCGCGCAGACTCTCCAGCGAGCGGCGGCGGGCGAGCTCGAGGTCCGTCTGGTGGCGTTCCCGCGCCTGGTCCATGTCGCGGCGAGCGGCGGCGACGATGTGCTCGGCCTTCTCCTCGGCCTCGCGGCGGACCTCCGCTCGCAGCCGCTCCCCCTCCTGCTCGGCGCCCGCGATCTTGGCCCGGTACTCGTCGCGCAGCGCGGCCGCCTCGGCCTGCTGCGCGGCGAGCTCGGCGTTGCGCTGCTCGATCTCGGACCGGCGCGCGGCGAGGGCCTCGCGGACGGGTCGGAACAGGAAGCGGCCGAGCAGGACCATCAACACCACGAAGTTGAGGAGCTCGAACAGGACCAGGCGCCAGTCGATGGACACGTCGTCGACCTAGGGGAGAAGGGGGTTGGCGAACAGGAGGATCAGCGCGATCACCAGGCAGTAGATCGCGGTCGACTCGACCATGGCCATGCCGACGAACAGCGTGCGGGTCAGGGTCGAGGCCGACTCTGGTTGCCGCGCGATGGCGTCCAGCGCGGCTGCCAGGCCGCGCCCTTCACCGAGGGCAGAGCCGATCGACCCGAGCGCGACCGTGAACCCGGCCGTGGCGATGGAGATGAACGTGATCAGGGCTTGGTCGCTCATGCGGCCTCCTGGGGGGTGCGATCGCGCCGCTCGACTTGAACGGCGGCCGCGATGTAGACGGCGGCGAGGATCCCGAAGATGTAGGCCTGGATCAGGCCAGTGAGCAGGCCCAGCACGAGCAGCGGGACGGGCACCAGCACGCCCGCGACCAGCAGCACGATCGCCCCGATCATTTGTCCGCTCATGACGTTCCCGAACAGGCGGACGCAGAGCGCGAGGGTGCGCGTCAGCTCGCCGATGATGTTCAGGGGCAGCAGGATCGGGCTCGGCTTGGCGTAGCGGCGCAGGTACTCCCACAGGCCGTGTCGGCGGATCCCGAAGTAGGGGACGGCGACGAACACCACCAGGGCCAGGGCGACCGCGGTCGAGAGCTCGGCCGTGGGTGGCCGCAGGAAGGGCACCACCGAGAGGCAGTTGCTGACGGCGATGAACAGCATCAGGGTCCCGATCAGCGACACGTAGGGCGTGGGGTCTTCCTCCACGACCTCCGAGACCGTCTGCTCGATCCAACCCGCGAACAGCTCGATCGCCGTCTGCCAGAGCGTGAGCCCCGAGGTCTGCAGCCGCCTGGATGCGAAGGCACACAGGCCGACCAGGAGCACCGTGAGCCCGAGCGTGATGAACACGACGTCGGGGACGTCCCAGCCGAGGATGGGGATCGTGAACTGCGGGTTCACGACGTGACCTCCGCGGTCGGGTGGCCCTGGGACAGCCGCCAGCGCGCGGCGAGCCCGCCCAGGACGAAGCCCACCAGCCCGCCGCAGAGCGGGAGGAGGCCTCCGAAGCTCGAGGCGAAGAGCAGGCCCGCGGGCAGGGCGACCCGGAGGGGTGCGCCGAGGAGCAGGGACGCCGCGCTCTGCCGCTCGACCGCGCCTTCGACCCCCTTGAGGAGGAGCCGGGCGTGGACGGCCGCCGAGAGCGCGCCGGCCAGGAACCACAGCGAGACGATCAGCAGCGCGTTCATGTCCCGTTCTCCTCAGCCTCCTGGATCGTCCGCCAGAAGAAGTAGCCGCCCATGCCGAGGCCCAGGAAGAGGAGGCCGATGGCCCAGGTGATCCCCGTGTCGAGGCGCATGTCGATCAGGTGACCCAGGAACGCGCCCAGGACCGGCGGGAGGGCGATCAGCCAGCCAAGCGTCCCCACCTGGGCGACGGTCCGCCACAGGCTGCCCGCGGGCTCTCGTGAGGCCCTCAGGCGCTCGGTCTTCTGCCGCTCGATCCGATCGATCAGCACGCGGTCGGTGGGATGGCGCGAGCGGGGGAGCCCCTCGTCCTCGGGGGCCTCAGGCTCCCCCGGGGGCGGCGTCGCCGGCTGCTGCGCGTCCTCCGGGCGAGGCGGGGACTCGGTCACCGGGTCACCTCCCGCTGGAGCCCGACCAGCGCGCGCCGGGTGGCCGCGTCGTAGCGCTGGAGCTGGCTGCGAACGTCGCGCTCGACGTGCGCGCGGCGGTGGAAGCGCTCGCGGAGCTGGTCGAGGAGCTGATCGAGGTCTGCGGCCCGGGCGGCCCAGCGGGTGACGATCCGCACCTCGCCTGCCTGGATCCAGGCGAACCCGCCCTCGGTCGCGAGGAACGACTCCCCCGGAGCGTCCCCGACGGTCTCGACCGTCAGGGCGCCTGGCCGGACCACCGTCAGCGCCGGCTCGTGGCCCGGCTGGACGCCGCGATAGCCGTCGGGGCCGTCCAGGCGCAGGTAGACCACGTCTTCGACGACGTGCTCGCCGAGCGGCGTGGTGACGAGGAGCCGCAGCGTCGCGCTCACGCGTGCGCCTCCTGGTACTTGCGCCGCAGCTCCTCGAGCGTGCCGCCCATGTAGAGCGCCTGCTCGGGCAGGTCGTCGCAGTCCCCCCGCAGGATCGCCTCACACCCGTCGAGCGTCTCCTCCAGCCGGACAAAAGCACCGGGGCGTCCGGTGAATGACTCGGTGACGGAGAAGGGCTGGGTGAGGAAGCGGCGCAGGCGGCGGGCGCGGAACACGGCCTGGCGGTCCTCGGGCGCCAGCTCGTCGGTGCCCATCAACGCGATGATGTCCCGCAGCTCCTCGTACTTGGCGAGGACACGGCGAGCCTCGGCGGCGATCCGGGCGTGGCGCGGGCCGACGATCTCGGGCCGCAGGAGCGTCGACGTGCTGCGCAGCGGGTCGACCGCAGGGTAGAGCCCCTCGCTCGCCGCCTCGCGCGACAGGACCAAGAAGCCGTCGAGGTGGTTGAACACCTCGGCCACGGCTGGGTCAGTGATGTCGTCAGCCGGCACGTAGACCGCCTGCACACTGGTGATCGCCCCGCGCTCCGTGCTGGCGATCCGCTCCTCGAGCCGGGCGATCTCGACGGCGAGCGTCGGCTGGTAGCCGACCCGCGAGGGGGGACGGCCGAACATGCCGCTGACCTCGTTGCCCGCCTGCACGAAGCGGAACACGTTGTCGATGAACAGCAGGACATCCTGGCCGGCCTCGTCGCGGAACCACTCGGACACCGTCAGCGCGGCCAGACCGGTCCGGTAGCGGATCCCAGGCGTCTCGCCCATTTGCCCGTAGAGGAGCACCACGTTGGGGAGGACGCCCGAGCCCTCCATTTCGAGCCACAGCTCGCGCGCCTCGCGCGAGCGCTCGCCGACCCCCGCGAACACGCTGACGCCACGGTGGTAGTGCACCGTGTTCTGCATCAGCTCCATCATGAGGACGGTCTTGCCCACACCGGCCCCGCCGAACAAACCCGTGTTCCCGCCGCGGGGCAGGGGGGTGAGCAGGTCGATCACCTTGAGCCCCGTCTCGAACACGGCCCGCGCAGGGCGCCGGGCCGTGAGGTCAGGAGAGGGGCGGAGGATCGACCACCGATCGCCACCGATCGCGTCGCCGCCGTCGAGGGGGCGACCCAGGAGGTCGAAGACTCGCCCGCGGACCTCCTGCCCGACGGGCACGCGGAGCGGGCCGCCCGTCGCGGCGACCCGATCCCCGACGGCGAAGCCGCGCGTGTCCCCGAAGGCCAGCGCGCGCACGTGGTCGGGCTCGTTGTGGAGCATGACCTCCAGCAGGAGCGGGCGGCGTCCGGGGCGATTCACCTCGAGGACGTGGCCGATGGTCGGCAGGTCCCCGGCCTGCTGGACGGGGAACTGCACCTCCACCACCGCTCCGTCAAGTGTCGTCACCCTCCCGTCCACGGAGCCGCTCCTTTAGCCGCAGGGGCAGGGTTCGAAGGAGCCGGAGCAGTGCCCGCAGTCGCAGCCGGGCATCTCCTCGGCGCAAGAACAGCCCGCGTCGAAGAACGCCTGACCCTTGGCCCGAGGAGACTCATTGAACGAGTCACGGCAGGCGTCCGAGCAGAACAAGAACCGCTGGCCACCCTCCTCGACGATGCGGGTCGTGCCCGGGTCGACCGCCATGCCGCAGATCGGATCAACGGCAGATGCCTTCGCGGCTGAGTGATGCCCAGCGTGCCCAGCGTGGTGTTGGTCTCCGTGGCCCGCGTGCTGGTGGGCCGGCGCGGGTTCTACGCCCCCTTCAGGGCTTGCACACCCTGACAACGCCAGGAGGAGGAGGAATGGCAAAGCACGGTTCATGAACGACTCCTCAACCTCAATGCGAGTGCTCGGCGTGATTGCTGGCAGTTCGCTCTGCGTCATGCGAATGGGCGGGTGAGCCGGGCTGGGTGCTCCGGACACCGACGCCGTGGCCATAGACGAGCAATGCGCCGCGGTCGGCCCCGAGCACGGTCAAGAGGCAGCAAACGAGCAGCAGCCCCACCGGAATCCAACGCCTGCCCCGCCGCTCCGGCCGGCGAAAGAACCAGGCTGCAGCCGCCGCTCCCATGGAAACCAGCAGCGCTGCCAGCATGAGGTTGCGATGGTCGTGAATGAGCTCGTGACCTGGGTGGTCGTGACCCATCGAGTCTGAGGCCAGCCAGCCGGTCATAGCCGCAGCCGCCCCTGCGAGCACGCTGGCGTAGAGCACAGCCGACCCGAACTGGTAGGCCTTGTCGTCCTTCCTGAGGTAGGCGAACGCCATGGCCACGAATGCCACGGGCCACAGCGCCACTGGGAAGTGGACAAAGAGGGGGTGGATGTTCGGAGCAGCGTCGAGGCCGGGGAGGACCGAGTCCATGTTTCCTCCAGTGCGCGATGCGCCGTGTGCACATTCCAGGCCACGGCCGGGAGCGTAGTCCCGGTGTGCCCGAGCCACCCGCTATGCGGAGTGGCATTTCAGGTCTGCAAGATCGCGGTGGCCTGCGAAGCAGGCGTTGTTTCAGACCTGAAACGCCACCCCCCGCGCTCCCTTGCTAGAAGGTCGAGGTGCGAGGCACTCCAATTGCGATTACCGTCGAGAGCGATGACTGAGGACACCACGAGCGGGGCGAGAGGTTGGCGGATTGGTTTGCGCCATCGAATCCTCGTGCTCGTGTTCTTGGTGCCCGCCTCGGTCCTGGTCGTTGGCCTTCCGCTCCTGTTCGTCTCCCAACACCGCAGGGCTGAGGCGGAGTTCAAGGAGCGACTCCGGTCTGAGGCAGACGTGCTCGCGTTGGCCTTGGCAGACCCCTGCGAGCGGGACTGCCTCCACGAAGTGAAGCCTCCTGTCCAACAGCTACTGAAGAATGAGCCCGCGCTCCTCTCGGTGGAGATCTTCGATCCCAAGACCGGGACCCGTCTGGGCGGGTGGGGGACACCTGGGCCAAAGCCCAACGCCGCACAGCTCGCCAAGCCTGTAGGGGAGGTGTGGATCGAGGAAGAAGGAGAAGCGAGCGGCGCGCTGCACGCGTCCGGGCACGTGTTCTCTGCCACGACGCCCTTGGCGACGAAGCGCTGGAAGGGCAATGACCGTCCTGTCCTGCGCTTGCGCGGAAACTCCCGCGCCTACAACGAGCGCGTGGTCCACATGTTGCTCTTGGCGCTGATCCCAGGCGGCGTGGCGGGAGTCGGTGGGCTGCTGCTGGCGTTCTGGCTCAACCGTCGCTTGCGCAGCGCCGTGACCTCATTGCAAGAGGCAACAGACCGCATCGCGCGAGGGGAGCTGACTGAGCGCGTGAACGTGCGCACGGGCGACGAGCTCGAGGACCTGGGTGAAGCAGTCAATCGCATGGCCGCGGAGTTGGCGGAGCAACGCGCCCGCCTGGACCGAAACGCGGAGGTGTTGGAAGAGAAGCTCAGCGAGCGCAGCCTCGAGCTCGAGAAGGCACGAGCCATTGCGGTCAACCAGGAGCGCATCGCGGCAATGGGCGTCCTGGCCGCAGGCGTCGCGCACGAGATCGGGAACCCATTGACCGCCATCTCAGCCGTGGTACAGGGCATGCAACGCAGGGAGGAGGGCGACGGGAAGGTCGAGGTCCTGGCCGAGCACCTCGATCGGATCCAGCAGATCGTGCGCAGCCTCGTCGACTACGCCCGTCCCCCCGCAAACGACTGGCGCTCCCTGTCGCTGAACGATTTGCTGCGCCGGACGCTGTCGCTCGTGAGCATGGACCCGCGAGCCAAGGAGGTCGACATGTCGACCCAGCTCGATCCAGAGCTCCCCCGCGTCCGCTCAATCGAAGACAAGGTCCAGCAGGTGTTCCTCAACCTGCTCTTGAACGCCCTGGCTGCTCTCCCCGAGGGCAAGGGGCAGATGCAGGTGACGAGCCGCTGTGACGGTGAAGAGGTCTGCGTGCTCGTCGATGACAGCGGGCCTGGCGTGCCGGCCGAGCTGAAGGAACGAATCTTCGATGCATTCTTCACGACCCGTGTGGAGCACGGTGGCACGGGGTTGGGGCTCGCCGTCAGCGCGTCCCTGGCTGAGGAGTTGGGAGGGCGTCTGGAGGTCGGCGACAGCCCGCTGGGCGGGGCGCAGTTCACGCTGTGTCTCCCGGTCAGCCCGTCGGAGGAGCGTGCCGTATGACCGTCAAAGGCGCGGTCCTGGTCGTGGACGACGAGCGAGCGATTCGCGAGGAGATTGGTGAAGCGCTGGGCGAAGCTGGCCACGAGGTCCGGCTGGCACGAAATGCGGAGCAGGCGCTGGCTCTCCTGCGCGAGGCGCCGGCTGACGTCCTGCTCTGCGACCTGCGCATGCCAGGCATGGACGGCGTCGCGCTCCTCAAGGCGGTGCGGCGCGAGCGGCCTGAAGTGTCCGTGTTGCTGATGACCGCCTTCGCTTCGGTGGAGACGGCGGTCGAGGCGCTCAAGGCCGGCGCGTCGGACTACTTGCTCAAGCCCTTGGTGATCGACGAGCTGTTGACCAAGGTGGCGCACCTGCTGACGTTCCAGCACCTGTCGCGGGAGAACCGGCGGCTCAAGGAGGAGTTGCTGCGGAGCGGCGGCGAGTGCCACGTGGGCACCAGCCCGGCGATGGCCGAAGTGGCCAGGACCGTGGCCCGGGTGGCGCCGACCAGGTCGACGGTGTTGATCACCGGCGAGAGCGGCACCGGCAAGGACGTGGTCGCGAAGACCCTCCACCGTCTCAGCGAACTGAGCGAGAAGCCCTTCGTGGTGGTCGACCTGGGCGCGATTCCAGAGGCGCTGATGGAGTCCCAGTTGTTCGGGAGCGTGAAGGGCGCATTCACGGGTGCCGCAGGGCGAAAGGGGCTGTTTCAGTCCGCAGATGGCGGGACCCTGTTTCTGGACGAGATCGGGAATCTGTCACTGGAAGCGCAGGCCAAGCTGCTGAGGGCGATCGAGAGCGGTGAGGTGCTGCCCGTGGGTGGAACCCAGCCTGTGCGCGCCAAGGTCCGCCTGCTCGCAGCGACCAACCGTGACCTCGGGAAGGCCGTGGAAGCTGGTGAGTTCCGACAAGACCTCTACTACCGCCTGAACGTGGTCCAGGTCCAGCTTCCGCCCTTGCGAGATCGCAAGGAAGACGTGCCGGGGCTGGCCCAGTGCCTGCTCGCCAAGCTGAACGCCAGCCTGCGAACGAACTACTCCGAGGTGGACCCGGAAGCCCTGCTGCAGCTCATGGACCAAGACTGGCCCGGCAACGTCCGCGAGCTGCAGAACGTCCTGGAGCGTGCCATGGTCCTGGGCGACGGCATGACGATCCGCCCCGAGGACCTCCCGCTGGGCAAGGAGGAGGCTGACGCGGTGGACCTGGACCTACGCCGCGCCGTCCGCCGGTTCGAGCGGGATCACATACAGCGCGCGCTGATCTCGGCCGGGTGCAGCCGCAAGGACGCCGCGCGCAGCTAGGGAATCAGCACGACGTCCCTCTGGCGTCGGATGACCGAATTGGGGATCGAAGAATCAGGCGGCTGAGTTCTCCCGGTCCCCAACTTGCATGCAGAACAGGGTGAGGTGCGATGTCAGATCACCAGCAACCCTACGTGCATGCTCTTCGATACCCGTGGCTCACGAGGTTCTATGACGCCGTGGTCAGGGCCACGCTTCCTGAACGGTCGCTGAAGGGGCTGCTCTGCGAGCAGGTGGTGGCCGACCTCCCTCCTGGCGGCGCGGTGCTGGACCTGGGCTGCGGGACAGGGACGCTCACCCTGATGATCAAGGAGCGGCTCAGCGGCGGCGCCGTCACGGGCCTGGACGGCGACCCCGATATCCTGGACCGGGCCCGCGCGAAGGCCGCCGAAGCAGGGCTGGACGTCAACTGGCTGAAGGGATACGCCACCGCGCCGCCGTTCGAGCCCGCTACCTTCGATCGCGTGGCGTCCAGCCTCCTGTTCCACCACCTCCCCCCAACGGGCAAGCGGACTGCGCTGGCGTCGGTTCGGACCCTCCTGAAGCCTGGAGGGCGTCTGCACCTCATGGATTGGGGGCGACCGCATGGCCCAGTGATGCGCCTGGCGTTCGTTCCGGTCCAGCTCCTGGACGGGTTCGCGACGACTCAGGAGAACGTGCGCGGGCTCCTGCCCGCCCTCATGATTGAGGCTGGGTTCGTCGATGTCGCGGAAGTCGCCAGGCGCCGAACCATGTTCGGGACGTTGTCTGTGTATCAGGGATCGGCCGAATGACCCTGGGGCTTCTTACACGAGCAGTCCACGCAGCCATGCTCGGCGCACATGCGGCAGAAGCCGAGGACCTCCTTGCGGAGGGCCTTTCGCGCCCGGTGCACGCGCACCCCGGCGTTGTTCGCGGTGATCCCAGCCTCCTGCGCGTAGTCTGCGAGCGACTTGCCCGCCAAGTCGATCTGCTCGAGGGCCATGGAGTAATCGGGCTTCAACGTGTCGACCAGGGCGCGGACGCACTGGCAGACCTGCTCGGCGTGGCTCGGATCGGGCTCCGAGGCCTGCTCCAACTGCTGGGCATACTCGCTGAGCCGGCGATCGGCGACCGCGGCGCGGCGGCTGCGGTCGATGATCGCGTTGCGCAGGACCCGATAGAACCAGGCGACGGCCGCCTCCTCGTCGCGGATCGAGTCGGCGCGCTCCACAGCCTTGGCCAGCGACTCCTGGAGGATGTCCTCAGCCAGGTCGCGGTCTCCCACCCGCCGCTCAAGGAACCCCAAGAACGCGCGCCGCTCCGCGAGCAGGCGAGCTGGGATACCCCCGTCGTCGGTCACGGGCGACTCAACTCGTGGCTAGGCAAGGACATGGCGACTTCCTGGCCCAAGTGTAAAGCCCCCAGAGGCGCTGCGTCTGCTCGGGTGAGAGGAGCAGACCATGCAATCCACTGACGAGACGACCCAGCGACCCGTTGATCCCGTGTGCGGGATGCCGGTCGATCCGGCCCGTGCGGCTGGGCGAGCGGTTCATGAGGGACAGGAGTATTGGTTCTGCAGCAAGTCCTGCGAGGCGAAGTTCACCGCCGAGCCGGCGAAGTACGTGAAGCCGTCGAAGCCGGTCTGCTGCGGCGGGCACGGTGGGCACGAGACCAAGGCTCCGGTGAACTCGAGGAGCCCCCACCACGCCAGCGAGGTCGGATACACCTGCCCCATGCACCCCGAGGTGCGGCAGTCAGGTCCGGGCTCGTGCCCCGAGTGCGGAATGGCCCTCGAGCGGGTCGCGCCGGCTATCCGATCGCGGAAGCGGCAGTACACCTGCCCCATGCACCCCGAGGTCGTCCAGGACGGCCCCGGGTCGTGCCCGATCTGCGGCATGGCCCTGGAGCCGCTGGAGGCGGGCGAAGAGGATGAGCAGGACCCTGAGCTGACCAGCATGTCGCGGCGGTTCTGGATCAGCGCGGCGCTGACCCTGCCGGTCTTCGGGGTGGCCATGTCCGAGATGATTCCTGGCCAACCGCTACAGGCCCGCGTCTCCGCGCAGGTCTTGGTCTGGCTCCAGTTCGCCTTGGCGACCCCCGTCGTCCTCTGGGGCGGCTGGCCCTTCTTCCAGCGCGGCTGGGCCTCGATCAAGACGCTCAAGCTCAACATGTTCACGCTGATCGCCCTCGGCACCGGCGTCGCCTACGCCTACAGCCTGGTGGCGACCCTCGCCCCTGGGCTGTTCCCGCCTGCCTTCAAGCAGCACGGGGTCGTTCCGGTCTACTTCGAGGCGGCGGCCGTGATCACGACGCTGGTCCTGCTCGGACAGGTGTTGGAGCTCCGCGCCCGCGCCGCGACCTCCGGCGCGATCCGGGCGTTGCTGGACCTGGCGCCGCCCACCGCGCGCAAGCTCCTCGACGACGGCTCCGAGCGGGACGTCCCCTTGGAGGAGGTGGTGGCCGGAGACCGGCTCCGAGTCCGACCCGGGGAGAAGGTGCCGGTCGACGGCACAGTCGTCGACGGCTCCGCGTCCGTGGACGAGTCCATGGTCACCGGCGAGCCGGTGCCGGTGAAGAAGGCGCCTGGCGACCCCGTGACAGGCGGCACCGTGAATGGCACCGGCGGCTTCGTCATGCAGGCCGAGCGCGTGGGCGCCGACACCCTCCTGGCCCAGATCGTGGGCATGGTCCGCGAGGCCCAGCGCAGCCGGGCTCCGATCCAGCGGCTGGCTGACCTAGTGGCCGCCTGGTTCGTGCCCGCCGTGCTGGTCGTCGCCGTCGTGGCCTTCGTGGTCTGGCTCCTGGTCGGTCCGTCGCCCGCGTTCAGCTACGCGCTCTTGAGCGCGGTGGCTGTGTTGATCATTGCCTGCCCCTGCGCGCTCGGGTTGGCCACACCGATGTCGATCATGGTTGGGACCGGGCGTGGCGCCGGCGCCGGCGTCCTGATCAAGAACGCCGAGGCGCTCGAGGTGCTGGAGCGCGTCGACACGCTGCTGATCGACAAGACCGGGACCCTCACCGAGGGAAAGCCCAAGGTGACCGACGTGGTCGCGCACGGTGACGTGACCGAGGAGGAGCTGCTCCGCCTGGCTGCGAGCCTGGAGCGCGCGAGCGAACACCCCCTGGCGGTCGCGGTCGTGGCTGCGGCGGAGGAGCGAGGCCTCTCCTTGGTGACTCCCACCGAGTTCGACTCCGTGACGGGCAAGGGCGTGCACGGTCGCGTGGACGGTCGGGCGGTGGCCCTCGGGAATCAACTGATGCTGGAAGACCGCGGACTGTCGGTCGAAGCGCTGGCGGACGCTGCCGATGGACTGCGCAAGGGTGGCGCGACGGTCGTCTACGTGGCGGTCGACGAAGCCCTGGCGGGGCTGCTGGCCGTGGCGGATCCGATCAAGGAGAGCACCCACGAGGCGATCCGGTTGCTGCGCGACGAGGGCCTGCGCGTCGTCGTGGTGACGGGCGACAGCCGCGCCACCGCAGAGGCCGTCGCCAGCCAGCTCGGGTTGGACGAGGTCGAGGCCGAGGTCCTCCCCGAGGACAAGGGGAACGTCGTCAAGCGACTCCAGGCCGAGGGGCGGGTCGTCGCCATGGCGGGTGACGGCGTCAACGACGCGCCGGCCCTGGCCCAGGCCGACGTCGGGATCGCCATGGGGACGGGCACGGACGTGGCCATGGAGAGCGCTGGGGTGACCCTGGTCAAGGGCGACCTGCGCGGGATCGTGCGCGCTCGCCGCCTCAGCCGGGCGACGATGAAAAACATTCGCCAGAACCTGTTCTTCGCCTTCGCTTACAACGCCCTTGGCGTGCCAGTGGCGGCTGGAGTGCTCTACCCCGTGTTCGGGCTGCTGCTCAGCCCCATGATCGCCAGCGCCGCCATGAGCGCGAGCTCCGTCTCGGTGATCGCCAATGCGCTGCGGTTGCGCAGGGTGCAGTTGTGAGGCTGCAAGCGCGAGGTTCTGATCCCGGAGGTTCTGCAGCTACCCATGGTTGGCGCGCGACGCGCGGAGTTCAGTCTTGAGAATTCACTCACCGGGGAGCCCCCTCGGGTGGCGGGTGCGAGCCCTCGCCGGGCTGTTGGGGGTAACGCTGTCGGCCTGCAGCGCCCCCGCAACGCTCCCTCATGATCACCCCGCCAACCCAGCCGGAGAGGAGCCGATCGCGATTCGCCCCGTGACCTCGCTGACGACTGCGTCGCAGGAACCAGCCTCGCGCCCCGCCAGCCGTCCGACTTCCGACCCGCACGCAGGCCACCATCATGAGGCAGGACCCACCTCGAAGCCGGCCGCCGATCCGCACGCGGGGCATCGAGGGGCTGGTGCCCCCCCGACGTCCCAGCCTGCGAGAGACCAGTGAGAGCTCGCCACGGGCTCCTGACTGCCCTCCTCGCCCTCGCGGGGTGTGCCAGCCCCAGCCCGTCCCATGACCTCGCCGAGATCGACCGTCTCCTCGCCCCGCGAGGCGGTACGGCGGTGTCGGAGAGCGAGCGCGACCCGGTCGCCCCGCTCCTGCGAGACGACCTGACGGTCGAGGCTGCGATTCGCGTGGCCGTTCTGCGAAACCGCGGCCTGGGAGCACGCCTGGCCGAGGTCGGGTTGGCGCGGGCTGAGTTGATCGCGGCGTTGACGCCGGAGAACCCGCAGCTCGAAGGAACCGCGCGCTTCCCGGACACTTCTCCCAAGCGCACCAACTTCGAATTCTCGGTGACGCAGGACCTGGTATCGCTCGTGCTCATGCCCCTGCGTTCCCGCGCAGCGGAGGCCAGGATCGAGCAGGCGCGGCTGGAGGTGGCAGACGAGGTGCTGCGGCTGAGCCGCGACGTCGAGGCCGCCTACTACGAGCTGCAAGGCGCGCTGCTGACCAAGGCCGTCCTCACCACGTTCAGCGAGGCCGCCTGGGCGAGCTACGAGTATGCGCGCAGCCTGAAGGAAGCCGGAAACATCAACGAGCTCAACCTGGCCAACCAGGAGGTGCTGGCTCAGCAAGCGCGGCTCGAGCTGGCGCGGGTCGAGGCCGACGTCCTCCAGCTTCGCGAGCGCTTGACCCGTCTCATGGGCCTCTGGGGGGCAGAAGGCGCTGCCTGGTCCCTCCCGGCTCAGCTCCCCGACCTGCCCCCTGCGGAGGCTTCGCTGGCGAAGCTGGAGTCGACCGCGGTCGACCGGCGCCTGGATCTGGCAGCGCTCCGCCAGGAGCTGGACGCGTTGACGTACGAGCGCGACACAGCCAACATCGCGCGCTGGCTCCCTGGCCTGTCGGCCGGGGTGAGCGGGGAGCGGAGCTCCGACGGGGAGTGGCAGATCGGGCCGGCGGTCTCGCTGAGCCTGCCGCTGTTCGACCGCCGGCAGGGCGAGCTGGCGCGAATCGACGCCCAATCCAGAGCTACGGAGGAGCGCTTCGCGGACCTCGCCGTGGCGATTCGGGCGGAGGTCCGCGCAACGCGGGCGCGCTTGCTCGCGGCGCGAGAGATCGCCGTGCACTTGCGAGACACGCTGGTTCCCCTGCGGGAGAAGGTCGTGCGCCTGACCCAAGAGCAATACAACTTCATGCTCGTCAGCGCCTTCCAGCTCCTGGACGCCAAGCAGAACCAGCTCGCGACCTACCGCGACTACGCCGAGTCGGTCCGCGACTACTGGCTCGCCCACAACGAGCTGCGACGCGCGATCGGCGGGCCGCTGCCCACGGACGAATGAGATCGGAGGCCACGATGTGGACCCGCAGACAAATGCTCCTCTCCAGCCTGCTGGCGAGCCCGCTCCTGCTCTGGCGCCGGGCCCGTGGCCAGGACGGTGACGGCGACCCGGCCCAGGCCGCGCGCCCAGGCCGCGCTGGCGCGTTCACGCCCGTCGTGACCCTCGACGGGGCGACGCTCGAGCCGACGATCAAGAACGGGGTGAAGGAGTATCACCTCGTCGCCGAGGCCTTCGAGCAGGAGTTCGCACCCGACATGAAGGTTCGCTGCTGGGGCTACAACGGGCGTACTCCGGGGCCGACGATCGAGGCGGTGGAGGGGGACCGGGTCCGGATCCTGGTCACGAACCGGCTGCCCGAGCACACCACCGTGCACTGGCACGGGATCCTCCTCCCCTGCGGAATGGACGGGGTCGGCGGGCTAAACCAGCCCCAGATCAAGCCCGGGGAGACGTACGCCTACGAGTTCACGCTCCGCCAACACGGCACGTTCATGTACCATCCCCACGCCGACGAGATGGTGCAGATGGCCGTAGGGATGATGGGCATGTTCATCGTCCACCCGCGCGAGCGGCCGACGCCGGCGACCGACCGCGACTACGCGATCATGCTCCACGAGTGGGCGATCCACCCCGGCACGTATCGCCCCGACCCGAGTGTGATGCTCGATTTCAACATCTTCACCTTCAACGGGAAGGTGTTCCCGGGGACCTCGCCGCTGGTGGTCAAGACGGGCGACCGCGTGCGGATCCGGCTGGGGAACCTCAGCATGGACCAGCACCCCATGCACCTGCACGGCTACTCGTTCAAGGTGGCCGCGACCGACGGCGGCCGAATCCCCGAAGCTGGGCAGTGGCCGCAGACCACCGTCCCCGTGCCCGTCGGGAGCACACGCGACATCGAGTTCGTGGCCGACGTGCCGGGCGACTGGGCCTTCCACTGTCACAAGTCGCACCACACCATGAACCCCATGGGCCACGAGATCCCGAACGCGATGGGCGCGGACCTGGGGCAGGTCGAGCGGAAGATCCGCGCCTTGCTCCCGGGCTACATGGCGATGGGGCAGACGGGCATGGCCGACATGCAGGACATGGCGGGGCACATGCCGGGACCGGAGAACACCCTGCCCATGATGGGCGGCAGGGGTCCCTTCGGGAACGTGGAGATGGGCGGCATGTTCACGATCCTCAAGGTCCGCGACGAGCTGCCCCGCGGCTACGACCAGGACCCTGGCTGGTATCAGTACCCTGAGGGCACCCGCGCCTGGAAGGTGGAGTGACCGTGGCTGGACTCCAATCTGATCGCGCTCCACGGGGGATCCTGAAGTCTGCTGCGCTCGCCGCTTGCGCGTTGGTCGTCGGCCTCTCTCCCTGCGCGGCGAGTGAGCCGGTTCGCGAGCTGACCCTCCCCGACCAAGCGGACTTCGTCCGGGCCATGCTGGTCGGTGAGACGCTCCACGTCGTCTACGCCAAGGACAAACGGTGCTTCTACCGCCGCGGGACCCCAGACGCGCTCGGGGAACCGCTCCCCGTCGACCGCGAGGGCCCCGAGGTGACCGCTGGCGGGGAGCGGGGCCCCTGGCTGCACGCGACGGAGGATGCCCTGCTGGTGATGTGGCAGGTGCGAGGCGGCCTGCACCTGGTCCGGTCCAACGACCGCGGGCAGACGTGGGCGCCAGTCCGCGTGAGCGACCGAGCGGAGGGCGTCGACATGCCGGCGCTGATCGGCGGGCCGCAGAACCGGGTCTACGTGGTGTGGGTCGACGGACGCGACGGGAAGCGAGCGGGAGACAACGTCGCGAGCGAGCTCTACATGGCGAGCAGCACCGATGGCGGCCAGACCTTCGGCCAGGACGTCAAGCTCACCGAGCGCGCACCTGGTGTGTGCCCCTGCTGCCAGCCGGCCCTGGCGATCGATGCCGACGGCAAGCTGTGGATCAGCTATCGCTCGAGTGAGCGAAATCGCAAGGAGATCCAGCTCCTCCGCGTGGATCGCGGGCGCGTGACCGCGGCGCAGGTGTCGAACGACCAGTGGGAGTTCAACGGCTGCCCCATGGCTGGCCCGTCGCTCGCGATCGCGGGCCAGGGGAAGAGCCTCGCCGCGGTCGTGGCGTGGCGGAAGGACCAGGACGTCCAGTCGGCTTCGACGCTGCGGGGGCCGAGCCGCTTTAGCGCCCCAGAGCGCCTCGGGCGCGGACGCTACTACGCGACCGCGGTAGACGGGGAGGGCCACATCCTCCTCCTGTGGGACGAAGGGCGTGAGACCGGTTACAGGGAACTCTGGAACGGTGGACGAAGCGGACGGCTGGACCGAGCGCCTGGAGGCTTCTTGCTCGGGCTCCCGACCGGCGGCTTCCTCCGGATCCGGGGCGGGGAGTAGGGCGCCATGAGTTGTTGCGAGCGCTCGTCCTACGACCGCTGGCTCTTGGCTGGCGCACTGGCAGTGATCCTGTGCGTGGCGGTCTATGGAGCCCTCACCGGCGGCTTCGACGCTTCGCTGCAGTCGGGGCCCCCGTCAAACGACGTTCAAGGCGAGTAGTTCTCCTAAGATCTGAGCCCTCGTCTCCTCCATGATCCACACGCTCGCGCTGATTCCGGTCCACTACGCCCTCTGCAAGCAGTGGCAAGCGCACCGATCCAGCCGTGTCGTGGCCACGGATACCACAGCTCAGAAGCATGCGGGGTCGAACTCATGAGCCAGGCAGCGCCTGATTCTGGCTCTTCCGTAGACAGGCGTTCCCGTGTTCGCTACCCTCCCCTCGTGCCGACTGTGTTTCGCAACCTCCTTCTCTCCGTCGTGGCCGTGGCCCTCGGCCTGTCCAGTTCGGGCTTCTTGTCTCTCTGTGTCCACGACGACCACTCGGGGCTCGAGCTCACCTGGGCGACGTGTTGCTCCACGGCGGACTGCTGCACCGACGGCGAGACCTTGGATCACGAGTCCCACGAAGGCCCGGGTGCCGAGGGGCACGACGACGGTTGCCGTGACTACCTTCTCGGCTCTACGCAGGAGTGGACACCTAGCTCCTCTCCGAACTGGGTAGCCCCCATCGCACTGATCCACGCGACGCCGTCGCCGTGGACCTTCACGCCCCGGGTGTATTGGCCCCAGCCGATCCCACCCAGCGGCGCTCCACCTCCTCGACGAGACCTCCAGACGGTCGTCATTCGCTGCTAATCCACTCCGAGGTTGATTCGGCCCGGTGCCACGTGGGCATCGGGAATCCGTTCCTCGGAGGGATCCATGCGTCTCATGTACGGCGTCGGAGCACTCGTCCTGCTCCTCGCCGGCTGCAAGTCTTACGAACCTGACCCACTCAACCCCGAAGCTGAGCTTCGGCGACTGCAGGGGATAGGGCTCGACGTCGTCGTTGACCGCTCACTCCCAGGGCAGGAGGCGGGCGGCCCCAGCTCGTTCGATCCAACCGACGGCCTGAGTGAGGCAGAGGCGGTCGGGCTCGCACTCACCCTCAATCCCGAGCTGCATGCCCGCAGATTCGCGACGGGTGAGGCCGACGCGCGCTTGATCGCCGCGGGCCAGTGGCCAAACCCGAAGATCGGGATCTCCTGGCTTCCCGGAGTCGATGGCGCGCCCGGCGTCACCATGGGTGGCCAATGGCTGACCGAGGTCCTTCGCGTCTGGGAGCGATTCGCGCGCCAAGACGCAGCTGAGGCCGGCACTCGGGAAGCCGAGGCGGGGGTCCTCGCTGCCGAGTGGCGTCTCGTCGCCCAGGTTCGAGCCGCTTACCTGCGGGTCCGCGTCGCAGTGCAAGACCAGCGGCTGCTCGCAGAACAGGTGAAGGTCCAGCGCCAAGCCTTGGAGCTGCTCCAACGGCGACAGGCGATCGGGGAAGGCACGGCGCTCGACACGACCTTGGCAGAGCTCGGTGTGCACTCGCAGGCTCGCGACCTGTTGCGCGCGGAGGCAGAGGTCGGAAACAGCCGCCGCCAACTGAACAAGCTGCTCGGGCTGCCTCCGCACCTGTCAGTGCCCCTCTCGGAGGAGGCGTCGCCGCTCGAAGTGACCGTCTTCGAAGCGGTGGACGAGGCAGAGATCGAACGACGCCTGCTGGGGGGACGCTTCGAACTCCAGGCGCGGGCTCTCGCCTATGAGCGCGGCGAACACGAGCTGCGTCTCGCGATCTACCGCCAGTACCCACGCCTCTCGATCGGCGTCGCCTTCGACCGCGAGCCCGGCGGTGACTACTACGTCGGGCCAGGCTTCATGATCGAGCTGCCGATCTTCAATCAGAACGAAGGGGCGATCGCCGCCAAGGAGACCCTGCGAGGTCGCCTGCGCGCTGAGTACCGCGTGGTCCTCCACGGACTCCGCGCTGAAGCTCACGACGCCCTCGCCGGTCTGCGCCGGGCAAAGCTCGAAATCGACCTGCAGCAGCAGCACCTGCTCCCAGCCCTCGAGCGCACCACGACGCTGCTGGAGCAGGGTCTGAAGCTCAAGGAACTGGGCACGCTCGACTGGCTGATCGCGCAGCAGCGGGCCCTCGGAATCCGCCGCGAATACCTGTCCTCCCTCTCCCGCTACCAGGCGGCCGTCATTCGCCTGGAGGCTGCCACCGGAACTCCCTTGAAGGAAGCACTCCCGTGACCGACACCCCGAACGCTCAGTCCACGCCTCCCGCCCCTGAGATCGCATTGGACGAGCCTGAAGAGCTTGCTCCGAGTGCTGAGAGCCAACGCCCGTCATGGTCGTCGCGTGCCCTCGCCGCAGCGCCCACGGCCCTGGTTCTGCTGGGCCTGGGTGCCCTGGGCTTCTACGGACACAGCACTGGGTGGAAGATCCCGGCGCGCTCCACGAGCGCAGCAGCGCCCGCTGAGGACTGGTGCGAGGCCCACAACGTGCCTCAGTCCCGCTGCCTGGCCTGCAACCCGTCGCTCGCGGGTGGCAACGCCAACGACTGGTGTAAGGAGCACGGCGTGCCGGAGTCCAAGTGCACGGTGTGCCACCCCGAGATCCTGACGGGGGCTGCCGCAGCGGACTGGTGTCGGGAGCACGGAGTCCCCGAGTCGCAGTGCACGACCTGCCACCCGGAGGTCGCAGTGAAGGGAACAGCGCCCCCCACAGAGGGACGCGAAGTGACGTGGAAGGACGACGCGCTGCGGCTGACCAACGCCCGCAACTGCCAAATCCACCTGGCCTACGTGCAGTTCGCGTCACCCGCCGCGTTCGCCAAGGCGGACGTGTCCCTCGAGCAAGTGCAGCAACGCCCCATGCGCGCGACCGTGAAGGCATTGGCCGAGGTCTCGTATGACCAGACGCGCGTAGGCCGAGTCTCGGCGCGCGTCCCGGGGATCGTGGCGTGGGTCGGTGCGGAGGTCGGTCAGCGGGTCCAGGCTGGGCAGGTGCTGGCGCTGCTGGACTCCCAAGACGTCGGCCGCGCGAAGGCGAGTCTGCTGGAGGCCCTCGCAGACTTCGAACTCCAGACCCAAACGCACGCCCGAGTTCAGACGGCTGCGGCCACTGGCCTGCGCACGGCAGGCGAGACGCAAGAGGCTGCGGCCGCGCTGCGCAAGGCGAGGGTCGACCTGTTCAACGCCCAACAGGCCCTCCAGAACCTGGGCCTGCCGTGCGACCTCGAGGCGCTCAAAGAACTGGGCGAGCAGGAGCTGGCCGAGCAGACCCGCTTCCTGGGTGTCCCACAGGAGATCAAGGACTCCCTGCCTGTGAGCGCGAGGACCGCGAACCTGATCCCGCTGACGGCCGGGCTGAGCGGAGTCGTGGTCGAGCGTGGAGTCGTGACGGGTGAAGTCCTGAAGGGAGCCCAGTCCGCGTTCGTCGTGGCTGATACCACCAAAATGTGGGTGGAGGCGTCGGTGCCGCAGGACGAGGCGCACTTGCTCGCGGCGGGCCAGTCGCTCGTCTTTCGCCCCGAAGGAGGCTCTGGCGCGATCGCTCGGGGGGCGCTCTCTTGGATCAGCACTGAGGTCAATGACCGCACACGAACGGTGCTGGCCCGCGCGGTCGTGGACAACCCAGACGGCGCCCTGCGGGCCAACGTCTTTGGCCGCGCGAGTGTGAGCGTACGGGACGCGCCCAGCGCAATCGCTGTTCCCAGCGAAGCCGTGCACTGGGAGGGCTGCTGCCACGTCGTGTTCGTGCGGGTCGCGGACCAGATCTTCCAACCGCGAAAGGTCGTGGTCGGCGTGCGCCAGCGCGGCTTCACCGAGATCCGGGTGGGGCTCGTGGCTGGCGAAGTCGTCGCCACACGCGGAAGCCACGTGCTGAAAGCCGACGTCCTGAAGAGTCGATTGGGAGCTGGCTGTGCCGACGATTAGCCCGCCTGAACCCCGCGGGGCATTGAACGCGATCATCACTTGGTCCCTGCGCAACCGGCTCGTCGTGATCGCCGGAGCGCTCGCCTTCGTGGCCCTGGGAGTGTTCTCCCTCCAACGCCTCGACATCGACGCGTTCCCCGACACGACCCCCGTGCAGGTCCAGATCAACACGGTCGCCCCGTCGCTCTCCCCCGAGGAGGTGGAGCGCCAGATCACGTTCCCCGTGGAGCAAGCGATCAGCGGGCTGCCCGGCCTCCAGAACGTGCGTTCGATCTCGAAGTTCGGGCTCTCGCAGGTCGTGGTCGTCTTCGAGGACGGCGTGGACATCTACTTCGCCCGCCAGCTCGTGAACGAGCGCCTGGGCACGGTCGAGCTGCCCTCTGGCCTAACGAAGCCAGAAATGGGGCCTGTCTCGACCGGCCTCGGCGAGGTCTTCCACTACGTCGTCAGCGCGCAGGGCAATGACCTGACCGAAGTGCGCACAGTCCACGACTGGGTCATCCGGCCCGCCATGCGCACCGTGCCCGGGGCCGCGGAGATCAACAGCTGGGGAGGCTACGAGAAGCAGTACCAAGTCCGCGTGGACCCTGTGCGCTTGATCGAGCACAAGCTCCGCTTCGACGAGGTGATCGACGCGGTCCAGGCGGGCAACTTCAACGTCGGAGGAGGCAACGTCTCCCAGGCGGGGGGCATGCTCCTCGTCCAGGGGATCGGCCGAACCGGCTCCACCGAGCAGCTGGAGCGAATCGTCGTCCGCACCGTGGACGGGGTCCCGATCCGTGTGCGGGACGTGGCCGAAATCCAGATCGGACACGAGATCCGCCGCGGCGCGGTGACCGCCGACGGGAAGGGCGAAGCCGTCCTCGGGTTGGGGTTCATGCTCATGGGCGAGAGCAGTCACGAGGTCACGTGGCGCCTCAAGGACAAGCTGGCGTCGCTCCAGCCTGTCCTCCCGCCCGGCGTCAAGGCGGAAGCGGTCTACGACCGAACCGAGTTGGTTGACTACGTGATCGAGACCGTCCGCAAGAACCTGTTCGAGGGCGGCCTGCTGGTCATCGCGATCTTGTTCCTGTTTCTGGGCAATTTCCGAGCAGGTCTGATCGTCGCGGTCGCGATCCCACTCTCCATGCTCTTCGCTTTCTCCGGAATGCTCCGCTTCGGGATCGCTGCCAGCCTCTTGAGCCTGGGGGCGATCGACTTCGGCCTGGTCGTCGACAGCTCGGTGATCATGATCGAGAACGTCGTCCGCCGCCTGGCTGAGGACCAAGGGCGCAGGCCGAAGATCGACGTCGTCAGGGACGCGGCGATCGAGGTCCGACGGCCGACCATGTTTGGCGAGCTGATCATCATCATCGTCTACCTTCCGATCCTGGCCCTGGAAGGCGTCGAGGGGAAGCTCTTCCAACCCATGGCGCTGACGGTCGTGTTCGCGCTCTTCGGCTCGCTGGTCCTCTCGCTGACGCTCATGCCGGTCCTGGCGAGCCTCGTCCTGCCGAAGAAGGTGCGCGAGCATGAGCCGTGGCTGGTGCGCGCCGCGCGCTGGCTCTATGCCCCTGTGCTGCGCCTGGCGCTGCGGCAGCGCGTCGCAGTGGCTGGGTTCGCCCTCCTGCTGGTCCTGGGGGCCGCGCTCATGGCTCGCGGACTGGGGTCTGAATTCGTCCCGCGCCTCTCGGAGGGAGGGGTGGTGGTCAATGTGATCCGCTTGGCCGGGACCGACCTCGACGAGTCGGTGCGCTACGCGACCCGTATGGAGAAGGCGGTCCTGAAGGCCTTCCCTGACGAGGTCGCTCACACCTGGACGCGGATCGGGACGGCCGAGACGGCCACCGACCCGATGGGCGTCGAGTTGTCCGACATGTTCATTTCCCTCAAGCCGCGTGACCAATGGAAGCGCGCTCAAACGCAGGGAGAGCTCGAGCGCATGATCCAGCGCGAGCTCCGTGACATGCCGGGGCAGCGGATCGCCATGACCCAGCCGATCGAAATGCGCCTCAACGAAATGATCTCGGGCGTCCGCGCAGACCTGGCGGTCAAGATCTACGGGGACGACTTCGACGTCCTGGTTGAGAAGGGTCGCGAGGTCGAGGCGACCCTGCGCGGGATCCCCGGTGCCGTCGACGTGACCACCGAGCAGATCACTGGCCAGCCAGTGCTGCAGATCCGCGTCGACCAGGAGCAGCTCGCACGTTATGGGGTCCAGGCTCGCGCGGTTCTCGACTTGATCGAGGCCATCGGGAGCAAGCCCCTTGGCGAAGTCGTCGAAGGACAGCTGCGCTTCCCCCTCGTGGTCCGTCTGCCAGAGAATCTGCGCAGCAGCCCCGAGGCCATTGGGGCCCTGGTCGTCGCGGGCCCACACGGAGAGCGGATCCCGCTCAAGCGCTTGGCGAAGATCGAGGTCGTCGAAGGACCTTCAACGATCACCCGCGAGTGGGGCCTGCGACGGATCACCGTGCAGTGCAACGTGCGGGGACGCGACGTGGGGAGCTTCGTGGAAGAGGCCCAACGCGCCGTCGCCGCCAACGTGACCCTCCCGACAACGGGACGCTACCGGACGGAGTGGGGCGGTCAATTCGAGAACCTGGAGCGCGCCCGAACGCGGCTGGCAATCGTCGTCCCCCTCGCGCTCCTGCTCGTGTTCGTACTCCTCTACGTGACCTATGGGTCCGTCGTCGACGCGCTGAGTATCTTCACCGCCGTTCCGCTGGCGGCCGTCGGCGGGGTGTTCGCGCTCTGGCTTCGCGGCATGCCCTTCTCGATCTCGGCTGCAGTCGGGTTCATAGCGCTCTCTGGGATCGCCGTCCTCAACGGCTTGGTCTTGATCTCCTACGTGCGCAAGCTCCTCGACGACGGGCTTCCATTGCTTGTGGCGATTGAAGAAGCCTCCCTTGTCCGCTTGCGACCCGTCCTCATGACAGCCTTGGTCGCCGCCTTCGGCTTCGTGCCCATGGCGTTCAGCACCGGCATGGGGGCTGAAGTCCAGCGACCGCTCGCGACCGTCGTGATCGGTGGCATTCTCAGCGCCACCCTTCTGACCCTGCTCGTATTGCCCGTCCTCTACTCGTGGACGGGCCGTTTCTCCCACCCCCAGACGGCCGCTCCTCCGCAGCCGGCAGGCGCTCCCGCGCTCGTCGCTGCTGGCGCGACCGTCGACGATCCCCTGGAGGCATCGTGACTCACCTTCGTCGTCCCTCTCGAACCGTTCAACTCCTCGCGCTGCCTGCCCTCGCGCTGACCTTGCTGGGCTGCCCGGACAACAGCGCTCAACCGGCGACGCCGGCCCCTGCTGAGACCCCGGCCACGCCTGCTGCCCCGCTTGTCCAGAAGAAGGAGGCCGCCGACTGGTGCCCCGAGCACGGTGTCCCGGAATCGATCTGCAGTCGCTGCGACGAGACCTTGGTCGCGGGCTTCAAGGAGAAGGGCGATTGGTGCGAGCAGCATGCACTGGCCGACTCGCAGTGCTTCACCTGCCATCCCGAGCTGGAGCAAGAGTTCTTGAAGAAGAAGCCGGCCAGCGCCAGTAGTAACAGCGACGAACACTCCGAAGGGGACGGGCATGACCACTAACCAACACATACGGCAACCATGAATCACGACCCGGAGCGCCACTGCGAGGACGAGTGCGCAGCACCGGCGCCAAGCACCGGCGCGCCCAGCGCAGGCGCCGGAGTGCGCTACCAGGTTCGGGGCATGGACTGTGCCGAAGAGATCGGCGCCTTGCGGGAGGCCCTCTCGGATGTGGTCTCCCCTGACGAGCTGTCCTTCGACGTCCTGGCCGGGGTCATGGAAGTCCCCGGCCGGATCGACACCGAGGTGGTAGTAGCTGCGGTCGCCACGACCGGCATGCACGCCCAGCCGATCGGTGCAGGCGGACCGCCGCCTGCCACTTGGTGGGAGGCTCATGGGCGCAGCGTCCTCGCCGCGCTCAGCGGCGCGGGCGTCGCCCTTGGCTTTGCCCTGCACGCGAGCCTGACCAGCCTCAGCGAGGCGGTCGGCAGCGAGGGGCTCGCCGAGGGTGGCCACGTCGTTCCCTGGCCAGCGATCACGGCCTACGGGATCGCGGTGATCGCGGGGCTCCTCCTCGTCCTCCCCAAGGCCTGGCGCTCTCTGCTCTCGGTTCGCCCCGACATGAACCTGCTCATGACCCTCGCGGTCGCCGGAGCGATCGGACTCGGGGAGTGGTTCGAAGCCGCCGCCGTCTCGTTCCTGTTTGCGCTCTCGCTGGCCCTCGAAGCTTGGAGCGTCGGCCGCGCTCGCCGCGCAGTCGAGACCCTCCTCGCCCTGGCTCCGCCCAAGGTGCGCGTGCGGCGTGGGGGCGAGCTCGTCGAGGTGGACCCCGCCAGCGTCTCCGTCGGGACGGTGTTCAACGTCAGACCGGGCGAGCGCTTCGGCCTCGACGGGGTCGTCGTGGACGGACGTACTGAGGTCGACCAGGCTCCGATCACGGGTGAGAGCCGGCTGGTGTTCAAGGAACCTGGGAGCGAAGTCTACGCGGGGACGATCAACGGGAACGGCTCGGTGGACGTCAAGGCCACCAAGACGGCGGCTGACACGACCCTGGCTCAGATCGTGCGCATGGTGGGCGAAGCCCGCAAGGACCGCTCCGACTCCGAGCAGTGGGTCGAGCGCTTCGCGCGAATCTACACTCCGATCGTGTTCGCCCTGGCCGCAGCGGTGTGGATCGGGCCGCCCCTTCTATTCGACGCGAACTGGTCGGAGTGGTTCTACCGGGCGCTGG
Source organism: Planctomycetota bacterium (assembly GCA_041402045.1). Classification (GTDB taxonomy): domain Bacteria; phylum Planctomycetota; class J058; order J058; family J058; genus JAGQRJ01. The sequence continues at coordinate 67,585 of JAWKSZ010000004.1, read as the reverse complement.
TGCTCCTGGTGATCGGTTGTCCGTGCGCCTTGGTCATCGCGACCCCGGTCGCCGTAGTGTCTGGGCTCGCGGCAGCCGCGCGGAACGGGGTCTTGGTCAAGGGCGGCCGATTCCTGGAGGTCCCCGCGAGCATCAAGGTCGTCGCGCTCGACAAGACCGGGACCCTGACCGAGGGCCACCCCAGGGTCGTGGAGGTGATCCCGCACGACGACCACACTCCGGAGCAGCTCCTCGCGGCGGCCGCGGCCGTCGAGCAGCACAGCGATCACCCCCTCGCTCGAGCGATCGTGGCGCACGCGCGGGAGCAGGCGATCGAGATCCCCGCGGTCGAAGGCGTCACGATCATTCCTGGCAAGGGAGCGCTGGGAACTGTGGACGGTCGGGAATATTGGCTGGGCTCGCATCGCTGGCTGGAAGAGCGCGGCCAGGAGGAACCTGGAGTCCACGAGGTCCTCGAACAGCACGCCTCGGCCAGCCGCTCAGTCGTCGTCGTCGGGCGAGACGATCATGTGTGTGGGTTCTTGACCCTCGCTGACGCGGTGCGGGCGGACGCCAAGGCCTCGGTCGCCGCGCTCAAGGCAGCTGGGGTCACGGGCGTCAGCATGTTGACGGGAGACAACGCCGAGACCGCGAAGGCCGTCGCTGCTGAGGTCCGGATCACCGACGTCCGCGCGGAGCTGCTCCCTGCGGACAAGGTCGAGGCCGTGGTGGCGCTCGAACGAGAGTTCGGTCCGATCGCCATGATCGGCGACGGCGTCAACGACGCGCCTGCCCTCGCTCGCGCGAGCATTGGCGTGGCCATGGGTGCCATGGGGACCGACGTCGCCGTCGAGACCGCAGACGTCGCGCTCATGACCGACGATTTGTCCAAACTGGCCTGGTTGGTGGGCCATAGCCAACGAACGCTCTCGGTGATCCAACAGAACACGGTGTTCGCGCTCGCGATCAAGGCTGTGTTCGTGGTGCTGACATTCGCCGGGCTCGCCTCCCTCTGGGCGGCGATCGCTGCCGACATGGGGGCCTCTTTGCTCGTCGTGTTCAATGCCCTCCGGCTCCTCAATGACAGAGCTGACCCGCCGGGCCCCGAGTGAGTGAGTTCGCCTGCCTTTCGGAGGACCGCATGGGAAGAAAGCCGTCTCGAAAGAAACGCCGCCACTCTCAACGAGCCAAGAAGCGCAAGCGAGCGGATAAGACCCGTGCTCAAAGCGAGCGGCTGGAGTCCCCGTCCCTGGCCTTGGGCCCGAAGGCACTCATCGCTCTAGCTGTGTTCGTTCTTGCAGTTACTGGACTATTCGCGTGGAGACTGTCTCGTCGACTCATGCCCGCGCACGAGCACAAGCACCAGCACGACCATCAGGACTCGCCGTCCACGAACGCCCCAGCGTCTGACGACAAGGCGCGGAACGCAGACACCGGTCTTGATTCCCCGCATGACGACGGTCATTGACGTGCGAGGCATCCGCGGCGCAGTCGGCAGGTTGACCCAGCGAACCAGCGAATTCGAGTCGTCCTTGATCACGAGCCTGGAGCCTTGGTGAGCGTTGAGCTTGGGCCAGTTGATTCCGCGTCTGGACACCGAGGGGCTTGCCAGCCTCCCCGCGCGTGTGCTATTCATGTGCAAGTGAAGCGGACCGTGCGTAACGCGATTATTTTCTCAACGCTGTTCTCACAGCTCCTGCTCGCGGTCTTCACTCCCGCCTTCGTGGTTTGCCAAGAGGGGAGCGGGACTCAGGTCCTGGAATTCATCCTCTCCAACTGCTGCGTGGTGGATACCCCTCAGTCGGACGGCGTTGAGCAGGTTCGCGATCAGGACGACTGCGGTGGCTGTGAAGACGCCGCCCTTGTCGTCTCTTTGAAGCACGACGAGGGGGCGCGCTCAGTTGCCCTGTCGTCGGCCGTCTTCACGATCGATCACGCAGCTTGGTCTTGGGAAGCCTGTGCTTCGCCTCAGCCCGCTCAGACGCCCAGTCCATGGCCTGATGGGGAGTTGACGGCGCTCCGTACCGTCAACCTGCGCTGCTAGAGACCGGACGAGTCTTGCGCTGACGCGCTATCTGCGCGTCGGAGTCTCGATCCCTCCCTCTAGCTGCGTGCCATGTCCATCCGAAAGCCTCCTACCCTCGTCATTGTCCTCGTCCTGCTCTCGCAGGTGGCCTTCGCCATCTTCGGCTCGGGGCTCGTCTTGTGCCAAGAGGCCGACGGGCAGGTTTCGTTCGAGTGGAGCGCGGCTGAATGCTGCAGCACGCCCCAGCCGACCAACGCTGCTCCAGGCTCCAGCCCGCAGGTCTCCGAACACGAGCAAGGGGGTTGCAGAGGCTGTGAAGACAGCGTCCTTGGTCCGTGCCAGCGAGTCGAGAACTCCACTCCCCCTCCGCTACCTCCCCTATCCCTGTTCGCGGTGCTCCCCGAACTCCCGTGTCCCCGAGGCCAGCCAAGCTTCCGCGCGCGCAATCGGAGCCCCGGCGAAGCCCAGCTCGATTTCCTAAGAACCATCGTCATTCGCTGCTAGATCTCTCCCGTCGGCACCAGGCCCTTTCGCCTGACCCCGGCGTCGTGTGAACCCGCGGACGCCCCTGGGGCGCCAGCGGTGCTCCGTCCCCCCACGAGCGAGAGAGAAGCATGCCTCCCCAGAACCAAACCCCACATCCGCGCTCAACGTCCGCGCCGCGTGCTGTGCTGTCCCTTGGCCTCGCCGCGCTCTTGGCCGGCTGCACGAGCTACGAGGCCGACCCCGTCGAGCCGATCGAGATCCTTCGAGCACTCGACGCGGTTGGGCTGGACGGAGTCTCAGCGGGAGACGTCGCAGCGGTGGTCACGTCGTTCGACGTGTCTGACGGCTTGACCCTGCTCGAGGCGTCGGCCATCGCGGTGCGCCGCAACCCGACCCTCACTGCGCTCCGCGCCGACGTCGGCGTCGCGGAGGCGCAGCTCGTGCAGGCCGGGCTCCTGTCCGATCCAGTGATCGGGTGGAGCGCCGGGGACCCGATCGCAGACGCGATCATCGAGGGAAAGGTCGACTCCACGTCCTGGCTCACCGGGGTCAGCTTGAGTTGGGAGGTACCCCGCTGGGGAGAGATCGACTCCAAGGAGGGGGTTGCCCGCGCCCAGATCCAATCCACTGCCGCGCGCCTTGCCGGCGCCGAGTGAGCGCTGGTTCGTGACGTCCATCTGGCCTACGTCCGGCTGCTCGTCGCGCGTGCCAGCCTCGCGCAGTTCGAGCGCGTGGCCGAGATCGCTCAGCAAACCCTGCAGTACTTCTCTCGCGCGCGCGCGGCCGGGGCGGCGACGGCGCTCGAGGAGGGCCTGGCGCGAGTGGCTGCGGACACGGTGCGCGCTGACGTGCTCGGCGCTCGAAACGCGGCCAACCAGGCGCAGCAGGCTCTGAATGGGCTCCTGGGCCTCCCCCCCGCGCTTGACAGGGAGCTCCAGGATTCCCTCGATCGCTTCACGCTTCCGCCAGGCACCCCCGCTGAGGACGCCAGCCAGCTCGTCACCGAGTCGCTGGAGCGCCGACCCGACCTGCAGGAAGTTCTGGCGGACTACCAGCAGGCAGAAGAGCAGCTGCGGCTGGAATGTGCCCGCCAGTGGCCTCAGATCGAGATCGGCACCGGGATCGCCATCCAGCTCCCGATCTTCACCTGGTTCAACGAAGCCGCAGTCGAGACCGCCCAACGAAGCCGTGACGCCGCCCGGCACCGCGTGACGGTCGCCGTGCAGCGAACTCGCGCCGAGATCCACGCTGCGCTGACCCAGGGGAACCAGGCTCGGGCCGTGCTCGAGCTCTTCGAGAACAGCCTGGGCCCCCAAACCGAAGAGACCCTGCGCCTCACCGAACGCGCCTTCCAAGCGCGCGAGGTCACCCCCCTCGAGATCCTCACCGCCCAGCGGCAAGTCCTGGATACCCAGGCCCGCTTCCTGGCAGCGCGCCAAGCGTCGGCCGAAGCGCGCATCCGACTCGACAGCGCCTGCGGGCGTCTGCTCCCGTCCGCCCGCACCCCCCTCCCATCCGCCTCCGAGACCCACGAAGAGGAGTCCAAGTGAAGCACCTCCACGGCAACGCGGCTGCCACCTCCAGTTTCGCGATCCTGCTCACGACGCTCGTCCTCTCTGGCTGCGACGGCAGCGGAGGCGACGGACACGCAGGGCATGACGACCACGGTCCTCCTGGAGCGAGCAGCAACGAAGTATCCCTCGCCAGCGGGCAGGTCAAGGCGGCTGGGATCCAAACGCAGGTCGCCGGACCCGCTGTCGTCACCGAGCGGCTGCGCCTGACTGCCGTCGTCCACGAGAACCTGGACACCCAGGCTCACGTGACGCCGAAGGTCCCGGGCCTGGTCCGCAGCATTCGCAAGAAGCTCGGCGACATGGTTGAAGCGGACGAGATCCTCTGTGAGCTGGATAGCACCGAGCTCGGCCAGGCCGCGAGCACCTACATGGAGGCGCGAGCGTCCGTCGATGCTGCCCGGCGCATGCTCGAGCAAGAGACCGTCCTGCTAGAGCGCGGGGTGCAGGTCGCTCAAACGATCTTCGAGCGTGAGGAGAAGCTCAAGGACCAGGAAATCACGACCCTGCGCCCCTACTACGAGGCCGAGAAGGCCCTGGCGCAGGCGCGCCTGGACCGAGACAGCAGAGTGCTCGCCCTGGGCGGGGAGATCAACCAGCGCCAGATCCAACTTCACACCGCTGAAGAGCGTCTCAGGATCCTGGGCCTGAGCACCGAGGACCTGCAGGGCCTCGACAAGGACGAGGAGCACGGGCACGGACGCTACCCCTTAAGGGCTCCGCGGGGGGGCGTGCTCGTTGCCCGGGACATCACTGAGAACGAGTACGTCGAGACGTCGAGCAAGCTGTTCCTGATCCAGGACCTGAGCCGCGTGTGGGTCGTCGCCAGCGTCTACGAGCGGGACCTGCGCCGGGTCCAGCGCGGCCAGAAGGCTGAAATCCGCCTGGAAGCGTTCCCTGGGGTCACGCTCACCGGCGAGGTCACCTTCCTCGACTACCACGTCGATCCCACGAGCCGAGCTTGCAAGGTGCGCGTAGAGCTCCCCAACACCGCGATCGCCGGTTGGAACGAGAAGTTCCCCCTTCGCCCGGGCCTATTCGGCACCGTCGAGCTCATCCTCGCCGAGCAACAGGCTGCGGTCACAGTCCCGGAGCGAGCGATCGTTCACGAAGGGGAGCGGAACTATGTGTTCGTGGCCTTGGACGGCGCTCCCGCGGCTGGCCACGACGACCACGAGGGTCACGACGAGGGAGAGGACTCCCACGACGACCACGAGGGTCACGACGAGGCCGAGGCCGGCCATGACGACCACGAAGGCCACGACGAGCACGACAAGACCAAGGCCGGCCACGACGACCACGCGGGTCATGACGACCACGACGGGGGGCCCAAGCAGCGGTTCGTGCGGCGCGAGGTCGTCATCGGCGCTCGGGGCGCTGACTTGGTCGAGATCAAGAGTGGTCTGAAGGCAGGCGACCGCGTGGTCATCGAAGGCACGTTCACGCTCAAGTCGGCGGCTCGTCAAGGCGAGCTCGGCGGCGGGCACTCTCACTAGGCCAGGAGTCCTCGCGTGATCAATCGAATCGTCGACTTCTCACTCAACAACCGCTTCCTGGTCGTGGTCCTCTGGCTGCTCGTCGTAGCCGTGGGCATCCGCTCCCTTCAGGGCCTTCCCATCGACGCCGTTCCCGACGTGACCAACGTCCAGGTGCAGATCCTCACCAACAGCCCGGGGCTCGCACCGGAGGAGGTCGAGCGATTCATCACGTTCCCTGTCGAGACGTCCATGAGCGGCCTCCCTCGCGTGGAAGAGATCCGCTCCGTCAGCAAGTTCGGACTCTCGGCCGTGACTGTCGTCTTCGAGGAAGGGACCGACATCTACTGGGCCCGACAGCTGATCTCCGAGCGCCTCGTGGAAGCCCGCGAGCAGATCCCTGAGGGCTATGGGGAACCGGCCATGGGGCCGATCTCCTCAGGTCTGGGGGAGATCTACCAGTTCGAAGTCCGCGGCGAGGGCTACTCCCCCATGGAGCTGCGCACGGTCCTCGACTGGTATGTCAACTACCAGCTCCGTTCGGTCCCTGGCGTCGTGGAGGTCAACGCCTTCGGCGGCGAGCTCAAGACCTACCAGGTGACGCTGGACCCGGACAAGCTCGTCTCGTACGGGATCCCGCTCGAGCACGTCTTCGAGGCTGTCGAGCGCAACAACCGCAACGTCGGCGGCGGCTACATAGAGCACGCGGGCGAACAGTACCTGATTCGCGGAGAGGGGCTCATCGGTGACCTCGACGCGCTCGCCGACGTCGTCGTGGGGCACAAGGACGGCACCCCCGTCTACGTGCGCAACCTCGGGACCGCGGAGTTCGCGCCCATGATCCGCCAGGGGGCAGTGACCCGTGACGGCGACCGGGAAGCGGTCGTAGGGATCGTCATGATGCTCATGGGGGCCAACTCGCGCACGGTCTCTCGCGACGTCCACGCCAAGATCGAGGAGATCAAGAAGACGCTGCCCGAAGGGGTCACCATCGACACGTTCTATGACCGCACCGAGCTCGTGGACCGCACGATCTGGACGGTCGCGAAGAACCTGACTGAGGGCGGGATTCTCGTGGTGATCGTGCTGCTCTTGCTGCTCGGCAGCTTGCGCGGCGGCGTGATCGTCGCCTCAGCGATCCCGCTCTCCATGCTCATGGCCTTCACCGCCATGGCCTGGGCCGGGCTCTCCGGGAATCTCATGTCCTTGGGAGCGATCGACTTCGGCTTGATCGTCGACGGCTCGGTGGTGCTGATCGAGAACGTGATTCGTTACCTGCACCACCACAGAGACGACACCGAGACGCCGCACCTCGAGAAGGTTCGCCGGGCGTGTCACGAGGTGGCGCGCCCGGTCGTGTTCGCCGTCGGGATCATCATGATCGTCTACCTGCCGATCCTCGCCCTGCGCGGGATCGAGGGGAAAATGTTCCGACCCATGGCGCTGACCGTGGTCTTTGCCCTGGCCGGCTCACTGGTCTGCGCGCTGACGCTGATGCCAGTCCTGGCGTCCTTCTTCTTGAAGAACGTCCGGGAGACCGAGCCAGCGCTCTTCCGTCTGGCGAAGCGGATTTACGAGCCGCTCTTGGTGCGGACTGTCGGTAAGCCGGTCCGCACGGGCGTCGCGGCCCTGGCCCTGTTCCTGGCGAGCCTTGGCATGGCGCCCTTCCTGGGAGCGGAGTTCATCCCTCGCCTGGACGAGGGGGCGATCGCCATGCAGATCTGGCGGATCCCGAGCATCTCGCTGGAGGAGTCGAACCGGGTCAGCCTTCGGGTCGAGAAGGAGATCAAAGACAACTTCCCTGAGGTCAAGACGATCGTCTCCCGCACCGGTCGACCCGAGATCGCCACCGATCCCATGGGCGTCGAGATCAGCGACACCTACTTGATCCTCGAGCCGCCAGACACCTGGCGCTTCGACTCCAAAGCGGACTTGCTCGCAGCGATCGACGCGCGCCTGAAGAAGGGATTCCCAGGCGTCATGTTCAGCTACTCGCAGCCGATCGAGTTGCGCGTCTCCGAGCTCATCAGCGGCGTCCGCTCGGATATTGGAATCAAGATCTACGGCGACGACATCGACCAGATGAAGGAGGTCGCCGACCAGGTCGTCTTCGCCATCAGCGAGGTCCCAGGCATTCAGGAGGCCAAGGCGGAGCAGACCATCGGGCTACCGACCCTCCGGGTCCGCCTCAAACGGGACGCGATCGCTCGCCTGGGGATCAATGCGGAGGACGTGCTCGACGTGATCGAGACCATCGGCGGCCGGCCAGTGGGGACCGTCCTCGAAGGACAGAAGCGCTTCCAGCTGCAAGTGCGATTCAGCGGGGACGTGCGGAGCACCCTGGAGGGGATTCGCGACCTTCGCGTCTCAAAGCCTGCTGAAGGCGACGAGCCTCCCGTGCAGGTGCCGCTCAGCCAGCTCGTGGACCTGCGTCTGGAATCGGGTCCCGCACAGATCAGCCGCGAGCGGATCAGCCGGCGGATCACAGTGGAGGCCAACGTCCGGGGCCGCGACCTGGCTTCGGTGGTCGCGGACGCCCAGGTGGCCGTCGACCAGAACGTGAAGCTCCCGCCCGGTTGGACGATCGAGTGGGGAGGCCAGTTCGAGAACCTGCAGGAGGCGTCCGCCCGCCTCTCGGTCCTCGTGCCGTTGGCGCTCCTCCTGATCTTCGTCTTGCTCTACAGCACGTTTGGGTCGCTGAGGCTCGCGACGCTGATCTACCTGAACGTCCCGCTAGCAATCACAGGAGGGATCGTCGTCCTCGCCCTCCGCGGGTACCCGTTCTCGATCTCAGCGGGCGTTGGGTTCATTGCGCTGTTTGGAGTCGCCGTCCTGAACGGCGTCGTGCTGATCTCCTACGTCGTCCAGTTGCGGGGCGAAGGCATGGACGCCGCAACCGCGGCGATCGAAGCGGCCCGGACTCGACTGCGGCCGGTCCTCATGACTGCCATGGTCGCGTCGTTCGGGTTCATCCCCATGGCGCTGGCAACGTCAGCGGGTGCAGAGGTCCAGCGACCGCTCGCGACCGTGGTCATCGGTGGCTTGTTGACTTCGACGCTCTTGACCCTCCTGGTGTTGCCAGCGCTCTACAGGCGATTCGGAGCGAGAACAACCGTGTGGGAGAGCGCTAGAACGCACGAGGAGGACACCATGCCGCTTTGGGACCTCGACTCCCCTGCTGCCGAGATGCCGCCCGAACTGGAGCAACCGGAGCAGCCGGAGCAGCCGGAGTCTCTGCCGCAGCCTGAGGAGGGCTCGGGCGAAGACCCCCTCCCACCAGACCCTTCCAGTCCGGACGGCGGTCCGGAGACACCCGTTCCATGAGGAACACGAACGAAAGTCGAGCTCGTCCCATGAAGATTCGCATCATCACCCTCGTCCTAGGAGCCTGCTGCCTGCTCGGGTGCCCCAGCGAGAAGCCGCACAAGGAAGGCGACGGTCACGACCATGGCGCTGAAACCCACAGCACCGACGACGGTCACGGTCACGACGCCGACAAGCCGGGTGACCACAAGGAAGGTGACGGCCACGACCACGACGCCGACAAGGCCGGTGACCACAAGGAAGGTGACGGCCACGACCACTGAGACCCCCGCCAGGGGCTGACGCCTCTGGCCCCCACCGTCTTCCCTGCCCGGATCCTGAGATCCGGGCAGGGAGGGCACTCACTCTGGCTGGAGGACGCATGAGCCTGCACCGGGCTCAAAGCAGTGCGCTGGGCACGAGCGCCCTCTTGGCCGAGGAAGTGCTCGACCTCGCTCGCAACCGTCTGCGACTCGTCGCCGCCCTGTTCGCAGGCGTCGTGGCGCTCATCCTCTTGCTCTACTTGGTGTTCTACGAGGTGGCGCGCATGGCGCCGCCGCCGCATCTCCGCCACTTCGTCGTCGCGCAGGGAACCCTGCTGCTCCTCTCTGCTGCCATGGCATGGGTCGCAGGGAACCGCCGCTGGACATCGCAGCGCGTCATGCAGATTGGCTCGATCTACCAGTTGGCCGGGGCGTTCACCATCGCTGCCTGCGCGTTCTACGGCGACCTCATGCTCCAGTCCGTCATGGAACACCTCTCCTGGCTCGCAGTTTGGATCCTCGTCTTCCCGCTGCTCATCCCAGCTCCGCCACGGCGGAGCCTGCTGCTCTCGCTCTCCTGCGCGACGGCCGCACCCGTGGCCCATTTCATGTGGCTCCTCATTGAAGGAGGTCAGGTCGCGCCGGCTAGCGTCCTCGCCAACACGTTCGTCCCGAACTACCTCGTGGCTGCGCTGGCCGTGATTCCGGCGTCCCTCCTGTATGACCTGGGGACGGCGGCCTCGGCTGCGGGTGATGAGGTGCGACGACTCGGGAGCTACCGGCTCACGGAGCTCTTGGGACGAGGCGGGATGGGAGAGGTCTGGCGCGCGGAGCACGCGCTCCTGGCTCGCCCCGCAGCGATCAAGCTGATCGACCTGCGGGGAGTGGGCGGTGAGCAGGGCCAGGACGTCCGTGGCGCGGTGACGCGCTTCGAGCAGGAAGCCAGAGCGACGGCCAGCCTGACCTCTCCCCATACGGTTCGACTGTATGACTACGGCGTCAGCCGCGAGGGGACATTCTTCTACGTCATGGAGCTGCTCGACGGCCTCCAGCTTGACGCGCTCGTCCGCTGCTTTGGACCTCTGTCACCGGCGCGAACAGTCCACTTGCTTCGTCAGCTCTGCGAGTCTCTCGCGGAAGCTCACGGGATAGGGCTCGTGCACCGAGACGTGAAACCAGCCAACGTCTGCGTTTGCCGTGTGGGCATCCGCTCAGATTTCGTGAAGGTCCTGGATTTCGGTCTCGTCACGGCGCTCGGACGACCATCCGCGAATGCGGAGGAGGAGATCGTCGGCACTCCTGCGTTCATGGCGCCAGAGGTCGCACGTAGTGAGAGCGACATTGACCAGCGCGCGGACGTGTACGCCATTGGCTGCACCGCCTACTGGCTGCTCACTGGGACGCTCGTCTTCGCGGGCGACGACATCCTGCGGATCCTCGACGATCACCAGAAGACTCCGCCTGAGCCCCCGTCGTCGCGAACCGAGCTTCCCATTCCTGTAGCCCTCGAGCAGCTCATCATGGAGTGCCTCGAGAAGGACCGCGCTGCCCGCCCCATTGATGCGGCGGCGCTCTGGCAACGGCTGGGCTCGCTGGAGTTGGAAGAGACCTGGGACCATGACCGTGCTCGCGGCTGGTGGGCAGAACATGCGGACGAGATCACTCAGCTACGGCTCGAGGAGCGTCCAGCGCCGAAGAGGAGATCGCGCGCCTTTCCGCTGTGGTCAGGCTCCAGTGCTTGGTCCAACTGGCTCGACAAGGCAGGGGAGACCTCTGGCCCGGTGAAAGCTGGAGACGACACGCAGACGTGGGCTCCACCGAGGTCCGCTCTGACGCGACCGGGTGACTCTGTGGAGGCAAGCGACGAGTGAAGCAAACGGATGGGATCGCGACTCCGCCCAGTGCGGCAAGCGTCCGAGATCAAGGAAACAGCCAGGAGACCGAGAACAAGAACGACGGCCCCTGCTCGAACGTGTCGCCGTCCTTGGACAACGTCCGCTGGTAGAGGGGGTAGCGCACGCCCAAGTTGATGGCGAGGCCGGCGCCTGGGCGGACGGTGATGCCGACCGCTGCGAGAATGCTCAACAGCCCTGAGTTCTTGTCGCGGTGTCCGTCCCAGTAGCCAAAGGACTGCCAGAACGTCGTGAAGTCCGCGGCGATGTCCAGCCATGACGTGAGCGCATACCCCAGCCGGATGTTCCCCGTGACCTCGACGGGTGCGCGGTAGGTCTTGGGGTTCTCGTAGAGCGGAAAGCGACCGGTCGCGCTGACACCCAGGGCCAGGTCAGCGGGAAGCGGCAGGTGGTAGTAGAGCTCGAGGAGCGGGTCGACCGTGCCTGTGCCGAATTGGATGTGGAGGTGCTCCACTCCCCGGTCGCCCGCCTCGAACGGATTTCGCTCGGTCTGACCCGTGGGGATCGTGAAGCCGGCGGCCACGGTTAGGGCAGCACCCTCGACCAGCAGGTCTTCCAGGCGGTGGCCGACCAGGAGCATGAGGTCGCTCAAGCCGCTGTATGTCTCAGTGCGATGGTGGGTGTCGGTGTGCCGCTTCTGCGCCAGGACCTGATCGAGCGTCGCAGGCTCGACTCTGCGAAACGAGACATTCTGCGCCTTGACTTCGTATGGGATTCGGAGCCAGACGTCCCAGTCGTCGAGGAACGTGTACTCGACCCCCAGTTCGGTGCGGACGAAGTCCAGCGAGACCTCGTGCCGATAGAGAGGCACGCTGACGACCTGGCCAGACGGGGAGATCCCCTCGTCCTCCCGGTGCCCGCCTTCGAAATCCACACCCCAAACGACGTTGAGGGAGAGGCGGATCGCTCCTTGTTCTTTGGGGACCGAACCGGGCCCCGTGTCCCCGCCTCTCGGGATGGCGGGGTTGCTTCAGGCCGGTCAGCCCTGGGCATACACGGGGGTGGTCAGCGCGAGGGCGAGGACAGCTAGGAGTTGGGGGGCACCGACCTTCAATCGGCTGCCCGCTTCGGCAAGAGGGCCATGATCTTGGGGAGGCTGTTCCCGGGCACCGCGCCGAGGAACTCCCCGGTCGGCCCGTAGACGCGCACGTAGGGGATCCCCTTGAGCTTGAACTTGCGGGTGGCCTGGACTGCGGCCTCCGACTCCCAGGTCACAATGTCGATCTTCCGCACGGCCACGTCGGGCCGAGTGAGCAAGAGCTGCTCGAGGTCGCGGGCCAGAAGCAGGCAGGGCCCGCACCAGTCTGCGTAGTAGTCGAAGATCGTCACCTTGCCGGCGACGAGGTGCTCGCTGAGCTCGACCGCGTCCCCATGCGTGATCGTGCGCACGTCAAGCTTGGCCCGGTCTTCGTCGCTCAAGCGGCCCTGCTCGGGTGGGGTCGTGGCGAGGGGGGTCAGACTGGGGGTGAACCCTCGCCCCTTGATCGTCTCCATGATCGTGTCGATGGACACCGTGTTTGGGTCGTAGGTGACCTCGTACTCCCGCTTGTCGAAGCGCATGGCAACCGCCTTGATTCCGTCAAGCCCTTCCAGGGCTTGTGAGGTAGGAGAACCTCAGCCGACAGGTCACGTCATTCCTTCGACGTAGACGAGCGTGGTCCTGAGGCTCGCATCCGCTGATTCCGGGTCTGGGCTTGGCTCGGCGTTGGTGGCGCAGCCGACGGCACCCAGGAGCACGAGCCCGAGGAACACTCCCGCTCGCCGATTCGCTACGTGCTGCGGGGTCAGGCGGCGCCTCCAACGCCAGCTGCACGAAGCCCGGCCTCGGTCGGGCCGCTGACCGCGCAACACTCGGCGAGCTTTCCGTCAACGACGACCGCGGGAACACGTTGAATGCCGAGGCCCTTGGCGCGCTCTGCGACCTCGGGCTGCTGCATGTCGAGGACGGTGACCTCGCACGAGGGGCAGGCTAGGCGATTCACAAGGGCCACTGCCTCGTCGCAGGCTCCGCAGCCCGCGCTGAACACTTCGATCTTTCGTTTGGTCGTCATTTCCTCGAGCTCCTTTTGGCTATGGGTCTCTTCACGGGGGTCTTGGTGGCGTCCATGGGGGTCTTGGTGTCGTCCATGGCGTCCAGGATCGGGCATGCGCCCTTCGCGCCAGTCTGTGAGCACTCCCGGACCAACTTGCCGAGTGCCCTCTTGAACGCCTTGAGCGTCCGCAGCTTCTCCTCAATGTCCTCGAGCTTGGCCTCGGCCAGGTCGCGCACGTCGGTGCAGGTGGTCGTGGGCGAGACCCGCAGCGCGAGCAGCTCAGCGATCTCCTTGAGCGTGAACCCGAGCCCCTGGGCCTGCTTGACGAAGCGAACACGACGGACGTCGTCGTTCGAAAACTCGCGGTAGCCGACCTTCCCGGGACGTGGATCGGGGATTAGCCCCCGCCGTTCGTAGTAGCGGATCGTCTCCACCCCAACACCGCACATCTTCGCCAGCTCGCCGATCGTCATGGTCGCGAGTCTACGGCCCGTACCTAGGTACTGGGTCAAGGTGATTCGCGTTGGGCCTGCTGGCCCAGGAGGAGCACGTCAGGCAAGAGTGGGAAGGGCCGGCCGACCGCACTCGCAAGGCATGTCCTCTGCACCTCTTGGCGCGGGAACAATCCACGATTACACGCTATGGTGTAATGCAGGCGAAGGAGTAGCCCATGCCCCGACTCACGCGCACCAAACAGCAGCGCCAGAAGCCGTCGCTCCGAGAGCGGCCTCCGCTGACGACCGCCCAGGTGGGTGGACTGCGTGACCTGTTCAAGATCCTCGCGAGCGAGACTCGCCTGCGCCTGATCCATGCGCTCGTCCAGGACGAGGAGCGCTGCGTCTCCGATCTGGCCGAAGCCGTCGGCATGAAGCCACAGGCCGTTTCAAACCAGCTCCAGCGCCTCCTCGACCGTGGGATCGTGGCCTCGCGCCGTGAGGGCTCGAACGTCTTCTATCGGATCGACGACCCGTGCGTGGCGATCCTCATCGATCGCGGACTGTGCCTGTTGGAAGACGTCGGAGGCCTGGCATGAGCCTGGCGCAGGGGGAGCGCGCGGCGCTGGAGGAGGCCACACAGCAGCTCCGCGATGCGGCGGACGCCAAGAAGTGCTGGAGCTGCGGCTGCCTGCACGACACCTTGACGGCGATCGAGCGAACCTTCCTGGTCGGGCGGCGTCTGCCCATGCTCGGCGAAATCGTGAGCGACGCGCGTGAACGACTCGTCGAGCGGCGCTACGACTGCCTGGGCTGCGAGGTCTGCTACCCGGCACTGGCGACCAACGCACTCAACGCGGCCTTCGGAGAGGACACGGTGGCATCCGAGCCCTGCCCGACCGAGACCCCTGAGGAGAGGGACGGCTGGCCGCCGCTGGCGGGCTCGTACACGGCGCTCCGGTACCAGGCTCCCGTCGCGGTGTGCACGTTGACCGACGAGGACCTCGCAGAGGCCCTCGTGAGGAAGACTCCTGAGGACCTGGCAATCGTTGGGACGCTCCAGACGGAGAACCTGGGGATCGAGCGCTTGATGCTCAATCTGCTGGGGAACCCCAACGTCCGCTTCCTGATCTTGTGCGGTGCGGACTCCCGAAAAGCCATCGGCCACTTACCCGGCCAGTCGCTCGTCGCCATGCACAGCTTCGGCGTCGACGAGCGCGGGCGCATTGTGAACGCCAAGGGCAAGCGGCCCAGGCTTCGCAACGTCTCCACGAAGGCGATCGAGCACTTCCGCGCGACGATCGAGGTGGTCGACCTGATCGGCCAGGGCGAGGTCGAAGAGGTGCTCGAGGCTGCCAAGCGCTGCGCAGCCCGAACCCCGGGACCCGCGCCGGTGTTCGATGAGGCGCGGGTGATCGTCCCGGAGCAGGGCTACATCCCCAACCGCATGATTCCCGACCCGGCCGGGTACCTGGTGGTCTACGTCGACTGCGCGCGGGACCGGATCTCGCTCGAGCACTACACCAAGGACGGGTTGCTCGACCACGCGATCGAAGGGCAGCACGCAGCGGAGGTCTACATCCCCGCGATTGAGCGAGGGCTCCTGACCCGCCTCGACCACGCGGCCTACCTCGGACGCGAGCTGGCGCGCGCCGAACACGCGCTCCGCAGCGGCGCCCCCTACGTCCAAGACGCCGCCGCTGAGCGCGCGGCATCCGAATCAAGGACCACCCGCGGCACATCCTGCGGCCCGAGCTGTGGGTAGAGGAACTCTAATGACCCAACGTAGCTTGAGGCGAAGCCTGCTGTGGCTCTTCCCCGCGACCCTGATTCTCGTTGGCTGCCCGCAGGAGTCGCCCCCTGCCTCGCCCGCCCTGGCCCCGTCGCAGCCGGCCGCGGTCGAGTCGTCACAGAGCTCGACCCCGAAGCCGCGGACGCCGATCGGTGTGGCGGAGTTCATGCGAACAGCCGACCCCGGCGTTCCGGGTCCCCACCTCCTTCAGGGCGTCGTTAGCGCGATCTCGGGCGAGGAAGGCACGATCGCGCTCACTGATGCCCCAGGAGGAGACCCCTCTTGCGACGACTGCTCGACCAGTTGTGCTCCGCTCCAGCTCCCGGTGCGTTGGCGCGGTCCCATGCCGGCCGTCCATGAGAAGGTCCGAATCGAAGGGAACGTGGAGAGGGCAGGCGACAAGCTGATCTTCGTCGCCGATCGCGTGGAGCGCCCCGGCTCTGAGCCATGAAACGTCTGCGACGCGCGCTTCTGCCCCTCGTGGTTCTCCTCGCCGTGCTGGGGATCCACTACCTCTGGCTCGGCGTGTTCCCCGAGCAGGACCCAGCTCAGGACCGCTGGGCGGCGACTCCGGTCGTCGAGCATTCGTGGTGGGACGGCTACGTGTCTACTCAGAGCTACTGGCTCGGGCTTTCTTACTCGATGTCCCTGGCGTTCGCAGCGGTCGCGCTGCGCCGGTATCGCGAGCAGCGCTCCTGCAGCTCCAAGCGCTTCGCCATCGGGAGCGTGACCTTCTCGGGCGTGCTAGCCGTGGTCGCCTGCTACCTGGTGGGGTGCTGCGGCTCACCCATGCTCGTCGTCTACCTCAATCTCTTCGGTGCGAAGTTCCTCCCCTTCGCCAAGCCACTCGTCGCCCTGATGACAGGTGCCTCCTTGCTCGTCGCATGGTGGTGGTTGACCCGCCGGTCGCCCGGCGAGGCCGGCGGAGAAGTTCCCCAGGGCCGGGGAGAGGGGGACGCAACCGTGGGTGGCTGTTGTTGAGCCCTCGTCAGCGCCCCCAAGCATCTGACGGTGGTTCAGGCCAGAATTCAGGCCATTCCGCCGGCTTATGGGGGCACGCTGGGGCCCATGGCGGCACGGTTCGGCCACGCCCAACGCGTTGACCATGGCACGGTTAGGCCCACACAGGCGCGCCCTGACGCGCTTTCGAGACCCAATTCCCAAGCTGAGGGTTGAGAGTTCGAGTCTCTTCGCCCGCTTCGAGTAAGCGACCACCACGTCGCACCGTACGCAGGCCCCCTCCGGGGGCCTGTCGTCGTTTCAGGGGTGTGCGCAGCGGACGCATGCTTGCTCCCCCCGACCATGTTGTTTCCTCCTGGTCGGCAGCCTCGGGTTGGCGCGAGCCTTCGCCGCGCACCGCGCTGGAAGGAGCCTGCTGACGCGGGTGCCAACGGGGCGGGGCGTCCACGCTGGACACCCGCCCGCGCCGGAAGCGTCCCGCGCCACTCCCAAGGCGTGTCCAGCGCCAGGAGAAAAAGCCTGCGCAGTCCGCCACGCGTCGGGGAACCACCTCCTAGACGACAGACCTGAACGAAGGTCGAGGAGGAATCATGAACCTGTCCCGTGGGCTCGCCGCCCTGTTCGCGTTGACCTTGTTCGTCCCCTGCCTGGCCCAGGAGGGGCTCCCGCCCCCGCCCGCCATGGTGCGGTTCACGGGGCACACCTTCCCCACCCCGCGAATCAACCAGATCATGCGCGAGCTCGACGCCCTGGCCGCCGCTCTCGAGCAGGAAGAACTCGCCGCCGTCGACACCCCCCGTGACGCCGCAGGCTACGAGGGGGAGGACGAGGTCGACACGCCGGGTGACGCCGAGGGTTACCCCGGCGAGGAGGGCAAAGGCCTCGTCGACGTGCTGGTTCACCCCCCCAGCGACGCGGAGGGCTACACCGGAGAGGACCACGACGGCGACGGCTTTGCCGACGTCGTGATCCTGGCCGACCCGGACCTCGAGCGCTACTCGGGACGCCTGGTGCACGACGGTGGCCCCCGGCTCGCGATCGGCTCCGGCGAGGTCTTGGAGCTGATCGGCCCCGTCGCGTCCCTCCTGAGGACCCTGCGCGACTACGAGGGCGAGGTCGCGATCAGCGGCCGCTGGAGCGAGGGCCGCTTCGAGGTCGACGAGATCCTCTCGCCCAAGGAGGCCAGCGTGCGCGGGACCTACTACCCCGGCGGCCCGCTGTTGGTGGGTGAGGACGGCGCACGGATCGAGCTCGGGAGGCTCGCGATCCCGAGTCTGCACGCCAAGCCGGTCAGGGTCGCCGGCTGGCGCGACCCCCAGTCCTCGGCCTTCCTCGCGGTCGGGATCCACGCCATGACCTCGCGGATCGCCACGGTCAGCGTGACCTACGGCAACGGCCACATGCGAGACTTCGAGGTCGGAGAGCACGCCCACCTCGTGATCCGCTCGGAGGTCGGCGACCGCTACCGGATCTTGATCGACGGCGTTCGGGCCACCGTGCTCAAGGCGGACGTGATCCTGCAGGACTAGACCGAGCAACAGCCCAGCGCACGAGGCTCGGGGGCGGCACGCTGCCCTCGAGCCTCACGCTCGTTGTGGCGTGCTCGAGTCCCCAGCCACCTCCAGGGCCCGCCGTCGTTCAGGTCGGTACTCGTGAGGTCGGCGCATGCGGGGAGGACCCGTCGTTTGCTGCTCTGGCAGACTCACATTCCCTGCGTGTGTATAGCCCAGCGCGGCCAAGGGGGGACCGGACCCTCCCCGAAGCGCTCCTCGAAAACCTGAACCAACGTCAGTCGTCGTTGAGCGCGTCGAGCAGGCCCTGGGCCAGGCGCTCGCCGAAGCTCAGGCGGGCGAGCTGGGCCTCGCCGCTCAGGCCGGCGTCGGACTCGACGGTCACGTAGACCCGGCCCGGGCCGACCCACACCGGCTCGCCGGCGGCGAGCTGGCCGAGGGGGGCGTCTTGGGTGACGTTCGCGCCGGGCGCGAACACGGGCAGCTCCCGGGAGGCGGTGGCCCGAGCACCCGTCACGATCAGGCGCGCGTCCTTACCGGCGACGCGGAACCCACGCAGCATGACGTGGCGGTTGCGGGCACGGGCGCGCAGCAGGCCGGTCAGAGGGCCGTCGATCGGCAGGGTGAATCCCTTGCCGTGACCGATGGTGGCGAGGAGCGGGCCCTCGACCGGGTCGTCCTCGCGGTCGCCAGTGATCGCGCAAGAGCGCGCGAAGGGCGCCGGGGTCACGATCCGGTTGACCTCGAGGCGGAACGGGTTGAACCCGCCGGTGGTCCCGAACTCGATCGTGATCAGCCCGCGCACGCTGACCTGCAGACCCACCAGGGGCCCCATTTGCTGCGTCAGGGGCCCGTCAGCCAGGCGATATCCGCCGCCGGAGGCCGGTCCCACGAAGGCCGCGGGGTCGTTTCCGAAGGCCGTAGAGGGCGGCGGCACCAGCACGAGCGCTCCGTCGCGGCGGACCAGCTCGCCCGAGAACAAGAAGCCGCTGGCGTCCTGGTCGCTGGTCGTCGCCGCGGTGGCCTGATCCGTCGGGCTCGAGGCCGGCTTCGTCGTGCCCGGCTTGTTCGTCGTCGTCTCCAGCTTGTCCGTCGCAGGCTGCTTGGGCAGGGGCAGGCCAGGGTCGGACGCTGCAGCGGGCAGGACGCACGCCAGGATCAGCGTCGCGGAAAGCAGTCGCATGGTGTCTCCAGGAGTTGATTTCGCTGGCGCAGGACCGTGCCGGCCCACAACTCTCGAAACCGAGGGCGTCGAGGGTGGACAGGGTCCAGGTGCAGGTCGGTCCCTACGAGCGGGACGAGCGACCCACCTCAGGGCCGCCGGCCAGCCGGCGAATGCTGGCGATCGCCTGGAGCATGCGCGCGCGGGCCGCGCTGTTGGCTGAGTGCACGCGGAGCACGGCCGGAGGCACGACGCCGCGGGACGCGACGGCCTCCTCCAGCCACTGCAGCACCGCGTAGCCGGTGCGGCGATCGCCCGCGTCGCCGAGGTCGTGGTCCAGGCTCAGGGCCTCGACCTCGCCCGTCTCGAGCAGGGCGATCGCCTCCTCCGGCCAGCGCACCAGGACCCAGCCCGGAGGCGCGGGTCGCTCGTCGTCGAGGTAGACCCTCACGCCTGGGCCTCGGAAGGTGTGGGTCACCTCGATCGGCCCCAGCAGGGCGCGGTTGAACGCGCCGAGGTCCTCCGCCGGGATCCAGTACTCCAGGTGCTCGGGCCCGCCCACGCACCGCACCTCGTAGGCGTCGAGGAACGCGCTGGCGACGGCGAAGCGCGTGACGAACCCCACGCAGCCCGAGGCCGCGTCCTGGGTGTTCCAGTCCCGCGCGATCTGGATCGCTCTTCGCACGGGGTAGAAGAACGGCTGCAGGGGCAGCCGCGGCGGGCTGCGGAACCCGCTGGCGGATCAGCTCCGCTCCTGGGCACCGACAGGCGATACAGCGTCGTCGAGGTCATGGGAGGCAGACCGCGTGAGGGGGGCGACCCTGTCAGGCAGAGGCGTAGACCCCGAGCTTGAGCGTGATCTGGGCGCCGTTCGACCAGGGCCAGAGCGCGGCGAAGGCGACCCGACCGTCGCTGAACCGGCGCAGGAACAGGCACTGCCCGGCTTCGATCCCGCCCTGGGAGTCGATCAGCTTGGCGAGCGCCCGGTCGAAGGCCGGGCGCTCCCCGAAGGGCTTCTTGGGCTCCCCCAGCGCGCCTGTCAGCGCACCGGTGCACGCGTCCAGCTCGGGCCGCTTCAGCACGGCTTCGAGGTAGGCCTCCGTGCAGCCTTCCCGCAGCTCGAGGGACAGCGCCTGCTTGAGCTGCGGGATCAGGGCCGCGACCGCCGCGGCCGCCTCGCCTTCGGCGTCGGGCTCGTCGAGCTGCACCCGCGCCCCGCCGACCAGCCCTCGCAGGGCGTCGAACAAGCCCATGGGCGCCTCCTCGCCGCGGATTGTCCCACCGCGGGATTCGAGTGTCGACCGCTCAGGCCGTGAGCGCGTCCACGTGCAGGAACTCGACGCCGCCCTCCGCCGCCAGGGCGGCGTCCACGTCGGTGTCGCCGATCAGGAGCGTGCGCGGGCCCAGCCACCCCTCGCCGATCAGGTCGAGGTAGCTCCGGTCCGGCTTCGAGACCCCGGCGCGGTCGCGGGAGACGAAGGGCACCGGCTCGACCCCGCTCGCCGCGAAGAAGCGCCGGACGGCGGGCTCGGTGTTGTTGGTCAGGATGGCGCTGCGCGCGCGGTGCCGCGCGAGGAGCGCGACCGTCGTGGGGATCAGCTGCGGGTCCCGCTCGAGGGCGGCGACCTCGTGCTCAGCGACCCAGGCCAGGCAGGCGTCCCACTGCCCCTGGGCCCGGGCGACCTCGAGCACCTCCGCCAGGCTCCGGGCCTCAGGCGGCGCCTCCAGGCGCGCGCGGAGCTCGGCCTTGAGCGCCTTCCAGTCCACCCCGATCACGCACAGGGTCCCGTCGAGGTCCCACAGCAGCCGGTCGTAGCCGACGAGCGGATCGGCGTCCGGGCTCACGGCTCGAGGGCCAGGCGACCGGACGGCGTCGGCACGTAGACCAGGAGCCCGCGCTCGCGCTGGGCGCTGATCGTGGCCGAGAACAGCCGCTTGCCCTCGCTCGGGTGGTGTCGCACGAGGAACACCCCGAGGTCGGAGTCCAGGTAGTAGCGGTGGGTGAGCGTGGCGGGGGCCTGCGCGAACGCGGTCTCGACCCAGGCCACGCGCTCCGCGCCGCTGAGGGTATCGCGCAGCACGTCGAGCACGTCGCAGAAGTGGACCTCGCTGCCCTGGTGCTGGAAGGACCCCGACCCCGGCGTGGCGCGGATCCGGTTGACGCCGCCCCCCGGCTGGTGCGGACTGTGGGCGCCCGAGCTGCGCAGGTAGGGACGCGCCGAGGGCAGCCAGTCGAGGCCCAGCCGCTCGCGCAGCGCAGACCACAGCGGGCGCAGCCGGTCCAAGGCGGGGAAGGGCAGGGCCTCGCCCAGGCGGATCATGCCGTAGGCGGTGAAGCGCTCCTTCCCGTCGTCCCGGGGCTCGAGGCGGGTGAGGTATTCGACCTGGTGGGCCTGGGGCACGTCCCTGCGCTGGAAGAAGGTGAACTCGTCCAGGGGCCCCTTGGCGAACACGCGCAGCGACTGGGTGCCCTGACAGAGGAACACGTCGTAGGGCAGCAGGCGCCCCGGGCGCACTCGACGCGACTCGCGGCTCGCGGAGATCGCGAGCTCCAGGGAGCTGGATTCGAGCTGAGCCACGACGGTCACGACCGAGCCCTCCTTCTCGGGGCTGGGCGGGATTCTCCGGGTCGGGCAGGGGCCTCGCAAGCAGGGGGAGGCCCGGTCACGAAGGTTGTGCGCCCGTCGACGAGGGCTACGATCCACCCTCACCAGGAGGAAGACCATGCGTACCACCCACCTCGTCGCCCTGCTCGCGGCCCTGCTCGCGTCCCCCGCCCTCTCCCACTGCGAGGTCCCCTGCGGGATCTACGGCGACAAGGCCCGGATCGACGCGCTCTACGAGCACGTGACCACGATCGAGAAGGCCATGACCCAAATCACCGAGCTCTCGGGCAAGAACGACGCCCAGAGCCTGAACCAGGCCGTGCGCTGGATCACCACCAAGGACGACCACGCCACCCAGATCCAGCACATTGTCTCGCAATACTTCATGACCCAGCGCCTGGACCTCGACAAGGAGGGCCAGGACCGCGCCAAGCTCGTCGAGGAGTTGGTCCTGCTCCACGGCATGCTGCGCTCGGCCATGAAGACCAAGCAGACCCTCGACGCCAGCCACTGCGCCAAGCTGCGCAAGCAGATCGACGGCTTCGCCAGCCTCTACTTCAGCGCCGAGGACCTCGAGCACATTCGCGAGGACCACGGCAAGCACGCCGAGCACGAGGCCGGCGGCAAGGACAAGCCCGGCAAGAAGTAGGCGGCGCTGCGGGGGTCGGGGCGCCCGCCCCGCCTCAGCGCCGGCCTTCGAGCCGGTCCAGTCGATCCGCGAGCGGGTCGCCGAGCAGGAGTTCCTGCGCCTGCCAGGTATCCGGCGGTGAATCGCGCTACTTCACGCGGCTGACGCGCACGTAGTCGATCAGCACCTCGGCCTGGGTCCGCTGGGTGACGAAGGTCTCGCCGGGGCGCGCAGGCGCGGCCCACACGTTGCCGTCGTCCGATTCCCAGGTGAGGCGGATCCCGTTGCGCGCCTTCCCGGTGATCCACTGGCGATCGGTCGTGGTGTAGAGCAGCCGGTCGTCCAGGTAGAACGCCAGCCGGGTGGTGCTGTAGTAGAGCCCGATCCGGTGATACGCCCCGTCGGCGAGGTCGATCCCCAGAGGCGGGCCTCCCTCCGGTCGGAAGGTCCGGGCGTCCTCGCAGGTGAAGCGCCGCCCGTTGGGGTGCAACCCCGCCTCCTCGTTCTGCGAGGTGTAGACCGCGGCGTTCCAGCCGTTGCGGGTGACGTCGGGCACCCACTCGAAGATATCGACCTCGGTCCCGGTCTCGGCGTTGCCGTCGTAGGGCGCGTAGGGCACCGGCAGGAAGTTCGCGTTCGGCCCCATGAGCCAGAACGCCCACCAGGCCCTGAAGGCGCGGGTGGCCCCGTCCAGGCGCACCGCGGTCTCCACGTAGAGCGGGCCCTGAGTCGGGTCGAGCAGGAAGTCGTTGCCGTCGGGGAACCCGGCGTCCCACCCCCGACTCGTGTCGTCGAAGGACTTCAGGTAGCTCATTTCCGCGCGCCCGTTGCGCACCACGGCGCGCATGGAGAGGTGCCCCCGCCCGTCGAGGCTCGCGTGGTCCCGGGTCAGGGTGCCCGTGCGGTGCGGGCTCTGCGGCGTGTAGAAGCTCCACTTGCGCGGGTCCGGCGGCGCGCCGGCCCGGCCGTCGAACTCGTCGGACCAGATCACGCTCCGAGGGTGGCCCGCCAGCCACGTGTCGCGGCTCGCGCCGGACGCCGTCGTGCTGGGCGGCGACGCCGTGGGGACGACGAACACGTCGGACTTGGGGCTGAAGCGCGGGACGCCGGGGGTGTAGTCGAACGCCACGACGTAGTAGCGCCTGCCCCCCCGCGCGTCGCGAGGCAGGGCGTATCTCGGCAGGTGCACGGTCGTGACGTAGGCGTCGTCGCGATACACGTTCCAGCCCCGCACGGATACGGCGCCGGTGGGCTGGGTCCACTCGAGCTGGCCACCGTTGGGGCTCAAGCGGAGCTGGACGGGTTTCGCGGGCGCGACCTGTGCCAGCGCTGGCGTGGCCAACGCGACCAGGGCCGCCAGGTTCGAGGTCAGAGCGAGTTGGGGGGTCGTACGCACGGGGAGCCTTCCTTGCTTGCGGGGGTCGTGGGGTGGAGGTGGGTGAGGTGGCGCTAGCGCGTGAACCGCACCCGCACGCCCCCCGCCAGGGCCCCCCGACGCAGCCGCTCGCTCAGGCGCTCGAGCTCCAGCAACAACCCGAACACGCGCGGCTTTACGGCCTCGGCCAGTTGGAAGTCACCTGCGACTTGCCCCGAGACCCCTGCACAGCGCCCTCATCCTCCGGCGCCGCGACCTGGACCCAAGACCTTGTCCCCGCGACCCCGGCAGCGAGAGCTGCGCCGGCAGGTCGCCCACGCGGGCGCGTTGGAGGTCGAACCCCAGTTGGCCCGAGCTCGCTGGGATGCCGGGCGCGCGCCGCGCTCGAGGTAGAGCGTGGGGAAGACGCGTCGCGGAGCACCACCCCCGAGGCGCGCACCACGAGCTGCGCACGGCCCACGCGGAACACGACCACGCTGAACCCGTAGGTCTCGGCGGCCTGGAAGCGCGCAGGCGCTGCTCGATCCGGTCCAGCACGGCGTTCAGTTCGACGAGCGCCGATTCGGGTCCACGTAGCCGGTGCGTCCGCGGACTCGGCCCGCGTAGGGCATGGGCGTGCCGTAGACCAGTAAACGAAGGCCTGCCCTGCGGATCTCGCGCCGGGCCCGAGACCTGGGCCGGGATCGCCCCCACCCGCGCGGCCTGGATCGCCACGCGCAGCCCCTCGAGCTCGCCCGCGTCAACGCGCCCCGCGCCTTGCTCCCGGGCCGCGACGAGCCGTTCACCCGCACGGTGTCCTCCACCAGGGCGCTGGTGCCGTTCGGCTGGATCGTGAGCTTGGTCGTCCTCGACGGGGAGGCTCGCTGCCTGCACCCGACGTGACGCTGCTGACGTAGGTGCTGTCGAGGGAGTGTGAGGGGCGCGTCGCGTTGCTGGCCTCCGCGAGGGACGCGAGGCTCGCGACGAACAGGGACAGGGTGGACGGGGTACGCATGGGGGTCTCTCTTCCTTCGTCCCACCCTCCGCACGTCTGGATCCGCAGCAGCCACGACGGGCGTCACAGCACTTGGCACGGAATCGGGGCTGGGGCTCGCCGGGAAACGCGACGCAGCGTGTCACGCGGTGCACGTCCCGGACCTCTCCAACCCTCCGGCCGCGGTCGCGGATCGGGCGCCCGTCGACGAGCTGTCCCCGGACGCTTCGCTGCATTTCAGCGGCTCGGGGTGCCCGTCCGTGGAGGGCGATTCTGCGGAGACGCGTCCCAGAGCGCGCCGCGTCTCAACGACCGAGGGTCCGGCAGCCGGCGCGCCGTCTCGGCCCCAGGGGGACTCGGGCTGGAGCGCCTGGGCGCGCTCGTAGCTCTCCCGCGCCTCGTCGGCGGCGCCCTCGCCGTCGCTGGGCCCTCCCGCGGAAGTAGTGCAGGTCCGCGCGCTCGGGCGAGCGCTCGAGGAGGTCTCGAGCCTCGTCCTCGGCCTGGGCAGGGTCGACCTCGAGCAAGACAGGAGCCGCGCCCTGCCACACCGCACTCGCCGAGGCGCGGCGGCTGCGCTCGAGCTGCTCCAGCGCCTCGGCGCCGTCCTGCGCGGGCGAGGGCGTGGGCCAGGTTCAGGCGCACGTTGGGCAGGTCCTGGCTCGAGCGCGGCGCCGAGGTCCCGAGCGCCTCAGGATCCGCTCCGAAGCGAGGTAGGCAGCTCATGAGCCGCGAGCGCTTCCCCTGACTGCGGTTGGAGCGCGACCGCGCGCTGTGCGAGCTCGAGCCCGCGCGCAGACTCGCCCCGCCCGAGCTCGATCATGCTCCCGTAGATCAGCGCGAAGTCGGCGCGGGGGTCGACCGCCAGCGCGCGCTCGCAGGCGTCGTAGGCCTCGTCCAGCCGCTCCAGGCGGTAGAGCGACCCCGCCAGCGCGCGGAGGGCGACGAGGTCACCAGCGTCCTGGCGCAGGACTGACTCGGCCACGGCGACCGACCCTGCGTAGTCGTCGACCTCCTGCAACGCAGCGGCCTCGGCCCCCAGGGCCTGCACGTCCCCGGGGTCGACCCGGAGCCGCGCCCGCGCTTCCAGCAACAGGCGAGGCCCGTCCCACCCCTCGCTGCGCAGGAGCAGGAACGGGTCGGTGAGGTCGGGGGCCTCGACGACCGGAGCCGGGGGCTCCGTGGCGCGACCCGGCCACGCCCACACCGCGGCCGCGCCCACGGCGCACGCGGCCCCCCCCAGCGCGACGATCCAGGCGGGGGACACGCGGCGCGCGGGCGCCTCCCGCAGCGCCTCCCGCAGCGCACGGGCGAAGGCGACCCCGTCGGGTGGGCGATCCTCCTGCCTCCGGCTCAGGGCCCGCGCGCACACCCGGTCGAGGGCGGGGCTGACCGCACGATTCCGCGCGCTGGGTGCGGGGGCGCTCGTCACGTTGAGCGCGGCCAGGAGCTCGAGCGCGGTCTGCGCTCGAAACGGGAGCTCCCCGGTGAGCGCTTCGTAGAGCATGACCCCCAGCGCCCACACGTCGACCGCCGGGGTCTGCAGGGCGGGGTCGGTCGAGAACTGCTCCGGAGCCATGTAGCTGGGGGTCCCCAGGAAGGCGCCGGTCTGGGTCAGGCGATCCAGGGAGGCGTGGGTCGCCAGGCCGAAGTCGATCACCCGCACGCCGCCGTCGCGGTCCACGAGCACGTTCTCGGGCTTCAGGTCGCGGTGCACGATCCCGTGCTCGTGAGCGAAGCCGACCGCGTCGGCCACCTGGGCGATCCGCTCGACGCGTGCGGGGAGCGGGAGCTCGCGGGAGTCCAGCGGGCGGCCGTCGACGACGCGCTCGTAGAGCAGGAAGCTGAACCCGGCGACGACCCCTGCGCCGTGGAGCCTCACGATCCCTGGGTGCTGGAGCGCGCCTACCAGCCGGGCCTCGCGGGCCATGCGACTGCGCACGAGCTCCGTGTCCTTGAGGACCAGCTTCAGCGCGTAGCGACGGCCGCCGTAGCGCACCTGGTAGACCTGGCCCATGCCCCCCCGGCCCAGCTCTGCCTCCACCGTGAAGGGTCCGACCTGCTTCAAAACCTCGCCCGGCGTGCTGGAGTCCGGGGTAGGGGGCCCCTCCAGGACCTCCGAGGCGAACGACCACTCCGCGTCGTTCACCCGGCAGGCCGGCGACCTGGGGTCGGTGCGCATGTGCAGGGAGGACGTCCACCTGACCTCCACGCGGGCCCGAGTGAGGCTCGCTCAGGCAGTCTACCGTCCGCTACGCGCCGCCTGCGCCGCGGCCCGGCGACGCCCTATCGCGCCTTTCGAGTGCGGGTAAGTCCGAGGCCGATCGCCGACGTCCCTCAACTCCTGCTCGTCGTCTGTTCAGGGGAGCCTCGCGAGGCGAGACTTTCTTCGACGGCCAGATCTGGGTGACCTGCGCCGACCCCGGGCGTGGGGGAGGATCGCACTCCCTCGCCCGGGGCACCGCACGCAGCCCCCGAGCGCGGTGCAGCGACGCGCGCCGCCGTTGCACACCTCCCTCGGCTTTGTAAGCGTCGCCGGGACGGGGGCCTGCCTACGATCCCGGCCCAAAGGAGGACCGAGTGCGCTACCAAATGAAGCAATCGTTCTGGACCGGCAGGGAGTTCACGATCAAGGACGAGAACGACCTGCCCGCGTTCAAGGTCGTGGGGCAGTTCTTCTCCTGGGGCCACAAGCTGCGGATGTACGACGCGCGGGAGCGCGAGGTGGCCTATATCGAGCAGAAGCTCCTGACCCTCAAGCCGCGCTTCGAGATCTACCGCGAGGGTCGGCGCTTCGCCGAGGTCGTCAAGGAGTGGAGCTGGTTCGACAAGAGCTTCACCCTCGACGTGCCCGGCCCCAACGACTACGCGATCGAGGGCTCCTTCTGGAGCCACGAGTACACCTTCACCCGCAAGGGTCGCCGAGTCGCGGAGGTCTCGAAGCGCTTCTGGTCGTGGTCCGACACCTACGGGATCGACGTCGCCCCCGGAGAGGACGACGTCGCGATCCTGGCGACCTGCGTCGTGATCGACCTCGTGTGCCACGAGGGCGACGGCGACTAGGAGCCGTCTACCAGCGCAGATCGGGCGGGTTTGGGAGACCTCGGCCCCCGGGAGTGTGAACTCGAGGCGCACCGCCGCGCTTGGGCCGTCCCACGCGAGCGGCTCGAGGGCCGCCCCCTCGACTCTTCGACCTCGCTCCTCTGGAGTCGTGACGAGCCCAGCGAACCCAAGGCGCCCCTCGCGGGGTGCGCGAGGCCAACGACCCGGTTCACGTCGTACCCACGTCGACGAGGCGCGCCGCGAGCACCTCGTAGAAGCGCCCGAGGTGCCGCCCGTCGACCAGCGCGTGGTGCACCTGCACGTTCACGGGCACGGTCCAGCGTCCGCCCTGGGCGCGGAAGCGGCCCCACGTGATCCGCGGCACGCAGTCGTCGGGGCCGCGCACGGGGTTGAGCATGGCGCTGAACGACACCCAGGGCAAGCAGCTCAGGTAGACCCAGCCGTCGCCGGCGGCGTCCTGGAGCTCCTGTTGCGCGGCAGCGCGCGCGAAGGCTGGGCGGCAAGCCGCCTCGAAGCGCGCCCACTCCGGGTCGAAGGCGAGGGGGCAGAACGCGAACCCGCCCTCGGCGGTCGGGACGGTCACCGAGGGGTGCACCCGCGCGTGCTCGACCACGCCCTCCCCGCGCAGCCGCTGCCGCAGCTCGGGGACCGCGTTCGCCGCCGCAGCCAAGCACCACACCAGCGCGTGGAACGGCGCCACCCCCTGGGGCTTGAGCTCCTCCAGCACCCGGGTGCAGTCCACCTCGGCGCAGAGCCCGACGTGGGGTTGCTGGAAGCCGCGGAAGAACTCGAACTGGGCGCGGCGCGGCCAGTTCGCCAGCTCGATCTGGCGGATCTCCTCGTCCACGACCCCTCCCGGCCCCGCGGCGCACGCGACGACCTGGCGCTAGCCTGACTCGGTGAGCGACGTGCAGCAACGAGCGCTGGAGCGCCAGGGTGCAGGCCGGCGACCGCCTGGCTGTCGCCCAGGCCCTGGTGCAACGCGTGCGTTCCGGAGACCTCGATCGCGGGCGCTCCGTCGGGCGAGGCCGCTCCTCGCCTTCCTCGGACTGCTAGGCTCCCCCCATGGACGAGGTTCTGCGGCGAGCCCTGCGAGACGGCCACCCCGAGCGCACCCGCGCCCTCCGCGAGCGCGCCGGGGACGACCCCTTCGCGAAGGGGCCCGTGACGCTGCCCACGGTCGAGCTCCCGCTCGCCCTGGCCCTGGCCGAAGGCGGCGGCGCGCTCGCACTCGTGGATCCCAGGGGGACCCTCGAGCTCTGGGACGTGGCCTCGACCCAGGTCAGCGCGCGCCACGAGGGGGTCGTCCACCCGCGCTCCCTCGCGCTGCGCGAGGACGGCTGGGTCGCCTGGATCGACGACGCCGGGCTCCACGGCGGCTGGCTCACGGCGGAGGCGCCCCCGCGCCTGCTCCACGAGCTGGGCGAGCAAGAGTGCGCGCTCAGCGCCGACGCGCGCTGGCTGGGGTCCCTCTCGCCGCGGGGGGTGGAGCTGGAAGAGCTCGGCCCCGCAGGCGCGCCCAACGGGCGTGCGCTGAGCGCGAGCCTCGATCTGCTGGGCGAGCACGCCTTCGTCGCCGGCGACGACTACGCCGTGGAGTTGGTGCGTCTCGGGCTCTGCGCGACCCCCGAGGGCCCCTGTTTCGCCGCGTTGGGGGTCGAGTCACGCGACGAGTACTGCTGCAGCAGCGAGTGGCACACCCACTTTCGCCACCGCCACGGCCTCGTGCTGCTGGTTGGGACGCCCGCAGGCTGCTGGACCCTGCGTCAGGAGCCCGACTGGCTGAGCGAGGAGGCCGGCGAGCTCCTCGTCGAGGCTCGCGCGCGCCCGCCCCTCGTCGGCGCCGCGTGCGCAGCGGTCTCCCAGCGCGCGAGGGTCGTCGGCCTGACCCCGGCCGAGGTCGCCGCGCGGGCCGGACTCCGGCGCGGCGCGGGCGGAGACCCGCCCCACTGCTTCGCCGGGACGTTCTTCAGCGACGAGGGCCTGGAGCTGAACCAGGCCTGGACGCTCCTCGCCCTGGACCCGGGCGGGGAGCTGCTGCTCGCGGCCCACGAGCAGACCCTGATCGCGCTCCCGCTGCGCGGGCCCGAGGGGAAGCTCCTCACGCCCGACCCGCTCGCGCCCAGGAGGCTGGGGCCGGTCTCGGGCCCGGTCGTCTTCTCCCCCAGCGGGGAGCACGTGGCCTGGACCACCCCAGGCGGGGTCGTGGTCCGACCTACCGCCGGCCTGCGCGCGCTGGCTCCAGGCTCCGGCGAAGGCTAGGCTCAGCCCATGGAGCAGGACCCGCCCGAGTCCCCCCGCCCCGACGCGGGCGTCGTGAACGAGCGGCTGGAGCGGGTTCGTCGCGGCCTCGCGGAGAACGAGGCCGAGCGCGCGCAGCTCCTGAACGCCGACACCTCGGAGCTGCTCCCGGACGTCCCTGAGACCCAGGGGTCGAGGGCGGCACCTCCCCCACGCGCGCGGGTCCTCGCCGGGCTCGGCCAGCACGAGGACGCGCGTGAGGCGCTCCCGGAGTCCCTCGGCCCGTTCAGCCTGATCCGGGAGCTCGGGCGCGGCGGGGCCGGTGTGGTCTACGTCGCGCGGCACGCGCGCCTCGAGCGGGAGGTCGCGCTGAAGGTGCTCCGCGCCGGGGACGGCGCCAGCCCCGAGCAGCTCGAGCGCTTCGAGATCGAGGCCCGGGCCGCCGCCCGGCTGCGGCACCCGGGGATCGTGGGCGTACTCGAGGTCGGCGAGGAGGCCGGCAAGCCCTACCTCGCCATGGAGCTGATCGAAGGCGAGAGCCTGGCGCAGCGTCTGGCCCGCGAGGGCCCCCTCGAGCCGCGAGAGGCAGCGCGGATCGCCCTTGGGTTGGCGGAGGCCCTGGCCTACGCCCACGCGCGGCTCGTGCTCCACCGCGACCTCAAGCCCGGCAACGTGCTCCTCGGCCCCGACGGCGCCCCGCGGCTCACCGACTTCGGCCTGGCCAAGCAGATCGGGGCCGAGTCCCAGGGCTTGACCGTCACCGGTCAGGTCATGGGCACGCCGGTCTACATGCCGCCCGAGCAAGCCAGCGGGCGCATGGAGCGGGTGGACGCGCGCAGCGACGTCTACAGCCTGGGCGCGACCCTCTACGAAATGCTGAGCGGGCGCCCGCCCTACCTCGGGCAGCAGATCCTCGAGGTCCTGGCCCAGGTGCGCGCCGACGCCTCGGTCCCCGACGTGCGCGGCCTGCGGCCGGAGGTCGAGGTCGACCTGGCCACGATCCTGGGCCGCACCCTCGAGAAGGATCCCGACGACCGCTACCAGACCGCGGAGGCCCTGGCCCAAGACCTCGCGCGCTACCTGGCCCACCAGAGCATTGCGGCCCGGCCTCCCGGCGTCCTGGAGCGCGGGCAGAAGTGGCTGCGCCGAAACCGGACGTTGGCCCGCGCCTTGGGCGGGACCCTCGCCGCGGCGCTGGGGGTGGGGGCGGTGGCTACGGGCGCGTTCGTGCTCCGCCTGCAGGCGGAGCAGGCGCGCACCGCCGAGCAAGCGGAGGTCGCCCAGACCCAGGCCCAGCGCGCCGACGCTCAGGCCGCCGAGGCCGAACGCCAGGCCGAGCACGCCCGCCGCCAGGCCGCCGTCGCCCAGGAGGCGCTGCGGCTCATGATCTACGAGGTGCGAGATCAGCTCGAGCGGGTCCCGGGCCCGCGCGCCCAGGCCGCGCGTGAAGCGATCCTCGCCCAGGCCCTGTCCACCCTGGAGGAGCTCGGCGCAGCAGCCAGCGAGGCGGGGAGCCTGATTCAGCGCGCCGAGGCCAAGCGGCAGCTCGGCGAGCTGCGCCTCGAGGGCGTCGGGGGCGATCGCCAGCGCGGCTACCAGGACCTGCGGGACGCCCTCGCGCTCTCGCGCGAGGCACGCGCGGCGGTGCCGGACGACCCCACCACGCGCCAGGACCTGATCAAGTCGCTCTACGTGCTCGGCGGCGCGCTGCCGGCCAGCGAACCGGAGGCCCAGACGCTGTTGGAGGAGGCCCTGGCCGAGTCCGAGCGCCTGGTCCAAGGCGACGGCGCGCAGGTCGAGGAGGTCCTGCGCCTCGCCTGGAGGCGGCACCTGGCTCTGGCCCTCGAGCGCCTGGCGGGGGTGCACTCGGCCGCCGGCCGCGACGGTCAGGCCCTCGAGCTCTACCTGCGGGCCCTGGCGGAGCGCCAGGGGATCGCCGAGGTCGAGGACAACCCCCGTGAGGAGCGGCCGCTGGCGATCTTGCGTCGCTTCGCGGGCTACACCCTGACCCGCCTCGGGCGCTACGCCGAGGCCCTCGCCCACCACGACGCGTCGGTCGCGTTCATGGTGCGGGTCGTCGACCGCGATCCGTCCTCCCAGCACCGCTTCCACCTGGCCGAGAGCTACCAGCAGCGCGGACACACCCGCGAGGCGGTGCGCGACGACGAGGGCGCGCGCGCCGACTACACCCAGGCCCTGAACCTGATCCGGGCCCTGCGCGCCGAGGACCCCCTCGACCGCGCGCTGCTGCGCAGCGCCGCGGATTCGCTGGCCGCCCTGGCGCGCCTCGCCCACGACCCGGCGCAGGAGGAGGCGCACTACCAGGAGGCGCTGCGCCTGACCGGCGAGGTCTACGCCACGCACCCCGACCTCCCGGGGCTCAGGGCCGACCTGGTCGGCCTGTGCCTGGGCTACGGTCGGTTCCTCGGGCGGCGGGGAGAGACCTACCAAGGCCTGGAGCTCCTGGAGCGCGGGCTGGAATTGGCCCGCAGGGCGCTCGCCGCGGCGCCGGGGTCCTGGTCCGCGCGCTGGCAGCTCTCAGAGTTGCTCCACGCGGTCGGGCAGTCCCGCCTGGTCGCCCGCGACCTCCCCGCCGCGCGAGAAGCCCTGGAGGAGGCCGTCGCCCTGCGCCGCAAACAGACCGCCGAGGCCGCCGCGGACGCACCGATCCAGCGCGAGCTGGCGAGTTCGCTCATGCTCCTGGGCCAGCTGGCGCTGTTGGAGGGGAAGCTCCCTGCGGCCCAAGCGAGCCTCGACGAGAGCCAGCGGATCCTCGAGGGGCTCCTGGTCCGCGCCCCCGAGAACGCCTTGTTGCGCGGCACCCTGGCCGAGGCCCTCCAGCGGCAGGCTCAGGTGGCCGAGGCCCTGGGCGACGAGGACGGCGCGGCAGCCGCCCTCGAGCGGGCGCTGCGCGCCGACGAGCCCGACCCCGACGACCCGCTCCAGGTGCGCGCGCGGATCGACCTCCTGCACCGCCTGGCGAACGAGCGCTTGGCGGCGAACGGCCACGCCCCCACTCCGCAGCAGCTCGCGGAGGCCGAGCGCCTGGTCGGCGAGGCGACCGAGCGCAGCCGCGCGTTGGCAGAACGCCCCGCCGCCGAGCGCCACGACCGTCGCCTGGCGGGTCGCTCCGAGGCCTTGGCGGGGGAGGTCGCGCTCCGCGGGGGCGACCCCGACGCCGCGATCCCGCGCTTCGAGCAGGCCGCCAGCCGCCTGCGAGCCATGGTCCACGAGCGGCCCAGCGATCGGGAGGCGCGCCGTGACTTGGCGCTGTGCCTGGAGCGGATCGGCGAAGCCCACTTCGCGCGAGGCCGGGTGCCGCAGGCGCTGAGCGTCTACCGCGAGTGCCTGGAGGAGCGCCGCGCCCTGCTCGCGGCGGACCCGGGGAGCCTCACCTACCGCCACGACCTGGGGGTCGTGTTGGCCGGCGTCATGAACTGCCACGTGCGCTTCGGCGACCTGGAGGGGGCGCTGCAGGTGGCGCGCGAAGGCGTGGAGAGCCACCGGATCCTCGTGCGGCAGGCGCCGCGCTATCAGGCCGAGCTCGAGACCTTCGAGGGCGCGGTGCGCCAGCTCGAGGCGCAGCTCCAGGGCGACGCGGCCCCGGCCGGCGCCTCACCGCGAGAGCGCCTGCGCGCGGGCGCCGCCCTCCTGCGCGAGGGCCGCCCGCTGGAGGCGGTGGCGGCCTTCCGCGACGCCCTCGCCGAGCGGGAGATCGCCCTGGACCTGCGGGAGAAGGCGCTCTACAACGCGGCCTGCGCCGCGGCCCTCGCGGCCCAAGCCAGCGAGGGAGCCGCCCGCGGCGCGCTGTTCGAGGAGGCCTGGACCTGGCTCGCCGACGACCTCGAGCGACACGGGCGCTTGCTCGCGCGGGTCGAGGCCAAGCTCGCCGAGGAGGGCCTGCCCCCGGACCACGCGCGCGAGCTCACGGGCATGCAGCGCTTCTGCACGGCGCACTTCGACCACGCCCGCCAGGACCCTGACCTCGAGCCCCTGCGCGCGGCCGACGCCGAGCGGTTCGCGAGGCTGTTCCCGCGTTAGCGTCCGGCCGGCGCGAGCACCAGGTCGTAGCTCGGGCGGACCTCGCCGTCGGCGAACTCGACGCCCCCGGCGCTCCAGGCGATCCCGCTCGGGTGGATCTCGGCGGCGCAGCGCAGGCCCGTGACCTGCCACGCCGCGAGGGGCCGCACCTCCCCCGGGTCGCTCACCCCGTCCCGGTTCGCGTCGCGCCACAGCGCGAGCCCCGCGAGCTCGGCGCCGCGGAGCCAGCCGTCGGCGTCGTCGTCGAGGAGCGCCAGCGCGGCGTAGCCGTCGGCCTGGAACAAGGTGAAGCTGCGGCTGCCGAAGAGCTGGGTGGCCGAGGTCACCCGGCCGCGGGCGCGGGGGTCCCACACCAGCCACGCCGCCTGGGGCGTGATCCACTGCCAGGCCAGGCGCCGCCCGCTGCCGTCGAGGTCGAACGCGACCTGGGCCCCGCGATCGACGAGGGCCTCGGGCCCGAGGCCGGGCTCGAGGGGCAGCGCGATCGGGGTCACCGGGCGGGGGAGGGCGCTCAGCGTCTGGGCCTTGTCCGCGAGGTCCGCGAGCTCCTCGGCGTCGGCCTCAGGGTCCAGGAGCGGCTTCAGGTAGCGCACCGCCTCGCAGGTCACGAACTCGTCGATCTCCCCATACTCGGCCTCGCCCTCCTTGGCCCAGGCGTCCTTCACGATCCCGCGCAGCGCGGCCTTGGCCTCGGCGGCGCGCGCGGGGTCCTGACTCAAGCACCAGGCGTGGCCCAAGCGGATCGGCCAGCTCTGGGGGTCGAGCTTCAGCGCGCGGGCGTAGACCTCGATCGCCTGGGCCAGGTGCTTGGCGGCGAGCTCCCGCTGGGCGTCGTCCTGCGCCGCCGCGACCCGCCCGAAGGGCACTCGGCTGTCGTAGAAGAAGGGGACGTCGGGGCGATCCTTGAGGGCCTTGCTCGTGGCGTCGGGGCCGAGCTTCTGGGCGTAGGCCAGGCCGTGCAGCCGCGCGAGCTGGTGCAGGGGCTCGACCGCCTTGGGCTGAGCCGCGACCCGGGCCTCGGCGTTCTCGATCAGGCGCTCGAGGGGCACGTCCACCAGGTCGTACCACATGGGCTCCGCCAGCGCGGCGCTGGCGACGAGGGTCACGAGGGAACACAGGGCGCGCAGGGTCATGCGACCTCCTCCGCGCCCAGGGTGACCCCCTGACGAGGCCCGCGCTACTCGAGGGCGCGAGGCAGCTCGAGCTCCACGAGCTCGCTGTCGTCGGGGGCGCCGGAGCCGAGGTGGCGCCCCACGCTGAAGGGGTAGTTCGAGTCGTTGGCGATCAGCACCCGGCGTGGGCCGAGGGGCAGCACCGACTCGATCGTGACGAAGGGCAGCGCGAAGCGCTCGCCGAGGCCCACGTCGCCCTCGTCCCCCTGCGCGAGGCGGTCGGGGTCGCGCAGGTCGAGCAGGTCCAGGAGCGCGCGTTTGCTCAGGCGTGCTCCCGGCTCGCCGAACTCGACCTCGTAGAGCCGCTTGAACCCGTCGAGGTCGCCCTGGCTGTCGTCGCGCTCGAGGACCAGCCCCCGCCGCGGCCCGACCAGTTGGAAGCTCCCGATCGCGCGCCCCTGGGGTTCCAAGGGGTAGCGCCCGACCACGCCGGTGGTGCGGCGGGTGGCGACGTCGAAGGCGAACACCAGGAGCTCCCGCTCCTTCGAGCCGAGCAACGGCGCCTCGAGCAGCGGGTAGAGCGTGCGCCCGTCGGGGCTCTGGGCCAGGCCCTCGAACCCGCCCGAGCGCGGAACCTGGACCGCGAGCTCGCTCCGAGTGCGGCGGTAGGGCCAGCTCAGCCCGGCGAGCCAGGGCGTGGTGCCCCCCGCCTCGGGTTGGAGGTTGGTCCCGTCGTCCGCCGGCGTGGGGTAGTCGCCCACGAGCAGGATGGTGCCCGGCGTGGGGGAGGCCGCGTGCACCGCCAGCAGGCTGCGCAGGTCGAAGCTCTGCACGTCGAGGCGCGCGAGGGTGCCCTCGGCCTGGGCGACCTCGATCAGCGCCCGGGCGCAGGCCTCGGGCCCGAAGGTCCGCTCCCGGCGCACGCGGCCGTGGTCGTCCCGGTCGCGGCGCGGGTTGAGCTTGGTCTCCACGTTGAAGCGCACGCCGCGCGCGTTGGCGGCGCGCGCCGGATCCTGGACGCGCTCGGCGTAGAACCGCGTGAAGCGAAAGAGCTGGGCCAGGGTCGGGATCGCGTAGGGGTGGGGCAGTCCCTCGGCGGCGGCGAACTCCACGGCCAAGGGCGACGCCGCGAGGTCGTGGGTCTGCCGCGGGCGATACAGCTTGTCGCCCACGAAGGTGCGCTGGAGCTGCTGGACGGTCAGCCCGCGGATCAAGACCTCGTCCGCCTCCGCGTAGTCGCCGCCGTCGGCGCGGCGGTATTGCAGCGCGTGGAGGTAGGCCTCGTGGCTGAGCACCGGGACGCCGTCCGCCGTGAGCACGGTGTCGCACTCGAGGGTGGTCACCAGAGCGTCGAGGGCCGCCTCCATGGCCGGGAGCGTGTTCTCAGGGCGCAGGTTGCGCGCCCCGCGGTGGCCCTGGGCGTCGAAGCGCGCGGGGTCGATCCGCCCGTCGGGGAGCAGCCAGTCGCCGCCCTGACCGTCGCCGTCGGCGTCGTGGGCGGCGACCGCGCGGTAGAGGAGCTCGGGGTCGTCGGAAATGATCCCGTCGACGCCGAGCTCGAGCAGCCTGCGCAGGCGCGGCGCGTCGTTGACGGTGTAGGGCACGACCCGGTAGCCCGCGGCCTGGAGCGAGCGCACCTCGATCAGCTCGCTCGAGGCCACGGGCAACCCGCTGTCCCCGGGCGCGCGCCGGGTGGGCACCGCGGTCTCGGGGTCGCCGTCCTGGAGCAGGACGTGGGCGGGAGAGAGCACGGGGCGCCCCGCGCCGCCGTGGGCGCGGCGGT
Organism: Planctomycetota bacterium; assembly: GCA_041402045.1. Lineage (GTDB taxonomy): Bacteria > Planctomycetota > J058 > J058 > J058 > JAGQRJ01. The sequence continues at coordinate 30,858 of JAWKSZ010000004.1, read as the reverse complement.
GGCTCCACAGCGCGTTCATGACCCGCAGCGCGGCGCCCTCCTCCAGCTCCGGGTTCTGGGGCGAGCGCAGCCGCTCGCCGTCGGGGCCGGTCACCGGGATCGGCGGCTCGAGCAGCTTCCCGCTCGCGTCGGCGTGCAGGAGGAAGGGGCCGAACTCGTCCCCCAGCCACAGGGTCCCGTCCGGCGTGCGCTGCAGGGACTCGACGTCGAAGTCGGCGCCGGTGAGCGGACGCTCGGCGCAGCACAGGGCGTGCACGATCGGGAACGCGACGTGCCCGTCGGGGTCATGGAGGGTGATCGTGCCCAGGACCTCGAGCGCCCCGCTCCCCCCTTCGCGGGTCTTGAACTGGGGCCGCAAGGTGTAGAGCCGCAGCAGGTAGTCGGCGGAGTTCTCCTGGGCGCCGAAGCCGTTGTCGCTGAGCGCGAGGTAGGTCCCGGGCTGCTCGCCTCGGGCGAGGGCCGAGATCCCCTGCAGCGGCTGCTCGGCGAAGGGGGGCGTGCGCCCGTTGATCGGCGCGGTGCCCAGGGCCTGCCCGCAGGACGGCCCGGCCGCGAAGCGATCCGCCGGCAGCCGCGCGAAGCCGCGCAGGATCCCCGGGGGGTCCTGCGCGCACACGGCGGCGGTGAACAGGAAGCAGGCGAGCGAGCAGCGCATGGGACCTCCGCGCCCCTAGGGTATGCGACGCGACGCGTCCGCTCCCGGCGCCGCGGTCCGACGCTTCTTCGCGCCTTGATCCGCCCCAAGTGGGACAGCCAAGGCGCACGCGGAGCGCCTCTCCTCGCGGCTACGAGACCTACGTCCGGGCACGGGCCGTGCACGTGGGTGGACGCCATGCCCGACCCGACGCCCCCCGCCGCTCCCGTCCTCCCGGGCGAGGAGGTCCCGACCCAGCTCCCGCCCGAGACACTGCCGGGGGCTCCAGACCTGGAGCCCCCGCCCGAGCCGGAGGAGCCGCCTGCGCTCCCACGCCGGCCCGCGTTGCCCCGCCCCCGCGAAGCCGGGCTCGGTCAGCGCCTGAGTGTGGTCTCGCTGGAGCTCCCGCTCCGCTTGGGGGCTTGAGCGCCTACCCCTCTGAAACCTCGACACGCACGATCCGCTCCGCGCCTTCGTCGCCCAGCAGGGCGTGAGACGGGCCGGGATCACGGACGACTTGCCCCTGCCCAGGCCACCTCCCGCAGCGAGGTCCCCGCAGCGGCGCGCGGGCTTACAACCCGACGGTCATGTGCCGCACGAGCGCCATGCCGAGGTAGGCGAGCTGGAGCAAGAGGATCGCGAAGGCCACGACCTTGTTCGCGACCGACCACCGCTTGAGGCGGCCGTCCTCGTCGTGTCGGTCGACATAGACGTCGCCGGTGAGCAGCACGACGCACACCACGAGGAGCGACGGGCTGCAGCACAGCCCGACGACCACCAGCGCGCTGTTGACCCCGTTGCGGCGAAACCAGGGCACGTCTTCGTAGCGCTCCGCGGGCCCTCGATCCTTGACCTGCTCCTCGGGGGGAGAGTAGGGGTTCAGGGGCGTGTCCACCGGCGTCCTCCTATGTGGGAGCAGCGTAGCGCTCGGCCCCAAGGCCATGGGATTGGCCTCGCCGCCTGGCTTTCGCCCGAGGGATTCCTGAGTTGACAACCAATAACCAATCAGCTATTGATTGTCTGCATGCCCCTCGCACCCACCGACGCCTTCGCTGCCCTGGCCAACCCGACCCGCCGAGCGATCTTCGAGCACTTGACGCGAGCCGGCGAGCTCAGCGTGCGGGTGATCACCGAAGAGGCGGGGGTCTCTCAGCCCGCGGTGTCCAAGCACCTGGCAGTGCTCACCCGAGCCGGGCTCACCCACGCGCGGCCGGACGGCCGGCAGACCTTCTACAGCGCGCACCCGGCGGGGTTGAAGCCCCTCGTCGACTGGCTCGAGCTCTACGCGCAGTTCTGGAGCGAGAAGCTCGACGCCCTGGAAGACCTCCTGGATCGGACGGACCCCTGACCGAGCCCGAGACGCGCACCCTGCTCCTGGAGCGCACGCTGAAGCACCCGCCCGAGAAGGTGTGGCGCGCCCTCACCGACGGCGCGCTGCTCGAGCAGTGGCTCATGCAGGGCGACTTTCGCCCGATCGAGGGCCACGCGTTCACGTTCCGCACCACACCCGCGCCCGCCGCACTTCGACGGTGTGATCGCCTGCCGGGTGCTCGAGGTCGAGCCCCAGCGGCGCCTCGTCTACACCTGGAGCGCGACGGGGTCGACACGGTGGTCAGCTACACCCTGACGCCGGTCCTCGAAGGCACCCTGCTGCGCTTCGAGCAGTCGGGGCCTCCAAGGAGGCGAACGTCCAGGGCGCGGTCTACGCCTGGACCGGCTTCCTCGCGGCGCTCGAGACCACGCTGGACGCGGCGGCGGCGTGATCCGGCGCCCGCACCGCTGGCTAGGGCTCGCGTTCACCGCCGGCTTCGTCGCGAACCTGGTCGCCCCCGGCCTCGAGGAGCCGCCGGTGTGGCTCGGCCCTCGCCCTCGCGCCGCCCTGCTCCTGATCGCCACGGGCCTCGCGCTGCTCGTGCGCGGGGCCCGGCCATCGGCCCTCACCCGACGCCTGCACCGCCGGGCGTCGGTCGTGTTCCTCCTGGGCTTCCTCGCCAACCTCGGCGCCTGGGTGCGCTCGAGGAGCCGCCGCTCTGGATCGGGCCTTCGCCCTCGTGCCCCTGCTCGTGCTCCTCGTGACCGGGCTCGCGCCTGATCGTGCGTCCAGGGAGGCCTCGCGGTCGGGTAGGTCTGGCCCACCAAAGCGCCGCGGCTCCGCCTTCCGCCCGAGCACGGCGAGCGACAGGCTCAGGAGCGCGACGTCCTCTCCGAGCGGCCCCTGGTCGGCGACCGTGCCCAGGCGCCGAACCTCACGCCACTCCGCCGTCCACAGCAACACGCCCCCCGCGGGCGAAGACGTCGCATACAGGGGCGTCCGTGGATCGAGCTCCCAACGCTCGTCCGCGAGCGGCCACGACGAGGCCGAGTAGCGCAAAGGACCGCGTGCCTCCAAGACCAGCCGGACCCGGCGCTGACCCAGGACGACGAGGGTGGCTCCAAGCAGCAGCAGCGCCCCCAGGCTCGCGACGTGGGCGGGTCGGTCGAGCCCTTGCTCCAGCCGTCTCACCGCCCAATGCCCACCCAAGGGTTCGAGGCCACGACTGCGCAGGACCCGGGCGCCGACCGGCACGCCGAGCAGAAGGGCCCCCAGGAGGAAGATCGCGACGCCGAGCGGCGCCCGCGTCCACCCGGCGTAGACCTCGAACTCCACCCGATCCGGCTCGACCCGCAGGGTGTAGTCCGCCCTCACCCTGCGCGCCCCACGCCCCGCCGCGAGAGCCCCCTGTCGCTCGCGCGCCCGCCGGACGCCCCTGAGGTAGAGCACGCGCAACGTGAAGCCCACCAGCCACAACGCCCCCATGACCCCCACCAGGAGGAGCCCGTCCTTCCACGCGCCGCTGCGTATGAACTGGATCACGGACCGGATTGAACCGCGTCCGCAGGCGAAGGGGAAGCGCGCTCAGTGGAGCAGGCGCGCTGCGCAGCCCCACGCGACCCACACCGCGACCAAGAGCATGCATAGATACCCTGAGCGCACCACGACGCCGAAGCCCCGTCGGCGCCACGGCTGGACGAGCCCAACCCCGGCCACCGGAAGCGTCGGAGCCACGCAGATCAGCGCCTCGATCAAGACCTCGGTGTAGGAGCCTCCAGCCAAGGTCACGAGGGAGAGGGACGCACCCCAGACCAGCCCCACGCCGCAGGCAAGGACGAGCGCGGGCCAGATCACCTGCAGGTGGCTCCGGTCGGACTCGCGGCGGGGACCAACGCTCGCCTGAGGCGGGCAATAGGGACCGCTCGGACCGTCCACGCTACCTCCGGTGTCCGCGCTGATCGGGGCCACCCCAGCGCGCGTGGGCTTCGTCGCTGGACAGCTCGACCCGACGCGGATCGAAGCGACCGAGCACCGTCGGGTCCCGGTCGGGGGTGTCGAGCCTGCGCAGCACCACCTCCGTGAAAGTCTCTTGGGGGCGCCGAGACACCCGATAGCGCGCGCCCGACCAGGTGAAGTCCCCCAGATCGTGCGGCAAGAAGCTCCAGCCATTGGCCGCGGTCCGCGCGTCGACCGCTGCCCAGAGGTCGCTCGGGCCCAGCGCGTCGAGGCCTGTGGCGCTCAGCAGGGCTTCGCTCTCGTCGAGCGGCAGGAGTCGAAACCGGTCGACCTCCCACACGAACACCGACCGCCGCTGCCCCAGGGACTCGTCCTCGAGCAGGCACACCCGACCCTGGTCACGGAACGCCCGGGTCAGGTAAGAGCCGAAGGTGACCCCGTTGGGTCGAGCCACGGGTATGACGCGCGTGTCCCCGTCGCGCTCGATCACTGCCACCGCCTGACGGTGCCCGATCGTGCGACGCGGCGCCGAGGCGAGGGGATCCTGCAGCACGACCACACGGTCCACCTGGACGAAGACCCATGCTTCGTCGGGCCCCGCCAGGACCTGAATCGACCCCAGCTCCTCCCAACTGAGGACGCTGCTCCGCGGAACACCGAGCCACAGACAGGGGGCCAAGCAGGTCCCGCAGAACACCAACGCCATGAGCCAGCTTCCTATGCGCTGCGCCCGGCCGCCTCGCAACGGGAGGGGGTCGGGATCCGACCCCGGGGTGTAAGGCGTGTGGAGGTCGGGGTTGGGCATGGGCTCCCTCGTTCGACGCGTGGAGGGCGTTGAGGTTCAGGGCCCAGCGTGTCACGTCCGTGCCGAATCCTCCCCATTTGGACGCTCCTGCGGCAGGTGCCCCGCGGTTGAACCCGTCCTGAGACGAGCGAAGCGAAGGGTGTCCTGGGCCGGTCGAAACGGCGTGATCTTGTAGGCACAGGGCTTGCGACGGGAGGGGCAGAGAGCCTCCGAACAGACACGGAGTGAGAGAGAGACCCCCCCATGAAGTTCACCCCCTTCGCCCTGGCGATCGCCCTGGGCACCACCGCGATCCCGGTCTGCCTGGCCCAGGATCCTGACGTCGAGCTGGCCTTCAGTGTGAAGGAGCAGCGACTGCGCGAGACCCTGGACCTGGACCGGGACGGCCTGCACTCGACCGGGGACGTGCGCCTCGGCAGCGAGAAGGTCAGCTTCTACTGGCTGCGCAACGGCGACGCGAACCTGATCCGGCAGAACGGCGCGATCGAAGGCGCCGAGGGCACCTTCCGGCTCTCGACCCGCTTCACCAAGCGCCTGCAGGGCGACGAGACCCTGACGACGGACGAGGTCCGGCGCGCGATCGACGCGAGCGACGACGTCTACGTGGGCGCCGACGTGAGCGGGCGGCTCTACGGCACCCAGGACGGCCTCGGCGCCAGCGCCGCCGCGGGGGTCAACGCGCCCCTGGGGCAGAGCGAGGGCACGATCGCCCAGCGCTCGATCCCGCTGAAGCTGGACCTCAAGATCGTCTCGATCAAGCTCGTGACCCAGGGCGCAGTCACCAAGGGCGGCGTCTCGGCGGGCGCCGAGGCCGAGTTCGACGTGGAGTGGGAGGGCAACGTGAAGCTCTCCGCGGGCGTCGGCGGCGGGCTGAACCTGTTCCGCGGGCTCAAGGGCAAGGTCGGGATCGAGATCGAGATCGACAAGGCCGAGTTCAAGGCCGCCATGCGCCGCGCGGTGGAGCAAGCGAAGAAGCTCCTGCGCCAGGCGAAGCAGCTCGCCCTCCAGGGCGCGCGCCGCACCAAGGACCTGGTGACCGACTACCGCGGGACCACGACCCCCAGCGGCAAGCCGACCCAGACGCCGGCCCCCGGCGCGGTGGTCGACCTCGGCGGCAAGTCGCCGGCCGAGATCGCCGCGCGCTTCGCGCCGGTGATCGCGCAGAAGCTGGCCAAGAACGAGACGAACACCCTGCGCCGCGTCGACTACGACGGCGACTGGGACACCGCCAACAACCGCGACAACGCCGGGAGCGGCGACCGCACCCCCGCCGTCTACTACGACGTCAAGGAGAGCGCCTCGCACTACTTCGTGACCTACTCCTTCTACTTCGCGACCCAGGACGTGATCCTCGAGCGCGAGAACGACATGGAGGGCGTCGTCGTCGTGGCCCGCAAGGGCGCCCGCGCCGGCGAGGAGATCGAGCTCGTGGTGACCACCCAGAGCGACGGCTCGAACTTCAAGCGCTACGCCTCGGAGCTGGCCCGCGAGTGGAAGCTCAAGGACCTCGAGGGCGACAAGGCCAGCCGCAGCGGCGAGGTCAACTACATTGACGAGGTCGGTCACCCGCACTACGACGCCGAGCGCACCCACCCGCAGCTGTTCGTGACCCCGCGCGGCCACAACGTCTGGGCCTACAACGGGCGCGACGACGAGAACCCGTTCGGCGACGCCGAGGGCGTGGTCTACATGCCGGGCCTCGCCGCCAGCGCCCCCAACGCCGGGGACACCGTGGGCTACGCGCTGCTCCCGCTGAGCGACGTGCTGCAGAACGCCAGCCTCAAGGACGGCGAGCGTCTGCGCAGCTCGGGCAAGCTCCAGCGCCACGCGGCGAAGCTGCCCAACGCCTGGCGCACGAGCCTCAACGGGTTCGAGGCCGGCGACCTGTTCCGCGACCCCGAGGGCACGCTGAACCGTTGGTATGAAGTGCCGGCGACGGCGCCCACCGCGGGCCTCTCGGGCTCCGTGCAGAATCCCTGAGCGAACCTCGGGTTGGGTTGGGGGGCGCGGGCGGCGAGCAGCCGCCCGCGCCCGTCGTGATTTACGAGGGTCGGGAACCACCGCGGCGCCTCGGGGGTATCGAGTTCATGCGTCGTCTCGCTCGTCTCCTGCTGCTGTGCCTGGTCTTCGCGAGGGCCGGTCTCACCTGCGATCCCTACGCGGAGCACGTCGCCCGCGGTCAAGCCCTGCAGCGCGAGGCGCGCTGGATCGAAGCGGCCGAGACCTTCCTCCAGGTCGACCCGTCGTGGACCGTGGAGGGCGGAGAGGTGATCCCGGTCGGGACCTACGCCTGGTCGCGGGCCACGGCAGGGTTCTGCTTCCTGCGGGCCTACCAGGCGCAGCAAGACCCCGACCTCGTGAGCGCAGCGCGCGCCTGCCTGCGGGAGGCGACCCGCGTCGCCCGTGAGCGCGAGGAGGCCACGACCCTGTCCTTGGTCGCGCTCTACACCGGTCAACTGGAAGAGGCGCTCGGCCACGAGGACCTCGCGCTCGTGGCCTTCGAAGGCGTCACGCCCGCTCACCAAGAGCTGTGGTCACGGGCCTGCTACCACCGCGTGCGCCTCCACCAACGCCGCGGCGACCTGGCCGCGGCGGAGGCGTGTGCCTCCACCCTGGGCGACGTCCGCGACCGCTTCACCGCCTACACGGCCTACACCCTCGCGGGCTGGTGGGACGACCTTGCCCGCCGGGCCCCGGAGCGCGTACAGCGCGGGCTGTTCGCGGGCCGCGCCGCGGCCTACGCCCGCCGCTTCCTCGACTGCGTGCAACAAGGCGACTACGCCCGGAGCACCCTCACGCCGGCGCACCTGCGCTTCCTGGCCCGCCTGTGTCGGGCCGTGGGGCGCGAGGCCGACGCCCGCGAGGTGGAGGCGCTCGGGAGCTAGGCGGCGTCCGGCGCTCGCCCCCGCGTGCCCCTCTTTCGCGAGAGCAGCGAGCATGGACCCTCGTGGAGGTGAACATGCAGGACGTCGCAACCGAGTCCGGGTCGCCCGCGCGCACGTGGATCGCGCTGGCGGGGTTCCTTGGGCTGAGCTTCCTGGCGGCGCTTCCCGGCGCCCTCGTCCCCCCCGGCGCGTGGTATCAGGCCCTCGCCAAGCCGAGCTGGAACCCGCCGGCGTGGGTGTTCGGACCGGTGTGGACCCTGCTCTACGTGTCGATCGGGGTCAGCGCCTGGCTGGTGTGGCGCCGCCGGGGGTGGGGCCGCGAGCTCGGCGCCTGGAGCGCACAGATGGCGCTCAACGCGCTGTGGACGCCGCTGTTCTTCGGACTCCACGCGCTCGGCGGAGCGCTGATCGAGATCGTCGCGCTGTGGCTGGCGATCCTGGGGACGGTGCTGCTGTTCTGGCGCGCGCGACCCCTGGCCGGCGCGCTCTTGCTCCCCTATCTGGCGTGGGTCGGCTTCGCCGCGGTGCTCAACGCGACGCTGTGGCGCTTGAACGCGGGGTGATCAGTCCCGCCCGAGGAGCGTGAGGTAGGTCCGCAGGCGCAGCGTCGCCCACAGCCACACCACCCCCGCCAGGAACCACCCGGCGGAGGCGGGGACCTCGCCCAGCCAGCTCCAGGTGCGCAGCGCCAGGGACACCCCCAGGAGCGTCAGCCACACCGTGTGCAGCAAGATCAGGACCCGGTGGGTGAGGACGGCCGAGGCCGCGGTCAAGAGGAGCAGCGAGCCCCCGACCAGGAGCTGCGTGCTGCGCGCGAGCCACGCGGGCTGGAGGGTGACCCAGGCGTCGGCAGGGTAGGCCAAGGCTCCCAGGCACAGCATGAGGCCCCAGGGGACCTCGTACAGCGGGCGCCAGCGCGACCCGATAGCGCGCCGGACCGTCGCCTCCCCCGGCGGGCCGGCCCAATCCTGCAGCGCGCGGAAGCCAGGGCGCTCGGCGAGGAACAGCGACCCAGGGAAGTCCCCGCGCGGGAACCTCACGGTCTTGAGCACGATCCCGTCGCTGAGCTCGAGGCACGCGTCGGTCTCCGCGCGCGGGAGCAGGAGCGGCTCGGACGCCGCGGGCGCGATCAGCCGCAGGTGCTCCTCGGTCAACTCGACGCGCCAGGTGAGGTGGGTCTCGTTCTCGATCAGCGAGAACGCGTGCAGGCTCCCAGGCTCCGGCGCGGACGCGGTGACCGGGTCCTTCTCGAGTCGCTCCACGAGCTCGTTCACCCACTCGGGCTCGAGCAGGACCAGGGCTCCGTCGCTGACGTAGCCCGCGATCATGGCCCGGTCGAGGTCTCGGCTGCGCGCAAAGACCTCGTCGGCTCGTTGGGGGAGGACCGCGCGGGATCGGACCCGCCCCTGGTGCTGGATCCAGAGCTGCGGCGGCGTGGCACGACGCAGGTAGACGAGGTCCACTTCGGGGACCCGGTCGCTGACCTCGTCCTCCAGGTCCGTGGTGATCAGCCAGCGGGGTTCCCCCTCTACCTCGCTCACGAAGGTCGTCGCCAGATAGCCGATCGCGCCGGTGCCGAGGTCGTGGGTCACCAGGAGCGACGCGCGCGTGGTCGCGTCAGCGCTCACCCGGAACATGGCCCAGTGGGTGGGCAGGTCACCCAGCGTCGGCAGCCGCGCCCACAGCGGCTCGCCGAACCCCTCGAGCTCCGAGGAGCGTCGCGCTGCCTCCTCCCGCACCGCCGCGGGGACACCCTCGCGATCCGTGGGCTCGAGGTCGTAGGAGATCGCAAACGCGGGGCCCCCGCCCAGCCAATCCAAGATCCGCTTGGCCAGGAGGGTCAGGGCGAGGGAGAGCTTCCCCCGCACGCCGCGGGCGCGACGCAGGAACCGCCAAGACCCGACGAAGGCGTAGTAATCGGCCACGCCGGGACGGTAGCAGCCGCCGCGAGCGAGCGCCGCTAGTCGCCGAGCCCGAGGGCGGTGCGCAGGCCGCCCCCTCGGCGTCGCCGACGGGGCTTCTGCTCGGGGTGAGCCGCGAGGAACTCCTCGAGGGTGCGAGGCGAGGGGACGATCGCGCGCTCGTCCCACTCCAGGCCCAGTCCGTCGGGGGAGAGGCTGGAGGGTTTCTCGGGAGGCGTCGCCGGGCGCTGGGGTCGGTTCATGCGAATCTCCGCAGACCTCCCGAGCAACTCCGGGGCCGGACCCGTGCCGCGGCTCAACCCCCAGCGGTGAGGCCGCACCGAGCGCTAGACGAACGCTTGGGTCCGGGGTTGGTTCGACATGCGCGTCAGGCCTGGCGGGTTTTGGCGACGGTGCGACGTGCACCCATCGCCCAGCCTTTACGCGGCCTTGAAGCGAGCGCGGCCTCCGCCGCTACTGGCGAATGATCCCGAAGTCCACCGTCACCACCCGTCCGCTCGCGGCGTCGGTGATCACGGTCAGCCCGCGCGGGTGGGTCGTGTCGAAGTGCGCGAGGGTGCCCGGGTTCTTGCCCGGGACCGAGTTCGAACGAATGATGTCCTCGACCACGCGGGGCATGATCCCTTGCTGCTGCATGCGGTCGAGGGCGTGCCCGGTGTAGTAGCGCCCGGCGATCGTCTGGGGGGCGTTCGTCCCGTCGAGGACCGCGATCGTGCGCCCTCCGCGACCCACCGGGAGGGTGGCGTCGGTGCGGGGACCTCCCGGGTGCACGTCCTCCAGCAGGCGCCCGGTGACCCCCACGGTCTCGGGTTGCGGGGCCGGCCCAGACGCAGGTGTCCGGGTCGGCGCGCGGGCGAGGGTCCGGACCCCCGCGCGCACGGCGAGCGCGGCGCTGGCCGCCTGGAGCGCGCCCGCGACCACGGCGTCGAGGGTCGCCTCGCGAGCCTCGCTCTGGGCCACGAAGCCCTCGTGGGGGTCGAGGTGGGTCTCGGCCAGGAGCGACGTACGACGCGCGTCGACCACGTAGTCGGCGGTCAGACCGAAGGCGGCGACGCCAGAGCCGAGCCGCAACACCGTCGTCAGGGTGCCTCCCGTGAACACGGCCCCGGCCAGCAGACCGACCTCGGCCACGGCCAGCGCCGTGCGCCGGTTGGCGGCCTGGCTGCGCCAGCGCTCGAGCTCCTCCTCGGCCAGCCCGGCCGCGAGGGGGTCCTCCTCCCACAGTGCCTCGAGCACGGCCTCGGCGGTCCGCGTCAGAGCGTAGGCCGGGATCCTGCCGCTCGTGAGCCCCTCGCGCGCGCGCTCGATCGACCGATCCACCTCGACGAAGGCCTCCGCGATCTGCTCGAGGGCCAGCGCGTCGTCCGCCTCCAGGGTGGAGCGCGCGACCTGGCCCGGGAGCTCGGTGTGGGTGAAGGCGAGGTCCAAGCCCACGTCGAGCTCCACGAAGCGGGCGGCCTCCGGATAGGCCACGGTCAGGGCGTCCATGGCCTCGCTCGTCTCGATCAGCGCCGCGACGAGCTCAGCCTCTTCGCGCGCCAGGCGCTCCATGATCCGGTTGGCGTCGGCGATCTCCACCGGCCCCCCGTTCATGAGCCGCGCCGCCTGCGCCCGCTCGCGGTCGATCCACACCAGCTCGTGCATGAGCCCGGCGCTCTGGGTCAGGAGCCCGTCGAGGTCGTCGACCCGCGCGCGGAGGGTCGCCAGGTTCGCCGCCGCGTCGGGCCCGGTGTAGAGCGGGGCCCGCTCGGCGAGGAGCGCCTGGTTCGCGTCGAGGGCGGCGAGCGCGGCGCGCCGCACGTCGAGTTCGAAGTCCGAGCCGCTCGGCAGCGGGAGCGTCTCCTGCGCCGCGCAGAGACCGGCCGCCACCACGAGGCAGCCGAAGAGTTGGCGTAGTCCGTCCACAAGGGTCCTTCCGTCCTGTCCAGCCGCTCGGTTGCAAGCCGAGCGCCGGACCCCAACTGCAAGCGGGATCGGGAGACGTCGACTGTGGACGGCGTTCGGCCCCGGGAATGCGTCGTGCGTTTCAGGCCCCTCAACAGGCCTGCTGCAGGCCCTCTGCCCCGCGAGCTAGCCCACTGTCGGCGGGGGACGGCCGGGTCAAGACGCTGCCGAGACGGTTGTGAGGCCGTCATGAGGTGGCCTCATGAAGAACCAACGCCCTCCCGCACCCGTGCCTCGCCGCCCTAGCGGCCGAGAATGTCCAGGCTGCGCTCCACGCCAGCGGTGACCCGCTCGAGGGCGACCGTAGGGCTCACGCTCGACGACCCGAACCCGAGGGCGCGCTCGAGGCCGAACGCGGCCACGTTCACGTCCTCCATGGCGGCCGGCGGCAGCCCGTGGCTGCGCAGGACGTAGTCCATGACCAGGCGCGAGGTGCGCCCGTTGGCGTCCGCGAAGGGGTGCACGCTGACCAGGCGCTGGTAGGTGCGAGCGGCGAGCTCGATCGGCTCCATGCCCGAGGCCTCCGCGGCGCGATACCACTCGAGGAACTCGTCCATGCTCGCGGCGACCTGATCGCCCGGGAGGTAGGACTTGGTCGGGACGCCCGCCATGACGTCCTCCCCGGGCGCGCGCAGCCGTCCAGGCGCGAAGCCGTTGTGGGGGAGGTCTCGGCCCAGGATCCGGTTCAGCTCCTGGATCCGCTCCAGGGTCAGGGGCGAGCCGTCCTCGACCCAGCGCCGAACCAGGGCGTCGGCCTCGCGGAAGTTGGCCTCGGCCACGGCGTCACCCGCGCGCACGGTCTGCGAGGGCGCCATGCGCTCGGTGAGCAGCGCCTCGTCGTCGAAGTCGACGCCGCGGCGGGTGAGCCGATCCGCCTGACGGCGCGCGAAGGCAGCCCGGGCGGAGAGGGCCTCCGCAGACTCGGGGAGGATCGGGGCCTCGACGACCTCGCGCACCCCCGCCGCCATGCGCTCACCCATGGGCAGCGACTCGTCGGTCGCGGCAGAGACGCGCGCGCCGCCCAGGGGCGCGTCGGGGTCCAGGGCCTGCGCGAGCCCCTTTTGCGGGCCCGACGCCGTGCGCGGGGCCACGGCGGGGGCCTCGGGGGTAGGGCGTGCCAGCGTCCGTGCGCCGCGGACCACGAGGGCCGCGTTGGCCGCGGTCAGCGCACCCGCCACCACCGCGTCGAGGGTCGCGTCGCGAGCCTCACGCTGACTGACCAGGCCGGCGTGCTGATCGGGGTGGGTGTCCGCCAGAGTCCGGGTGCGGTAGGCGTCGACCATGTAGTCGGCGGTCATGCCTACCGAGACCGCCCCCGACCCCAAGGCCAGGGCGCTCGAGAGGGTGCCGCCGGTGAACACGGCGCCAGCGAGCAGGCCGACCTCGGCGACGGCCATGGCGGTCCGGCGGTTCTCCTCTTGGTTGCGCCAGCGCTCGAGGTCGAGCTCGGCCAGACCTGCGGCGGTCGGATCGGTCTCGTAGAGCGACTCGAGCACGGCCTCGGCGGTCTTCGTGAGCGCGTAGGCCGGGGTGCTCCCGCTGACGATCCCCTCCCGCGCCCGCTCGATCGCGCCGTCCACGTCGGCGAAGGTCTCGGCGATCTGCGCGAGCGCGGCGTCGGTGCCGCCCGCGAGGTTCGGGGTCGCGACCTGGGGCGGGAGCTCCGTGTAGACCATAGCCATGTCGAGACCGGGGTCCAGCTCCAGGAAGCGCCCGGCCTCGGGGTAGGCCTCGTTGAGCCGCTGCATGGCGTCGCTGGTCTGGATCAGGGCCTCGACCATGCGCGCCTCCTCGAGGGCGAGGCGCTCGCGGATCCGGTTGGCCTCGGCGATCTCGACCGGGCCGCCGTTCATGAGCCGCGCGGTCTGGGCGCGCTCGCGACCGATCCAGATCAGCTCGTGCACGAGGCCCGCGCTCTGGGTGAGCAGGGCGTCGAGGTCGTCGACCCGCGCCCGCAGCACGGCGAGGTTGGCCGGGGCCTCGGGCCCAGTGTAGAGGGTGGCGCGCTCGGCGAGCAGCGCCTGGTTCGCCTCGAGGGCGCGGAGCGCCGTCTGCCGCACCTGGTCCTCGAAGCTGGCCGCGAGGTCGGGGGTCGGGAGCGTCTCTTCGCTCCAGCCCACCGCCGCCGCGATCACGATTCCCGCGAGCCCAATGTGTCGTCCCAGCATTCCGTCCGCACCCTTCCGTCCGTCCGAAGGGGTCTGCCGCAAGGCGAGAGCCAGCACGTAAGTCCTGATCCGGTAGCAGAGTGTCCAGTCTGGGCGCGCTTGACCTTCGCGGGAGCGTGCCGTGCGTCGAACCACGGCGCCGGCCGGCGACACCTCGGGCTCCCGAAGCTGGAGGGCGAGTGCAAGTCCTTACGTGACAGGCCGCTTGGTTCGTCTCAGCGAACGCCGAGGACCCGGGTGAGGGCAGGCTCCCGGCGCTTGCGGGGCCCAGCCACGACCAGCGCGCGCCCTCGTCCGGGGTTCCAGGCCAGCCCGAACACCAGCGGCTCCCCGGGCTCCCCGGCGTCGAGCCGCCGCCAAGCGCCGCGGACGTAGAGCCAGGTCTCGAAGGTCTCGGGGAGCTTCCCCGCGGTGCGCGGGGCCACCAGGGCCAACACGGCGTCCGCCCCGGCGCTGACCGCGAACTCGGAGCGGGCGCCGTCGACGGGGAGCGGGGCGGACGCACCGTTCCAGCCTTCGCCGTCGTAGTCCCAGAGCCGCCCGTCCTGGCCGAGGAGCACGACCCGGCGGGTGCGCTCCAGGTAGAGCAGGTGCCGCCCGAGCACCGGCGGCGACGGCTTGCGCGACCAGCGCGCGCCGTCCCACTCCCAGAGCTCGCGACCGAGGAGCGCGACCAGCACCTCGCGTCCCGCGTCGTAGGCGGCGATCGGGCGCTTGGTCGTCGCCGGGAGCGGGGTCGCCGACCGGGTCCAGCGAGCGCCGTCGTAGGCCCAGAGGTCCTCGCACACGGCGGTGCGCTGGTGCCCGCCCAGGATCACGACGTGCCCGCGGCGGAGGTCGAACACCCCGGCCGCCTCGGCGCGCAGCGAGGGACGCTCTCCGTCGACGGGGAGCGGGCGCCAGGCGACCCCGTTCCAGCTCCAGAGCTCCGAACGCACCGCCTTCTTCCCAGTCCCCGAGAACAGGAGCACCTGCCCCGCGTCGGGGTCGGCGATCAGCGTGCCCTCCTGGCTGGCCGGAGGCGCGTCGGCTTGGGTCGCCCGCCAGCGGGGGCCCCGTCGCCACCAGGGCGCGGGAGCCGGAGCGGGAGCCGGATCGTCCGGAGCGGCCGGCTCGACCTCGACCGTCGACAGCAGGCGCTCGACGTCCGCAGGAGCTGGCCCGTCGCTCGGCGGCGGTCCGAGGTCCGCGGGCGGCTCCGTCGACGAGGACGCGACCTCCGCCGCCGACCGCGGCCCCGCGCTGGCGAGCGCTGCGGTCGTCGGGGTCGAGGGAGCTGCCGCGACGCGCACGGGCGCCAGCCGGGGCCCCAGCCACACCGCGCCCGCGGCCAGGAGCAGCGCAGCGGTCAGCGCCAGCGCGGCCACCGCTGAGCGCCGGCGCGGGTCGCGGACACCCGGCCCCCACGCCGCGAGGGCGTCGCGCACCGCGGCGGCGGAGGGGAACCGCGCCTCGGGCTCGAAGGCCAGGCAACGGGCGCAGAGCGCGTCGAGGGTCGGGCCGACGTCGTCGCGCAGCGTGGAGGGCCTCGGGATCGGCGCGCGCCGCGCCATGGCCTCGAGGATCGCCAGGGTGTGGACCCCGGTATAGGGCGCGCGTCCGGTGAGGCAGGCGTAGAGCGTGGCCCCGAGGCCGTAGACGTCCGACGCCGGCCCGATCGCCTCGAGCTCGCCGCGGGCTTGCTCCGGCGGCCAGTAGCCAGGGGTCCCGAGCGCGTGCCCGGCCTGGGAGACCTGGCTGTCGGCGCGAGCCAAGGTGTCCCGGGCGAGCCCGAAGTCCGTGAGCCGCGCCACCCCGTCGGCCACGAGCACGTTGTCGGGCTTCACGTCGCGGTGGAGCACCCCCTGAGCGTGGGCGTGCGCCAGGGCGTCTGCGAGCTGCCGCGCGAGCTCGACCGCCTCCCCCACGGGCAGAGGCCCCTCGCGCGCGATCCGCCGCTGGAGCGACTCGCCGGGGACGAAGTCCATGACCAGGTACGGGCCGCGCCGGTCCCAGCCCGCGGTCCGCACCCGGACCACGTGGGGGTGATCGAGGCGCGCCACCGCCCGCGCCTCGCGGGTGAAGCGCTCCTGGACCTCGAGGGCCACGCTCGGCGGGACCTGGATCAGCTTGAGCGCCACGTCGACGTCGAGGAGCGGGTCCCGGACCCGATAGACCTCGCCGAACCCGCCGCGCCCGATCGCCTCCAGCACCTCGTAGTCGCCGATCCGCGTGCCCGCCTGCAGGGCGACGGGCACGTCGTCCAGGGCGGTGGCGGCCCCCAGCGCGGACAGCGCGCGGGCCACGTCCTCGAGCTCGTCGGCGCCCAGACCCAGCTCGGCCCCCAGCGCGTCGGCGCGCGCGGGGTCCGCGCTCAGGGCGTCGGCCAGGCGCTCGTGGAGCTCCCAGCGTTCGTCGTCGTTCACTCGCCCGCTCGCAGCGCGTGCCCGAGCTTGATCCGCGCGCGGCCAAGGGTCCGCAGCACCGTCGAGCGGCTGCGCCCGAGGGCGGCGACGACCTCCTCCACGCTCTTCTCCTGGAAGTAGCGCAGGAGCAGGACCTCGCGTTCGTCGGGCGCGAGCTCGGCCATGGCGGCCACCAGCCGGTCCACGGTCTCGTGGCGCACGCAGCGCGAGGCGGGGTTGGTGTGCTCGTCGCGGACCTTGGCCAGGACCGTCGACCCGCGGGCCAGCGGCGCCGGCGGGCGGCGCTTGAGCGCGCCGTGGTGCTCGGCCAGGTCGCGCAGGCAGTTGTCGGCGATCGTGAACAGCCAGGGCACGAAGGCGCCCGGGTGCTGGGGCTCGAACGCCGGGAACGCGACGTGGGCGCGCACGAAGACCTCTTGCAGCACGTCCAGGGGATCGAGCTCTCGGCGCAGCGACCCGCCCAGGCGCACCCGCACGTAGGCCAGGAGCCGGCTCGTGACCCGCGCGAACAGGCGCTCGTAGGCGGGGTCCTCCCCCGCCCGGGCGCGGGCGACGAGCTGAGCGGTGGGGACGGCCGAGGTCGAGGTCACAGGGTCACGGTAGCAGCAGCGGAGGGCACGAGCCCCGGCCGGGACAACGCGTGCGGCCCCCGGAAGTTTTTTGACACCTCCCCGCGCGGATCCCGCTTTCCCCAGTAACAGGAGGTGTCTCATGAGGTTGCGTTCGCAGGTCCTGGCCTGCTGGGTGCTCGCCCTGGCGGGGTCCGCCTTCGCGGGCCCGAGCAAGCCCCAGACTCCCGAGCAGCAGGCCCAGGCGGCCGAGCGCGCGGCGGAGCGGGCGGCGAAGGCCGAGCGTCGGCGCGTCAAGCAGGCGCAGAAGGCCGAGTCGCGCGCCGCCAAGGAGTTCACCCACGGCTACCAGCTCGCCCCCGAGGAGCTCGCCGAGCGGGTCGAGACCCTGCAGCGCGAGCTCGCCTGGCACGCGGACCTCCAGGAGGCGCGCCAGGCGGCGATCGAGGCCAACAAGCCGATCCTCTGGATCCAGGCCCTGGGGGACCTCAGCGGCCTGTTGTGAAGCGCGGGCCAAAGCCTGAGGGGAGTTTCCCTTCCGACCCAACCCGTGCTTCGAGAGCTCCAGTCCCAGTGGATCGTGGGCTGGAAGAACATCATCAGCGAGAGCTACGTGGGCGACTCCCACGGCTACACCTGCGAGGAGACCTCGGTCGGCACCACCAACGGCGCCGGCGGCCGGAACGTGCAGCTGTTCATGATCGCCCCCGACGGCGTCGTGATCCACGCGCTGGCCGGCTTCTGGCACCCCGAGGACCTGCTGCGCGAGCTGCGCTTCGCCCGACAGAAGCTCTTGCCCCTGTGGCAAGACCCGACCCTCCCGCGGGACGTCAAGGACCGGACCTACGCCAACCTCCATGCGCTGGAGGTCGCGGGCCACTCCCGCGCCACCCGCATGCGCAGTAGCTGGCAAGGGTTCGACGCCAAGAACGAGCTCGCGCGCTTCGAGGAGCAGGGCTCCCGCGACACGGTCGCGCTCGACGCCGAGGGTCAGCCGATCGAGAAGGGCAACGGCTACCAGCTCAAGACCCTCGACGTGCTCGTCCACGAGCGCATGGCCGCGCGCCCCTTCGTGCCCTTCGCGGACTTCGACGTCATGGCCTTCGCCGACTACGGCCGGCGCTACTACGACAACAACAAGAAGGTCGACGGCGAAGGGGAGACGTTCATGACGCCCTCCCGCGTGGCCAAGGCCGAGAAGAAGGCCGAGCGGCAGCGGCGCCGCGCCGAGCAGCAGGCCGCGCGTGAGGCCCGTCGCGCTGCCAAGCAGGCCCCGCGGTCCGAGGCGCCGGTCGCGCCCTGACGCATTTCGAGCGTCGCCCCGTCGACCCCGTCGGCGCGGCGACGCTCGATCGCCGCCCAGGCGGCGACGCGGCAGCGCTTGGCCCCGCCCCGCCGAGCGAGTCCGCCACCGGCGCCGGTGCCCGGACCGGGTGAGACCAAGCGCGGGCGAAGACGCGGCGTTCGCAGGACTTTCGCGCTGGCACGGGGATTGTTCAGGCTGGGGAAACGGAGCCTACGCTCCACAAGGACACCCCATGCACCTCTCCCCCCTCTCCGCGAGCCTCTGCGTGCTCGTCACCCTGGCCTCCACCGTCGCCGCCCAGGAGCCGGTCGTCGGCGAGTACGCGCTCCAAGGCCGCTACTCCACCTCCCGCCGCACCGAGGCCACGCTGCGGGTCGAGCGCAACGCCGACGGGTCGCTGAAGCTGACCCGCGAGGGCCGCTACAGCGGCACGACGGGCCAGACGCAGCCCGAGCCGTTCACCTGGACCGCGCCCCGCGCGATCCAGGCGGGCGCGCAGGTCTACGCGCTCTACGAGCTCGCCGCCAGCAGCGGCCTCGTGGCGCTCGGCGGCCCCCTGGATCCAGGCGCGGACACGAACGTGCTCCTCGGCGTCTACTCGATCGCCAGCGACGGCGCGATCCGCGAGGCCGTTTACAACCAGACCCGCCACGGCGCGGAGGCCTTCTGGACGCGCCTGCGCGCCCGAGGGCAGCGGGTCACGAGCCCGACCCCCGACCTCGCGGCGCTGCAGGCCGACCTGCAGGCGCTGCTCGACGTGCCCGCCATGGGCACGGCCCTCGAGGGGCTGGACGACCTGCTGAGCCCCTTCGAGCTCGAGGTCTCCAGCCGCTCGGGGAGCGCGAGCCAGATCGCGGCCACGCTTCAGGCCGAGAACAGCGTGACCCTGATCCGCGTCGCCGAGGGTCCGGACGCGGTGCGCGGCATGGTGGACTGGATCGAGGAGCCCCTCGAGTGGGCGATCCAGGACGTGGACAGCGAGCAGCTCTACGCGCCGGTGTCCGCGTTCGCCGACGCGGTGAAGGCGCGCTTCGCGCCCGCCTCCGCCTTCCGCTCGCTGACCCTGCTCTGGGGGCGGCGCTCGGCGCCGGGCTGGGACCACGACCACTACGCCCTGCTGGCCGAGCTCGAGCCTGGACGCTTCCTCGTGATCGAGCGCGTGCTCGGCAGCGAGAACTAGCGGGTCACCCCTCGACCCGAGGCAGCCGCACGCCGAGGCGCTCCATGCGGCTGCGGAGCGTCGTCGGCTTGAGCCCCAGGACCTCCGCCGCGCCCCCGGGCCCCGAGACCTTGCCGTCGGTCCGCGCCAGCACCCGCTCGATATGTCGGCGCTGAACCTCGTCCAAGGTCAAGCCCTCGTCGTCACCCAGGCGCGAGGCCCCTGGCAGGCTCAGGTGCTCGGGGTGGATCGTCGGGCCGTGGCAGAGGATCGCCGCGCGTTCGAGGGCGTTGGCCAGCTCGCGAATGTTCCCCGGCCAACCGTGGGCCTGGATCGCCGCGAGGCTGGCGTCGTCGAGGTGCAGCCCGCCGCGGCCGGTGCGCTGAGCTTGCTCCTCGAGCAGGACCTCGCACAGCCGGGGCAAGTCCTCTCGGCGCTCCCGCAGCGGCGGGAGCTCGAGGGGGAACACCGCCAGGCGGTAGTAGAGGTCGGCGCGGAAGCGCCCCTCCCGCACCGCCGCCTCGAGGTCGACGTGGGTCGAGGCGATCACCCGCACGTCGACGGTCGCGACCCGCTCGCTGCCCAAGGGCCGCACCTGTCGATCCTGGAGCACCCTCAAGAGCTTGGTCTGCAGGTCCAGGGGCAGGTCCCCGATCTCGTCCAGGAGCAGGGTCCCGCCGCACGCGGCGAGGAAGGCGCCGGGGCGATCGCTGAGCGCCCCGGTGAAGGCGCCCTTCACGTGGCCGAAGAGCTCGCTCTCGACCAGGCCCTCGGGGATCGCCGCGGCGTTCACCGCCACGAAGGGCCCCGCGTGCCGCGAGCTCCAGCCGTGGATCGCCCGCGCCAGGCGCTCCTTGCCCGTGCCGGTCTCCCCCAGGATCAGGACCGGGGTGTCGGTGGCCGCGACCTGGGTCGCCTGGGAGACCACGCGCTGCATGGAGGGCGCCACCGAGTCGCGGAGCACGCTCGTGGGCTCGCCCACGTAGCGCACCTCCAGCCGCCGCGCCTGCTCCTTCCCCAGGGCGTTGAGCTGGCTGAGCGCGATCCGCTGGCGAGCGTTGTGGAAGGCGAGCGCCAGGATCGAGCCGAAGGCCTCGGCCAGCGCCACGGTGGCCTCGTCGTAGGGCTCGCAGCGCTCGCGGTCGAGGGCCAGGAGCCCATGGCAGCGGTCGCCGGCGCAGAGCGGGACCACCATACAGCCGTGGCCGTGGGGCAAGTCGAGCACGCCGTCGAGGAGGTCGCCGTCGCCGTGGGCGTGGTCGGCCTCGAGCACCGCCCGGGCGCGGCGCGAC
This sequence comes from Planctomycetota bacterium, assembly GCA_041402045.1. Classification (GTDB taxonomy): domain Bacteria; phylum Planctomycetota; class J058; order J058; family J058; genus JAGQRJ01. The sequence continues at coordinate 10,501 of JAWKSZ010000004.1, read as the reverse complement.
TCCAGCGCGTCGCGCAGCGAGGGGAAGTCCTCGAGGGCCACCCGGATCCGGCGCACCTCGTCGTTGACCAGCGGTCCCCGCGCCATGTGGGTGCGCAGTCCGCCGTCGGGCTCGAGCAGGAACACCGTCGCCAGGTCGTAGGGCACGACCCGCCGCAACCAGTCGAGCCCTTGCCGCAGGACGGTGTCGACCTCGTCCGCGGTCGCGGTGACCGCGACGAGCTCCTTGAGGTCCTGAGCCAGATCCAGCACGCGTCCTCCTGCGCCCCACCGTCTGGATTACGAAATACCGCACAAAGCTTCAAGGGGCGTGGCCAGGTCGACGAAATGACGCGCGACTTTGACGACATATCGTGCACTGGGCCCCTGGGGTTTTGCAGTGGAAGGACTTGGGCGGGGGCCCTCGCTTTGCCAGGGATCGGGTCCGAAGGAGAGAGCCCCTCTATGAAGACGCAGACCCTGCTTGGGTTGGGCGCCACGCTGCTCGCGGCGAGCAGCACGTTGCCTGCCCAGGACGACCCGAAGTACCCGGCCGAGTGCCCCATGAGCCACACCACGGCCGACGCCCCGTCGACCGGCGACTGGTGGCCGAACCAGCTCAACCTCGACCTCCTCAACCGCGACCCGCAGGCGGGGAGCCCGTTGGGGAAGGACTTCGACTACGCCAAGGCCTTCCAGTCCCTCGACCTCGAGGCAGTGAAGAAGGACCTCGTGGCGCTCATGACCACCTCGCAGGACTGGTGGCCCGCGGACTACGGGCACTACGGCCCGTTCTTCATTCGCCTGTCCTGGCACAGCGCAGGCACCTACCGCACCACCGACGGCCGCGGCGGCTCGGCCGCGGGCACGATCCGCTTCGCGCCCCTCAACAGCTGGCCCGACAACGCGAACCTGGACAAGGCCCGGCGCCTGCTGTGGCCGATCAAGAAGAAGTACGGCAAGAAGCTGTCGTGGGCCGACCTGATCGCGCTCAGCGGCACGGTCGCCCTCGAGTCCATGGGCTTCAAGACCTTCGGCTTCGCCGGCGGTCGCGAGGACGTGTGGGAGCCCGAGATCGTCGACTGGGGCCCGGAGTCCGAGTGGCTCGGTGACAAGCGCCACGAGAAGAACCGCGAGCTGGAGAACCCGCTGGCGGCGACTCAAATGGGCCTGATCTACGTGAACCCCGAGGGCCCGAACGGGACCCCAGACCCCCTCGCCGCGGCGCGGGACATTCGGAACACCTTCCACCGCATGGCCATGAGCGACGAGGAGACCGTGGCGCTGATCGCCGGCGGCCACACCCTCGGGAAGGCCCACGGCGCGGCCTCGCCAGGCAAGTACGTCGGCCCCGAGCCCGAGGGCGCCTCGATCGAGGAGCAGGGCCTGGGCTGGAAGAACTCCTACAAGAGCGGCGCTGGCGGCGACACGATCACCAGCGGGCTCGAGGGCGCCTGGACGACGACCCCCGCCGAGTGGTCCCACGACTACTTCAAGAACCTGTTCGAGTTCGAGTGGGAGCTGACCAAGAGCCCGGCCGGCGCGCAGCAGTGGACGCCGAAGAACCCGGAGGCTCAGGGGATCGTGCCCGACGCCCACGACCCCAAGAAGTCGCACGCGCCCATGATGTTCACGACCGACCTCGCGCTGCGCATGGACCCGGGCTTCGCCAAGATCTCCAAGCGCTTCTACGAGCACCCCGACGAGTTCGAGGCCGCCTTCGCCAAGGCCTGGTACAAGCTCACCCACCGCGACATGGGCCCCTACGCGCGCTGCCTGGGTCCCCTCGTCCCGGCGCCCCAGCCCTGGCAGGACCCGGTCCCCGAGGTCGACTACACCCTGGTCGGCGACAAGGACGTGGCGGCGCTCAAGCAGAAGATCCTGGCCTCGGGCCTGACCGTCCCGCAGCTCGTGCGCACGGCCTGGGCCTCGGCCTCGACCTTCCGCGGCACCGACATGCGCGGCGGCGCCAACGGCGCGCGGATCCGCCTGGCCCCGCAGAAGGACTGGGCGGTGAACCACCCCGAGGAGCTGGCTAAGGTGCTCGCCACCCTGACCGCGATCCAAGAGGAGTTCAACGGCGCTCAGTCTCGAGGCAAGAAGGTCTCGCTGGCAGACCTGATCGTGCTCGGCGGCTGCGCCGCGGTGGAGCAGGCGGCCAAGCAGGGCGGCTACGCGGTCAGCGTGCCGTTCCACCCTGGGCGCACCGACGCCACCGCGGACATGACCGACGTGGAGTCCTTCGGCGTGCTCGAGCCCGTCGTCGACGGCTTCCGCAACTACGTCGGCCAGGAGACGGGCGTCCCGGCGCCCCGGTTCCTGATCGATCGCGCGGCGAAGCTGAACCTGAACGCGCCGGAAATGACCGTGCTCGTGGCCGGCCTGCGCGTGCTCGGCGCCAACGCGGGGGACGCCCAGCACGGGGTGTTCACCGCGCGCCCCGGCGTGCTCACCAACGACTTCTTCGTGAACCTGCTCGACGCGGGCACGACCTGGACCAAGCAGGACGGCGACGTCTACCAGGGCAAGGACGCGTCGGGGAAGGTGAAGTGGACCGCGACCTCGGTCGACCTCGTGTTCGGCTCGAACTCGCAGCTCCGCGCGCTGTCCGAGGCCTACGCCTGCGACGACGCGCAGCAGGCCTTCGTCGACGACTTCGTCGCGGCCTGGTCCAAGGTCATGGAGCTCGATCGCTTCGACCTGAAGAAGTAGCGACACCCGTCCGGGGGGGACGGCAGGCCGAGCGCTCAGCCCCCTGGCGACTCGACCGCCGAGTTCCCCCCGGCGTTCTCCCTCGAACGGCGACGGCCCGCGGGTCCCCCCTGCGGGCCGTCGCTCTGTGTGGGCGGGTCGAGCACGACCAGCTCCAGGGCGAGGTCCCGCACGCGGCCCTCTCCGAGCACACCGCCTGCATGCACGAACGGCGCGCGTCGGCCACGGCCACCTCCCCGTCGACTCGACGGGCGAGAGCGACCCCGCCGTCACTCCCCGCGCGCCGCAGCCGCCATAGCGGTCGACGCGCACGCGCCTCCTCTCGGGGAAGATCGGACCGTGGCGCGCCGCGGGGTCAGGCGCTGCTGGCGAGGGCCGAGCGCGCGTAGAGCAACGCGTTGCCGCGCTTGCCCACGGTCTCGAGCGCCCCCGCCTCCCGCAGGCAGTAGGCCAGCTTCTGCGCCAGGTGGCGTGGGCAACCCAGCGTGCGCGCGAGGTCCGCGGTCCCGAAGGGCCCGACGAGCTCCGCCGGGACCAGCGCCTGCAGGCCGTCGACGCCGGTCAGCAGGTGCCGCTCCCCGACCCCCAACAGCCGACGCTCGGCCACGACCCAGTCCTTGCGCCGGCGACGGCGGCGGGTCGCCGGGCGGCGGACCTCTTCGGCCTGCACCAGCAGGACCTCGCAGGAGAAGCGGGGGTCGCGGAACAGGCGCGGGAGGCTGACCAGCTCGGCGAAGGCGTCCCACAGCCCGCGACGCTTGGGCGACTTCCGCCGGCGCACCGGGCGGCCCTCCGCGTCGACCGAGACCAGCCAGGTCTCGGCCAGCACCGGGTAGACCACCCGCACCGGACGCTCACGCAGCAGCGCGCGCAGCTTCGGGCGCAGCGCGCCGAGCTTGGCGGTCTGGATCTCGAGCAGGAGCTCGTCGCGCACGAGGTCGATCTGGTACCCAGCGAAGGGGACCTCGAATCGATCCCCGGGCTGCGCGAGGTGCGCCTTGAGCGCCGCGTGCAGCGGCCCCTCGTTCTGGGTCGCGATCGCGCGGCGAGGTGAGGGTCGGGCGCAAGGGCTTGACATGCCTACCCTTCGGCGACGGCGCCCGGGGAGCTGAACCCGCTCCGGGGAAATCCTGAGTCAAGGCGCGCGCGTCGCTCGTCCTGAGGGTGAGAAGAGAGGGACAGCGCTCCCGGACTGGAGGCCTCCCCATGTTTCGTACCGCGTTCCTTCCCCTGCTCGTCGCCAGCGCCGCCCTGGCCACCCACGACGTCGCCGGCACCTGGCACGGCCGCCTCGACGTCCCCCCGAGCCCCCTGGCCTTGCGCGTCGAGCTCACCCCAGGCGCCGACGGCTGGACCGGGGCCCTGTGGATCCCTGCCCGCGGCCTCGACGCCCTGCCGCTGCAAGGCCTCGAGGTCGACCCCGGCACCGGGTGCGTGAGCTTCCGCCTGGCGCCCGAGGACGACGCCCCGAGCTTCAGCGGCGTCCTCGAGGACGGCGCCGTGCGCGGCACCTTCCGCCAAGGGACCCTGGAGCTCCCCCTGAGCCTGACCCGCGAGGCGCCCCCCGAGACGCCGGCGCGCCCGCAGACGCCGCGAGGCCCCTTCCCCTACGACGCCGAGGAGGTGCGCTACGCCCACGACGGGATCGACCTCGCCGGGACCCTGACCTCCCGCGTGGAGCTGCGCGGGTCCCCGCTGTGCTCCTGATCACCGGCAGCGGCGCCCAAGACCGCGACGAGACGATCTTCGACCACAAGCCCTTCGCGGTGTGGGCCGACCACTTGACCCGGGCCGGCTTCGCCGTGCTCCGCGTGGACGACCGCGGCGTGGGGGCCCCAACAGGAGCGTGTTCGAGTCGACGACCGCGGACTTCGCCCAGGACGCCCTGGCCGGGGTCGCGTTCCTGCGTGGGCACCCGCGGATCGACCCCGAGCGCGTGGGTGTGCTCGGCCACAGCGTGGCGCTGTCGTGGGCCGCTGGCCGCCAGTCAGTCGGAGCACGTGGCCTTCGTGATCATGCTCGCCGGCACCAGGGTGCCCGGGGACGAGGTGCTCGGCGCAGTTCGGAGCCGGCGCCCTCGCCGCGGGCTGGCGCCGGAGGTCGTGCGCCAGGGTCGAGGCCCACGAGCGGGTGGTGCGCCACGTGCTCGAGGGTCGGCGCGCCGAGGCGCTGCAAGCAGCCCGCGAGCTGATCGCGCTGCAACTGCGCGCGATCGGCCAACCTCCCCTCCCTGAAGCGGAGCTGGAGCGACACTCCACGGGCTTCCTCGCGCAGCTCGAGAGCCCTTGGTTCCAGGCCTTCCTGCGCCTCGACCCGCGGGAGGCGCTGCGCCAGCTCACGGTCCCCGTCCTCGTGCTCAACGGCGAGCTCGACCTCCAGGTCCTGCCGGAGCAGAACCTGCCCGAGATCGAGGCCGCGCTGCGCGCCGCGGGGAACGAGCGCGTGACCGTGGTGCGCTTCCCCGGGCTGAACCACCTGTTCCAGACCGCGCGCACCGGCAGCACCGCGGAGTATGCCGTGATCGAGGAGACCGTGGCCCCGGTCGTCCTCGAGCGGGTCAGCGCGTGGCTGCGCGAGGTCTGCGCCCCCGAGTAAGCCGCGACAGCCGCCCTCCCCGCGCCGGTCGAGCGAGGGGAGGACCCGGTGGACGACCGCCTGCGCAACCTGGAACGACGGGCCGAGCTCGGGGACCTGGACGCCGAGCGCGCGCTGGCGTCCCTGGGCGAGCGCACGGCGCGACGCCTGCGCCGGCTGAGCGAGGGGCACCTCGTCGCCGGCCCGCTCCTGGCCCAGACCCTGGCCGAGGCCTTCGCCGCCCGGGGGGCGCGAGAGGTCGAGCTCTTGCGCGCCGCCGGGATCCCCGAGCACGGCTACGAGCGCTGGATCCGCGCCCTGCGCGACCTGATCGCAGGCCGCCCGCGCTCGTGGGTGTGGGTCGAGCGCTGGGCGGCGGTCCTCGGGGAGCGGGAGCAGCTCCCCCTCTGGCGCCGCCGCGCCCGCTGCGTGCGGCACGGCGAGGCGCTCGCGGCGCTCACCTCCCCGCCGCCCGACCTGCGCGCGTCCCCCGACTTCGCGGCCTGGTAGCGGCGCCCTATCCCTCGATCGCGACGATCGCCTCGCGGCAGAGGGCGACCCAGGCCTCGTGCGCGTCCACGAGCTCCTCCGCGGTGTAGCCGCGGCCCCCGACCGCGTCCCCGAGCTGCGCGCGGAGCTCGGGCAATGCGGCAGCCGCGGCGGGTCCCAGGTCGCGCAGACACGCGACCGCCAGCTCCCCCACGGGCTTGCTCTCCACGTGGGCCCGGAGCACGGGCAGGAGCTCCTCGGCGTCCACTCCGAGTCGAACCAGGAAGCGCGCGGCGCGCACGGTCGTCCAGCCGTAGAGGTCCTCCTGCTGCAGCAGCTCCCGCGCGCGGGGCTCGAACTCCCGAGCTGCCTCGCCCATGCGCTCCAGGACCTCGAGCGCCCGGGGCACGAAGTGCCGGTCCTCGCTGGCGAGCAGCGGGCGCAAGGCGCCCAGGACCGCGGGGGCGTCCCCCGCGATCTCCCACACCGCGCGAGCGGCGTTGGCGCGCTCCCCCCAGTCCTCCCCCGCGAGCAGCGGGCGCAGCGCGGGGAGGGCCGCTCGCGCCGGCGGGCCGATCTCGGCCAAGGCCAGGGACGCCGCGAGCTCGAGCCCCGCCTCCAACCAGCGCACCAGCAGGGGCACGGCCTCCGCGGCCGCGGCCCCGTAGCGCCCCACGGCACCGACGAGCGGGATCGCCGCGCTCCCGCTCGAGGACTGGCGCGCGAGCAGCCCGAGCAGCGGCTCCAGGAGCTCGGGGGCCCAGGGCCCGAGCTCCCCGAGCACGCCCCGGAATTCGTCGGGGATCTCCGACAGCGCGTTCAGGCGACCGGCGAGCCAGGGCACGATCCGGCGGTCCCGCAGGTGCACCAAGGTGGTCGCCGCCTCCGCCAGCACCCGCGGGTCGTCCGCTCCGCGCTCGACGAACGCCAGGAGCGCGTCGGCGGCGCCCCGGGCGGCGCCTCCCGCCTGGGCGATCGTGCGCAGGGCTTGTTCGCGCAGCCGTGGGTCGTCGGCCCGGAGCAGGTCGACGTAGGTCGACATGAACGCCGCCGCGGTCGTCCCCCGCTCGAGGCTCAGCTCCCCGGCCGCGAACAACGCGGCGCGCTGGACCTCGGGGTCGTCGTGGCGCAGGAGCCGGAGCAGGAGCTCGACCTGGCGCTCGTGGGTCTCGCCCAGGAGCCGCACGAGGAACAGCACCCCGTCGCCGCCCTCGTTCCAGCACGACGTGTCCAGGACCTCGCGCAGCGCGACGCCTGCGGAGAGCCCGTCGATCACGGCGTCGTCGGACACCCCGAGGCAGGCGAGGCCGGCGGCGCCCGCCAGGCGCGCGCCCGCGTCGGAGCGCGCCAGCGCCTCGCGCAGGCGCCGCGCGATCGCCTGGGTCGCCCCGGCCTCGTGCCCGACCCGCGCCAGGGCCAGCGCCAGGCTGAGCTGGGCGTCGGGCTCCTGCTCCTCGTCGAAGGCGGCCTCGAGGGCCGCGAGGTGGGCGCCGGCTTCTTCGGGGCAGCTCGCGAGGGCGTAGGCCGCGGCCGCGCGCACGGGTGCGGAGGGCGCCTCGAGCAGCCCCGCGATCTGGGGCAAGCCCTCCGCCACCGCGAGCCGCGCGGACTCCACCCAGCTCAGCTCCGCCGCGAGCTGCCCCTGATACTCGGCGCTCTCGCGGCGCGAGGCCTCGTGCATGAAGCCGTGCACGTCGTGGTAGCTCGACCCTTGGGCCATGCACGCCAGGAGCATGAGCAGGGTCGGGCGCTCGGCCACGTGGGGCACCTCGAGCGCGCGCAGCAGGAACGGCACCGCGTGGGCCGTGGCCTCGTAGACCGTGCCCTGGTGCCAGAGGTTGCCGAAGGCCGCGTGCAGGGCCTCGCCGCGGCGCTCGGCGTCGGTGGACACCAGGTCCAGGAGCTGCTGCTCCACGTCGGTGGCCGCGCCGTAGGCGTGGGAGTAGCTCGCCCAGGGCACCTGAGCCACGTCGCGCCGGAACGCCTCGAGGTCGTCGCGCATGTCGCCTCCTCAGCGCCGACGATACGCCGGGCGCCCCGCGAGGACACGGGCCCCCGACCCACGCGCCGGCGCTGCTAGAGTGCCGCGGACTGGAGGTGCACATGAGGCGCGGAGTGGGGGCGATCGCCTGGATCGTGGGCGCGAGCCTGGCGCTGGCGCAGGAGGCGCCGGCCCCGAGCGCGGTCGTGGAGGAGGGGGCGATCGAGCCCCTCGACCTGAACCAGCTCCCGGAGCTCGGGTCGCAGCGACTCCGGACCTTCCCCGAGCAAGAAGGCCTCGTGCTCAACGTGCGGCTCAACGCCCTGGTGCGGGAGCGCGACTTCGCCGGGCTCGACGCGCTGTTCCAGGCCGCCCACGCCCGAGGGATCGACCCGCGCACCGGGCGCGACGAGTACGAGGCGCTGCAAAACAGAGCGCTGGCCCAGCTCCCAGACCCCCGGGTGTTCCAGGCCTGGGTCCAGGCGCGCCCGGAGTCGGCCCACGCCTTCGCCGCCGCCGGGCGCGTGCAGATCGACCTGGCCTGGAAGGCGCGGGGCGACGGCTTCGCGCCGAGCGTGTCCAAGGAGGGCTGGAAGGGGTTCGAAGCGGGCCTGGCTCAGGCCAAGCAGCTCCTCGAGCGCGCGACCGTCCTCGGCCCCGAGCTGCCCCTGCCCTGGGCGCACCTCGAGATCGTGGCCCGCGGCCAGGGCGACCGCGATCGGGTCGCCGAGTGCTTCGAGGAGGCGACCCAGCGCTGCCCCGGGCACTACGCGGCCCACGAGGCGCGCTGGCAGGCGCTGCTGCGCAAGTGGGGCGGCGACGACGAGGCGGCCATGGCCTTCGCCCGCGCCGCGACGAAGGAGCACCCCGGCCTCGTGCGGATCCTCGTCGGCATGCACGCCCAGGAGGCCCACCACTCGGGCCAGGGCTACGCCGGCTACTACGGTCGCCCCGAGGTCCGCGCCGAGCTGTTCGGCGCGCTGGACGCCATGGCCGAGGCCTACCCCGCCTCCGTCCAGCCCTACGACTACCGCCTCCAGTTCTTGAAGGAGCTGGGCGAGGCCACCCCCGAGGTCACCCGCGCGCTCCAGCTCGAGCTCGCCCGGCGCGGCCACGGGCCTTCGATCGAGGCGCTGTCCCGCTCGTTCCAGGAGCTCGGGCGGCGCGGCCTCCAGCCGCCCACCCTGTATTGGCTCAGTCGAGCCGCCAACGCCGGCCAGGGGGTGGCCTCCTTCCTCGTGGGTCGCGAGCTGGAGGACCCTCGGGACGCCTTCCGCTACTACCTGCTCGGCGCGCGCACCGCCGACCCGAACTGCATGGCCCGGGTCGGGATCTGCTACCTGGACGGACGCGGCGTCGAGCAGGACACCGAGCAGGCGCTGAAGTGGCTCAAGCGAGGCGAGGAGCGCGGCGCCCCCGAGGCGCAGAACGCGGTCGCCAGCCTCCTCACCGAGGGCAAGCTGTTCAAGCAGGACCTCAAGCTCGCGGCCACCCTCTACGCGCGCGCCGAGGAGCAGGGGCTCCCGATCGCGGCCTACCACCTGGGCCAGTTCGCCGAGCAGGGCCTGGGCGAGGTGCCCCGCGACCTCCCCCGCGCGGCCGGGCTCTACCGCAGGGCGCTCCAGGCCGGGGTGTCCGAGGCGCGCGAGCGCTTGCTCGCGGTGCTCGGCGAGCACCCGGAGCTGCGTCAGCCTGGCGACCCCGAGTAGCAGGGCCTGGGAGCTCGAATTCGCCGCCGAACGGTCCGCTCCAGAGACCGTCTCATTGCCCCGTCAGCACTTAGAACGCGCGGTTCAAAACGTCGCGCCACGGTCGGCGCCGGGTGCTGTGTTTGGCCTCCCCTGTCGTGGCTTACGACGGCACGACGGCTGCTACCGCCTGGGCTGCAGAGGGGCCGTTGGAACGCTTGATCGTCCCTTGATTCCAGTCCCCGATCCTGCGGCCACCGCAGACCCGCACTCCCGAGGAACCTCCATGAACGCTCGCCTCTCCGCCCTCACTCTGTGCCTCGGCCTCGCCTTCGGCGCCGGCGCCGGCCTCGCCCAGGACAGGGCCCCCCGCCTGCTCAACGAGCGCGCGACCGTCCGCGCCTACGCCAAGGCCAAGGTCGCCCCCTACGTCTCGCGCTGGATCCCGACCGCCGGCGCCCCGGGGGGCTTCGTGTTCGCGAACACGCGCCTCGACCCCGGGACGGAGGTCACGATCCTCGCGTATCGCTACTACAGCCCCAGCGACCGCAGCATGACCGTCAAGCGCGACGGCAAGCGCCGGATCAAGTTCGCCCTGGTGCGGGCCGGCGCGGTCGAAGGCTGGATCCCGACCTTCCAACTCTCCACCGGCGACTCCGCCGGCGGCGGCGGGATCGTGGGCGGCGTCGGCGACGACGCCTTCTTCGGCAAGCTCCAGACCGCCGCTCAGGGCCTGTGGTACACCGGCGGCGAGGGCGACACCGAGGTCTCGGTGGTCAAGTTCGACACCGTGGTCCGCACCGGCGCCGACCTGGTCAAGGCCCTGGGCCGCGACCCGCGGACCTCGACCGAGCTCGGCACCCGCCCCGATCCCGTCGGCGACCTGATCAACCAGGGCTGGCTCGAGGAGGTGGAGCAATTCGACAGCGCCGCCGCCGCCGAGCAGTGGCGTGAGCTGCGCACCCTGCTCCAGACCCTGACCAACGTGCGCGAGATCCGCATGGCCGACGCCCGCATGGATCAGGGCGAGCTCAAGTGGAACGATCTCGGCGGCGACTCCCACTTCGTCTACCTCCTCG
>JAWKSZ010000003.1:0-216897 GCA_041402045.1 Planctomycetota bacterium | reverse complement strand
GGTTGACCTCGAAGGACGGGTTCTCGGTGGTCGCGCCCACGAGCACGATCAGCCCCGACTCGACGTGGGGCAGGAACGCGTCCTGCTGCGCGCGGTTGAAGCGGTGGATCTCGTCCACGAACAGCACCGTCGCCTTGCCGTCCAGGCGCTCGGTGTCCCGGGCGGCGGCCACGATCTCGCGCACCTGCTTCACCCCGCCCAGCACCGCCGAGAAGGCGACGAAGGGCTGGTCCAGGTCCTTGGCCAGGAGCCGGGCGAGGGTCGTCTTCCCGCAGCCCGGAGGACCCCACAGGATCAGGCTCGGGAGCTGCTTCTTGGCCAGGCACTCCCGGAGGAAGCCTTGGGGCCCGGTGACCTGAGGCTGGCCCACGACCTCCTCCAGGCTCCGCGGGCGCATGCGCTCTGCCAGCGGCGGGCGCAGCGGAGGCGGCGGGCTGGGGTCGAACAGGCTGCGGCTCACGCGCCCCCCGCCGCGGCGCGGAACACGGCGTGGCCCTGGGCGGCGAGGGCCGCAGCCGCGACGTCGGCCTCGGGCGGCGTCGCGCACAGCCCGATCAAGGTGCTCCCGCTGCCGGAGACCCAGCCCGCGAGCACCCCCGGCGCGGCGCGCAGGTCGGCCAAGAGCGGCGCGAGGGCGGGGAACGCGCTCAAGGCCGCGCCCTCCAGGCGATTGAACACCTGGGCCGCGACCGCCTCGGGCCCGTGGCCCAGGGCGCTGACGAGGTCCCGCGGGCGCCGCGGGCGCTCGGGGATCGACCCGGCCAGGGCGCGGTAGACGGCCGGGGTCGGGCAGCCGAAGGGCGGGACCAGGAGCACCAAGGGCAGGGCAGGGCAGGGGGGGATCGGCTCCAGGACCTCGCCGCGTCCCGTGCCGCGCTGGACGCCGCCGCGCACGAAGAAGGCCACGTCCGAGCCGAGCTCCCCCGCGAGCGCCTCGAGCTCGGCGGGGGCGGCCGCGAGCTCCCAGAGATGGTTCAGGGCGCGCAGCGCGGCGGCGGCGTCGGAGGACCCCCCGCCGAGCCCGCCGCCGATCGGGACGTGCTTGGTGAGGGTCACCTCCGCGCCGAGCTCCGGCGACCCGCGCCGCGCTCGGAGCAAGCGGGCTGCCCGGAGCACGAGGTTGTCCGGCTCCTGGGCGAGCTCGGGGGCGCCCTCGATCGTGAGGCTCAAGGTCCCCTCGGGCGCGGGCTCGACGCGCAGGGCGTCGGCCAGGGAGAGCTCCACGAACACCGTGTCCAGGGCGTGATACCCGTCGGGGCGCTTGCCGAGGATCTCCAAGAACAGGTTGGTCTTGGCGGGGGCCCGCTCGTGGACGGTCACGACTCGAGCGCTCCCAGGGCGTGGTTGTCGATCAAGCGCGTGGTCCCCACCCGCGCGGCGACCGCGAGGACCGCGCCGACCTGGGCGACCTCGAGCCGGGCGAGGCTGACGGGGTCGACGAGCTCTACGTAGTCGACGTCGGCGCCCCGCGCGCGGAGCGCCGCGCGCACGCGCTCCTCGAGGGCGGGGCCGGAGCGCTCGCCCTGAGCGAAAGCCGCGGCCGCGGCGCGCAGCCCGCGCGAGAGGGCCAGGGCGCGCTCGCGCTCGTCGGGGCTCAGGTAGGCGTTGCGGCTGGAGAGCGCGAGCCCGTCGGGTTCGCGCACGATCGGGCAGCCCACCGCCTCGACCGGGAGGTTGAGGTCGGCGATCAGGCGCCGGAGCACGATCAACTGTTGGCGGTCCTTCTCGCCGAAGAACGCGGCGCAGGGCCCGACCAGGTTCAGGAGCTTGGTGACGACCGTGGTCACGCCGCGGAAGTGCCCTGGGCGCGAGGCGCCGCACAGCCGGTCGGTCAACCCCTCGACCTCGACCCAGGTGGCATAGCCCGGGGGATACATGGCCTCGGGGGTCGTGGTGAACAGGGCGTCGACCCCGGCCTCGAGCAGCAACCGGCGGTCGCGCTCGAGGTCGGCGGGGTAGCGCGCCAGGTCCTCGGTCGGGGCGAACTGGGTGGGGTTCAGGAACACACTGACCACCACCCGGTCGCAGGCGGCCTGGGCCGCCTGCACCAGCGAGAGGTGCCCCGCGTGGAGCGCGCCCAGCGTGGGCACGAAGCCCACGCGCTGCCCCGCCGCGCGCCAGGCGTCGGCGGTGGAGGTCAAGGTCGCGTGGTCGCTCACGTGGAGCATGTCAGGCCTCCTCCAGCTCGAGGTCGCGCAGGGGCCGGCCGCAGCGGGGGTCGCACAGCCGCGGAGCGAGGGCGCGAGCGGGGTCCAACACGAAGGGCCGGCGCCGGTAGCGCGGGTGAGGCACCGTCAGGACCCCCGTCTCGCGGCGCAGCGCGCCGAGGAAGATCAGGTCCAGGTCCAGGGGGCGAGCCCGATCCTGGGGGCGCGGCGCGCGCCCCAGCTCCCGCTCGATCCGCCGCGCGGCTCGGTGCAGGCGCTCTGGCGGGAGCGCGGTCTCGAGCAGGGCCACCCCGTTCAGGTACGGGCCGCCGTCCCCGGCGGCCTCAGGGGGGCTCGGCGCCCAGCGGGAGCGCGCGAGGACCCGGGTCCCGGGCAGCGCCCCGAGGCGGCGCAGGCCCGCGTCGAGCAGGGCCGCCCGCGGCCCGAGGTTGCTGCCGAGCGCGACCACGGCCAGGGCCACGCTCAGGCCTGGCGCTTCCCGCGGGCCGAGCCCTCCCGGCGCTGGGCCCCCGACGGGAAGCTCGGACGGGAGGGGCGCTCGTCGGACTCGTCGTCGTGCGGGTCCTGCGCGGCGGGGGGCGGGAGCTGGGGCGGGGAGCCGTTGAGGCTCAACACGGCGCCGCTGTCGGCGCGCGGCTCCGGCTCGGTCTCTCCGCGCCAGTAGGCGCGGAGCGCGCGGAGCGGGCCGGTGAGCGCGAAGCCGCAGAAGATGATCGCCAGCGAGATCTCCGGGACCAGCGCGCCCAGGGCGCCCAGGAAGATCACCGCCACCAGGTAGTCCGCGGGCTTGCGCCCGCGGAGGTAGGCGTTGGCGAAGTGCACGTAGCGGAACTGCGAGACCATGAGGTAGCCGATGCCCAGAGCCACGAAGGGCAGCGCGGTCACGATCACGTGGCCCACGAGCTCCATGGTGTTGGGCTCGATCCAGCTCAGGCGGTGGTTGCCGCGCTCGCTGAGGAAGAACGCGTTCACCAGCACCAGGCTCGCGATCACCCCTGCCGCGGCAGGGGAGGGCAGGCCCTTGAACCACAGGTGGGCCTCTTCGTCGTGGGACTCGGTGTGCACGTTGAAGCGCGCCAGGCGCACCACGGCGCCGCAGGCGTAGGCCGCGCCGAACACCCAGGCCATGCGGGACCAGAGGGGGTACTCGTTGTTGTAGCGACCCATGGCGTGGAGCATGGCCACGATCACCCCGGGGGCGACGCCGAAGGTGATCGCGTCGGCCAGGGAGTCGAGCTGCGCGCCGAAGTCGCTGGTCGAGTTCGTCATGCGCGCGACGCGGCCGTCGAGCATGTCGAACACCATGGCGATCAAGATCGCGACGGCGGCAGCCAGGAAGCTGTTGGCCGGGAGCGGCTCGCCGTCGACCCAGTCCACGGCGCCCACGTGCACGATCGCGTAGAACCCGCACACCATGTTCGCCAGGGTCAGCAGGCTGGGGAGCAGGGCCAGGCCCTTCTTGGCGCGATCTCGGACCCGGGGCCGCAGACGACGGCGCTCGCGACGGCTCACGCCACGCTCCCGCGGAAGGCTCTGAGTGGGTTCACGATCATGGAGAGGCCCAGTGCACGCTGCGGACCGCGGCGCTCCCCACGGCCGGCAGGGAATTTAGCACAGGGGGGTGGGGATCCTTCACCGCGGCGACGGGGAATCCCCACCGCCAACGCCCGCCTCGGCTGCGATCCGCCCGGCGAAGTCACCAAGCATGCGGCCGCATATGTGGCTAGGGCGCATAAGGCATGTGTAGCTGTATACCTCAAGTCATATACATATATGTTGCATGCGTGCCCAGGGCGAGGTGCTGAGTGGGTGGCGCTGCGTTGACCGTGCTCCCCATGCGCTCTAAGGTTGTGGGGTGATACGGGTTCCGTGTGTCTGCGGGAAGACCTACCGCGTGCCGCCGTCGAAGGCTGGGCGAAAGCTCCAGTGTCGGCGCTGCGGGGCCACTCAGCGCATTCCGCGGCCGTCCGAGGACGAGGACCTGCTGGTCCCGTTCGAAGTCCTGGAGAGCGACGAGGGCCAGATCGCGCCGCCGCCCCCGCCGCGCCGGGACGAGCCGCAGCTGTCCTTGGCGCCGGGGTCGGACTCCGAGCCGCCCCTGGAGCGCAAGCGCCGACGCAAGCGCAAGCCCCGCGAGGAGGCGGACGAAGACGAGGGAGAGCCCCGGCGACGGGGGAGCGGACGCCGGGCGACCTCGCAGCAACCCGAGCGCAGCGCGCTGCGTCGCCTGACCCGCCTCGCGCGCAGCAGCTGGTGGGCGCTGACCCCCGCCGGGCTCGTGTGGGGGCCCTGGATCGCGCTGCAGACCCAGGGCCTCGACGGGCGGCTCGGGTCGTCCGCCCCCGCCCGCGCTCAGCTCCGACAGGTCCTGCTCACGGCCTGGACCGGGAGCCTGCTGTGGGGCCTGGTGGTCGTGTTCGGCGCGCTGCGCACCGTGGCGAGCCCCGCGCCACCCGACCCTTCCACGGCTCAGGCGCCGGAGCTCGGGGGCGGGGCAGGGCAGGGCGCCGAGGACCTCGCGGACCCCGCTGAGGGCCCCGCCACGCCCGTCGCGGGGCCCAGCCGACGGCTCGCCGACGTGGTCGGCGAGCCCCACCCGCTGCGGCGCCTGCTCGTGCTCTCCTGGGCCGACGAGGCCCCGGGGCAGCCGGCTCGCCCGGCGGACCCGGCCGCGTTCGAGGCGCGCCTGGGTCGCCCGCTGCAGAAGGCGCTGAGCGAGGCCCTCAACGACGGTCGACCGGCCGTGCGGCGGGCTGGGCTGCGGCTCGCCCAGCGCGCCGCGCTCGAGCTCCCGCGGCCGCGTCTGGACGGCCTGGCCCGGGACCCCGACTACGGCGTGCGCCTCGCCGCGGCGCGGCTGCAGCGCACCCTCGAGGACCCGGCTTGGGGCGCCACGCTGCTCTCGGTGGCCCTCTCGGACTCCGCGCTGCCGGCGGCCCTCGCGCGGGCGGAGGCCCTCGAGGCGACCGCCGACCCCGCGGCGGCCGCGCGGCTCCTGGAGGGCGCCAGCGAGGTTCGCCGCCAGCTCGGGCGCAGCGACGAGGAGCCGATCCTGGCCTGGCCCAAGGCCTCCTTGCCCCACGCAGCCGCGCTCCTCGGCAACCCCACCACCCGGGCCGAGGCCTACGCCGTGCTCCACGCCGGCGGAGACGCGGCGGTGGAGCCGCTGATCGGGGTGGCTCGCCAGCCCGCCTCCGGCAGCGGCGAGCGC
Organism: Planctomycetota bacterium; assembly: GCA_041402045.1. Lineage (GTDB taxonomy): Bacteria > Planctomycetota > J058 > J058 > J058 > JAGQRJ01. Next base: position 211,518 of record JAWKSZ010000003.1, on the reverse strand, counting down.
GAGGCGCTGGGGTTGCTCGCGACCCTGACCGTCGAGGGGGCCTGTCCGCTGCGCCGCTTCCTGGACACGGTCGAGGGAGTAGGGGACGCGACGGCCCAGACCGTGGCGCTGCAGACGCTCACCCAGCAGATTCGGGTCCCGGGTGCGGACCTCACCGCCTGGATCCTGGAGGTGCTGCGAACCCAGCCCCAGAGCCCGCTGGGGCGCCAACTAGCCCCGCTCCTGGCCGATGTGGGGATCGCCCCGGGGACCGACGTGGCCTGGCTGGTCGAGGACCTCACGCGTCCGGGCGACCACGACGCCGTGCTCAAGGAGCTCCACAGCACCCGCAGGGCAGGGGACCCCGAGCTCGATCGAGCCCTGCGCCGGACCGCCTCGCGGATCAAGGACCCCCACACCCGGCTGCAGGTCCTGGACCTGGCCCAGGCGCGGCTGTTCCCGGACTCCCTGGAGATCCTCCTCGACGGGCTCGAGGACTCCGACGACGCCCTGCGGCTCCACGCAGCCAAGCTCCTGAACACCCCCAACGCGCCGGAGCCCGACGACTTCCGCAAGCGCGCGGCGCAGGTGCTGGCCACCCGGCTGCGCAACGAGCGCGAGGACGCGATCCTCGAGCTGCTCTACCCCCTCGCCAGCGGGGGCCGCTTCGGCTGGCTGCGGGACAAGCGCAAGAACGCCGAATACGACCTCTCGAACTCGCTGCGGGACGCCCTGCGGCAGAACGCCCGCAAGGGCAGCGTCGACGCCGTGCGCGCTCTGGCGACCCACCCCAGCGAGAAGACCCTCAAGACCCTGATCGAGGTCCTGGACCGCACCCGCGAGTCCGACGTGCGCCTCCAGATCCTGGCCGCCCTGAACCGGCTCACGGGGTGGCGCAAGGCCACCGACGACCCAGGGCACTGGAAGGAGAGCCTGCAGCCGCTGCCGGGCTCGGTCCAGGAGATCCTGACCCAGCTCACCCAGCAGGACCTCAGCCAGCGCGAGGCGATCGAGGCGCGGGCCGCGGCCCGCCTGGCCGAGGCCGAGGCGCGCTTCGCCGAGCTCAAGCGCAAGGCCGCCGGGGAGTGAGCCCGCGGCGCTGGCCGGGGCGCCCCGGGCCGTATAACGGAGGCCGCGGGCGACCGACCCCTGCTGGAGGACCCGGCCAACCGCATCGACCATTTGGGGGATCGCCGTGCACAGCCTGGCGGAGGAGCCGCTGTTCCGCACGCTGCTGGGTGTGGAGTGCAGCGGGCACGATGAGGTCGCCTCCGAGGGCGTGCGCGTCGCCTTCTTCCAGGTCGGCGAGGCCCGGATCGAGCTCCTGGAGCCGACCTCGGACGCGAGCCCCCTCAAGCGCAGCCTGGAGAAGCGCGGCCCTGGGATCCACCACATGGCGCTGCAGGTGGACGACGTGGCTGGCGAGGTCGAGCGGCTGCAGGCGGCGGGGCTGAGCTTCGTCGGCGACGCGCCGCGACCCGGCGCCGGCGGCTGCCAGGTGGCGTTCATTCATCCGAAGTCGGCCAACGGGATCCTCGTGGAGCTCTCCGACGGGGCCCACACCTGAGGGCCGAGGTCCGGCTACGGCGTTATTGGACTTAACCCACCCCGAACGCCCCATAAGGGCTGTTATCGGGCCTAGGCTGTAGGAGCGCCTCCAGGGGCGGATCCGTCCGCGCGACCGCTGGGTCGCGTTCGCGCTCCAACGCGATCCTGGAGGCTCTCAGCGCCTCGTGGCGCGGAGCCCGCGTAGTCGCTGGCCTCCCGCGGGGCCCGGCGCAGCGAGGGTCGGCCCGACCTACCGCGTGATCGGCGGTGCTGCGGGCGGAGGTGCTTCGCCAGGGGGTGAGCGCTGGGGGGAGCTTCGCTGGCGCCTGACCGTCAGGCGTCCTCCCTCGGAGGTGAGGAGGTGGAGGGACGGACACACCGGGAGCAGCGAGCTGCTCACCTACACGTGCCGCGAGGTCGCCGATCGCGGCTCGGGGCGCGCCGCCCCTCGACGTCCCCGGTCCGCCCGCGGCTCGGGGCGCCCGGCGCCTCGAGGGTCGGCCCGACCTACCGCGTGATCGGCGGTGCTGGCCGCGAGGTCGACGATCCCTCGACGTCCCCGGTCCGCCCGCGGCCGCCCGCGGTCCGCCTGTCACGATCCGCCTGTCACGAGCGGGCGGGCACGGGCCGATCCTCGCCCCCCCGCGGCAGGCGGGTCGCACCGCCGCATGCCGCCGATGACGAATCGGGTCGGGCGGCTCCGCCGGCACGGCCCGGTACGGCCGCGGCTCCGTCGATCACCGATCGAGTCCTGGGATCCGGACCGACCGACCTCGGGGACGAATCCGTGGCTCGACGCGATCCTGGGCGCGCTGAGCGCGTCGTGGGGTGCAGCCCGCGTGCTCGCTGACCTCCGGCGGGTTCGACGGCCGGGCGCGTCGAGGCTCCCCGGTCGACCGTCGCGCCCCCCCTGCCCTGCCCCGCTCGAGCGCCGTAAGCTGCCTCCATGGAGATCTGGACCGCCCCCCACCTCGCCGAGCGCTTGCAGGCGCCCGATCCCCCTGCCGTGCTGGACGTGCGCGAAGCCGCGGAGGTGCGGCTGGCTCCGTTCCCGGGCGCGGTGTGGATTCCGCTCGGAGAGCTCGCTCAGCGCTGGCAGGAGCTGGACGACGAGCGGGACTGGGCGGTGGTGTGCCACCACGGCGTGCGCAGCGCGAGCGCGGCGGCCTGGCTCGAACAGCACGCGGACCTACCCCGCCTGATCAACCTCCGCGGCGGGATCGACGCCTGGTCCCGGGAGGTCGACCCGAGCGTGCCGCGCTATTGACTGCGCGGTGTCTCTGGGGAGACACCCCCCGCGGTGAAGGTCGCGCAAACGGGACGCACCCCGGCAAGAATCCGTCCGGTCGCTGACGGACGTCGAAGGCACGAGGACTTAGGAGGCCTGGCCCACGACGTGCACCCTCGCCCGTGGAGGAGGAAGGGCCCGTGAGCACACGCAGGGGGCCACCCAGCGGACCTGGGTGGGAAACGACCTCGGTCGGAGCCGAACCATCGCCCTCGCGCCCTCCCACTTCAGGGCTGAGCGAGGGCGAGAAGGCTGGGATCGAGCGAGACGACCGCTCGGTGTCACGCGCCTGGGCCCGAGACCCGCGCGGCGACGGACCTTCCGGCCCGGCCGCCTGCCGCGGAGCGCTAGCCGCGCCCCAGACGCCGCGGGCCCAGGCCGCCAGGCGCGCGCTGCGGGCTCGGCGCCGGCGCCACGAAGCGCCCTGCCCTGCCCTGCTGCACCGCGACGGCGCGGCTGAGGAACTGCCGCCCTCGTATATGTATATTTATATTGGACACCTTGACGCAGTATATAGGCCGAAGTGTATTCATATTTGTGCCTTGCTCTGGGGTGTCCCGCAGGACGCGCGCGGTCGCCGCGGGGAGCGGCGACCGCAGAGGGTGGATCGAAGAAGGGTCGAGGACCGGCGACTACTGGGGCAGGGCCTGCTTCCGGGCGGCGTTGCCCAGGGCGACGATGCTGCTCTCGTAGACCGAGAAGTTCACGCCGACCAGGTCGACGCCCTTGACCGTGGGGATCGCGACCAGCTTGACCTGGGCCAGGCTGCCCTGGAACAGCTGGGGCGCCATGGCGGCGAGCATGGTCTCGAGCATGGTCTCGGAGCCGGGGAGCGCGCGCCCGTCGACGTCCACGTGGAAGGTCGGGGTCGCGACGGGCTCGAGCACGAACCCGTTGTCCTCGCCGGGACCGAGGGTCGCGGCGCCCTTGACGGTGAACACCGCGGTCATGAGGTTGATCGCGCCCTCGGTGGGGTGGATCACGTCCAGGGCGACGCGCAGGTCGGCGATGTCGAGCTGGAACAGGTGCGGGGCGTTCGGGGCCACGCTGACCAGCGGCGGGAGCATGCCCTCGATCCGCATGACCAGGGGCAGGTCCGGGACGAGGTAGTCGTTGAGCTCGGGGACGGCCTGCATCAGGCCGCTGGTGGTCATGTTCGTGGGCACCCCGGCCTGGTCGAAGGCGGCCTGGTCGAGGTCGTGGACCAGGGCCCCGGCGCGCCAGGCGGCGTGCATGGCGCGGTTGAGCGCGTCCTGGTGGAAGCTCAGGGCCACGTTCGGGCCCGGCCCGCCGCCGACCAGGGTCGGGGCCAGGCCGCCGACCACGAAGGAGCCAGTGTGGGTCCCGTAGACGGGCTGCTCGGCCATCACGTTGCCGTCGAAGGCGGCGGTGACGCCGTCCTCGTCGAAGGCCAGGGTGTTCAGCAGCCAGTCGATGGTCAGGGCCTTGCCCGCCACCGCTTGGCTCAGGGTCCCGCGCCGGTTCTGGGCGAGCAGCGCCTGCTGCAGGAGCTTCTCCAGGTTCGAGGTCGCGGCGTTGGCGAAGGCGGACTCGAAGGTGTCGAGGATCTGGCCGGTCTGGCTGCGGGCGAAGTCGGGGACGCTGAAGCCCGAGGCGGTGGCGCTGGTCTGGAGCACCTGGCCGGTGGCTTGGGAGCCCTGGGCGCCAAACGCGATGTCGCCGGTGATCTCGACCTGGCCGGCCTGGATCGTCCCGGTGAAGTCCTTCTTGATCACGAGCAGGATCCGCGCGCTGGCCTTGATGTCCAGCTCGACGTCCTTGATCCGGGCGAGGAAGCGCATGCCGCCCGCGGCGGCGTCGAGGGCGATCGACACGTCGCCGAAGCGGAAGTCGGTGAGCTGAATGTCCTGGACCGCGGTCTGCAGGACCTGCTGGCGGATCGTGTCCTTCTGCGCAACCAGGGCGGCCTCGAGCTCGGGCTCGAACTGGTCGATCGCGGCGTCCGTCAGGCGCACGGTGGCGGCGTCGGGCAGCGTCGCCAGCTCGTCGCCGAAGTCCCCGGCGAGCACGCTCACGTGCTTCTCGGTGAGCTCGCCGGCGTGGTCGTAGGCCTGGATCAGCCAGGTGTTCATGCCCGCGACGGCGGTCACCTGGGCCTGGAACACGCCGCTGGCGTCGAGGGGCGCGTCGACCCCGTCCACGACCACTCGAGCGACGCCGTTGCCGGCGTCGGAGGCGACGCCCTGGATCATGAGGGCCCCGGGGGAGGCGAAGGTCCCGCGCGCCGGGCTGACGACCTCGACCGTGGGGCCGAGGCTCACCGGGCCGCCGTCACCCAAGAGGGCGAGTTGGCTCGCGCCAGCGTTGGCCTGGTTCACGGCGGGGAGGCTGCCGCTGAGGGTCTTGCCCCCGCCCTTGCTGCTGTGGTTGCAGCCCATGACGTGCAGTGCACTCAGCGCGACGACGGCCGTCAGGATCGAGATCTTGAAGCGCATTCCAGCCCTCCTGTCCCCGCCCAGTGCAAGGGCGGGTCCAACGACCACGGCGGCGCGAATTCGAGACTTAAGTGGAAACTGGCCCACTTGCGTTTCGCGGCTAACGCCTCTTTTCGTGTCATGCAAGAAGGCAGGTGGCGCTCACCTAAGCGTCGAGTTCAGAGTGTCCGAATCCCCGCACCGGGCCTCGCGCCCGAACTTGGCGGGAAGGATCTACCCCAACCCTGAACCTGGCCGAGCTGCGTCCGTAAGCCCACTGCTCGCAGGAGACTGGGCGACGCGACCCCCCTGCCCTACCCCGCTCCGCACGAACAGGAGCGCGGGCAGCAGGAGGAGGTCTCCGAGCAAGGCGAAGCCGATCGCGGCGGAGACCATGACCCCGAACAGCCGGTTGGCGGGGAACTCCGAGGCGAGGAGCACCGAGAAGCCGAGCACGAGCACCGTGGAGCTGAGCACCAGCGCGACGCCGGTCTCTTCCAGCGTCCGCACCACGCCCTCGGGGTCGTCGAGTCCCCCGCGGTGGATCAGCCCCGCCACCACGTGCAGGGTGTCGTCGACGCTGATCCCGAACACGATCGCGAACAGGATCGAGGTGCTCAGGCTGAGGGTCGTGCTGGTCACGACCATGAGCCCCCCCAGCAGGAGCAGGGGGAACAGGTTGGGCAGGATCGCGAGCAGCGCCAGGGTCGGGCTCCGGAAGAACACCGCGATCAGGGCGAACACCAGGAGGAAGGCGGTGCCCAGGGTGCGGGTCATCTCCTGGGTGAGCTCGGCCTGGAGGACCTGGTTCATGACCGAGGCTCCCGTGATCTGGAACTCGATCCCCGCCGGCAGGCGCGCCACGGCGAGCGCCCGGATCCGCTCGACCAGCGCGTGGAACGGGGTCGACTCCAGGTTCCGAATCCGGAGCTGCAGCCGCAGCCGGCGAGGCTCGTCGACCCGATCCACGTAAGCGGCCGTGGGGTCCTCGCCGCTGAACCAGTAGAGGAAGTGCAGCTCGGCCAGGGCCTGCGCGTCGTCCGGGAGGTCGCCGGCGTAGCGTGGGTCCCGCTCGTTGAGGGTCAGGTAGGCGTCGCTGAGGAAGTCGGCCAGGCTCAGGGCGTGGAGCACGCCCTCCTTGCGCAGGCCGCGCAGCTCGGCCCCGAGCGCGAGCAGGCTGCGCTGGACCTCGGGGTCGAACACCCGCTCCCCGGCGTCGATCGAGAGCTCCAGCGGCACCGCCCCGCCCATGCGCTGCTCGAAGAAGGTCCGGGTCACGACCAGCGGGTCGTCCTCGTCGAAGTCGTTGAGCATGCGGTTCTCCCGGCTGGGCGGGAGCAGGGCCAGGGCGGTGAGGACCAGCCCCGCGGCGGCGAGGATCACGGTCCAGGGCCGGGCGCGCACCCCGCGCGCCAGGGACCCGAGGAGCGGGGGGCGTGTGGCGAGGCGAGGCGGGCGCAAGAGCGCGGTCGGCGCCAGCCACAGGATCAGGGGGGGGAGCAGGGCGAAGGTCGTGACGTAGGCCGCCAGCACCCCCACCGCCACCGGCAGCCCCAGCTCGCGCACGATCTCGGCGCGGCTGGTGATCAGGGACGCGAAGCCGCAGGCCGTGGTCAGCGAGGTGAACAGACAGGCCTGACCTACCTCCTCCACCGCGGCCCGCATGGCCGCGCGGGGGAGGCGCACCTCGAGCTCCTGGCGAAAGCGCGTGAGCAGGTAGATCGCGTCCCCCACGCACACCACGAGCACCATCACCGGGATCACGGTCGAGAGGAACGAGAGCGGGAGCCCGGCCAGGGCCATGAACCCCAGCGTCCACACCGTCGACAGCCCTACGGTCATGAGCGCGAGCAGGGTCGGGGTCAGGCGCCGGAACACCGCGGCCAGCGCGGCGAAGATCGCGACGAACGCCAGCGGGAAGAACAGGCGCAGGTCATGGTCCATGAGCGCCAGGACCCGCACGTTCGAGATCGCGAACCCCTCGCAGTAGCCCGTCTCCCCTGGCTCGAGGGCGCCTGCGGGGCTGAAGTAGCGCAGCACCGCGAGGCCGAACGCGCGGCGCTCGGCCTCGCTCTCCCGCCCCGGCGCGAGCGGGATCCAGAACCCCGCCAGGCGCCGGTCCTCGCTGAGCAGGCGGTTCATGACCGCCGGGTTCGTGCGCAGCTCGGCCCAGCGCGCCTCGGGGTCCCAGTCCCCCGGGCGCTCGGGGTCGTAGACCGGGCGGACCACGATGTCGTCCTCGTCCACCGCCGCCAGGGGGGTGTTCGAGAGCGACGCCAGCCGCTCGGGATCGACCAGGGGCAGCCGGGCCAGCCCCTCGGTCAGGGCCTCGACCCGCTGGATCCCGCGCAGGGAGAGCACGTCGTAGGGCAGCTCGACCAGGCAGAACGCGGTGGTCTGGTCCGACCCGAAGGTCTCGAGGAAGCGGTCGTGGATCGCGCGCGCGGGGTGGTGGTCGGGGAAGATCTTCTCCATGCGCACGTCGCGCTGGAGCTGCGGGATCGCGGCGGCCAGCCCGACGGTGATCAGGGCCACCGCCGCCACGCTCAGGCGCGGGCGCTCCAGGGACTGCACGAGGGCGCGTTCGAGGAGGCCCATGCTCGCTTAGCGCGGGCCGCTCACTGGACCTTGAACGCGACCAGGGTCACGTCGTCGTTGGGGCGTCGGCCCTCCCGGAACGCCTCCAGCGCGCGCAGGATCCGCCACAGGAGGTACTCCGCCTCGTAGCGCCCGAAGCGCTCGACCAGCTCGTAGAGCCGGTTGTCGCCGAACTGCTCGTTGACCGGGTTCAGCGACTCGGTGACCCCGTCGGTGTACTGCAGCACCAGGTCCCCCGGGAGCAGGGTCACCTCGACCTCCTCCAGGTTCTGCTCGAAGATCGAGCCCTCGTCCATGCCGAGGGCCATGCCCTTGCTGTCGAGCACCTGCAGCGGGGGCTGGCGCGACGGGTTGTAGAGGATCACCGGGTTGTGTCCGGCCCGGCTGAAGGCGAAGCGCCGGCTCTGCACGTCGAGCAGCCCGTAGAACACGGTCACGAAGGTCCGGTCGTCCAGGTCGCTGAAGATGTCGCGGTTGGCCAGGCACAGCGTCTGCTGCGTGCTGGGGACCTGCCCCGTGCCCGGGACCTCGCGGCCGTGGACCTCGACCAGCTTCTTGGCCAGGCCCATGAGCAGCGCGGCCTCGATCCCGTGGCCGGTGATGTCCCCGATCACCAGGGCGTGGTGCCGGTCCGAGGGCTTGAAGAACGAGTAGAAGTCGCCGCCCACCGCGTCGCAGGGCTGGTAGGCCCGGGCGAACTCGAGCCCCGGGACCTCCGGGACCTCCGACAGCAGCCGCCGCTGCTTGGCCCGCGCCTCGAGCAGCGACTTGTCCTGCTCCCGGGCGCGGGCCACCCGGCGCTGGACCGCGTCCAGGTCGTCCTTCAGCCGCTGCCAGGCCGCCTCGTCCAGGGACTCCTGGGGGCGGAACACCTTGGCGCCGGTGGGATGCACCCCGCTCTTGAGCAGGGCCTCCTCGATCACCTCCTGCTTCAGGGAGTCGGGGGAGGTCTGCGGGCGGCGCTCCTCGTCGAAGGCTTCGCAGGCGCTCCAGAGGTGGGCCACCACCTGCTCCACGGTCTTCTCGAAGGTCGCGCTCTCGACCGAGGCGCCGATCGTGATCGCCTTCTGAGGCTGTCGGCAGTGGGGGCACACCCAGTTGGCCACGGCGTCGGTGACCCCGTAGAGCGAGTCCTCGAGCAGCCACTTGCGCACCCGGCGGTGGCGGTCGAGCTGCACGTTCTCCGCCTGCACCGCCTGGGCCATCTCCTCGCGGCTGCGCACCGGGCTCTTGCTGCGGTAGTCGGCGCAGGCGCCCAGGTGTTCGAGGACCCCGGCGTAGAAGCGCTCGGCCGCGGCGGGCTCGAAGGTCCCGTCGGCGCGCTTGCTGGGGAAGCGCGCTGGGGTCACCCGGGCGCAGTAGGGGCAGAGCCAGTCGTGCTCCAGGTCCCGCACCCGCCACAGCGGGTGTCGCGCGATCTTGCGCTTGACCTTCTCGACCTGGCGGGCGTGGGCGCCCTCCTCGATCTTTGCCCGCAGCTCGGCCACCGGGCGCGGGCGCCCCTCGAGCACGGTGTAGGCCTTGCAGCGGGCCAGGTGGCCGGCGACCGCCTCGAAGAACTGGGTGCGCCCGCTGCCCTCGGGGACGCGGATCTCGTGGACCCGCGCGCAGAACGGGCAGAGCCAGCGCCGCTCGGGGTCCATCAGCCGGAACGAGGGGTCCGTCTTGAAGTGCCCCGCCACCTTCTGCGGGTCGAGCTCGCTCGGGCCCTGCCCCCGCCGCCGGAGCTCGTTCAGCGGGCGCAGGCGGTCCTCCCCTTGGGCGAAGGCCTCGCAGCGCAGGAGGTGATCCACGACCCGGCTGAGGAGCTCGTGCTCCTCGGTCATGTCCTCGAGGTAGTCGGGTTCGAGGGTCGCCTGCAGCGGGCGAAACCCGCTGCCCTGGGCGCAGTAGGGGCAGAGCCAGCGCCCGTCGGCGCTGCGCAGGCGGAAGCGCGCGTCCTCCCGCATGTAGCCCAGGATCCGCAGCTTGAACACGAGATACTGCGCCGCCTGGCGGATCCGCTCCTGGTCGTTGAGCGCGCCGGCGCCCTCCTCGTAGGCGCCGCACTCCGAGACGAGGTGCCCGGCGATCCGCTCCTCCAGCGCCTCGTCGAGCTGCAGCTCGCGGACCCCGAGCTTGAGGCAGTAGGGACACACCCAGTTGTTCGAGCGGACCATGACCCGCCAGCGCGGGTCCGCCTCGAGCCCGCGAGCGACCTCGCGCTCGACCCGACTCTTCACCGGCGCCTCGCGGCTTGGCGCTCGGCCTCGCTGGAGCGCGCCTCGTCCAGGAGCTTGAGGTAGCTCTCGTAGCGCTCGGGGTCGATCGCGCCGGACTCGGACGCGCTGCGCACGGCGCAGGACGGCTCCTTGTCGTGGGCGCAGTCGCGGAACTTGCAGGCCGCGCCGTGGGTCACCAGCTCGCGGAACCCGCGCTCGACCTCCTCGGTGGTCACGTCCCAGAGACCGAAGGCGCGCAGCCCCGGGGTGTCCGCGACCCAGCCCCCGCCCTCGAGCCGGATCAGCTCCGCGGAGGTCGTGGTGTGCCGCCCGCGGCCGTCGACCTCGCTCACCTCGCCGGTGCGCAGGCCGACCCCGGGGTAGAGCCGGTTCAGGAGCGTCGACTTCCCGACGCCGCTGGGCCCGACCACCGCCGAGAGCTTGCCCGACATGACCCCGCGCAGGGTGTCGAGCCCCTCGCCGCTGGTCGCGCTGGCCAGGATCACCCGGTAGCCGAGCCGCCGGTAGACCTCGCCGTCCTCGGTCACGAAGGCGCGATACTCCGCGTCGGCGAGGTCGATCTTGTTGATCACCAGGCAGGCGTCGATCCCGTCGCGCTCGAGGCCCACCAGGACCCGGTCGACGAAGGCTCGCTTGTAGGGCGGGTCGAAGGCCGCGACCACCACCAGCACCTGATCCACGTTGGCGCAGAGCACCTGGTCGCGCTTGAAGTCGCGGGCGCGGTGCATCGCGTTGCGTCGGGGGAGCAGGGTCTCGATCACCCCGCGCGGGCCGCCCTCCCCCCCGTCCTCGGGGTCCTCCACCAGGTCGATCTCGACCCGATCGCCGACCGCGAGCCGGACCTTCTTCTTGCGGAACAGGCGGCCCCTGAGGTCGCAGCGCAGCGTCCGACCCTGGTCGTCCTCGACCTCGGTCTCGTTGCCCACGATCTTGGTCACGGTGGCCCGCACACGCTCCATGCACGCAGTATAGGCAACGCCACCCCCCCGCAGCAGGTCTGGGCACGAGGTCGCTATACTCCCGGGGAGGGGATCGCCGGACCATGCCGCGCTACCGGGACGTCGTCGCTGGCCACCTGCTGCTCCTGCGGCAGAAGGTCCCGCTGGCGAAGCTCTGGCGGGCCCTCTCCGACCTCGGCCACGAGGACGCGACCGGGACCCTGCTCGAGGCCCTGGAGCGCTACGAGGCCTTGCCCCCCAGCGAGGTCGACGCGGTCCGGGCGGACATTCCCAAGGTGATCCGAGCCGAGCGCGAGCGGACCTTGCTGCGGCTGGTGCACCGCGCCCACGGGTCGACCCCCAAAGGCTCCTGGAGCTGTTCAACCAGGTGCGGGCGGTTGGGTTCCTGCAGGAGGTCGGGGACCACCTCGCGCGCGGGGACGGTGACCGCGGGGGAGGTCCAGGACCTCTACGAGTGGGCCGACGGGGCCCTGGCCCGGGCCCGAGCCAAGCGCGCGGAGACCCTGACGCGCTTGGCCCGCGGCGCCGCGGGCGCCAAGGGCACGGGGCGCTTCGGCGCCGCCGAAGCCGATCGCCTGCAGGCCGCGCTCCAGCTCTGCGAGGGGCTGCTGGACCTCGAGCGGCGCCCCGCCAGCCGCGCGCCCTCCGACCCCGCGCTCCTCGCGGCCTCCGAGGCTCCGATCGACCCTGAGGACTGCCCGATCTACGGCTACTCGATCCTCTCCGAGCTGGGACGCGGCTCCATGGGGGTGGTCTACAAGGCCAAGCACCTGCTCAGCGGGCGGCTGACCGCGCTCAAGGTGCTCCCGCTCAAGTTCGCCGAGAAGGCGGTCTACCTCGAGCGCTTCAAGCGCGAGGCCATGGCGCTCATGCGCCTCAAGCACGAGAACATCGTGCGCGCATACGACTTCGGCGGGAGCGAGGACTACTACTACCTGGCCCTCGAGTTCGTCGACGGCGAGACCCTCGACCGCACCCTCGAGCGCCAGGGGCGGCTCCCCGAGCGCGAGGTGCTCGAGATCGGGCGCCAGGTCGCCTACGGCCTCGACGCCGCCGCCGCCGCCGGGGTGATCCACCGCGACGTGAAGCCCGAGAACATCATGCGCACGAAGGACGGGGTCGCCAAGCTCTGCGACTTCGGGATCGTGAAGCTCGACCAGCTCCAGGAAGGCACGCTGACCCTCACCGGGACCACCGTCGGGACGCCCCACTACATCTCGCCGGAGCAGGCCCGCGGCGAGGACGAGCTCGACGTGCGCAGCGACCTCTACTCCCTGGGGATCTCGCTCTACCACCTCGCCACCGGGCACGTCCCCTTCACCGGGCGCTCCCAGGGCGCGATCCTCGTGCGGCACATCCTCGAGCCGGTCCCCGACCCCCGCACCCACGAGCCTTCGCTGAGCCGCGAGTTCGCCGAGATCCTGCGCGAGCTGACCCACAAGAAGCCGGAGGACCGCTACCCCTCGGGGCAGGCCCTGGCCGCGGCGATCGAGGCCTACGCCCGCAGCGCGGTCGCGCCCTGAGGCCGCTCAGCTCGCGCGGTTGATCAGGAACGTGGCCACCTGGTCCAGGAACCCGCGCAGCAGCGCGTGGTCCGCGTGCTCGAGCTCGACCCCGTCCAGGCCGTGGTCCATGCAGGCCATCCACGCGTCCCGCGCGGCGCGGTCGATCGCGAAGGGCATGTGCCGCATCCGCAGCCGCGGGTGACCCCGCCGCTCGACGTAGTCCTGGGGACCGCCGAGGCGCCCGCGCAGGAAGGACAGCAGCCGCTCCTCCGCCGGGCCGAGGTCGGCCTCGGGATACATCGGCCGCAGCAGCGGGTGCTCGGCGACCCGGGCGTAGAACCCGCGCACGATCGCCGCCAGCCGCTCCTCCCCGATCCGGGCGTAGAGCTCGCCCACCGGGTCCGCGAGGTTCGTCACTCGGCGGCCGCCTCCGCGTCGGAGAGCGCGCGCAGCGCGTCCAGGCTGGGCGCCAGGGCGGCCTCCGCCTCGGCCGCGTCCACGAACCAGCGGCCCTGGAGCACGACGGTCACCACGTAGCGCCCGACCCGCACCGCGGCCGCGCTGCCGACCGGGGCCCCGTCGACCTCGATCCGCCCCAGGCGCCGCGCGTCCCCGGCCTCGAAGCCCTCGACCGGGACCAGCGCCGCCTCACCCCCGAGGAGCTCGGTCCCCGCGCGCAGCCCACCCCACGCCGCGCGCAGCCCGACCTCGGCCTCGCGCGGGCTACCCTCGCAGGCGACGGTGCTCACCAGGAGCAGGGCGTCGTCCTCGAAGCTGTAGCAGAGCTCCCAGCTCCCGTCGAAGTAGGCGAACTTCTCGAGGGTGCCCCCGGCGCCGCGGCGCGGCGCCAACTCCGGCGCCAGAGCGTCGGCCTCGAACACCAGGGCTCGATCGGCCGGTGTGACCGGGAGCGCGCTCTTGGTGGACTCGTAGGCCACCGCCACCCCCACCGAGCCCACCGCCGTGACGCCCGCCAGGATCACCGGGAGCGCGGCCAGCGCGAGCCAGCGACGACGCAGTCGACGGGGAGGAGCAGCCTGCATGCTGTTCCTATAGCAGGTGCTCCAGCCGCGCGCCCACCCCGCGGAGATTGCGGGTAGCCTCGGACCTCGAGGAGGGTCCCGTGCGTCGAGGAACCATGCTGGGGCTGGGGGTGCTGGCGCTCGCCGCGTGCTCGGCCCAGGACGCGCCCCCCGCCCAGCCGAAGGAGCAGGCCGTGAAGGGCTTCGAGCACCTCGCCGACTACACCGGCCCCGAGGGCGCCGTGCTCGGCGCCCTCTACCGCCACCGGTCCACGGGCATGCAGGTTCGCCTGCTCAAGAACGAGAGCGTGCCCCAGGCCTTCGTCCACGTGCGCACGCTCCCGGCCTCCGAGGGCGGCGAGCCGCATACCGGCGAGCACCTGCTCCTGGGCAAGGGCGTGCGCGGCAAGACCCTGGCCGCCAAGAGCTCCATGAGCCTGGTCGAGTCCACCGCCTACACCGACCAGACCGAGACCTGCTACTCCTTCAACTGCGCGGCGGGGCCCGAGACCTTCCTGGAGGTGCTGGAGTCGACCCTGCGCGCGCTGTGGCTCCCCGACTACACCGACGAGGAGATCCGCCGCGAGGTGTGCCACCTCGTGGTCACCCCCGACGAGTCCGGCGCCCTGCGGCTCGAGGAGCAGGGCACGGTCTACAACGAAATGGTCTCGACCTTCGAGCGGCGCTGGATCGTGTTCTACGAGCTCGCGCGCCGGGTCTACGGGCCCGACCACCCCCTGAGCTACGTGGCCGGCGGGCGCCCCGACGGGATCCGGTCCTTGACCCCCGAGGACATTCGCCGCTTCCACGACGCGCACTACCACCCCGCGGGCACCGGGCTGATCCTGGCCTTGCCCCGCGCCGTCGAGCTGGAGCCGCTGTTCGCGGACCTCGACCGCCGGCTGACCGCGCTCAGCCAGGACCCCGCCCTCGCCGAGCGCGCCAGCGCGCCGGCCGAGCTCCCCCCGATCCACCCCCAGGCGCCCGAGGGCGTGCTGCGGGTGCCCTACCCCAACGCCAACGAGGAGGACACGGGGACCCTGCTCTACGCCTGGACCCCGCGGCCCCAGCCGAGCCTGGCCGACGAGCTGCTGCAGGTCCTGTTCCTCGCGGCCTTCGCCGACGGCGAGACCTCGCTCCTGCACAAGCGCTTCCTCGACCGCAGCACCCGCAGCCTGGAGGTCCCGGCAGCCCGCAGCTTCGGCTACCTCGACACCGAGGCGACCTGGGTCTACCCCGTGATCGGGTTCAGCAGCTTCGGGCGCGCCAGCGACGCAGAGCTCGAGGCGATCCTGGCTGGGGTCCAGGACGAGGCCCAGCGCCTGGCCGCGCTGCCGCCGGACGATCCGGAGCTCGTGCGCTTCAACGCCCGGGTGCGCACGCGCCTGGTAGACACCGAGCGCGGCTACAAGCGCGCCCTCAGCTCGCCCCCGGCCTTCGGCCGGCGCAGCGGTCGCAACTTCTGGGTGGCGCACCTGCGCGACGTCGATCGCCAGGGTGGCCCGGCCCGCTCGCTGATCCTGCGCGAGGCCCTCGACCGCGCCGCGGCGACCCTGGACCAGGAGACGAACCCCTGGGGCGCGGTGATCGCCGGGCTGGGGCTCGCGGAGCGCCCGCACATCGCGCTCTCGGAGCCCAGCCTCGCGGAGCGCGACCGGCGGGCCGACGCTCGGCGCGCGCGCTTGAAGCAGGCCACCGAGGCCCTGGCCGCGGCGCACCCCGATCGGGCGCTGCCCGAGGTGCTCGCGGAGCTGCAGGCCGAGCAGCAAGCGGCCGGGGAGGCGATCGTCGCGCGCGACGCAGAGGTCGAGACCCCGCCCCTCGTCGACGACGTGCCGCTCTCCCTCGACCCGCACCTCCCCGGGCGGAGCTTCGAGCTCGCCGGCCTCGCGGCCTACGCCGTCGAGGTCGAGGGCCTGAGCGCGACCCAGCTCAGCTTCAGCGTCCCCCTCGACGGACTGCGCCCCGACGAGCTCGTGTTCCTCCCGCTGTTCCCCTCGCTCTTGAGCGGGGTCGGAGTGCGCAGCGCCGACGAGGTCCTGGCCTACGACGTCCTCGCCGAGCGCCTGGCCCTCGAGGTCGGCGGCCTCGGCGCCGGGTTCGAGCTGCGCCCCAGCGTCGGGCGGCGCGAGTTCAGCGTGAGCGCCAGCGGGGTGGACCCCGCCGAGGCCCAGCTCGCCCTGCGCTGGCTCGAGCGCTGCCTGCGCGAGGTGGACCTGGACCCCCAGAACCTGCCCCGGCTGCGCGACCTGGTCCGCACCCTGCGCCGCGACCTCCGCGGCGTCCTCGGGCGCTCCGAGGAGGGCTGGGTGCGCAACCCGGCCGCGGGGCTGCGCTATCAGGACGACCCGCTCTACCTGAGCTGCGAGTCCATCCACACCCGGCTGTTCCACCTGGCGCGGCTGACCTGGCTGCTCGAGGAGCCGCCCGGCCCGTCGGACCGAGCGCGGCTTCAGGCCCTGCTCGCCGCCCTCGCGGCCCGACTCGAGAGCGCGCCCCCCGCGGCTGCCCTGGACGCGCTCGGCGCGGCGTTGAAGGGGGAGGGCGAGCTCCCGGAAGGTTTGGCCGGGGAGCCAGCGCGCGCCTTCCGCGAGGGGCTGGGCGCGGACCTGCTCCAGGACCTGAGCGACCTCCAGGCCGACCTGCCGCCGGCCGCCGGAGCCGAGCTCCAGACCCTGGCCGGCCAGCTCGCCCGCGACCTGGCTGAGTCCCCGTCCGCGGTTCTGGACCGGCTGCGCCGCGCCTGGCGCCTGGTCCTCCCCCGCCGCGGCGCACGGGTCGTGCTCAGCGGGACCCCGGCCGCGGTCGCCGAGCTGAGCGCGCAGGGGGGCGCCATGCTCGAGCGCCTGGCCGAGGGCAGCGAGCCCCGTCCCCCCGCGGCCCACGACCGCACGCCCCGCCTGCGGGCCCGGGTCCTGGCTCGGCACCCCGACGCGTCGGAGCCCGTGCACTACGGGCTCGTCCACGAGAGCGGGGCCTCGGGGGTGTGCGTGTTCTCCGCGCCCCTGGGGGAGCCCCTGGGCTGTGAGCGCCGCGACCTGCTCGCGCTGCTCGCCGGGGCGGTCGACTCCGGCGCGGGGCCCCACAGCTTCTTCATGCGCACCTGGGGCGCGGGCCTCGCCTACTCGAACGGCGTGCGCCCGAGCGCGGAGTGGGGCCGGATCTCCTACTACGCCGAGCGCTGCCCGGACCCCGCTCAGACCATGCGCTTCGTGGTCGACCTGGCCAAGGACCCCCAGCGGATCTCCGCGGACCTGAGCGACTACGCCCTGGCTCAGCTCGTCAGCGGGCACCGCATGAGCGAGCACCTCGGCTCGCGGGCGCGGGCGGCCGCGGCGGACCTGCTCGACGGGCAGACGCCCCAGGCCGTGCGCCGCCAGCGCGAGGCCCTGCTCGCGCTGCGTGCCGACCCTGAGCTGTGGGCGGCGATCCGGGCCGAGTACGAGGACGCCCTGGGTCGGGTCCTGGTCGGGCTGGGCCCGACCTCCCGCGCCGCCGGAGGCACCTACCTCACGATCGCCAACACCCCGCTGCTCGAGAGCTGGGAGCGCTACGTGCGCGAGGTCGAGGACCCCGCCGAGTGGGTCGCGCGGGTCTACCCCGCCGACTACTGGATCTACCCGGCGAAGTAGCTCAGGATCTGTTCGGTCAGCCCCTCGGGGTCCTTGGCCGCGGCGAGCACCGGGCGCGCGAGGTAGAGCGCGCTGCCCCCGGCGTCGGCCAGCCCCAGGCGCAGGAGCAGGTCCGCGCCGAGTGGTTCGCCCTCCTTGGGCGCCAGGCGCACGCCGGTGTCCCAGTCCGGCGAGCCGTCGAGGAGCTCCGCCGCGTCGCGGTAGCGCGCCAGGTCCTTGCTGGCCAGCGAGATCCCCACGTCGCCGTTGGGGACGTCCTCGACCACGACCTGCCCCAGCCCCAGCCGCGCGCCGACCTGGGCGGCCAGGGTCCGGACCTCCCCGTGCACCTCCTGGGCCAGCTCGGCGACCCGCGGGTTCTCGGTGGGGCCCATGCCGGTGAGGTAGCGCAGCGCCGCGTCGAGCCCCGCGATCCCCAGGCAGTCGGTCAGGCGTTGGTGGTCGAGGGGACGGACGCTGGGCTCCTGCGCCGCGCGCCCGAACAGGGGCACGGCGGGGCGAACCCAGGTCGCGAACCCCCGGCGCCGGCGGTTGTGGAACGCGGTCAGCGCCGCCTCCACCGCGCTGCGGATCCCGAGGGAGAAGCGCTCGCGCTCTCCGCGCCCCGCGGCCAGGGCGATCCCGGCCAGATTCAGGATCGCGGTCTGCAGGGCCACGACCTCGGGGATCAGCCCGCGGCTCGTCGGGCCGGGGTGCGCCCCCAGGACCACGTCGCAGCGGCTCCCGCCGCGGGCGAGCTCGAACGCGCGCAGCAGGCGCTCGCGCGCGTCGCCGTCGGCGCGCCCGGCGTAGCGCAGCACCAGCCGCACCCCGTGGGCCTCGGCCCCCAGCGCCTGGAACAGCTCGAGCAGGAGGTCGACCACCCGCTGCTCCGCGGGGGCCTCCGGGGCGAGGTTCACCGCCAGCAGGCACTCCGGGCTCGGGCGCAGGTCCTCGCTCTCCGGCGCAGTGATCGCCGCCAGGAGCAGCTCGAGCACGGTCTGCAGGTCGGCGGCGTCGACCAGGCTGGCCAGCCCGCGCTCGACGTTCACCAGGGCGAAGCTCGACTCGTAGGAGCGGTGCGCGGTCTTGCACACCCCGATCAGGCGCCGGACCACGTCCGAGGCCCGGGCCGGCGCGGTCGCGTCGACCAGGGCCTGCACGCACACCCCGCTGGCCGCGGGGCGATAGGGCCGCCCCAGCCCGATCAGGTGCAGGTCCCCGCGCCGGTGGGCGACCGCGGCGCTGTTGCCCACCAGCTCGTCCAGGGCGAAGCGCGTGAGGGTCGCGCGGGTGATCTGGTCCTCGATCGCGATCGGCGAGCCCGCCTGGGCCACGAAGGTCAGGCGCTTGAGGTCCTCCTTGGGGAGGCCCACGACCTCGAGCCGCCCGACCTGGGCGCTGAACCCGCGCTCGAACAGCTCGGCGTCGATCAGCTCGCGCAGGAGCGTGGTGCTGATCTGGTTCAGGCCCGCGGCGAACACCCGCTCCTCCACCGCGCGGGCGACGTCCTCCGCCGACTCGCGGGCGAGCTCGGCCTTCTCGACCAGCACGTCCACGATCCGGCGCTTGCTCCAGGGGTGCGCGCCGCCGTGGGACAGGACCTCCACCGGCGAGCTGGCGTCGGCCCGCGGCGCGTGAACCCGGACCTCGGAGCTGCGCCGGCGGCGCCAGTCGCGGAACTCGCGCGCCGCGTTGGCGATCGACTCGTGCCGGGTCTCGGAGAGCGCGGCCTCCAGCGCGCGCGCGATCAGGGCCGTGCGCGGGGTGCGCTCCTCCTGCTTGGCGAGGAACAAGGTCACGCTGCGGGCCATCTCCCGGGCCAGCCGCTCGACCTCCGCTTCACGCCCCGCGTTGCGCCCGGCGCGGAGCACCGCCCGCGCGATCCGGCTCTCGTCGAAGGGCTCGATCCGCCCGTCCTCCTTCTTGACCCAGCGCGGGGGGACCGCCACTCAGGCGCCCCCGCCGAAGAACTCGTCGGGGGAGAGCAGCGGCTTGAGCTCGTCCAGGAAGTCCTGGGGCTCGCGGAACTCGCGGTAGATCGAGGCGTAGCGCACGTAGGCGACCTTGTTCAGCGTGCGCAGGCGCATCATGATCAGCTCGCCAATGAACCGCGAGCTGACCTCCCGCTCGTGGACCTCGCGCACCTCTTGCTCGATCGACTCCGCGAGCTCGGCGATCGCCTGGGCGCTGACCGGGAGCTTCTCGCAGCTGCGCTCGAGGCAGGCCACGATCTTCTCGCGGTCGAAGGCCTCGCGGCGGTCGTCCTTCTTGATCACCCGCAGCGACACCTCTTCGACCCGCTCGTAGGTGGTGTAGCGCCGCTCGCAGGCCAGGCACTCGCGGCGACGGCGGATCGCCGCACCGCCCGCGGATTCACGGGAGTCGACGACCTTGGAGCGATTCTCGCTGCAGAAGGGGCAACGCATGGGCGCATGCTACCGGGAAGGCAGGGCGGACGAAACGCGCCCCGCGCGGGAGCCCCGCGCGGGGCGAACCAACGAAACGAGCCCCGCCCAGGAAGGGCGGGGCTCGCTGGAGTGAAGGCTGACTGGACCTACTTGGTCTCCAGCTTCACCAGGTTCATCTCGGTGTTGCTGCTCACCGAGCCCTCGGTCTTGGACTCCATCTTGACCATGCCGCCAGGCACGTCGTCGCAGGTCCAGACCTTGGAGGTGGTCTTCATGCCGTTGGACTCGGTGACCGACTGGGTGGTCTTGCAGCTCAGGGTCTTGCCCGCGGCCTCGACCTCGTCCTTGCCCTCCTGGGCCTCGTTCTCACCGGCCTGGCCCTCTTGCTCCTTGAGCTTGGCGGGGACGTCGCGCTTCTGCGCGGGCATGGTCATCTCGTTGCCGGCCACGACCATGGTGGTCTTGGTCTCGAGCACGACCTTGTCGTCGGTCTTCTCGACCAGGGTCACGGTCATGGTCGACTCGGTCTTGGTGCCGGCGGCCTCGCTCTGCACCTTGTACTCGACCATCGAGCCGACGCCGAACTTGCTCCACGACTGGAACTCGGGGTTGTCGACATCCGCGAAGCAGACGCCGGGGACGAGCAGAGCAAGACAGAAAAGCACTGCGTTACGCATGGGAAAATGACTCCTGAAAGGGAAAAAGCTTTCTACAGGACGCGCATGGTGCCCCGACATTCAGGGTTCTGCAACGCAGGTGCGCACCTATTCTCAGCCGGATCTGGGCCAGCGCTCTGGGCGCGTTTGGGAGTCTTTGACTCCGTATCTTCCCTTCGCGTCGACGGTCACCTTGGCGAGGGCGACCTCGGCGTCGTGGGTGAAGAACAGCCAACCGTCTCGCGCGACGAGGTCGGCCAGGAGCGCCTGCTTCTCGTCGATCAAGAGCTCGGGGTAGCGGTCGTAGCCCATCGTGATCGGCACGTGGACCCAGGGCACCCCGGGGATCAAGTCGCCGCCGAAGACCACCGGCCCCGCGGGGGTGGCGACCTCCACCAGCGCCAGGCCCGGGGTGTGACCCTGGCTCAGGTGGAAGCGGTAGTCCGGGCCGAGGGTCGGGCTGCCCTCCCCCGGCTCGATCAGCTCCAGGCGCCCCGAGCCCTCGAGCAGCGGGAGCAGCTCGTCTATGAACGAGCGCCGATCACGGAAGTGCGGGTGCTTGGCCCGCTCGTAGGCTTCTCGGCCCACGACGTAGGTCGCGGTGGGGAACAGGAGCTCGAGCGGCTGCCCCTCGGTGTAGGGCGTGAGCAGCCCCCCGGCGTGGTCGAAGTGCAGGTGGCTGAGCACGACCACGTCGATCTGGGTGTGATCGAGGCCCAGGGCATCGAGGGACTTCAGCAGCACGTGCTCCGCCTCGACCACCCCGAAGCGCTCGCGCAGGTCGGGCGGGAAGAAGGCCCCGATCCCGGTCTCGCACAGGATCCGGCGGCCTCCCGGCTCCTCGACGAGCATGGCGCGACACGCCAGCGGGATCCGGTTCTCGGCGTCGGGCTCGATCCAGCGGGTCCACAACGCCTTGGGGGCGTTGCCAAACATCGCGCCGCCGTCGAGGCGCTGCGAGTTCCCGGTCACCGCGCTGAGCTGCACCATGGGCTCCTCCTTGCGCGCCTCAAGCGCGCGCTCCGAACACCCGCTCCAAGATCAGCTCCTGGACGTCGGTCGCCGCGACCCGGTCGCGGGCGCCGCTGGGGTTGCTGCTGACCAGGACCGCTCCCTCCGCCGGGGACCTCGGGGGTCGCCCGTGGCTGCCCTTGACCAGGCTCGCGTCGAGGGGGATCAGGTCGAACACCGTGCGGAAGCCGAGGATCTTCCTCAGCAGCTTCCAGGCCATGCGCAGCTTGGGCGCGCTCAGCCCGGGGTCGAGGTAGAGCTCGCAGGGGTCGTAGCCCGGCTTCTTGTGGATCTCCACGCAGCGCGCGAAGTCGGGGGCCAGGGCGTCGTCGAGCCAGTAGTAGTAGGTGAACCAGGCGCCCTGGGCGGCGACGCACACCAGGTCGCCAGCGCGGGGGTGGTCGAGGGCTCCGCGGTCCGCGCCCTCGAGCACGCGCTCGACGCCGGGCACCGCCTGGAGGAGCTCGCGCACCGGCTGCAGGTCCTCCGGCCGCTTGACGTAGACGTGGGCCACCTGGTGGTCGGCCACGGCGAAGGCGCGGCAGGCCCCGGGCTCGAGCAGCTCCCAGCGGTCGTCGTTGAGCCAAGGCTCGAGGTAGCCCGCGCGGCGCAGCTCGCGGTTGAGGTGCACCGGCTGGGAGACCGGCTCGATCCCGTATTCGGAGACCAGGAGCAGCTCCATGCCCTCGCGCTCCGCCACCGCGATCAGGCGCGCGACCTCTGCGTCCACCTCGCGCAGAGCTTGCCGCCCCTGGGGCGAGTGCGGCCCGTGGCGCTGATGGTCGTAGTCGAGGTGCGGGAGGTAGGCCAGGGTCAGGGTCGGATGCTGCTCGGCGATCACGTCCAGGGTCGCGTCCACGATCCAGCGGGTGGCCTCGATGCTCGTCGCCGGCCCCCAGAAGCGGAACAGGGGGAAGCGCCCCAGGCGCTCGTTCAGCCGCGCGCGCAGGGCCTGGGGGTGGCTGTAGACGTCCGGGTCCTTGCGCCCGTCGTGGTGGTAGATCGGGCGCGGGGTCACCGACCACTCCACGTCGGCGAACATGTTGAACCAGGTGAACATCGTGGCGCAGGTGAAGGTCGGGTCGCGCTGCCTCGCCAGGTCCCACACCTTCGGGCCCTGGATCAGGGCGTTGCTCTGCTTCCAGAAGGCGACCTCGCCCCGCTCGCGCCAGTACCAGCCGTTGCCCACCACCCCATGCCCGCTGGGCGCGAGGCCCGTGAGGTAGGTCGCCTGGGCGCTGCAGGTCACCGCTGGGAGCACGGGGTCGATCGGGGCGGACCAGCCCCGCCGGGCGAGCTCGCGGATCGCGGGCGTGTCGTCGCCGATCTGCGACGGCGTCAGCCCTACCACCACCGCCACCAGGGTCTTGTTCACGGCGCCGAGTCTACTGGATCCCGCCCGCGCCCGGGGAAGCGGGGCAGGAGTTTACGGGCTTCCGACAGGGTCCCTGGCGCGGGCTGGGGTAGGATCCCGACCTCGAGGCTCCCCCGTGCGCAAGCTCGCTGACCTCCCGATCGACCGCCCCGTCGCCACGCTGATGCTCCTCGTGAGCTGCATGGTGCTGGGCACCGCTGCGCTGTTCGAGCTCCCCCTGGGCTTCATGCCCATCGTCAAGGAGCCCGAGGTCGACGTCGAGGCGAACTATCCGGGGGGGCAACCGCTCGAGGTCCTCGACCGCCTGGTGCGTCCGCTGGAGGCGGAGATCTCGACGATCCCCGGGATCACCGAGCTCACCAGCCGCGCCCAGTCGGGGCGCGGGTCCCTCGAGGTGCGCTTCGGCTGGGACGAGGATCCGGACCTGCTGCGGCTCGAGGTCCGCGAGGCCGTCGAGCGCGCCCGCGGCGAGCTCCCCCGCGAGGTGCGCTACGTGAAGGTCGAGGGCGACGTCTCGACCCCCGCCAGCGGCGCGATCCTCCAGGGCCGGATCTCCGCCGAGCGCGACCTGAGCCAGTCCTGGCCGCTGCTCGACCGCGCGATCCGCCAGCCCCTCGAGCGGGTGCGCGGGGTGGCCCGGGTCGACCTCTACGGCGTCGAACCCCAGGAGGTCCGGGTCCAGCTCGACGTCCCGGCCATGCGCCGCCACGGGATCACGGTAGAGGAGGTCGTGGCCGACCTCGAGGCCAACAACCTCGACCTGGACCTGGGCGCGCTGCGGGCCCAGCGCCGGCTCGACGTGAGCGTGTGGAGCCGCTTCCGCGACATCAGCGCGCTGGAGCAGCTCCAGCTCCGGCGCGGGCTGCAGCTGCGCGAGGTCGCGCGGGTGACCCGGGCCCAGCCGCGCCTCGACTACGGGCGGCACCTCGACCGGAAGTTCGCGGTGGGGATCGACGTCTACAAGGAGCCGCGGGCGAACACCGTGGAGACCGTGGACCGGATCAAGCGGCGCCTGGACGAGATCCAGGAGGACCCCGCCGTGCACGGGATCAACTTCCTGATCTGGCAGGACGCCGCCGAGGAGATCCTCAACTCGCTGCGCGGGCTCCGCGACGCGGGGCTGATCGGCGGACTGCTCGCCGTGTGCGTGCTCCTGTTCTTCCTGCGCTCCTGGCGCACGACCTTGATCGTGGCCATGGCGATCCCGTTCTCGCTCCTGGTCGCGGCGGGCGGGCTCTACCTCCTGGGCCAGGACCTGAACGTGCTGACGCTCCTGGGGCTCATGCTCGGGGTGGGCATGCTCGTCGACAACGCGGTGGTCGTCGCCGAGAACATCTACCGCCTGCGCGCCGCCGGCGAGCCCCCGCTGCAGGCCGCCCGCGAGGGCACGCGCCAGGTGCTCATGGCGGTGGTCGCCTCGACCGCGACGACGGTGATCGTGTGGAGCTGGCTGCTGGTGACCCCCACCAGCACGCTCACGATCTACATGGGCGGCGTGGCCCTCGCGATCTGCCTGACGGTGGCCTGCTCGCTCTTGCTCTCGCTGACCTTCATCCCGCTCTGCGCCGCGCGGATCGACGAGGAGGTGCCCCAGGACCACGGCCGCGTGCTGGGCTTCCTCCTGCCCCGCTACCGCAGGGTCCTGCAGTGGACCCTTGCCCACCGCACCTGGACGCTGGCGCTCCTGATCGCCCTCGCCGCGAGCGCGGTCTACCCCCTCTCCAAGCTGGAGAAGTCCGGTGAGCCGCGCATGCGCCAGCGGGCGGTGCGGGTCAACTACACCGTGCAGCACGCGGCGCAGAAGGAGGTGCTCGAGGGCTACGTGGACACCGTCGAGGCCTGGCTCGCAGAGCACAAGGCCGACCTCGGCTACGAGAACGTCTACTCCTGGTATTCCGAGCGCATGGGCAGCATGTCCATGATCTACCTGCCCCCCGACCGCACCGACGACGCCTCGGTCGACGCCCTGCGCCAGAAGCTGCGCGACGACCTGCCCCAGATCCCAGGCGTCAAGCTCAGCGTCGGCGAGCGCATGTGGGACATGCGCCACGGCCGCGGCGACGGCGCGAACCTCGTGCACGTCACGGTGCACGGCGAGGACCCCGAGGCCCTGCAGGAGCTGGCGATCGCGATCGGGCGCGAGCTGAAGGTGCTCCCCGACGTGATCGACGTGCGCACGCCGGAGGACGACGGCCAGCGGGAGGTGCGGGTCAAGCTGCACCTGGACGCGGCGCGCCGGGTGGGCCTCGACCCCGACGCCGTGGGGCGCGTGATCGCGTTCTCCTTCCGCGGTCAGACCCTGCGCCCCTACGTCGCCGAGGAGGGGGAGCTGACCTTCATGGTCGCCCCCGACGCGCGCACCGCGCGCACCGACCTCGCGGCCCTGTATGCGCTCCCGGTGCCGACCCCCAAGGGGATCGTGGTCCCCCTGGCGACGGTCGCCGACTTCGAGTTCGCCACCGTTCCGCCGAGCGTGCGCCGTCAGGACCGCAAGACCAGCGCGCGGCTCGGGATCGAGTTCGACAAGGCGGTGACCGCGGACGAAGGCCAGGCCCGGGTCCAGGCGGCGCTGGAGGGGTATCGCTTCCCCCCCGGGACCTCGTGGAGTTGGGGCCGCTGGGGCCGGGATCGCGACGACGTGATGCAGACCATGATGCGCGGCGTGCTGCTCTCGCTGGCGGTGGTGATCCTGCTCATGGCCGCGCTGTTCGAGTCGTTCTCGCAGCCGCTGGCGATCGTGATCACCTTGCCGTTGGCCTTCAGCGGCGCGTTCTGGGCGCTGTGGGGCCAGGGCCACGAGCTCGACGCGGTGGCGTTCATAGGCGTGATCATTCTGGTCGGGATCGTGGTCAACAACGGGATCGTGATGGTCGACCACGTCAACGCGTTGCGTCGGGATCGGTCGCGCGTCGACGCGTTGCTCGACGGCTGCAGCGACCGCCTACGCCCCGTGCTCATGACCGCGGTCTCGACCCTCGTCGGGCTGGTGCCCCTGGGTTTCACCGGCCCCACCGTGGCCGGCGCGTACATCGACAGCCTCGCGATCGCCGTGATCGGAGGCCTCGCAACCAGCACCGTGTTCACCCTGATCGGGCTCCCGGTCTGGTACACGTACATCGAGGACCTGACGGCCCTCCTCCTGCGCCTCCTGCCGCGGCACGCGAATCGCAGTGTAAAGCGTGAGCGCGCCACGCAGCCCACGGCACTCACCGAGTCCTAAGCAGTTGTGACGCGTCTCGAACGAGCACCCCGGGCATTTTGCCCTACCGCTCATGTAGCTTTACAGGAGACGCCATGGATAACTCGAACGCCCTCGTGCAGCAGGTGACCCTGCGCGTCGCGGACCCCGACGTCGAGCAGATCGAACGGATCAGCGAGAGCCTCCCTTTGAAGCGCTCTGCGATCATTCGCGCGGCGTTGCGCCTGGGACTGCGGCAACTGGAGAGCGACCCGACGCTCCTGCTCCAGGCGCACGCGCAGCCCCTGATCGAGACCCCCGCGCATCCCTGGAAGACCCTGTAGGGATCTTCGGCGGCGGTGGGCCTGCTCCCCACCGCGCGGCGTGAGCGCTACCATGCGTCGAGCGTTGCGCGGTAGAGAGAAGGCCCCATGTCGCGTTCGATCGTCGCCCTAGCCCTCGCCCTGGCCCCGCTGGCCCAGGCGCAGACCTACCTCCCCTTGGAGGCCGGCAAGCGCTGGACCTACCGCCAGAGCGAAGAGGTCCGCACCGCCGGCGCTCAGAGCTCCCAGCAAGGGAGCGCCACCCTCGAGGTCCTGAAGGCCACACAGGTCGACGGGCAGCCGGCCTTCGTCCTGGGCTGGCGCGGGGAAGAGGGTCGCGCGGTGGTCTCCGCGGACGCCGACCGCATCGTGGTGCACCGGTCGACCGACGAGCGGATCCTGCTCCCGGCCAACTTCGCCGACCCCGAGCAGGGCGCGAAGCGGGTCGAGGCGGGCACGCTCCGGGTCGAGGCCTACACCGTGGGCGCGGTCGAGCGCGTCGAGACCCCGGCCGGCGCCTTCGACGCCGTCCCGGTCTCCGCGGCGGTGAAGTCGCCGGCCACCACCGTGCAGGTCAAGGTCTACTACGCCCGCGGCGTGGGGCCCGTGAAGTTCGAGGAGCGGATCGAGGCCCCAGGGACCTCCATCACCCGGACCCTCGTGCTGGACGCGCCGGCGCGGGAGCCGGGCTCGACCCTCGCCCCCGCCGAAGAGCCCCTGGAGGTGGAGGAGCCCCTCGAGGTCGAGGAGCCCGACGAGCCGCGGGCGGTGGAGGAGCCCGTGTCTCGGGCGCCGGTCGACCTGGCGCAGCTCGTGGGCGCCGGCGCGAACGCGGACCTCGCCCCGCTCGTGCGCAACGTCGAGGCCCTGCGGACGGCGGCGGAGAAGGCCAGCGGCCAGTCGGTCAGCGGCACCGTGCCCGACGGCGCGCTCCTGGCGAAGGGGCCGCAGGGCCTGATCGTGACCGACGACCTGCACCACACGCGGATCACGACCTCGACGCTGACCGTCACGGGCTCCCTCAGCCACTGCCTGGTCGTGTGCTCGGGGGACGTGCAGATCTCGGGGGAGGCGTCCCACTGCGTGATCATCGCGGGCGGCAGCGTCTCGCTGGCCGGCGACATGCACCACACCCTGCTGGTGAGCAAGGGCTCGATCAGCGCCATGAGCGAGCTGCACCACTGCACCGTCGTGAGCCAGGGAGACCTGAGCTTCATGGGCGAGGTGCACCACTCGACCTTCGAGGTCGGCGCGCTCAGCGGGCTGGGGAACGCGCACCACACTGTGGTGCTCAATGGCGCCGCGCTGCCGGGACGCGCCAACCGGGCCGCCAAGGCGGCGCCGGCGCTGCGGGCCGTCCTGCCCCTGAAGTGAGGCGCGGGCCCGAGGGACCGGGTAGCATCCCCCCATGCCTGCAAGTGTGGTCGTGTCCATGCCCGGCCGACCTCCGTTCGAGGTCGCCCTCGACGCAGACCTGATCACGGTCGGCCGCGCCGAAGACAACGTGATCAGCCTGCGCGACATGAACGTCTCGCGGTATCACTTCTCCATCGAGCGGCGAGACCCCCTGGGGTTCGTGATCCGCGACCGCGACAGCCGCAACGGGACCGTGGTCAACGGCGTCTCGATCATGGACAAGGTGCTCGTCGAGGGCGACCAGGTCCGGGTCGGGGGCTCGGTGCTCACCTACCGCGCCCGCGCCGGCGCGCAGGCCCTGTCGCTGGCCGAGCTGCGCCCGCCCGCCGCGTCGGAGCCGGCCCGCCCCGTGCCGCGGGCCGTGCCCGCCGCGGTGGCCGCCCCGGCGGGCATGGAGTCCGGCCACAGCGGGACGATCAAGGTCAAGAAGCAGCGGCGCGGCGGCGATCAGCGCTGGCAGAAGCTGGCCGAGGTCGCCTGCGCGATCAACCTCGAGCACGAGATCGAGCCGCTGCTCGGGCGGATCCTGGACGCCGTGCTCTCCCTCGTCCCCTCCAAGAGCGGGTTCCTGATCCTGAACGAGGACGACCAGCTCAAGCTCCAGGTCGCGCGCAGCGAGCAGGCCGCCGGGTTCGACGACGCCGCGGGCTCCTCGCGGCTCTCGCAGCAGATCGTGCGCGAGGCCATCGCCCAGCGCCGCCCCGTGCTCAGCCAGGACGCGGCCGGCGACGAGCACCTCGGGCAGTTCATGTCCGTGGTCAACATGCGCCTGAAGTCGATCCTCTGTGTGCCCTTCAGCGCGCAAGAGGAGGTCCTGGGGGTGGTCTACCTCGACGAGCCCGAGGTCGATCCCTTCGCCGACAACGGCGAGGTGGTCGAGCTCGTGGGCGCCTTCGGCGACCTGGCCGGGATCGCCCTGGCCAACGCGCGGCTGATGCAGGAGATCGCCGGGCGCGAGCGCCTGGAGGAGGAGCTGCGCATCGCGTCCCAGATCCAGCGGCGCTTCCTCCCCCAGCACCTGCCGCCGGTGCGGGGGCTCGAGCTCGCCGGCCGCACCCAGCCCGCGCGCACCGTGGGCGGCGACCTCTACGACTTCTTCAAGCGCAAGGAGCCGCGGCAGGAGCTCATCGTGTCGATCGGCGACGTCGCCGGGAAGGGCGTCGGCGCCGGGCTCGTGATGGGCACGGTGCACTCGCTGCTGCACGCCCTCGCCGACACCCACCTGCGCACGAGCGAGATCCTGGGCCGCATGAACCGGCACCTCAGCCGCGACCTCGAGCCTGGGCTGTTCGTGTCCATGCTCCTCCTGCGCTACGACGAGGGCACGGGCGAGCTCCTGTTCACGGGCGCCGGCCACGAACACCTCGTGTTCTACCGCCCGAGCACCGGCCAGCTCGAGTTCATGCGCGCGGGGGGCGTGGTCCTGGGGCTGGCGCCGGACATCGAGGCCCGCCTCCAAGAGCGCGCGCTGGTGCTCCAACCCGGGGACGTGATCGTGCTCTACACCGACGGGGCGACCGAGGCGCCCTCGCCCAGCGGCGAGGAGTTCGGCCTCGAGCGCCTGGGCGCGGCGGTCCGCGGCCCCGACACGAGCCCCGCGGCGGTGGTCGACCGGGTCATGCACGCGGTCACCGCTTTCAGCCCGGGGCCCCAGCATGACGACCTCACGGTGGTGGCCCTGCGCCGCACCTGAGCCGGGGGCAAACGCCCGGCGCTGGACCGCGTAACACGTCCCCGGGAGGTGCCCATGCGCGCGTCGTTCCTCGTGACCCTCGGCCTCGCCTGCTGCGCAGCGATCGCTGAGGAGCCCCCCGCCGCCGCGCTCGAGGCGCAGGTCCAGGCGATCGCCGAGTCGGCCCGCGCGCGGACCGTGCTCGTGGTGGGCGTGGTCGGCACCGGCTCCGGCGCAGTGATCACCCCCCGCGGGCGCGTGATCACCAACGCCCACGTGGTGGCCGGCGCGCGCTACGCCGTGTGCCGCTGGGCCGACGGCAGCGAGCGGCTCATGCGCCGGCTCGGCGTCGACTACGGGCAGGACCTGGCCCTGCTGGAGCCGGCGGAGGCCGTCACGAGCGCCCTGCCCTGCTTCCCCTGGCGCGGCGACGCGCCGCGGGCGGGGACGTGGGTCCTGGGCCTCGGCTTCCCGGGCGGGTTCCGCGGCGACGACTGGGCCGTGGCCAGCCTCGGGCGCGTCGTCGGGCAGGCGGACCAGAGCCGGGCCAGCGGCGTCTTCGACTACCAGGGCGCGCTGCAGAGCGACACGCCGATCTTCAGCGGCAACTCCGGCGGCCCGCTGGTCGACCTCGAAGGGCGCCTGATCGGGCTCAACGGCGCGGCGGACATTCAGCGCGCGCAGGCGCTCACGATCCCCGAGGCGCGAATCAAGGCCCGCCTGCCCGAGCTGGAGGCCGGCTGGATCCTGCTCCCCACCGGGCTGCGGCTGCACCCGGAGCGCACCCCTGTGCTCCAGGCCTTCTACCGCGCCACCGACGGGCTGGCGCGGGAGCTGCCCCAGCGCCTGAGCCGCCAGGTCCAGGGTCAGCCCGAGGACGCGGCGACCCCCGCGGCGGGGGACGCGGAGCCCTTCAGCCCGGGGCTGAGGGAGCTGGTGGCGGTGGCCGCGGCGACACCTCGACAGCGCGCGCTGCGCGGGCTCCTGGGCCCGGCACCCCGGGTCGCGCCCGGCGCGCGCGCCTGGGCCCCGGTCGACCCTCGCCACGCCGTGACCCTGGCCGGCGACCTGCGGGTCGGTGCCCGCCTGGAGGACGCAGGTCGCCGGTTCGTGGTCGCGGCGCTCAGCCCCGACGACGACCTGGCCCTGCTCGAGGTCGAGGGGCCGCCCTTCGCCGCCGTGCAACTCGCCCCGGCCCGACCCATCGGGTCCCTGGTCCAGGTCTTGGGCGCCTCGGGCCCCCTCGGCGCGGGGATCGTCTCCAGCCGGGCCCGCACCGTCGGCGCCGGGTTCCTCAGGCGGCTGCGCGGCGGCGGAGGCGGGCCTCTCGCGGGGGCAGTCGAGGGCCTGAGGAAGCTCGCCGAGCGCCTGCGCCTCGCAGCCCTGGCCGAGCTCCTCGAGCAACTCGATCGCGCGCAGCAACTGCGCGAGGCCTTCTCGGGCGGGACCGCCGCCCGCGGCTACGCATCGGTGCTCTCGATCGACGCCCCGGTCGACCCAGCCCAGCTCGGCGGCGCGGTCCTCGACCGCGCGGGGCGCCTCGTCGGCGTCAGCGTGGGGATCCCCCACAGCGGGACGACCTACGTCGTGCCCTGGACTCGGATCTGGCGCGCGTTCGGGCCGCGCCTCGCCCCCGCGCCCCAGGAACGGGGTGCCCTGCGGCTCTACTGATCCCCGCGGAGTCCCGAACGCGCCGCTCGCTCTGGCCCGGGCGATTGCGTATCATGCGGTAACTCCCGGAGTTACCATGCCGCGAACGATCAAGCGCTACTCGAACCGCAAGCTCTACGACACCGAAGACAAGCGCTACATCACCCTGGAGCAGATCGCCCAGCTCGTTCGCGACGGTCAGGACATCAAGGTCGTCGAGAACCAGACCGGCGAGGACCTGACCACGGTCACCCTCTCGCAGATCCTGCTCGAGCAGGAGAAGCGCAAGGAGGGCAGCCTCCCCAAGGCCTTCTTCATGAACCTCGTCCAGCGCAGCTCGGACTCGGTGGTCGGGTTCATGCGCAAGAACGTGCTGCACTACTTCGACAACGCGTTCCTCTCCGAGGAGAAGCTGAGCGAAGACCTCGAGCAAATGGTCGAGGCCGGCGAGCTGCCCCAGGAGGAGGCCCGCGAGCTGAAGGAGGAGCTCAAGCACCGCAGCGCGAGCTTCAAGCAGCGCCTGGACGACCTGGTCGAGCGGAGGGTGCAAGAGCTCCTGAGCAAGCTGAACATCCCCACCGCTGGCGAGCTCGAGCGCCTGCGGGCCAAGCTGGCCGAGGTCAACGCCGAGCTCGAGTCGCTGCGGGCCTCGCGGAGCGCCACCCAGGACGCCTGAGCGCTCCGTGCCCCGCCGGGCGCTCGCCCTCCTCGTCCTCGGCCTGACCGCCTGCAGCGCGCCGCTCCAGGACCTGCCCCCCGACGCAGCCCTCGACTCGGAGCTGCACGAGGCCTACGGCTTCGCGCTCTACGTCGAGCCCGGCGCCCTCGACGACGCCGGCCGCGACGCGCTCGTCCAGGAGCTGGACCGCGCCCGCGAGCGGATCGAAGGCTGGCTCGGCCCGGCCCTCGCGCCGGGCGACTTTCGCCCCGTCGGCACCCCGCGCGCGCACTGCCCGCCGGACTGGGAGTTCGGGCCGCGCCCCGCCTCCCCGCGGGTCCCGGTCGTCGTGCGCAAGACCGACCTGCGCTGCCACGCCGACGCCCAGGGGATCACCCTCGGCGCGGTCCACCTCGCCGAACGCCACGCGACCCACGAGCTCGTGCACTACCTCGCGGGCAGCTCCTGGCACCCCGTGGACGAGGGCCTCGCGGTCTACCTCACCGAGCGTCTCTGGGGCGGCGCCGCGGGCGTCCCCCTCAAGATCCGAGCCCGGGTCTACCGCGACCTGAACCTGAAGGGCTCCCTCGCGCCGCGGGTGCTGCACAGCGAGGGCATGTCGCGGCGCGACTACGACGTCTCGGGGGCCTTCGTGGGCTGGCTGATCGAGACCTACGGCAAGGCCAAGTTCCTCCAGCTCTACGCGGGCGCCGAGCGCAACTACTACGGGGTCTACCTCCTCGGTGAGCGCGACCTGCTCGAGCGCTTCTGGAAGGCGATCGCGTCCCTCGACGTGCGCGGCGACTCCGACTACTACCGCTTTCAGGCGCGGCTGACGGACCTCGACGAGTAGGCGTAGAGCCAGGCGTTGGGGTCCCAGGTGGTGGGCACCCGCAGCCGGGCGACCTCGGGCAGGCGCGCCGCCCAGCGCGGTGCCAGGGCGCGGGTGCTGAGCAGCAGGCGCAGCCCCGGGGCAGCGAGGGCCAGCTCCGCCACGCCGTCCAGCAGCGCGTCGGGGAAGCAGGTCGACCCCGCGTAGAGCACCGTCGCCCGGGACACGTCGGCGCGGCGCAGGTCGCCGAACTCGAGCCGCACTCGGCGTCGGAGCGCGTGAGCCCGCTCCCGGGGGAGCTCCCGCAGCGCGGTCGCCCAGCGCCGGCGAGCCAAACGGTGGCGAAAGCGGCTGAGCTCGACGCCGCGCGCGCGGCCGACCTCGGACTCGAGGGCGGCCTGGATCACGAGGTTCCCGGAGCCGCTCCCCAGGTCGAGCAGCTCGTCCTGCGGCCCCAGCCGCAACCAGCCGAGGGTCGCCCGCGCGCCGGCCGGGAGCAGCTCCCCGTAGGCCGCGGCGCCGGCCCCCGCCATGCGCTCCACCGCCGCCCGATCCCCAGCCGGCGCGCGGTGTCCGGCGGTCAGCGGCTGGGGGTCGCGGGTGGAGCTCACGGCACCTCCAGCGCCAGGGTTCCGAGCTATAGTAGCGCCCGCACGCGGCTCCGCCGCTCACGAGGAGACCCATGGATTTCGACGTCCTGATTCACAAGCTCGCCGAGGACAACAGCTGGTCCCTGCTCTACATGCAGGAAGAGGACTGCTACAAGCTGCAGCTCGAGACCCCGGGCGACCGGCACCAGGACGTCTACGTCAACTTCCGCCGCGACCAGGGCGGCTCGTGGGTCGCCTCGATCTGGAGCGTGATCGCCGCCGTCGAGGACTTCAACCTCTCGGACCCCGTCGAGCTCCTGCGCTTCAACTGGCGCCACATCTACGGCTGCCTGGCCATCGCCGACGACGAGGTCGTGCTCCTGCAGAACCAGCTCTGCGACGACGCGAACTGGAACGAGGTCGCCAAGGCCGTGCGCAACATCGGCTTCGACGCGGACTCCATCGAGGAGCAGATCTACGGGGACGTGGACGAGAACTGACCTGCGCGGCGGGGCTGCGCGACCCGTCTACAGCACCCCCAGATACAGCAGCGCGTTGTAGACCAGGAGCAGCCCCGAGACCATGATCACGGCGCCGAGGGTCCCCGCCAGGCCCAGGTGCCGGACCTTGGTCCACCACAGGTCGAACCGCCGTCGCCCGCTCGAGCGCCCGCCCATGGCGAGGGCCTTGGCGAACAGCCGGTGGCTCGGCGGCGCCCCCTCCAGGAAGCGCGCGATCTCCATGGTGTGCAGGTCGCCCACCACCAGGTCCAGGGTCTCGAGCCCCTCGCGCTCGGCGTAGCCCAGGGCGTAGCCCGCCATGAACAGCGAGCGGGGCACGATCGCGGCGGGGTTCTCCCAGGCCGCGCCCCAGCTCCCCCAGCGCCCGAGCTCGTACTCGATCTGCAGCCGCGACGGCAGGGGTGGGTCCGGCTCGACGCCGCGGCGGAGCTCGGGGTCCAGGGCGTGGTACGCCGGGGTGTAGTCCACCGGGTCCCAGTCCTCCTCCTCCTCGGCGCCGCCGCCCAGCTTGAGCACCTCGCGCAGGCTCTCGAACACCAGCAGCGGGAACATGAGCCCGACCTGGAGCCCGGTGACCACCGAGCCCTTCACGCCCATGGCCACGTAGTCGGGGATCGTGAACGCGCGCTGCGAGGGATAGAACATGCGCAGCCCGTTCTCGAAGCCGATCAAGGGCAGGCTCTTGGTGCGGGCGTTGACGAACTGCTTGTACTCCTTCGAGGCGCCGCCGATCATGCCGTGGATCACGCCGTAGATCCCGTAGGTCCGGCCCTCCCGCGTGACGGTCACGGGCTCCAGCTCGGCGGGCGTCGGCGGGGGCTGCTTGCAGGCTTCGCGGCAGCGGCGGAAGAAGTCCTTCTGCGCGCGGCGCAGGTAGACGCGCTCGCTGGGGAACTCGACCCCGAGGGCCGTGTAGCTCGCGCGGAGCTCGGCCAGGGACTGGGCCTGCAGGAACGCCTCGAGCTCGGGCGCGGCGTCCGGAGGGGTCTCGCTCACTCGCCTTCGATCCCCACGATCCGCCAGCCGCCCTCGGTGCGCGCCAGGCGGAAGCTGAGGCCCTCGGTCGTCACCAGGCGCTCCTCGCCGGCCTCGCGCAGCTCGAGCTCCGCCTCGCTCAAGGGGTCCTCGACGTGGGCATCGCCCAGGGCGGCGATCACCTTCTCGCGCAGGGCGTCGGGGTCCTCCTCGCCCAGCGAAGCCGCCAGCCGCGCCCAGTCCACGGCGCCCTCGACCTGCGCGGCCTGGCCTTCTTCGACCCCGTGCAGGAACGCGAGCACGACGTGCCGCGGGTCGTCCGCGGGCCAGGTCACGTCGCGACGGGCCGCGGCCTCGTCGGGCTCCAAGGTCCAGCGCAGCCCGTCGCCGGTGCGCACGTCCTGCAGACTCCCGCTGGCGTTCAGGTCGTAGGTCCAGGGGTCGGCGATCTCGCGCGACCCCACGCTCAGCCGCGCGGCGCCCTCGGCGCGCTCGCTCCAGCGGGCCTCGAGGGCCTCGGGCTCGAGGCTCTCGAGGTCCAGGGCCTCGAGCGACGCGGGCTCGGTCGTGCGCGGGAGTCGGGCCGGGAGCAGGAGTCGCGCGGTGAGGCCGCACAGGGTCCCCCGAGTCCAGGGCACGGACTGTGTGGTTGGCTCGCCTGCGCCCTCCCGGCGCTCGACCTGGGCCTGGCCGTCGGCGACCTTCAGACGCACCTCGAAGCGCTCCGCGGGCTCGCCCTCGGTGAACACCTCACCCGTGCGCTCCAGCTCGAGCAGCTCCAGCGCGGCGTCGACCCGGACCCGCTCCTCGAGGACCTGGCGCTCCTTGCCCTCGGTCAGCTCGGCGCGCAAGACGAGCTCGTAGCCCGCGGGCAAGGGCTTCGCGCGCAGGCTCAAGGCCCCCAGGGAGCGCCTGCCGCGGCGCAGGGCGAACCACCGCTCCGCGGGGAGCTGGGGCGTCGCCTGGAGCCCGGCGGGCGGGGCGTCTTGTCCCCCCGCCGCCAGGACACACGAAAGCAGGAAGCACGCGACGCGCGCTCCCTGCTTCCAGCCCGACCGCGGGCGAGTCGTCTGCGCCTACAGTCCCCGGTTGACGGGGTACGGGATCTTGCCCGGGTGCTCCTCGACCGGCGGGTTCGGCGGCGGGGAGTAGGGCGAGCGCTTGACGCGGGGGTTGTCCCAGTAGGGCGGCGGGTGCACGTCGATCCCGTCGTAGCACACGATCTCGTAGAGCTCGTTGATCACCGCGATCGGGAAGAACAGGACCGCGTCGGCTGCGAGCGAGCCGAACAGATCCAACCCCGCCATGACCTTGCTGCCGACCCCGAGGTCGTCATGGGTCATGATCGCGATGTCCATGCGGATCCCGCCGAACATCGCAGGCCCCTTGACCATTTGGCCCTGGGTGATCGTGCCGCAACCGCCGAGCGTCAGCAGGCACAGCACGAGCCCCACCACTTGCGCCTTCATGCAAACTTCCCCTTTTTGCCGCGAGTAGACCTCGCGCACGCTTACGTTAACACCGTCGACGTGACCCCTCCACCCCCCAGGCGCGGCCTCGGAGGGCCACCCGGGAGCCCCGACGCGCCGCGGGTTCCGCGCGGGGGGGCTCAGCGCCCGTCGATCCGCCGGGCCTGGATCAAGTCCTCGTCCGCCCCCGCCTGCCCGAGCTCCTTGCGGAGGGTCCCGCGCAGCCGCAGGACCCGCGCGAGCTCGGGGGTCCCGCTGGCCTCCGTCGAGTCCGGCAGCGCCGCGGTCAGCACTTGGATCGCCTGGCGGGGGCGTTCCTGCTCCGCCAGGACCTTCGCGGTCTGGTAGTGGGCGGCCAGGACCGCACGTGCCGCCTCGTGGCGCGCCTGCTGACGCTCGCGCTCCACCCGCGAGAGCTGCGCGCGGAGGTCGGACAGGTGCCACCCGGTCCCCACCAGCGCCGAGAGCAGGAGCAGGGTCACCGAGATCCAGAGCGCGTTGGGCACCCCGCCGTTGCCCGCGGCGCGCTCGGGGCGGCGGGCCAGAGGGCGGGTGGTCGCGCCGCTGTCGGCGCCGCCGGCCTCCTCCGAGGCGACCAACCACCGCCGCAGCGACGCCGCGAAGGCGTGCATGCCCGGGGTGCGCTGGGCGCGAGGCGCGATCGACTGCCCGATGATCTCGGCCAGGTCGGGGTCCAGGTCCTTGACCTGGGTCTCGATCGGCACCGGCGGGTCGCACATGATCCGCTCGAGGAAGCGCCGGGTGTCGTCGTCGTAGTAGGGCAAGCAGTTGGCCCCGGCGATCGCCTCGTAGAGCACGACCCCCAGCGAGTAGAGGTCGCACTGCTCGTCGTAGGCGGTGCCCTCGACGTACTCGGGGGCCATGTAGGGGATGCTCCCCAGCAGGTCTTCTTCCTCGTCCTCCGTCGGGCGGTTCTTGTGGTCGATCCGACTCGCGATCCCCCAGTCGACGAGGAACGGCACGCCCTCGTTGTCGACGATGATGTTGGCGGGCTTGAGGTCGCGGTGCACCACCCCGGCGCGGTGCGCGTAGCGCAGCGCTTCGGCGATGGGGATCACGATCTCCACCGCCTCCCGCGGGGCCAGGCGCCGCCTGAGGATCAGCCGGTCGAGGGACAGGCCCTCGACGAAGTCCATGGTGAAGTACTCGATCCCGTCGTGGGCCCCGACCTCGTGCACGGCCACGATGTTCGGGTGCCGCAGGCGCGCCACCGCGCGCGCCTCGTCGCGGAACATGCGCGCGGCGTCGGGGTTGTTGCGCAGCTCCTCCTGGCGCAGGGTCTTGAGGGCCACGATCCGATCGAGGTCGAGCTGCCGGGCCTTGTAGATGATCCCCATCCCCCCGCGCGCGATCTCACCCAGGATCTCGTAGTTGCCCAGGGTCCTGAGCGCGTAGAGCTTGCCGGTGTCGGTGTGCACCCGGCGCTTGAGGCGCACGGTGTGACCGGTCGCTGGCGACGCCTGGAGCTGGTCCTGCACCGCGAGGCTCGCGGAGGGATCGGCCGGGCGCAGGCTGCCGACGGCGTGGCAAGACGGACACTCGTAGCGCGCGTCCTCGACGTAGCCCTGCACGTTGAACTGCGCCTTGCAGCCCGAGCACGCCAGGATCACCAGGCGCTGCGCGGAGAGCACGCGCAGGACCTGGTCCGGGGTCAGGAACCCGCCGTCGACGAGGACCGCGCCGAGCCGCGCGAAGTCGCCGGCGCGGCTGCGCTCGCGCTGGAGGATCAACGCCTCGTCGAGCTGCTCCCCGGTGAGCAGGCCCAACTCGAGCACGATCTGGCCGAAGGTCGCCGGGGATGGCGAAGACTTGCCGGGGCGCAGCACGCCCAGGCTCCCCGACGGGGTCCGCGGTGAGACGGTGGTCTCCGGTTCGGTCACACGGGCATCCTAACGAGCAAAGCTGGCGGGTGTTACCCCGACCGCCCCGTGGGGCCCGCGGACCGATCGCGCCGGTGCAGGGGCCCGCCCGACGGGCCCCCGGGGCTCAGGCCTTGCTCTTCTTCAGGTCGCGGCGGCGAACCTTGGCGTCGAGCTGTCGCTTGCGCAGGCGGATCGAGCCGGGTGTGACCTCCACCAGCTCGTCCTCCTGAATGTAGGCGAGCGCCTCCTCCACGCCGAAGGTGCGGGCCTTCGAGAGCACGACCTTGCGCTCGGCGGTGGCGCTCCGCATGTTCGTGACCGCGCGCTTGCGGCACACGTTCACGTCGATGTCCTCGGGGCGGCGGTGCTCGCCCACGATCTGACCGGCGTAGACCTCGTCCCCGGGCTCCACGAAGAGCTGGCCCCGCATCTCGAGGCCCTCGATCGCGTAGGCCGTGACCCGTCCGGTCTCCATCGAGACCTGCACCCCGGTCCCCCGGGCGGGCAGCGTCCCGCGCCACTCGCCGTACTCACGGAACTGACGGTGCAGGCTGGCCTCGCCGCCGGTGGCGGTGAGCAGCAGCGGGCGCAGGCCGATCAGCCCGCGCGCCGGGATCGTGAAGGTCAAGCGCAGCTGGTCGCCGCGCGGCTCCACGCTCAAGAGCTCGCCCCGGCGGGCGCCGAGGAGCTCGATCACCTTGCCGGATTGCCCCTCGGCCACGTCCACGACGCAGTCCTCGATCGGCTCCAGGCGTTCACCGTTGGGCCCGACCTGCTCGATCACGGTGGGCTTGGCCACCGAGAACTCGTAGCCCTGGCGACGCATCTCCTCGACCACGATCCCCAGGTGCAGCACGCCCCGGCCGCGGACCTCGAAGGAGTCCGCCGAGTCGGTGTCGAGGACCTTGAGCGCGACGTTGCCCCGGGCCTCACGCCACAGGCGCTCGCGGAGCTGGCGGGAGGTGATCCGATCGCCGTCCCGGCCGCGTAGGGGAGAGTCGGTGACTACGAAGTGCATGGCAACGGTCGGGGGGTCCACCGGGACCCGAGGCAGCGCGTGAGGCGCCTGCGGGTCGCAGATGGTGTCCCCGATCTCGATGTCGTCGAGGCCGGCCACGAACACGATGTCGCCGGCGCCCGCCTCGGTGATCTCGGTGCGCTTCAGCCCGCGGAAGGCGAACAGCTTCTTGACCTCTCCGCTGACCCGCTTGCCGTCGGGGTCGACGACCACCACCTTCTGCCCCGGGCGCAGTGTGCCCGAGTCCAGTCGACCCAACGCGATCCGGCCCACGTAGTCGTCCCACTCGAGCTGGGCGACGCCGAGGCGCAGCGGATCCTTGAGCTTGGCCTTGGGCGCGGGGACGTGCTCGATCAGGCCGTCGAGGACGCAGGTCAGGTCCTGGGCCGCCTCGAAGGCCTCGAGGGACGGCGCGGCCTTGCCCTGCTTGGCAGAGGCGTAGAACACCGGCGCCTCGAGCATGCGCTCCTCGGCCCCGAGCTCGATCAGGAGCTCGAGCACCTCGTCGGGGACCTCGGTCGGGCGGCCGTCCTTGCGGTCGACCTTGTTGATCACCAGCGCGACCTCCAGCCCGTGGGCCAGGGCCTTGCGCAGCACGAAGCGCGTCTGGGGCATGGGGCCGTCGTGGGCGCACACCACGACGAGGGCCGCGTCGACCATGCGCAGCACGCGCTCCACCTCGCCGCCGAAGTCCGAGTGGCCCGGGGTGTCGATCACGTTCAGGCGATGGCCCTTGTAGTCGAGGGAGCAGGCCTTGCTGAAGATCGTGATCCCGCGCTCGCGCTCGAGGTCGTGTTGATCCATGACGCATTCGGTCATGACCTGGTGGTCCTGGAACACCTGCGCGTCGCGCAGGAGCCCGTCGAGGATCGAGGTCTTGCCGTGGTCCACGTGGGCGATCACGGCCACGTTGCGGATACGTTCGGGTTGCATCACGCCGGTAGTTTACCGACGCCGGGCCCTAAGTCCTTTATGAACGCAAGATTTCCGTGGTTCGTCCCGGGGGTCAGGGGGGGACCGGTCCCCCCCGCCCGGGCCGGAGGGTAACCCCTTGGACGCCGGCTCGTTGCGAGAGTCGGTCGCCTCCTCTACACTCCATCCACGGGTCAGCGGATTTCCGTGCAAGACTTCGCGCTCGCCTTCGTCACGGTAGGTGGGCGTTGGGTGGGAGAGTCAGATGAAGTTTGATTCGCGAGAACGCGGGACGACCCTGCTGTTTGCGCTGGGCATTCTGACGTTGCTGGCGGTGTTCGGCGTGACGTTCGTCGCCGTCACCAAGACCGAACGCTCTGCCTCGGCGAACTACACGCAGGCCGTCCGGGCGCGGCTCCTGGCGCGCGCCGGGATCGAGCGCGCCCTCGCCGAGATGCAGCGCCTGGCCAAGCACCGACACTACAGCCACCCGGTGGCCGACGGCTGGGCCTACAGCGACTCGCTGCCGGCGGACGACCCGGGCGCGATCCCGGTCGGCGACCGCAACGACCTGCTCTACACCCTGAACCCGAGCTTCAGCAACGTCGAGGTGGGGATCCCGTTCTTCGGCGCGGCGAACCTCGTGCACAGCTCGGAGCAGACCGGGCTGGGGTCCTCGGTGAAGAACGGGATCGACTGCTACAAGCTCAAGATC
Organism: Planctomycetota bacterium; assembly: GCA_041402045.1. Taxonomy (GTDB): domain Bacteria; phylum Planctomycetota; class J058; order J058; family J058; genus JAGQRJ01. The sequence continues at coordinate 171,086 of JAWKSZ010000003.1, read as the reverse complement.
CTCGACGTGCCCAGCATGTTGAACCTGAACCACCCCGATCCGGCGTCGATCAAGCGCATGCTCAAGAACCTGCTGCAGGCCTCGGGCATCGCGGCGGGGACCGCGCAGACGATCGCCGTGACCACGATCCAGAACCGCCCGGCGGGCGGCTTCAGCTCCAAGAGCGAGGTCCGCGCCGCCCTGGAGTCGGCGGGTCTGCCGCCGGTCACCGTCACGACCGCGCCTGCCAACTGGTACACGATCCGCGACCTGGTCACCTGCTACGGCTGGACCGACGAGAAGGTGATCCGCCCCTGGGCGCTGAACTCGAGCCCCTCGGACCACTACGACGCGAGCGACCTCGACACCGCGCGCCACTCGCTGGACCTCATGGCCCGCGCGCCGATCAACATCAACACCGCGCCGTTCCCCGTGCTCGTGTCGCTGTTCGCCGACGCCCGCGCGGTCTCGCAGCGCTTCGGCTCGTTCAAGATCGGCTACAACGGCGCGGTCGCGATCGCCAACACGATCATCACCCACCGCAACGGCGCGGCCGGCCCTTCAAGACCTGGCGTGAGTTCGAGGACTTCGTCGACGGCGTGGGCACCGACGCCTGCGGCCCAGGGGTGTTCGCGGCGGCTAACCACACGGTGACCCTGGCCCCCTCGGCCCCAACACCGGCGCGCCGGTGGAGACCAACCCGGGCGCCGACCTCCCGGCCCACCGCTGGCGCAGTGAGATCCCCGTCGACGGCTCGAGCCTCGTGACCCGCGCGCTGAACCCCGCGGGCCGCAACCAAGGGATCCGCGATCTGGTCAAGGCCGTCGCCAACCCGAACACCATGCTCTCCAAGTTCGGCGCGCCCCTGGCGGGCGGCAGCCGGGTGATCCTCCCTGGGATCGACACGCGCATGCCGCGCTTCGTCGACAAGAGCGACCTGGTGGCCATGACCACCGAGGCCTGCTTCGACGCCATGGGCTTCTACGAGATCACCTCCCTCGGCCTCGTGCTCCAGCACGGCGTGGAGAACGACGGCGGCGGGTTCGACACCGTGGTGATCGCCGCCCAGACCGAGAAGCAGGTGGTTCAGGTCTACTCGGTGTTCCGCCTGACCTCGCAGCAGGACTTCGAGCGTCACCGCGCGTCCATGGTCTCGGGCAACTTCATGCCGGCCCAGGACCTCAACTGGTCCTACTCGATCAAGGGCGCCAACAAGCTGGCCTACGGCCCCTTCACCCACGCGACCGACCCGACCCAGAACCGGGCCGAAGGGTTCCAAGGCTGGCCGGGCGTGCTCACGGGCCCGAACTACAGCCTGGAGCGCTTGGGCACCAACACCCTGTGGCAGATCGCCGACGAATACGTCCCTGCGACCTACGACGGACATTTGACCCTCAACAACCTGCTCGCGCTCAAGACCGAGCCGCCGGACTTCATGATCGGCTTCTCGCGCGGCCAGCTGAAGGCCTTCAAGGTGCGCGCCTGGTGGGAGCCCCGCGACCAGCAGTTCGACGGCACTCCCATCGACCCCAACCGCCCGACCCACCCCGCCGACTGCTTCCAGGCCACGGGGGGTGACCCGCAGACCGGCGGCGAGCTCGACCGTCTGGCGAGCCCGCTCAACGGCGTGGCCCACCAGCCCCGTCTGAACGGCGTGGTCGCCTTCGACGAGCGCAGCGTGGTCGACGAGCTCCCGCCGAGCGTCGCGGAGACCTCGGCCCCGCGGAACATGTTCCTCGAGGGCTCGGCCATGTGGAACAGCGGCGTGGCGATCCACGGACGCCGGGTCGACCCGACCTCGGGTCAGGCCCAGTTCCTGGCCTACGACAGCGGCAACCTGGACCTGCTCTCGGGCAGCTCGGTGCGCTTCTGGGTGCAGCCCCTGGTCGACCCTTTCCTCCGCGAGGAGGAGGTCCTGCTGAGCTTCGTCGGCGACGACGGACGCCACACGGGCATCGACGCCTCCGGCACCCCCGCCTACACCGACCGCAACGCGGCCCTGAACGCGGCGGACGCGCGGCGCTTCGGCTTCCGGGTGATCAAGAAGTACGACCCGATCCTGGGCGACATCTTCATTCGCCTGGAGACCATCGGCGGCTGGGCGACCGGCGGCGGTGGCGCGCCCGACAACCGGGTGCAGTTCGTGGTGACCCCGACCTCGGGGGCGGTGAACCCGCTGCAGCCGGAGTGGCTCCCCAACAGTTGGCACTGGGTCGTGGTCAACTTCGGCCCGACCGCCTCGGCCAGCCCCCCGACCCGGATCAGCCTCCAGGTCGACATGGTGCTCTCCGATCCCGCCAACTCGCTGCGGGTCAAGGGCGACGGCGCCCTGGGCAGCATCATCGAGTATGGCGAGCTCATGGGCCACGACTGGGGCTGGGGCGGTCCCTTCGACCGCGGCCCGCTGCGCCCGGGCGCGAGCAACGCCTCGGTGTTTTGGACCGAGGCCCGCTTCCTCGGTGACTGGTTCCACTGCGACGTGGGGCTGAGCACGACGACCACCAGCGACAGCGCGACCTTCGGCCCCAACGCCGTGCAGTACAACACGAGCACCATGCAGTACGAGCAGGGGCCGGACTGGCCGGGGACGAACCCGTTCCCCGCGGGGTCCGTGAACCGCAAGATGTCCTTGAGCTTCTCGGACAACGACACGACCGACAGCATCGACCCGCCGGCACCGGTCGACATGACCAACACCGCGCCCCCGGGCTCGCCGCCGGCGTGGACCCACGTGTTCACCTCGACCGAGATGGGCCCCGACGGCGTCGAAGGCGGCCCGGAGTGGGGCATCAGCGCGCGGGCGAGCTGGGACGTGCTGCAGATCACCGGGGGCAAGTGCAACTGCTGTGAGCCGGCGGCCGACGGCGGCGTGGGCGCGGCCCACGACTCCCGGGGAACGGGCAAGGCCGGGCGCCAGACCCAGATCAACCCCTCCTCCGGCAAGTACACCTTCGTGCAATGGTGGGGCCCCGGGAAGATGGCGCCCTCGCTGGCCGGCGTCCCCGACACCGGCAGCACGGCGTTGGGCTTCGGCCTCCACGCCGAGGGCGACGACTGCCACGGCTGCGAGGCCTGCGACGTCGACGGCCCGGTCTTCTTCGGCGGCGAGCCTGGGCCTGCGGTGTTCAACCCCTCCTCTCCCCCCAGCGGCCCCGCCAACGGCAACTACGGCGGGAGCACCGGCGCGGCGGCGCCCAACGGGGTGAACGCCTCGACCATGGCCTACGCGGTGTTCGACAACATCGCCTTCGTCAACGACTCGGTGCGCCGCACCGACAACCTGGCCGACCCGAACGTGCACTTCTTCGAGGACCGCTACTTCGAGACCACGCTGGCCTTCCACGCCAACGCCCTGCTGAGCGAGTCCAACTACGGCGCCTTCTATCACCGCGGACTGCTCGAGTTCCTCGGCCAGACGGGGGACCTGGGGACGCTGACCTGGACGGCCTACCCCTCCATGGAGAACCTCGAGTTCAGCGTGGCGCTGTGGGAACTCGAGGACTTCCTCGGCGGCACGGGTTCGTCCCCGCCGCTGGAGACGATCTGGAACGCGACGAACGCCCTCTTGCTGGATAACGCGATCGGGCCCCCGACTCGGCCGGCAGGTTCGCCCTACGGCGCGGCGACCACCACGAGCTACAGCAACGCCTACACCACGAACCCGGTCAGCGGCTCCGCTCAGCTCGCCCTGCCTGCGCCGCCCGGCGGCTATGGGATCAACTTCAGCACGATCCCGCGCTACGACGGTATCGGCGTCCCCGGCGTCGTGGACCCGCACCTCCTGGTGCTGGGGATCCAGTTGGAGGGGGTGCCGACGGGCGGCCCCGTGGCCGGCACCGCGGCCCCGGGCGCTGGGGGCTCCTCGGTGGCCAACACCGTGCGCACCGGCACCACCGGTGTCCGCGGCGCGGTGCCTCAGCCGCTGCTGAGCACGCCCTTGTTCGAGGACGTGACCCTGACCATGGTCCTGCTGCGACCCAAGATCGTGTTCGCCGAGGAAGGAACCGAAGAATGAGGCTGATCCTCGCCGCCGGGCTCGCGCTCGGCCTGGCCGCCTACGTCTGCGCCGAGGAGGGGGGCGGGTTCAGCTTCGAGCCCCAGCTCACCAACTCGGAGACCGGCGGCAAGTTCGTGGCCTCGGGCAAGGCCCACGAGCTGCCCGTGGGTGCCATGCTCCACGTGGAGCTGCTCGTGCGCGGGCAGTCCCGACACCCGATCCGGGCCGCGTTCATGAAGGTAGAGGTCAAGGAGGACCACAGCTTCACGGGCGAGTGGATGTGGCAGGGCAAGAAGCTCGCGCCGCTGACCTACGAGGCCAACGTGTCGCTGCGCATGAACAAGCAGCCGCCGCCGGTCCGCCGCGAACTGGCCAAGAACTACGGCTGGCACGGGGATCACAACGAGGCGCTGACGACCATCGAGGTGCCCCTGGGGACCCCCGAAGAGGCCGAGGCCTTCGAGAAGGAGACCCTCACCCGCCTGATCTCGTCCATCGACGACCTGGAGGGGTTCATAGGCGAGGGCGTCGCGCTCTGCTCGCAGCCCGCGGACAGCGAGGGCTGGCTCGGTAAGTTCCAGGAGCTCGCCGGGCGGATCCGCGTACGCTACCGCCTGATGCGTGACTTCCACCAGTCGGTGGTCGTGCGCCAGCAAGAGGGGCTGTTCAAGCGCCTGATCAACATCTACAGCGGCATGACCGACGCCCTGCGCAATCACCAGGCGGGGCTGCCCCAGGGCCTCGAGACCCTGGAGAAGCTGCCGGAGGCCACGCGGATCCTGCGCGAAGAGATCAACAGCCGCAAGCCGATCGAGTCGACCTTCCCCGAGGACGAGACGCCCGAGGACGGGGACGACGAGGCCGAGCCTCGAGTCGGAGAGGGAGCGGGTAAATGAAGCAGCTGATCGCCGCGGTCCTGGGCGCGCTGAGCCTGGGGCTGATCGCCACGCCCAGCGCCTATGGCTGAACCAACGTCCACGGCATTCCGGGCGAATGCAGCATGCAGTGTTACTCGACCGCGGTCCCCGGCGTAGGGGAGACGAGCAAGGACAAGAAGGTCAAGCCGAAGAAGCTGACCCAGGTGCACATGTCTGGGCGCTGGGCGTACCACGCCTATCGCATCAGCCACGACAAGCAGGCGAACGTGATCTACCGTCCCGACGGGATCGAGGTGATGTTCAAGGGGGCCCGCAAGGTCATCCCCATGGACATTCGTGGGCACCAGACCCGCGACTTCACCTGGAACCCCGACAGCCGGCGCGTCGCCTTCTGGGCGCCTCTGGACGAGGCCCCCTACAAGCGCGTGGCGCTGATGGACGTGCGCAAGGTCAGCGACGAGCGGCCGTACACGATCATCTACGACCCCAAGAAGGCGTGGAACGAGGAGGGCGTCGAGCACGTCCCCTTCGGCCTGGAGTGGTCGCCCAGCGGCGACGCGCTCTACGTGATCGAGTGGCTGAACTATTACGAGGATCCGACCCGGCCCCGCGACAGTGTGCTGGTGAAGATCGACCTCACCAAGCGCAACAAGGCGACGGAGCTCCTGCGCAAGCCGGGGCACATAGACTTCTTCATGCCGCCGGTGTCGCGCTTCGAGAACGGCGAAGGCCCGAGCAAGGCCCCCTACTGGATCACCTTCGGGCACAAGGAGGGCCTCTACCTGCTCAACCCCAACGCCAAGGAGGGCGAGGGACCGCGTCGGGTGGTGAGCCTGCCCGCGGTCGGGCTGACGAACATCGAGTGGAACCCGAAGCGAGACCAGCTCTTGCTCTACTTCAACACCCCGACCCAGGGCGCTGACGGCAATCAGCTCCTCGGCGTCTACCTCGTGCACTTGGACAAGGTGAAGCCGGAGTCGGAGGTCGAGGAGTCGGACGAGGGCCAGTGGGTCGAGCGCCTGTTCAACGAGACGGGGATCCACACGCTGTGGTACAGCCCGCGGGGTCGCTACGCGACCTGGTCCTCCAACGAGGCGGTCTTCGTGCGCAAGCCCGAGGATGTCGGCAAGGACCCGACGGTGATCGAGATCCAGCTCGAGACCGGCGAGTACCTCGACATCAAGGGCGTGACCTGGCACGACGACGAGCGCCACCTGGGGATCACGGCCGGCGCGCGGGCCTTCGTCTACGACATGCAGACGAAGGAGCTGTCCGAGGTGCTGAACCTCGAGGACACCATGCCCGAGGGCGGGTTCCTGGCCGAGCCGGTGTGGATCGGCGACGAGCTGTTCTTCACCAAGTTCGAAGACGTGACCGCGGAGACCGAGCGCCGGGCCCTGACCCCGACCTTCCGCAAGAAGTAGGCACGACCTGGGTGAGGGGCCTCAGCGGCCCCTCGATGTGAGCCCGAGCAGCACGCTGCGAGGGCGGGGGGCCGCGACGCCCTCTTCGACCAGCGACGGCTGGCGCGCGAGCGCGTCAGCGAACACAGTGGGCCGAGCCGTTCGGCTGCCGGGATCAGCACGGTCCCTGAAAGACAGAGGTTCCATGCGAACGCAGCGCTCCCTGACCCTGATCGAACTCCTGGTCGCGGTGACCCTGGGCGTGATCCTGGTGGGCGTCGTCACCTTCGTGTGGCTGCGCTCGAGCGAGCTGTTCAACAGCACCCTGCACCGGCTCGAGGCCTACCAGCGCATGCGCGCCATGCTCGACACGATCGAGCGCGACCTGGCGAACACCAACCGCACGACCGACATGGAGTTCTTCGTCGACTCCGACCCCGACGGCGGCGGGCCGCTCCTGCCGAACGGACACCGGGACACCGGCGAGGCTCGGCTCAACGGCGACGACGGTCAGCCGCTGCACGCGACCTACGACCCCAACGACCCCGTCCAGATCGAGGGTCTGCAGGAGTTCATCGTCCCCGAGCTCAACACCGTGCCCTACTTCTATGGGCCGGTCGTCGGCAGCGGGCCGGTGTACCAGATCAACGGACAAGAGGCCTACATCGACAGCGTCCAGGCCAACCGCAGCTATTGGCAGGACGAGGTCTACGTGCGCACCTTCGCCATGGTGGACGGGGTGAACCGTCCCGCCCTGGTGCACTACCGCCTGGTCCAGCCCGCGAGCCCCCCGGGCAACGGCCGCTCGATCCTCCGCCGCCGGGTGTGGTACCTCGACGACGCGGGGAACCTGGTGCGCACCGCCGCGGTCAACACCGACCGCACCTACGTGCTGGGCGAGGGGCTGTGCGACCTCAAGGTCGGGTTCTTCTTCAAGCAGAACGCCGCAGAGGCGGTCGGTGCCTCGCAGCCCAACGGCTACTGGTTCCAAGTGGGCGGCTCCAACGACGGCAACGCCGAGTACACCGTCGACCACAGCGCGGGCTACGCCAACGCGCTGCAGGCGGTGACCTTCCCCAGCTCGGGGATCACCGTGGACTACCTCTCTGACCAGCACGTGAACCGCGAGCAGTTCAAGGTCGACGCCTACAACCCGCCCGGGACCCTGAGCGCGGTGTCCTTCTACTACAAGGGCGTGGCCAAGATCGAGGAGAGCACCGGGCGCGTCGAGCTGCGCACGGTGAACTCGCTGACCGACGCCGCCGGCACGGGGTACACGAACTTCGACTTCCGCGGCGTGCGGCCGGGCGACAAGATCTTCGTGAGCAACGCGACCGACGACGACGGCGACAACACGGGCCCCCTCGCCGGCGAGGTCTTCCCGGATCGCAGCTTCACCGTGGACTCGATCCTCGCGGCCAACGCGCAATACATCTCGGTCACGCTGCAGGAGCCGATCAACCTGTTCCGCCTGCGCCGGCGCTGGCTCAAGGGCGAGGCTCCGGTCACCGTCACCGCCAACGGCACGACCGTAGGTCCTGACCGCGACGTCGAGACCTCGTTCAACGTCGACTACCGGATCGGGTTCCTGCCCGCAGCCTTCCGGGTGCGGCTCTCCATCGACGACCGCTTCAATCAGCAGGTCCTGCCCATGGAGCGCGTGATCCGACTGATCCAGCAGTAAGGGAGCGCGGCTTGCCTCAGCCTCACCGGTCCTGGAGCCCGCACCCCCGCGGGGGTCGCTCGTGAGCGCCCTCGCGCTGTTCGGCGCGGCCCTGATCGTGTCGCTGCCCCCGCCCCCCCCGCAGCTCAGCTGCCCCGAGGCCGGCGCGGTGCTGGAGCGCCTGGAGCGCCTGGACCCCGAGCTCGAGGACGTGCCCTGGACCGCCTGGGTCTCGCCCCCCGAGGGCGACGACCTGCTGGTCGAGGTCGAGGCCCAGGACCCGGGGGTGGACCTGGACCTGTGCTTGCACCTCGCGTCGGGGTTGCACGAGGCCCGCTCGCACCGCGGGCGTGAGCAGCTCTTGATCCCCCGCCCCCAGGGCCCGCTGCGCGTCGAGGTGCACGGGCCCGCCGGCGCGCCGTTTCGCCTGCGGCTGGCGCGCCTCGGCGCGCCCCGCGCCCTCAGCGAGGGGCGGCTGGCCCTGGACCTGGCGGCGGATCACGTCGTGAGCGTCGCGCTCCCCGCGGCCGAGGCCCCGCGCCTGGCGCAGCTCGAGCTCCGCGAGGGCGACGTCGACTGGCGGCTGTACGGGGTCGACGGGGGGCTGCTCGCGGTCGGTGAGCGCCCGGGCGGCGAGCAGAGCTGGCTCCCCCCCGCGGGTCAGGTCGTCGCCGTGCTCCTGCCTCGGGGCCCAGGCGCGGTCCGGGGTGACCTCGTGCTCCACGCGAGCCCCCGGCTGCGGTCGCCCTTGCGCGACTTCCTGGGTGAGCTCGGCAAGACCCCCGACCAGCGCCAGGCCCTGGACGCCCTGGCCCAGCACCCGGACTTCCTCCGGATCGCGAGCTACCTCGAGGGCTACCCGGGCGGGCTCCCGATCGCCCTGCGCGCGAAGCCTGGCCTGGAGATCAACGGCATCGAGCGCTTCGGCGCCTACCGCGAGCGGGTGCTCACGATCAACCCCACGATCCCGCCCCACCGCGTCAACGTGCAGGAGCTGGTCGACACCGTCGTCCACGAGTTGATCCACGCCGTGCTGGACCTGCCCCGCGCCCCGGGCTACCCCTTCGGGCCCGAGGTCAAGGACTCGCTCCACGACCCGCGCTTGCGGGGCTACAGCAGCAAGGTGCCTGCGGCGGGGCAACGTCCCGCCCCCCGTGCGCGCCTACCTCCAGACCCACTACGGACCGAGCGCGAGCAACCACCCGGGACTTCGACCAACGCCGGCGGTCAGCGCCTGATCGGCCTGTCCGCGACAACCTGCGACGCACCCAGGTCGGGGGCGAGACCCTCGTGCTCCGCAACGAGCGGACCGGGCGGGCGCGCCGACCAAGTAGCGAGGGGGGGGCCGTCCCCCCTCCCGGGTCGAGCCCGGCTCGGCTTACGTCGGCCACCCCACGGCGAGGGATTTGCGATCGGTCGACGGTTGGCGCTAAGTTCGGGACGGCCCTGAACTTACTTCCTCTCTGCCTTTGCCGTTCGGCCTCCGGCCCTCTATACTTCAGGCTCTCTGGAGGAGCCATGAGATCAGCCACTCGGCGCGGGCTTCGCGTCGCAGCGCGGGCTTGCGCGATCGTGGGGGCCGCCCTGCTCACCTCGCTCCCCCTCACCGCGGGCTCGACCACCGTGGAGTCGCTGAGCGAGGAGCAGATGCTCTCCCGCAGCGCCTGCGTGTTCTGGGGCGACTGCCTCGACAGCCGCCCCGAGTGGTCGGCGGATCACCAGCGGATCTACACCCGGGTGCGCTTCGCGCCGCGGGAGATGCTCAAGGGCAAAGCCATGCCCCTGGTCGAGCTGCTCGTCCCCGGCGGTGAACTCGACGGCAAGGCCTATGTGATCCACGGCATGCCTCGAATCCGCGCGGGCGCCGAGGTCGTGCTCTTCGCCAGCGAGCCGCACCCCAAGAGCCAGGTGTGCGTGCCGGTGGGTCTGGGCCAGGGCGTCTACTTCGTGCAGCGCGACGCGAGCGTGCCTCAGGCCAAGCGCGACCTGCGCGACCTGCGCGTGCTCAAGCCCGGCGAGACCCAGAGCCGCCCCGGGCGGCTGGAGGTCGTCGAGCTCGACGCCTTGCTCAACCGACTGCGCGTGAAGGCGCGAGGGGTCCAGCCGCGATGATCCGCCCGATTGGGCGTCGCTTCGTGCACCGCACGACGGCGCTGACCCTCCTGCTCTCCAGCATGTTCCGTGGGCTTCGTGCGGATCGCGTTCTCGCCGGGCGCGCCGGAGTTCCACTGGAACCAGCTCCCGCTGCGCTTCGTGATCCAGTCGGCGGGCTCGGCGGACATCGCCGACCGCAGCGACGACGCCGCGATCCGCCTGGCCGTGCAGAGCTGGGGCCGCGTGCAGAACAGCCAGGTCAGCTTCAGCGAGGACACGACCGCGGACGCCTCGCGGACCGACTTCTCCGCCCAGGACATTCACCTCGTGCTCTTCGACGAGACCAAGCTCGGGGCTCTTCCCCCAAGGCCTGTGGGTGATCGCGCCGACCCTGATCCCGCGTCGACCACCGACGGCACGATCCTGACGCGGACATCGTGTCTTCAACGGCCAGCGCTCACGTTCTCGACCGACCTGGGTGGCCCGGGACCTCGACGCAGGCGGTGGCGACCCACGAGGCGGGGCACTTCCTCGCCTGACCACGCCGGCGGCCCCCTGTGCAGCATGTTCACCTCGATCCTCTCGGGGGACTCCTCCGCCCGCGCGCTCTCCGCGGACGACGCCGCCGGCGCGAGCACGATCTACCCCCAACCCGGGGCGGGGCTCGGACAGATCTCGGGGACGGTCACGTTCCAGGGCGCTGGCGGCCTGCGCTTCGCGCAGGTCGTCGCCCACGACCAGAGCGGGCTGCTCGCGGCCGCCGACCTCACCGACGGCAGCGGGAACTTCTCGATCCAGGGCCTCCCGGCGGGCACCTACAGCCTCTACGTGGAGCCCCTCGACGGACCGCTGCGCCACACGGACACGATCGCGCTGCAGTCGAGCGTGGCCGACACCACCTTCGGGACCACGGTCTTTCCGGGCGGCCCGCTGTCCCTCGCCCCCGGCGGGAGCGCCGCGGCGAGCTGGGGGGTGCCCACCGACGGCAGCCTCAACGTGAACTCCGCCGAGGGCCTCGTGATCCAGGCCGGGACCACGCGTCAGCTCACCGTCACCGGGGCGAACCTGAACCAGGTCGTGCAGGTCGAGGTCACGGGCACGGGGGTGACGGTCAACAGCTTCGCCCCCCTGGGGACCTCGGCCTCAACGTGAACCTCGACTGCGCCTCGGGCGCCACCCGCGGGACCCGCAGCCTGCGGGTCACCGACAGCAGCGGGCGGATCGCCTACCTCACCGCCGCCGTGCGCGTGGTGGACCCGGCCCCCACGATCACCCAGGTCGCCCCCACCGCGCTCAGCAGCGCCGGCGGCGAGTTCTTCTCGATCCTGGGCACCGGGTTCACCGCAGAGACCGCGGTCGTGATCGGCGGGCAGCTCGCGAACCAGGTCCAGTTCGTGAGCTCGACCCAGCTCAGCTGCACGACCCCGCCGCCGCGGGCGTGTTCTCACCCCGGTGGACGTGGTCGTGATCCGCGAAGACGGGCTCGAGGCCCGCAGCGGCGGCGCGGTGACCTACACCGCCCAGCCGGTCCCGACCTCCGTCGACCCCGCGGTCGCCCCCTCGAGCGGCGGGACCCAGCACACCGTGCACGGCACCGGCTTCGGCCCCGGCGCCACGTCGCGGTGGGGGGCAACCCGGCGACGGTGCTCAGCGCCGGCTCCGACGCGGTGGTGTTCATGGCCCTGCGGGGGTCCCCGGCAGCGCAGACGTCGTGGTCACCGTGGGGAACGCCGAGGGGACCCTCACCGGCGGCCTGACCTACGTCGACGGATGGCCCCGGCGATCGCCAGCTTCTCGCCGACGACGGGCCCGACCGGCGGCGGGACCCAGGTCACGATCCAGGGCACCGGCTTCGCGACCAACGCCCAGGTGCGCTTCGGCACCACGCTGTCGTCGAACGTGCAGGTCGCGTCCTCGACGCTCCTGACCGCGATCGCCCCCGCGGCCAGCGAGGGCGCGGTCACCCTGCGGGTGGTGAACCCGGGCACCGGGCTGACCGCGGTCTCGAGCGGGCTGTTCACCTACCAGGCCGGCGCGGCCGCGGCCCCGCCGCCCGGCGGCGGCGGCGGGGGCGGCGACTGCGCGCTGGGGTCCCCCGCCGAGGGCGGCTCCACCCCGCTGGGCCTCCTGGCCCTGCTGCTCGCCCTGCTCGCGCTCAGGCGCCGCTTCGGCGCCTGAGCTCGCCCCCTCTCCCCCGCCCCGCGCCGTGGACTTCGCCGAGCTGACCGCGAGCTGCCGCCGCGAGGCGGGCGAGCCTTCCGCCGACGCCCTGCGCCGCGGGCGACCGCTGTGGACCTCGGCGGCGCGGTGCGACGTCCTGCGCCAGCACCCGAGCGACCTGCAGGCCCTCGAGGCCCTCCCCGACCCGGCCACCTGGGACCCCGAGCTCCCGCTCCCGGAGCTGCACGCCCTGCGCCGGCGGAGCATGGTCTCGCTCGCGGGGTTCGAGCTCAGCGGCGAGCTCGACCTCCCGGCGGTCGCGGACCTGCAGTCGTGCAGCCTTCGGTGACTGTCCTCGACCGCGCGCTGACCCTTGGCCCGAGCGCAGACCGGCGGCGCGGACCTCGCGATCCTGGCCCTGGGCAAGCTCGGCGGGAACGAGCTCAACTACAGCTCGGACGTCGACCTCGTGCTCGTGCGCGGCGACGACGTGCCCCTCCCCGCCGCGCTGCGCACGGCGCGGGTGCTGGTCGACCTCCTGCACCGCCGCACCTCCACCGGCGGGCTCTACCGCGTCGACCTGCGCCTGCGCCCCCACGGCAAACTCGGCCCCCGGCCCTGACCCGCTCCAACGCGCTCCTACACCGCAAAGCAGGCCTGCGCTCGGGAGCGCCAGGGCGTGGGTCAGCGGCCCGCGCCGCCGCGGGGACCGGGCGCGCGCTTGCTGGCGGATCTCGAGCCCTGGCTCTGGGGCCAGGAGCTCGGCGCCGAGGACCTGGGGTCGCTGCTCGCGCTGCGCGAGCACGTGGCCGAGAGCAGCGCCGACCCCGAGTGCGACGCGTGAAGGTCGGCCATACGGCGGATCTCTTAACCGGAGTTCGCGGTCCAGCTCAGCCAGCTCCTGCACGGCGGCGCGGACCCGCGGCTGCGGGTCACCGCGACCCTCGACGCCCTGACCGGGCTCACCGACGCCCACGTGCTGCGGGTCGAGGAGGCGCGGGTGCTCGAGGCGGGCTACCTGTTCCACCGCCGGCTGGAGCACCTGCTCCAGCTCCGCGGCGACCGCGAGGTCACCGTGCTCCCCCGCGGCGAGGGCTTGCGACCCCGGCCGCCGCCTGCGAGCTGAGCCCCGAGGCCCTGGACGCGGCCTTCGCCCAGCACCAGCGCACGGTGCGCGCCGCGCTGGACACCTTGATCCGCCGGCCCTTCGCCGAGCACAAGGACCCGCGGGCCGCGGACCTGCGGGACCTGCTCCTGCGCGAGCGCCTGACCCGGCGCTCGTGCGCCAGCGCCTGGCGGAGCGCTTCGCAGACCCCGAGGCCGCCTGGTCGGCGCTGCGCGACCTCAGCCGCGAGCGCTCCTCGCTCCTCGCCCCCAGCGGGCGCGCGCGGGTCGTGCTCGCGGGGCTGCTCCCGACCCTGCTCGAGGCGATCGGGCGGCACACGGACCCCGACCGGGTCCTGAGCAACCTGCGCGCGGCCCTCGAGCACCTGGGCGCGAAGGCCACGGTCTACGAGCTGTGGAGCGAGCAGCCCGACGCCCTCGAGCTGCTGGTCGCCCTCGCCGCGGGCAGCGACGTGCTCTCCACGCTCCTCGCCCGGCACCCGGGGGTGTTCGACGAGGTGATCGACCGCCTGCTGACCCGCGCGCCGGTGCACGCGCAGGACGTGCTGAGCGAGGTCCGCTTCGCGCTCACCAGCGCGGCGCCGGGCCCAGGGCAGCTCGAGGTGTGGGCGCTGTATCAGCTCCAGATCGGGATCTCGGACCTCGGCGGGCGCTCGAACCTGCAGAACACCGCGCGCCAGCTGGCCGAGGTCTCGAGCGGGTTCCTCGAGGCCTGGCTGCAGTACGCCCTGGCGGACACCGCCGGGGCCCACGGCGGGACACCCGCCGGGCTCCAGCTCGCGCTCTTGAGCCTGGGCAAGCTGGGCGGACGCGAGCTCTGCTACGGGAGCGACGTGGACCTGCTCGCGGTCTACGAGGCCGAGGGCCCCGCCCCCGACGGGACCGCGCCCCAGGTGTTCTGCGAGGCGGTGCTCCGCAAGCTCCTGGCGCGCGCCCAGGCGGTGGCTTGGGGCGACGCGCCGCCCCTCGAGCTCGACTTCCGCCTGCGCCCGGGCGGCAAGTCCTCGCCCCTGGCCCAGAGCCTGGAGGCCGTCGAGGGCTACTACCTCGCCCGCGGCGCCGGCCCCCACGCCCACGACTTCGAGCGCCTGGCCCTGCAGAAGGCCCGGGCGGTGGCGGGCTCCCTCGAGCTCGGCCAGCGGGCCGTCGACCGCGTGCGCCGCGCGATCCGGGGGCGCGACGCGGCGGCCCTCGGGGCCGAGGTCGAGCGCATGCGCGAGCTCCAGCGCCGCGCGGCGGCGGAGCACGACCTCAAGCGCGGGCGCGGCAGCCTCTCCGACGTGGAGCTCTCGACCTCGGCCCTGGCGCTCCTGCACCTGGACCCCGCCCGCGACGAGCCCAACACCTTGCGCGCGCTGCACGCGCTCCAGGCGGCGGGCGCCCTCGAGGCCGGGGCCTACCTGGCCCTGAGCACCGGCTACGCCTTCTTGCGCCGGGTCGAGCTGCGGCTGCGGGTCCAGCGCTTCGACGCCCGCCCGCTCTTGCCCCTGGGCCACGCCAAGCGCCGCCAGCTCGCGCACTCCCTGGGCTACCAGGACGCGGCGGTCCCGGCGGAGGAGGCCTTCCTCGGGCGAGCCGGGCCACCACCGGGCGCAGGTGGCCCAGCGCTGCGAGGAGATCTGGCGCCGCACGCAGCGTGGCTAGAGTCCGAGGCCTGAGTTAACCTCTGGTACAGCCGAAACCCTCGAGGACAGCGCAGTGGACCCGGCGAACGACGAGAACACTTCTGGGTCGCCTCCCCTCCGCGCGCCTGGCGCCGCCGCCGCCCCGCGGCGCCGGCCGTCGGCGCCGCCCGGGGCCCCCGCCGCCCCCCGCGGGCCTCGCAGCACGTGCTCCTGCGCGTGGGCGCCCCGCCCCTGATCCTGAACCCCAACCGCACCCTGGTGGTCGGGCGGCAGGCAGACTGCGACCTCTCGATCCCGTCGGGCAAGGTCTCGCGGCGCCACGCCGAGATCTACTGGAAGCGGGGCGCGCCCTGGATCGTGGACTGCGGCTCGCAGAACGGGACCACCGTCAACGGGCGGCGGATCACCGGCGACCACGAGCTCCAGAGCGGCGACGAGATCACGATCGGGCCCTACGTGGTCACGTATCGCTTCGGCGAGGAGCAGGCCGCGTCCGCGCCGCAGAGCCCCGAGGACCTGAACGCCCTGACCCAGCCCATGGTCAGCGACGCCATGGCCGGCAACCTCGGACAAATGAACCTGTTCGAGCTGCTGCAGACCCTGGAGTTCAACCGCAAGACCGGGACCCTGACCGTGTTCGGCCCCGACGGCAACGGCGAGCTCGTGTTCCGCGAGGGGACGCCGGTCTACGCCGCCACCGACGACAACGAGGGGATCGAGGCGGTGTTCGAGCTGGGGCGGTCTGGACCACGGCCAGTTCAACTCTGGCCCCCAGGTCTCGGTCAACGCGACGAACATGCAGACCACCGTCACGAGCCTGCTGCTCGAGGCCGGGCGCCGGCTCGACGAGCAGGAGCAGTAGACGCGCCGCGGCGCGCAGGACAGGGGTAGACACCACCGGCGACGGCGGCGCGAGGACGCGACCTCCTGGATCATGATCCGACGGCACCGGCGACGCGATCCAGTCGGCGTTTCGCTGAGCCGCATCGCTGAGCGAGGAGCGGCGTCCAACGGGCATGCCTGAAAAGTCACGCGGAGAGTGTATTGCCGCCTGGCTTACGACATGGAGTTCGACGCCTTCCTCGTGGAGCAGGCTTACCCTGCCCTCGAGCAGCACGCGGTGCTTCCAGGTGCCGCGGGCGCCGACGACCCCGAGCGCACCCAGCTCGACTTCGGCGCGGACCCCGAGACCGACGGTGACGAGGACCGACCCGCTGGTGGGGCAGGTGTTCAGCGGCTGCACCGTGCGCCGCAAGCTGGGCGAGGGCGGCATGGGCTCGGTCTACCTCGCCGACAAGCCCGAGCGCGGCGAGGTCGTGGTCAAGTTCCTCGCCCCCGAGCAGGCCAAGAACAAGACCTGGCGCGCGCGCTTCCTGCGCGAGGCCGACCTCCTGCGGCGCACGCACCACCCGAACGTGGTCGAGATCTACGACGTCGACGGCGAGAGCGACCAGCCGCACATCGTGATGGAGTTCGTCGACGGCGTGGCCCTCGACGCGCAGCTCACCGACGACGGGCCGCTCCCGCCCCTCGAGGGCGCGCGGGTCGCGCGTGACGTGGCCAAGGCCCTCGGCGTCGCGCACCGCCAGGGGGTGATCCACCGCGACATCAAGCCCGCGAACATCCTCGTGGCCAAGGACGGCACCGTCAAAATGCTCGACTTCGGCCTCGCCAAGAACGTGGCGGTGGACGACGGGCTGAGCCTCCCGGGCCAGGTGCTGGGGACCCCGCACTACATGGCCCCCGAGCAGTGGGGCGACCACGCCGTCGACCCGCGCTGCGACCTGTTCAGCCTGGGCTCGACGCTCTACCACCTGGTCACGGGCTCGCTGCCCTTCCCCGGGCACAACCCGCAGGCGATCTCGCGCCGGATCCTGGAGGGCGACTTCGTGCGCCCCCGCGAGCTGGAGCCGGACATTCCCCAGGACCTGGAGCTGGTCCTGTTCCGGATGATGGAGCCCGACCGGCGCTTCCGCTACGGCGCCGCCGAGCAGATCGTGGCCGACCTGGACAAGGTCCTGAAGCAGCAGCCGGTCGAGATCCCCTGCCTCACCGCCCCCGACGGCACGCGCTTCCCCCTGATCCCGGGCGCCTCCTTCCACGTCGGCCGCGACGCGAGCTGCGACGTGGTGATCGCCGACGCCTCGGTCTCGCGCCAGCACATGCAGATCGAGCGCGGCAAGACCGGCTTCGTGGGCCGCGACCTGGGGAGCACCTACGGCACCTTCGTGGGCGGCATGCGCGTGCGCCAGGTCGTGCTCAAGGACGGCGACCCGATCAAGCTCGGCAAGGTCAACCTGGTGTTCAAGGACGGCGGGCTGGGCCCCATGCGCCGCGCCTCGGCGACCCAGCGCCTGGGCGCCACCGGCGAGACGCAGTACGTCGCGCCCCCGTTCCTGCAGGTGCTGGCCGAGTCCAGCGACAAGCGCGCGGTGGTCTACCTCCTGGAGCAGCTCGCCCCCGACGCGCAGTCGGGGCGCCTGGACCAGGCCCGGCGCGCGATCGAGATCATCCTCGGCCCCGAGCTCGCTGGGCAGGTCACCGACAAGGTCGAGCGCCGCATGCGCCGCGTGCGCAGCCGCGTGCCCATGCAGCTGTTCTCCATGACCCACGAGAACCTCGGGGACGACCCCGAGGCCTGGCTGGGCTGGTGGGACGGCGCGCAGGCCAGCTACCCCCCGCAGCTCGCCCCCGCCCAGCCCCGGCCCCGCACGCGGCTGGTGGTCCTCGCCGGCGAGCCCAAGCAGCGCGCGATCCACTTCGACAAGCGCACGGTGTTCACCGTGGGCCGCGAGGAGGAGCGGGACATCGCGCTCCACAGCCGCTCGGTCTCGCGCCTGCACGCCACGATCCTGCGCCTGCACAACCGCATGCTGATCCGCGACGAGGGCAGCCGCTTCGGGACCCAGCTCAACGAGCACGCGGTGCGGATCGCGTACCTGACCCACGGCGACCGGATCACCATGGGCAAGGTCGAGATGCGCTTCGAGGTCGAGCAGCTCGACCCCATGGCGACCATGACCACCGGCGGCGCGCCCCAGATCGACGAGGAGACCTTCCAGGCCCTCGAGGAGCTCGAGCACCCCTCGATCGCCCTGGGCCTGATTCGCTTCCTCGAGTGCGAGCAGCCCACCGCCGGGATGCGCGCCGCCGCCGCGCGCCTGTTCGACGAGGACCGCGAGGTCGAGGAGTTCCTCGACAAGGTCCACAAGAAGTATGCGCGCCGCGCGCGCCAGGCGCGCAAGATCCTCCCGGCGCTCCTGGGCCAGGAGGCCCCGAACGCCGCGGGCTACCGCGCCCTGTTCGAGGCCGCGGACCTCACGATCCAGCTCCTGCCCAGCGGCTGGTTCCCGATCCGCTCGCGCAGCTAGGCGGGGCGTTCGACTCGGTACGCCGCGCCGGAACCGAAGAAGATCAACCGCCAAGGCCGTCAAGAGCCGCCAAGGCTCCGCCCTCCCACCTCGCCACGGTGAGGCCCGGAAGGAGGTAGCTCCGCCATACCCCGGGAGCCCTGCGTAGCCGCGTCCCGCGATCGCCCTGTTCACCAGGATCTTGGCGCCCTTGGCGGCCTTGGCGGTTCCTGCCTTTCCTCGTCCGTCGAAACGCCAACGCCCGGCCGGGGAACTGGGAGTGAAGAATTCAACCGCCAAGGCCGCCAAGAGCCGCCAAGGCTCCGCCCTTCCACCTCGCCACGGTGAGGCCCGGAAGGAGGTAGCTCCGCCATACCCCGGGAGCCTTGCGTAGCCGCGTCCCGCGATCGCCCTGTTCACCAGGATCTTGGCGCCCTTGGCGGCCTTGGCGGTTCCTGCCTTTCCTCGTCCGTCGAGACGCCAACGCCCGCCGGGGAACTGGGAGTGAAGAATTCAACCGCCAAGGCCGCCAAGACCCGCCAAGGCTCCGCCTCCCACCTCGCCAGCATGGTGAGGCCCAGAAGGAGGTGGCTCCGCCATACCCCGGGAGCCCTGCGTAGCCGCGTCCCGCGATCGCCCTGTTCACCAGGATCTTGGCGCCCCTGGCGCCTTGGCGGCGCCCTGCCTTTCCTCGTCCGTCGAGACGCTGACGCCCCGCCGGGGAACTGGGAGTGAAGAATTCAACTCGCCAAGGCCGCCAAGAGACAAGGCTCCGCTCCTTCCAGCCTCGCCTGCAAGGTGAGGCCTGGGTGAGGCTCCTGCCATAAACTCGGGGGCATGTGAGCTGCAAAAGCACCTGCCCCTGTCTGCAGTGATCTCTACTGCAGGCGGCCCTTAGCGGTTCTGCCTGCCTCTCGTGTCTGTCGAAACCTGCCACTCCCGCCTGGGAACTGGTGAAGAATTCTATCTGCCATGCCTGCCAAAAGAGGCTGCCATATATACCCAGCCTTCTCCACCTCCGCCACGGTGAGCCTCAAGTGTACCTCGCATACCCGGGAGCCTGCGTATGCCACCATGTCTCACGATCCTGTTCTGTTCACCAGGATCTTGGCGCCTTGGCGGCCTTGGCGGTTCCGCAACTTTCTCAAACCGGTGCCTAACCGACGCCCGGTACAGAACTGGAGGAAGAATCTTCGTCCCGCACCAGTGCCCGTAGCCGCCAGCTCGCGCCTTCGCCGCCCGCGGTGAGGCCCGGTGAGGCATCGCCAATGCTACCCCGGGAGCTCTGCGTAGCCGCGTCCCGCGGATCGCCCTGTTCACCAGGATCCTGGCGCCCTTGGCGGCCTTGGCGGTTCCTGCCCTTCCGCGTCCGTCGAGACGCCGACGCCCGCCGGGGAACTGGGAGTGAAGAATTCAACCGCCAAGGCCGCCAAGAGCCGCCAAGGCTCCGCCCTTCCACCTCGCCACGGTGAGGCCCAGACGAGTGTAGCTCCGCCGGCGCCCCGGGAGCCTTGCGTAGCCGCGTCCCGCGATCGCCCTGTTCACCAGGATCTTGGCGCCCTTGGCGGCCTTGGCGGTTCCTGCCTTTCCTCGTCCGTCGAAACGCCAACGCCCGCCGGGGAACTGGGAGTGAAGAATTCAACCGCCAAGGCCGCCAAGAGCCGCCAAGGCTCCGCCCTTCCACCTCGCCACGGTGAGGCCCGGAAGAAGGTAGCTCCGCTGGTATACCCCGGGAGCCTTGCGTGGTGCCGCGGTCCCGCGATCGCCCTGTTCACCAGGATCTTGGCGCCCTTGGCGGCCTTGGCGGTTCCTGCCTTTCCTCGTCCGTCGAAACGCCGACGCCCCGCCGGGGAACTGGGAGTGAAGAATTCAACCGCCAAGGCCGCCAAGAGCCGCCAGCGCTCCGGGCTCCTTCCACCTCGCCACGGTGAGGCCCGGAAGGAGGTAGCTCCGCCATACCCGGGAGCTCATGGCGTAGCTGGGCAGTCCCGCGATCGCCCTGTTCACCAGGCTCTTGGCGCCCTTGGCGGCCTTGGCGGTTCCTGCCTTTCCTCGTCCGTCGAAACGCCAACGCCCCGCCGGGTGAGGGCGGGGCGCGAAGGCCCTACTTCTGCGCGTCCTCGAGCTCGCCCAGGATCCCGCTGGTGGGCGCGCCGCTGCCGACCGTCGTCTTCGGCGCGGCGTCCCCGGCGGGCGTGCTGGCGTGGACCACGGGCCCGGCGGCGACGCTCCCGGGCGCGGTCACGAAGTCCATGACCCCGGTCAGCATGCGGTTCGAGTCGGTGGCCTCCAGGCGCACCGCGTGCCGCCCAGGGGTGACCCCGTAGACCGTGACCCGCTCGCCGCGGCCGACCTCCTTGTCGTCCACGTACCACACCATCTTGCTCGGGCGCACGTGCCCGTCCTCGTGGTCGTCCGCGGCGCCGGTGAGGAACATCACGTTGCCCTCGTTGAAGGTCACGGACACGATCTCCGGGCGCGGCGCCTGGTTCTCGACCTTGATCCGGATCGCGTCGTCGGCGATCACCTCGCCGGTGGGCCCCATGACCTTGGCCACGATCAGGTGCCGCCCCGGCGGGAGCTGAGAGGTCATGAGCTCAGGGCCGGTGCCCAGGGAGCCGAGCTTGCGCGAGCTCCACTCGATCCAGCCCGGCGAGAGCGCGGTCTCGTCGGCCCGCTCACCGCGGTACTGCGCGTAGATCGTGACCACCTCGCCCGAGGTGTAGGTGCTGCGACCGTCGTCGGTCTTCAGCGAGAAGTGATCGCAGCCCGCGAGCACGAGGACGGCGAGGAGCAAGGACAGGCGCTGCATGGTGAGTCTCCGGGGTCGGTTTCCCGGGGTCTTGCACCTCCTGTGCCGACGTAAGCCTCCAAGCGCCGTACGCCACCTTTTCAGCCCCTGCTCGCGTGCTGCGTGCGCCCCGCGACGACAGTGTGCGCCCCCCGCGCGACGCGGGCCTCGCGGACGGGCCCCGCCAGTATCATGCCGGGGTGAGTTCCCTGCGCCCCAGCGCGGGGTTGGCCGCGGCGCTGCTCGTGGTGGCCGCCCTGCCCTACGCCGCGTTCCACGGCCTGACCGGGGCCGAGCTCCGCGCGCCCTGGGGGCTCGCCGCGGGGGGCCTCGCGCTGCCGCTGATCCTGCTGCACATGCTCAAGGTCCAGCTCCCGCGCAAGCTCGTAGGGAGCCTCCTGCTCTGGCAGCGCGCGGTCCCGAGCCCCAGCGGCGCCCGCCCGCTCCAGGCCCTGCGCCGAAACCTCCCGCTCCTGCTCCAGCTCCTGGCCCTGGGCGCGCTGACCTACGCCCTCGCCGGCCCCGTGGTCGGCGGCTTCGGCGGGCGCTCGACGACCCTGCTCCTGATCCTCGACGTGAGCGCGAGCATGGGCGCCGTCGACGAGCCCGGCGGCGCCACGCGCCTCGAGCGCGCCCGCGAGCAAGCCCTGGCCCTGCTCGCCGGGCTCGAGGCCGGCGGCGAGGCGTCGCTGATCGCCGTGGATCACACCGCGACTGTGCTCTGCCCCTGGACCGGGGAGGAGGACCGGCTGCGCGCGGCCCTCGAGGGGCTCAGCCCCCGGGCGGCGAGCACTGACCTGGCCCAGGCCAATCGCCACGCGTCGGCGCAGGCCCGCGGACGGCAGCCCGAGGTGCACGCTCAGCGACGGCGGGGCCGGCCCCCGGGCGACGTGCCCCTTCCCTGGGACCCCGCACTACCACCCCGCGACGACCCGCCGAACCTGGGGATCGTGGCCGCCGAGCTCCAGGCGCTCGGGCCGCAGGACGAGGCGACCCACGAGGTCTACGCCCGGGTGCTGAACACCGGCCCGCCGCGGCAGGTGTTCCTGGGGGTCACGAGCGGCGACGCGCTGCTCGCCGCGCGCGCGATCCAGCTCGGCGCCGGGGAGGCTCGCGCCGCCACCGTGCGCCTCACGCCGCCCCCCGGCGTGCTCGAGCTGCGGCTCCTGGCCGACGCGCGGGCGACCCCGATCACCGACGGCCTCGCCGCGGACGACCGCGCGTGGCTGCAGGTCCTCGCCCCGCGGCCGGTGACCTACGCCCTGACCAGCGACGCTCCGCGCCCGCACCTGACCCGCGGGCTGCGCGCGGCCGGGGCGAGCCCCACCGAGGACGCGACGTCGGAGCTGTGGGTCGGCGTGGGCGTCGCCCCCAGCCCGGGGACCGACGCCCTGTGCTTCGCGCCCCCGGGCCCCGTGGGGCCGGTGACCCCCGGCGCGGCGCTGCGCCGCCCCGAAGTCGTGGCCTGGGACCGCGAGCACCCGCTGCTGGCCCACGTCGAGCCTCGCCAGAGCTGTGCTCGAGCGCGCCCAGGCCCTCGAGCTCGGCCCCGACGCCGACCCCCTGGTCTACGCCGCCTGGTGCTGGCGGCGCTGAAGCCGTGCCTGTGGTCGCGGCGTTCCGCGACGGCGCTGGTACTCCAGGTCGTGGTCGGCTTCGACCCCGAGGACAGCAGCTGGCCGCGCAGGCCGCCTCCTGGTGTTCCTCCTGCGCAACGTCGTGCACCAAACCGAGCTACGCTTGCAGGCGGCGCCGCGGGCAGCGGTGCGGGCGGGGCCCTGGTGGGGTCGTGGCGAGGCCCGCGCGGCGAGCCTCGTGACCCTGCCGGCGAGCGCCGCAGAGCTCCTCCTGGTCGTCAGGACGGCCAGCCGCGCCGTGTTCGACTCGGGAGGCCGGGGGTCGGCGTGTTCCGCGCCTGGAGGCCGACGCCTTCGAGCGCACGGTGTGCGTGAACCTGGTCGACCCGCGGGAGAGCGAGCTCGCCGCGCGCCCGACCCTCGACGTCGGCGCACGCCCGGTGGCCGTGCAGGGCGCCGCCGACACCCGGCGCGAGGTCGGCTGGTGGTTCGCCTGCGCCGCGCTCGCGCTGCTCGCCGCCGAGGCCTGGATCTACCACCGCCGGTGGTGAGCTACGCCCTCCACGCCGCGCTGATCCTGGGGCTCCCCCTCGCGGCGGTGCTCCTCGCCCGCCGCGCGCCGCGGCTCCCGAGCCCGGTGATCACCTGCTACGTGCTGGGCCTCGTGCTCGGGAACCTGGGGCTGCCCCTCGAGCGCGAGCCGACCCTGACCCTGGCCGGGGTCGCGGTGCTGCTCGCGATCCCGCTGCTCCTGTTCTCGGCGGACCTCCTGGGCGCCCTGCGCCTGGCGCGGCGCACGCTGATCTCGAGCGCGCTGTGCTGCCTGAGCGTGGCGCTGGTGGCGCTGGTGAGCGCGCCCCTGTTCGCCCCGGCGGTCGGCCCCGAGGCCTGGAAGGTCGCGGGCATGCTCGCCGGGACCTACACCGGGAGCCTGCCGAACCTGATCGCGATCGCGGGCGCGCTCTCGGTCGACCCCGCGCTCCAGACCCAGGTCGTGGCCGCGGACCTGGTCGCCGCCGGCGTCTACGGGCTGTTCCTGCTCTCCCCCGGCGTGCGGGTGTTCGCCTGGCTCCTCCCGCCCTTCCCGCGCCAGGCCGGGGCGGAGCGGGCCGAGGCCCCGGCGACCGAGCCCGTGACCTCGATCCCGGCGCGGGACTGGGGCGCGAGCCTGGGCCTCGCGCTGGGGGTCGCGCTCCTCGGCGCCGCGGTGACCCTCGCGGTCCCCAGCGAGCTGGGGAACGTGCTCGCGGTGCTCCTGGTGACCACCCTCGCGGTGGTCCTGAGCCTCGCCCCCCGGGTGCGCCGCCTGCGCGCGAGCCCGCTCCTCGGTGACTACTTCCTGGTGGTGTTCTGCCTGGCCTTCGGCTGCCTGGCCGACCTGCGCCAGCTCTACGCGTCGGGCCTCGCGCTCTGCGCCTGGACCGGCTGCGTGCTCCTGGGCGGGGTCCTCGGCCACGCGCTGCTCGCGCGGCTGGCGGGGGTCGACCGCGACACCTGCGTGATCACCCACACCGCCGCGATCTATTCGCCGGCCTTCGTGCCCCCGGTCGCCCGCAACCTGGGGAACCCCGAGCTCGTGCTCGCGGGGATCTCGGCCGCGCTGATCGGGATCGCCGGCGGCAACTACCTCGGCCTGGCCGTGGCCTACGCCGCCCGCTGGCTGCTCGGCGCCTGAGGCGCACCGGCGCTACCCTGAGACCCGGAGGCCACCCGTGATCCAGCGCCCGCTGCTGCTCCTGTGCTGCGCCCTGCCCTGCCTCGCCCAGGGCGAGCCCCCCGCGGAGCTCCTGACCCCGGAGGCCCGCGCGGGGCTCGCCGACGCGCTCCCCCGCCCCCTCGAGGCCCTGACCCACTACGCGATCGACCAGGCCCTGGACGACGCGCGGGGCCTGCTCCGAGGCCAGGTCACCGTGAGCTTCACGCACCCCGGCGCCGAGCCCCTGGCGGCCCTGCCCCTGGCCCTGCACCCGAACGCCTTGGCCGACCTCGGCGGCGCCGGCCAGACGCGGGGCCCTCGAGGTCGACGGGGCCGGGAGGCCCTCGACGGCCCGGCGGTGACCTGGGTCCAGCTCCGCCTCCCTGGGCGAGCTGCGCTTCGCGGGAGCCCTTGGCCCCGGCGCCCGGGTCCGGGTCCGCGTGCGCTACCGCGGCTGCGGTGCTCGCCGACGGTCAACGACCCCTTCGCCCAGGCCCAGGGCTCCCTGGGCTCGGTGGCCGACCGCGCCGCGGACTACGGGCTCCTGGGCAAGGGCGACGGGATCCTGACCCTGGCCGGCGGCCTTCCCTGTGGTCCCGCCCTGGACCGGCGCCACTTCGACCCAGGGCGGCGCGCGGGTCGGCGACCTCTCGTACCGACGACGTGCGCGCTTCGACGCGTGCGCACGGTGTTCCTCGCCGGGCTGACGGTGGTCACGAACCTGCTGGACGAGGCCCCCTGCCCGGGGCAGGACGCCGGCTCCTGGTCGAGAGCCGCGGGCCGGTGGTCCTCGCGACCTGGTCCTGATCGCGGGCGGGACTCACCAGGCCACGCGCCAGGTCGGCGCGACCCGGGTGCGTGTTCCGGCCCGCGGGACCGGGCCATGGGCGAGAGCGCGCGCTGGAGGTCGCTGCCGACGCGCTCCAGAGCTTCACCCGCCGCTTCGGCCCCCTACCCCTACCGCGAGCCGGAGGCCGCCGCGCCCTTCGCTGGCCGGGGCGCCGGCGGCGTCGAGTTCAGCGGGTAGATGCCGATCCTGGTGGCGGGCATGTTTACCGCGACCCGAGCAGCTCCACGAGAGCCCTCGCGCTCTACATGAAGGTGCTCGAGCAGCTCGACGGCATGCTCCAGGGCACCAACCCCGCGTGGCCGGCCGGCGCCCAAGGAGGCTCCCGGCGCCGCGTTCCTGCGCGAGCAGCTCGACTTCACCGTGGCCCACGAGGTCGCGCACCAGTATTTCCGCCACGGCCTGGTCGGCAACGACAGCCTGCGCGAGGCGGTGATCGACGAGCCCCTGGCGCACTGGCGGGTGCGTATCGCGCTGCGCGATCGGCTGGGTGAGAGCAGGGGGCCAGGCCGCGTCTTCGTGCGCAACGTGAAGCTGCTGGGCTACGCGCTCTACTTCCTCGCGCTCGGCAGAGACCGCGCGGCACCGCCCGACGAGCACCTTCGCTGTTCGGATCGATACGCCGCGCTGGTCTACGGCAAAGCGCTCCTTCCTCTACGCCGAGCGAGCTCGAAAGGCCAGGCCGGGTCAGCTGTGGAGCGCCCTGGTGCCGAGGGTCGCCCGCCACCGGTTCCAGGTCGAGCCTGGCCGACTGACCCAGACCCTGGCCGCGCAGCCGCCCTCGAGCAGCTGCGGCCGAGACCGCGCTGCTACCTGGACGAGGCCCACGGCGACGCCGACCCTCGGCGTGGACGACTCGGGGAGGCTGGTGCTCGAGGCCCTGTTCGGCGAGGCGACCGCGCGCTCCGTCGACTCGGGGCTGCGCGAGCTGGGGATCACGACCCGGGACTACCTGCAGATGAGCTACGGCTCCCTCACCGACGAGGGCCCCCTCGGCGGGGACATAGACCTCGAGCGCGCCCTGCGCGGCCTCGGACCGCGCAAGCGGTGAGCCTGGAGGTGCGGCGTCTTCGTCGCGCCAGCGATCTAGCCAGCTAGAGCACGCAACAGCCCACGGACGACACAGCGCGATCCGTCTCTGCAGCTTGGCGGTCTTGGCGGTCTTGGCGGTTCAAGGCGATCCAGGGGACGCTGGGGGAGGGCGAAGCCCGCGAAACGAACGCATTCGAGCCCCCCGCCGCCCGCCGCACAGGCGCGCTACACTGGCGCCATGTCACGCCCCCTGCGTAGCCTGACCCTCGCGGCGTGCCTCGCCTGCGCCCTGGCCCCCCTCGCCCCGGCCCAGGGCGACGGGCAGAACGACGCCTTCCAGCGCGCGCGCCAGACCCGCACGAAGAACGCGGCCAAGATCCGGCGCCTGATCCTGGAGCTGGGGGACCCCGACTTCGCGGTGCGCGAGGCCGCCCGCGAGGGGCTGCGCGAGCTGGGGAGCGAGGCCCTGCCCTTCCTCGAGGCGGCCCAGACCGACGCCGACGCCGAGCGGGCCCAGGCCGCGGTCGAGCTCACCGAGGAGCTGCGCTGGAAGATCGAGCCCGGGCTGCGGGACGTGGTGGGCGACACCCTCGACCACTGGCCCGAGCTCGCGCCGACGGCGCGGCTCCAGGGGGTGACCTTCCTCGCCGAGCGCGGCGGGGCGCGGGGCCTGCCGTTCCTCGTGCGCGTCGCGCGCTACGACGCCGACCCCGTGGTCCGGGTCGCCGCCGTCGACGCCTACTGCCAGGCCGCCCCCGAGCGCACGCCCCTCGACGCGACCCTGCTCGAGGCCCTCGCCGACGAGGCGCCCTCGGCCCAGGTGCGCTGGCTCCAGAGCCGGCTCCTGCTGCGGGGCGACGACCCCGAGGCCGGGCTCGAGGCCGCCCTGGCCGCGGCCCAGGACGACCCCCAGCCCCCGCCGCAGCGCCTGCTGGAGCTGATCGACCTGCTCTTCGCGCGCGGGCGCCTGGACGAGGCGCGTCCCTTCGTGGAGGCCCTCGCCGCGCGGCTCCCCGAGGACGCGCGGGTCGTGCTCCGCCAAGGCGAGCTCCTCGCCCGGGACGGCGAGACCGAACAGGGCCTCGCGCTCCTCGAGCGGGTGGCGCAGGCGGTGGAGGCGGGCCAGGCCAGCGACCGGACCCTGATCCGGTTGGGCCAGGCCTACCTCGCCTGCGGCGAGGGCGAGGCCGGGGACCTGCTCTACCGCCAGGCCCTGGGGCGGAACCCGTTCCGCCACGACCTGATCCTGGCGCGGGGCGACCTGGCCCTGGCCCGGGGCGACGCGGCGACTGCCCTCGCGATCTACCTCAGCGAGATCCGCTACGCGGCGCCGGGGGAGCCCGACTTCACCGCGGTGTGCACGCGGCTGGGCAAGCTGCTCGTCGACCGCGGCGCCCCGCGCTTCCCCGACGACGCGGCCTTCTTCCGCGACGCCCAGCGCGGGCGCCCGCTGCGCGCGGTGCACGCCACCGTCGCGGCCTGGCTCCTCGACCACGGGCTCCTGGCCGAGGCCGCCCAGGAGCTGCGGATCGTGGCCGCCCTCGACCCGCAGCCGGCGGTGCTGCGCGCCCTGGGCGACGCGCTCCGCGACCTGGGCGACTACGACGGCGCGCGGGAGGCCTACGCCCGCGCGCTGGAGGCGAGCCCCGACGACCGCGAGCTCGGCGGGCGCCTCGAGTCCGTGGCCGGCCCGGCCCCGGACGTCGCCGCCCAGGACTCGAGCGGGTTCCGGGTGTGGGAGCGCCGGCTCCAGGGCGACACCCAGGGCGTGGGCCCCGAGGCCCCGCCGCCCCTGATCCTCGGCGAGCGGCTCCTGGCCTGCCTCCCCGGCGGGATCGCGCTCCACGCCTTCGACGCCAAGGACGGCACCCCGCGCTGGACCCACACCCCGAAGCCTCCGACCGGCCCCGAGGGGTCGCTGGAGGAGCAGCTCGGCTGGGAGCCCGTGGGGCTCTACGCCGCGCCCTCGGGGGCGGTGGCCGCGACCCACCCCGGCCGCGCGCGGGACCCGGCGCCCCTGGCCGCCTACCTGCTCAACGCCTACTGGCGCCCGCTCAACCGCTCCTGGCGCAAGGCGAAGTTCCTGGGGGTGAGCCTCCTGCTCCTGGACCCGGAGACCGGCGAGCGGCTCTCGGCCCGCGAGCTCCCGGACCTCGCAGTGCAGTCCGGACGTGGCGCCGGCGCCCCACGGCGCGCAGCAGCTCGTGCTCAGCGCGGCCAGCGCGCGCGCCAGAGCTGCGAGCTGCTCGACGCGGTGTCAATGCCTGGCGGCAACGGGCCTGGGGCGCCGCGGGCGTGGGATCAGCAGCACCTCGGCCAGCGTCCTGGTGGTGCGCCACAGCGACGGGCTGATCGCGCTGCGCCCTTGACGGGTCCGCCGAGTGGACCGCCGCCGTCGACGACCTCAGCGCGGGGCCCGTGGGCCAGGGCGAGCGCGTGCTGGTGGGCACCCGCGGCGGCAAGGTCCTGGCGCTGGGCCGCGGGGACGCAGACGCTCCGGAGGCCACGACCGAGACCGTGGCCGAGCTCGGCGACGAAGCGATCCAGGGCCTCGCCTGCCGGGGCGACGCGCTGTTCGCGGCCCCCGGCCAGACCCGGGTCGTGGCCCTGGGCGAGCCGGGCTGGACCCGCGACGACCTGCCCCGCGCCGCGGCCCGCGAGCTGGTGGCCTGCGAGGACGCGCTGTTCGCGATCAGCGGCATGCTCGACGTCTACGAGGACGAGGTCCCCACGCTCCTGGCCCTCGACCCCCAGGACGGCCACGAGATCCTGCGCCGCCCCCTGCCCCGCCCCGCGCGCTGGCGCGCGAGCCGCAACGCGCTGGCCCTCGTCGCCGGCGAAGGCCAGGGGGCGCTCGTGTTCTGCGTCTACCCCGGCGAGCGCACGGACCCCCGCGAGGCGCGGCTGACCACGCTGCGGCTGGCGGCTGCCGACGCCTTTGAGCGAGGGCCAGCGAGGTCGCGGCGGTGGTCGCCCGGGCCTATGTGCGCGCTCGCGGCGGCTACGACGTGCTCGGCCCCGAGGACCTGGCCTCGTGGCCTGGACCTCGCCCGCTCGCGGCGGGCTGGACGAGGCGGAGGATGTGGGTGTTTCGCCGAGGGCCGGCCACCGAGGAGCTCCCGCGCTGGACCGAGCTCCGCGGCGAGCTGGGGCCATGGACGCCCCGCGA
Organism: Planctomycetota bacterium; assembly: GCA_041402045.1. Classification (GTDB taxonomy): domain Bacteria; phylum Planctomycetota; class J058; order J058; family J058; genus JAGQRJ01. Next base: position 141,700 of record JAWKSZ010000003.1, on the reverse strand, counting down.
CGCGCCCGGACGAGGAGGACGGCCTCAGCAAGCCGGACCCCGAGGACTCGCCCCCGGACGACGGGGCGCCTGACGAGGAGGAGGACCAATGAGCGGCGCGGTGTGCACCGACGACCCCGGTGCTCGACCCGGGCACGGTCACCTTGCCCCAGGAGCAGACGAAGACCCGGCTCGCGCCGCGCTACAAGGTCTTCCTGCACAACGACCCCGTGACCCCCATGCTGTTCGTGGTCCAGGTCCTGGCCCAGTTCTTCGCCAAGCACCACAAGGAGGCCACCCAGATCATGCTCGAGGCCCACACCCGGGGCCTGGCCTTCGTGGGCGCCTACAGCTTCGAGCAGGCCGAGTTCAAGGTCGACCAGGCCCACTCCCTCGCGCGCGGACAGGGGTACCCCCTGACCTTCACCTACGAGGCGGAGTAGCTACGATCGCCCCATGAGCGCTCTGCACCCCCAGCCCCGCGCGACGCCCTACCTGGCGGTGATCATTAACGGCGGGCCCCAGGCGACCCACGAGCTGGACGCCGCGGTCACCACGATCGGGCGCTCCGTCGACAACGTGCTGGAGGTGCCCGACCCCAACATGTCCCGCCGGCACTGCGTGATCGAGCAGCGCGAGGACGGGGCGGTGGTGCTCACCGACTGCAACAGCTCGAACGGCACCAAGGTCAACGGGCGCCGGATCGTGTCCCGCGAGCTCAAGGACCACGACGAGATCGAGTGCGGCTCGACGCTCATGATCTTCGCCATGAACGTCGCCTCGCTGCCCTCCCAGCCGCTGACCCCGACCCCGCCCCGGGGCTTGCCCCCGACCTCGCGCCTCGACGACGGCGAGCTCGAGGCCTTGAACTCGACCTCCTCGGGCCCGCTGCGCACCCTGCGCAAGCAAGAGGCCCTGGTCCTCGCCCACGAGCGCGACGACCTCAAGCGCCTGCTCGAGATCAACAAGCAGCTGAACGAGGTCCACGACCTGCGCTCGCTCCTCAAGCGGATCATCGACTCCGCGATCGCGCTCCTCGCCGCCGAGCGCGGGTTCCTGATCCTGAACGACGCCGAGGAGCAGGACCGGGTGCGGCTCAAGATCGAGATCGCGCGCAACCGCGCCCGGCGCTCGATCCCCAACCCCGAGGCCCAGGTCTCGACCCAGGTGTGCCGGCAGGTGATCGACACCAAGGCCGCGGTGCTCACCACCAACGCCCAGGCCGACCAGACCTTCGGGCGCTTCGCCAGCGTGAGCGGGCTCAACCTGCGCTCGATCGTGTGCGTGCCGTTCCGGATCAAGTCCGAGATCTTCGGCACCGTCTACCTCGACGCGAGCGAGGTCGGGGCCTTCGCCGAGCGCGACGTGGAGCTGCTCGAGGCCTTCAGCGACCAGGCCGCGCTGGCGATCGAGAACGCGCGGCTCCTGCACCACGCCCGCCAGCGCGAGCGGATCGAGCAGGAGCTCAAGATCGCGAGCCAGATCCAGCGCAAGCTGCTCCCGCGCGAGGTCCCCAACGTCCCCGGGATCCAGCTCTACGGCTGGATGCACCCGGCCAAGAGCGTGGGGGGCGACTACTACGACTACGTGCCCAGCCCCGACGGCAAGAGCCTGTTCATTGGGATCGGCGACGTCTCGGGCAAGGGCGTGCCCGCGGGGCTGGTCATGGCCAGCCTGCGCAGCGCCCTGCGCTCGCTGGTCCAGCGCGGCGTGCGCTCGACCCGCGAGATCGTGGAGCTCTTGAACAAGCTGCTCGTGGCCGACCTCGACCAGGAGATGTTCTGCAGCTTCGTGCTGATCCGCTACGACCACGAGCCGGGGACCTTCCACTACACCGGCGCCGGCCACGAGACCATGCTGATCTGGCGTGACCTGCGCCAGGCGATCGAGATCAAGAAGACCGGGGGCATGGTCCTCGGCTTCGTCGAGGGCGAGCGCAACCGCTACGAGGAGCAGACCCTGGACCTCGCCCCCGGCGACGGGCTCGTGCTCTACACCGACGGGGTCACCGACGTGCGCGACGCCCAGGGCGCCATGCTGCACCTCGAGGGCCTGGTCGAGCTGGCGAACCTCCACGGCGGGCGGACCCCCGAGCAGGCGCTGCACGGGATCCTGGACGCGGTGCTCGAGTTCAAGGGCCGCGAGCTGCAGCGCGACGACATTACGCTCCTCGTGCTCAAGCGCGGCGGGCCCGGGCCCGCGGAGCGCCCCGAAGAAGAGACCGTGCGCCGGGCCCCGCGCCGCGCCAAACGCTAGGGAGGCCCTGACCCGTGCGCCGCCTGGGAGCCTACGAGATCCTCGAGGAGCTGGGCCGCGGCGCCAACGGGGCCGTGTATCGCGCGCGCCACCCCGCCCACGGCGAGGTCGCGCTCAAGCTCCTGCTCGGCGCCGACGTGGCCGACCCCGAGTCCCTGGCCCGCTTCACCCTCGAGGCCCAGATCGCGCAGAAGCTGGCCCACCCCGGGATCGTGCGCGTGCTCGACTTCGGCGCCCACGACGGCCGCCCGTACCTGGTCATGGAGTTCTGCCCCGGGACCTCCCTCGAGCAGCTGTTGAAGCCGGGGCCCCTGCCGCCCCAGGACAGCGCCGAGCTGGTGAGCGAGGTCGCGCGGGCCATGGCCTACGCGCACCGCCTGGGGGTGATCCACCGCGACCTCAAGCCGGGGAACGTGATCGTCGACCCCCAGGGCCGCCCGCGGGTCACCGACTTCGGCCTGGCCCGGGACCGCTCGCTGCGGCGCTCGCTGACCCGCAGCGGCGACGCGATCGGGACCCCGGTCACCATGGCCCCGGAGCAGTTCGCGGACGCCAAGGGCGTCGACCACCGCGCCGATATCTACGCGCTGGGGGCCACGCTCTACCGCTGCCTCACCGGGCGCTACCCCCACGTCTCGGCGAGCATGCTCCAGCTCGTGGAGCTCGTGCGCCACCAGCGCCCGCCGAGCCCCCACGAGCTCGACCCGCGGATCCCCCGCGCGCTGAGCGACGTGTGCATGCGCGCGCTGGAGAAGGACCCCGCCGAGCGCTACGCCGACTGCGCCGCCCTGGCCCAGGCCCTGGACCAGGGCGGCGCCGCGCCGGCCCCTCAGCGCGCGGGCTCCCCGCGCTGGGTGCTCGCGGCCGGCGTCGGGCTGGGGCTGCTCCTGGCGCTGGGGGTCGGCGGCTGGCGCGCGCTCGAGGCCCGTCGCCAGGCCCGGGTGGCCGAGGCGCTGGAGGGCGCCCGGGCCCAGGCCCCGAGCCCCGCCGGCGCCCGCGAGGCGCTGGCGCTCCTCGCCGCCGCCGACGCCGAGGCGGCCCTCGAGGGCGAGCGCGAGGCCGCGCGGGCGGCGCGGCGCGAGCTGAGCCTGCGCCTGCTCGAGCGAGCCCGCGACCCGGGCACCCCCTGGGCCGCGCGCCCGGAGCTGCTGGAGCTGGTGCCCGCCCTCGACCCCGAGCGCGGCACCGCCGCGCGCGCCGAGTCCCTGCTCCAGGCGGGGCTCCTGGCGGAGCGCCTGGCCCAGGACCCCTTGGCGGTCGACGTGGGGCCCGAGCTGCTGCGGCGCCTGGCCGCCGGGGACCCCGCCCTCGAGGCGCGGGCCCACGACTTCGCCGCCGCGGCGCGGTGCGCCGAGGCCCTGGCCGCGGCGGTCGAGGCCGGGCGCCGCGAGCCCTACCCCGCGGCCCGCGCGCGGCTCGGGGCCCTGACGCTGCCGCCCCGCCACGCCGAGGACGTGCAGCTCGAGCTGGCCCGGCTCGCGGCGCGCCGCGGGCGCGCGCGCGAGGCTGTGGACCTGCTGCGTCCGCTGCTGCGCTCGGCGCAGCGCGCCGCCGACGCCAAGCTCCAGCTGCTGCTCCTGGAGTGGGAGCACGCGTCGTGGAACGACGAGCTCTACCGCGGGTTCGCGCACCTGGGTCGCGAGCACCCGAGCGCCCGCGCCGGGCGCGTGGCCGCGGCCTTCGGCTCCCTCCACAGCCGCTGGGGGCGGGCCCCGGCGCGCTCCCCCGAGGAGGAGGCGCGCCAGCGCCGCGAGCTCGTCGAGGGCGGCGAGGCCGGCGCGCAGATCGCGCGCGACGTCCTGCGCGACGCCCCCCGCTGCGCGGAGGCCTGGCTCGCCCTGGGCCTCACCCTGCGCCAGGCGGGGCAGACCCCCGAGGCCCTGGACGCCTTCCTGCGCGGGGCCGAGGTGGCCCTCGACGACGCGCGGCTCTACCTCGCGCTGTCCGAGACGGCGCGCCGCAGCCGCGACCTCTCTCCCGAGCTCCAGCGCGCGGGGCTCCAGGCGCGGGATCGCTACCTGGAGCTGACCCAGGACGGCGAGGCGAGCCGCACCCGGCTGCGGATCCTCGAGTCCCGGGCCTCCGACGCGCTGGAGGCGGGCTCCTACACCGCCGCGGCCCGGGACTTCGACGCGGTCCTGCAGCGGCGCCCCTTCGACGCCCGCGCCCAGCTCGAGCGCGGGATCGTCGCGGCCACGCTCGGGACCCCGGCCGCCGAGCACTGGCGGATCGCGCGGGCGGTGTGCCCCGAGCCCGGGCGCCGCAGCGTGCGCACCTTCCAGGACCTGCTGGACGGGATCCCCGAGCGCTTCGCCCACCTGAAGCCGCAGATCGAGGCCGCCGTCGACTTCGCCGCGCAGGCCGAGGCCCGCGCCCAGGCCCTGGCCCCGGAGCCCGCGCGCGAGGCGCTCCAGGTGGCCTTGCGCCGGGCCTCCCTCGGCGCGCCCTACGCCGCGGTGGCCGAGGAGGTCGCCAAGGTCCGCGCCGCGGCCCCCGAGTCCGCCGCGGTCCAGCTCGAGGCGGCGCGGATCCTCTGCGGGCGCGACCTGCTGGACGCGGCCCGCGAGGCCCTGGAGGCCGCGCGCGCGCTGGGGGCCGACCCCCTCGAGGTCGCGCGCCTGGAGGCCGAGCGCTGGCTGCGCCTGGGGCGCGGCCCGGAGGCCCGGGAGGCCCTGGCGGCGCTCGCGCGCCGCGACCCCGAGGGGGTCCGTGGGCGCTGGGCCCAGGCGGAGGCGGCGCTCCTCGCCCAGGACTTCCCGCGCGCCGCCGCGCGGGCGCGGGAGGCGCTGGCCCTCGAGCCGGACCACGTCCCGAGCCTCGTGGTCCTCAGCCTGGCGACCGCGCGGGAGGAGCCGCACCTGGCCACGCTGTTCGCGGCGCGGGCGCGGGCGGTGGAGCGCGACCTCGACGCGCGGGTGCTCGTGGCCCTGCTGGTCGCGACCCTGGAGGGGCTCGCCCGGGGCGAGCGCGCGTGGGTCCCGGGGCACCTGGTGCAGCAGCTCCAGCAGCTCTCTCCGGGGCCCTGCTGGAACGTGCCGGTCGCGTTCTCCGCCGTCGAGCACGGGCTGACCCAGGCCCTGATCCTGCAGGACACCCGGGTCGACCCCGAGCGCGCCGACGCCCAGGCGCTCCTGGGCACCCTGCTCCTGCACGAGGCCGCGGCCAGCGAGGACCAGGTGCTGCGACCGTGGCTCGAGGCGCGGGCGATCGACCCCGGCTACGTGTTCCCCCCCGAGCCGCGCGCGCGCTGCGAGCGCCGCTTCCCGGGGGCCTTCGAGCGCCGGATCGGCCCGCCTCGCTGAGCGCGCCCCGGCGTCGCCTCGGGTGGTGTACGCTTGGCGCGTGTCCTCCCCCGCCCCGAACTCCGCGCGCGTGCTCGCCGTCGACGACGACGCCGACATGTGCGACTACCTCGAGACCGCGCTGGCGCGCTTCGGGTTCGACGTCGTGAGCTGCACCCGGGCCCAGGACGCGCTGGAGCGCCTGGACAGCGACCGCTTCGACGTGCTGCTCACGGACCTCAACATGCCCGGCATGACCGGCAGCCAGCTCTGCGCCGAGGTGCTCCAGCGCGGGCACGAGCTCCCGGTGGTGGTGCTGACCGCCTTCGGCACCCGGGAGTCCGCCTACGCCGCGGTCCGCGCCGGGGCCTACGACTTCCTCACCAAGCCGATCGACGCCGAGGCCCTGGCCCTGGTCCTGCGCCGCGCCCACGAGCGGCGCACCCTCCAACGCCAGGTCGCGCGGCTCGAGCGCTCTCGAGCCGCCCGGGGCGGGTTCTGCGGGCTCCTGGGCGAGAGCGCGAGCATTCAGCGCCTGTTCCAGCTCCTGGAGCGGGTCGCCGACAGCGAGAGCTCGGTGCTGCTCTACGGCGAGACCGGGAGCGGGAAGGAGGTCGCGGCGCGCGCGCTGCACGAGCGCGGGCCGCGGCGCGAGGCGCCCTTCGTCGCGATCAACTGCGCCGCGCTGCCGGAGGGCTTGCTCGAGAGCGAGCTGTTCGGGCACCTGGAGGGCGCGTTCTCCGGGGCGACGCGTCCCCGGGCGGGGCTGATCGTGGAGGCCCACGGCGGGACCCTGTTCCTGGACGAGGTCGGGGACATGCCCCTCGCGCTCCAGGGTCGGCTGCTGCGCGTGCTCCAGGAGAAGCGGATCCGCCCGGTCGGCGGCGACAAGGAGCGCGCCGTCGACGTGCGGGTCGTGGCGGCCACGCACCGCGACCTCGAGGCCGCGGTCGAGGCCGGGACCTTCCGCGAGGACCTGTTCTTCCGCCTGAACGTGATCCGGGTCGACCTGCCCCCGCTCCGCGCCCGGGGCAGCGACGTGGTGCTCCTGGCGGAGGCCTTCCTGGCCGACCTCGCCGCGGACCGCGGGCGCCCCGCCCTGCGCCTGGCCCCCGACGCCAAGGCCGCGCTGTTGCGCTACGACTGGCCGGGGAACGTGCGCGAGCTCAAGAACTGCGTCGAGCGCGCGTTCACCCTCTGCCCCGGCGAGCAGATCCGCCGCGCGGACCTCCCGCCCAAGCTGGCGGCCCTGGAGGACGAGGGCGAGCACGTGCACCTGCTCCCCTTCTCCGACGACCCCGAGCTGCTCCCGACCCTCGAGGACCTGGAGCGGCGCTACGCCGAGCACGTCCTGCGCCTGGTCCGCGGCAACAAGACCGTCGCGGCCAGGATCCTGGGCCTCGACCGCCGGACCCTCTACCGCAAGCTCGAGCGCTGGCAGCTCGACCTCGACGGCCTCGAGGACGACCCCTCGGCCGCGGACGACGCGCCCTGAGGCGCGGGGGTCTTCCCCGCCCGCCGGGCGCCGCCGGCGCGGTCCCTGGAATTTCGGCGCGTAGGCCCCCACCGCGGGGTTTACCCCCGCCCGCGACCGCCGGCGCGGTCCCGATCACGCCTCGGATCCGGCGCTCGACGGTTGGCTGGGAATTTCGCTGCTGGGCGCTTCACCTGTCAGTACGACCTCGAAGGCCTCTTGTGGATCTGCTTGCTTCCCAACAGAGAGCAAGACCTAGCGCTCTCGTAGGCCGTTGAGAGCCGCGAGCTGCAGTGATCGCGACGGCGTAGGTGAAGCTGATTTTCGCCTCGGCTCCAGCACCTTGGCTAGCTTGGCCGCTTGGGCCATGCGGAGCCGAATCGAGTTGTAGGCAAGGAGCAGGCCGTAGGTCTCTTGGAGCACGCGCGTCGGGGTTTGGCTTTTCGAAACAGGTGACCTTCTTCAGAAGGTCGACCTTCAGCTCGCGAAAGGCGAACTCGACTTCCCAGCGCTGCATGTAGAGGCTGACCAGTTCGTCTTACGGATAGCGGTTCTGGCGGAAGGTTCGTGAGGAATTCGACCCACTTCGCCTTCCTTCCCCTCTTCTTCTTGTTGACGTTGATTCGAATCCAGCGCAGGCGGAGCGGGGCTTCGCCTGGACTTCGAGCTCACCGGCAGGTAATGACCCGTGGTCCGCGCGCGGCTTGATCGCGCGTTCGACCTTTCGGAGGTTTCACCGCCGTCTGCCCTTGCGCCCTCTCCGAACGGAAGAACGGCCTGTCTCCGAGGGCCTGAGCCAGGAAAGGAGCAGAATCCTGAGTCCATGAGAATCAGCCAGTCCGGCTGCAACAGCGGGAGGAGTGGCTATGGACCAAGGTTTTCTCGCCGGTGCCTGGACCTTGCAGGCACCCGTCACGCAGCCCAAGACGAAGTGACTCAGAGTGCTGACCACCGCGACCAGGCGGAACTTCGGGAAAACCGTTTGATTGGCTGGTGTCCACCAGGTCGCCCAAACTCGGAGACGTTGGCCAGTGAGTCTGGTGCGTCCAGCATGGTCCCGTCGATCGCCACGACGAGCAGGCCCTTCCAGCGAGGATCCCCAGTCCGCCAGATACGCAGCGAAGCGCTTGAAGAGACCCCTGCACGACGTCAAGGCCGAGGCGGTCACGGGCCTGCGCGATTGACGTGGAATGGGGAACTCCTCCGCGCCACGAGGTGGGAGTGCCAAACACGCGCGCCACCCGGTCGAGAACGGAGCGAATGTCGAGGGTGCCGCAGAAGGGCCATGTGCACGATCAGGCGAAGCAAGGCCAGAATGGGAGCTTCACTCCGAACCGGTTGTCAGCCTTCTCATACTCTTCCAAGGACGCTTGGAAGATCTCCTCGGGGATCGCGTCGTCGAAGACGCGGTCGTCGGGAACCTGATCGATCACCTCTCCCAGGTGTCGCAAGAGAGGACCCAGCGAGCACGCGTTCACCGCCAGTTACCAGGCGACGGAGGCAGCGGCTACAGTGCTATTGGTCCGCGCCTCCTCGTCGCTGGTTTTGTGTTTGTGGTGAATTCAGACTGGCTCAGGTCGACCACCTTCTTATACTGGACAAGCCAAACGTTACACACCGCTTACGTGGAATGCCTCCTGGCATTGGGGTTTACTCCCCGCCCGCGACTGCCGGCGTATCCCGATCACGCCTCGGATCCGGCGCTGCACGGGGCGCGGAGTAGAGCGGGGCACTTCAGCGCCCTTCTCCTGCGCGGGCAGGGATAAACCTAGGAGTGTTCGGCATGCAGCGTGCGCCAGGCGCGTGGCGCCCTGGCCAGCGCGGAGCTCTTCTGCGGTGGCGGCGTTAGCCAGACACAAGGTAGGGGCGGGGTTTGTCCCTGCCCGGTATGTGCGTCCCTCCACCCTTCGGAATGGAGGGCCTACCCGCGGCGCCTGCTCGGAGTCCCGCCGCCACGGAGGCCTGGCGGACGCACATGCTCTCGGGCGGGGACGACCCCGCCCCTACCCCTTGCGGAAGCGGGACCGACGCCCGCGGGCGGGGGTAACCCCCGCCCCTACCCCTGTGAGGGCACACGCGACGGATAGGACAGCACAGCCGATTCGGAGCTCGCTGCCGAAGACCGTGCCGAACACCCGCCGGGCCACCCTCGCCCGCGACCGTCGGCGCGGTCCCCCACAGGCCGGCAGGCTTCGGGACGCGCACGCTCGGGGTCGACTCCCAGCTGGGAAGTCCCCGGGACGTGCGCGCTCGCGGTCGACTCCTGGCTGACACGTCCCCGGGACGGGCTCGCGGTCGACTCCCGGCTGACACGTCCCCGGGACGTGCACGCTCGGGGTCGACTTCCCAGCCGACAAGTCCCCGGGACGTGCACGCTCGCGGTCGACTCCCAGCCGACACGTCCCCGGGACGTGCACGCTCGGGGTCGACTCCCAGCCGGCATGTCCCCGGGACGTGCACGCTCGGGGTCGACTCCCAGCTGGGAAGTCCGTGCACGGTCGCGGGTCACGCCGCGCTAAGTCCACGCTCGGCAGCACCTCGCGCGCCCGGCGGCCGCGGCTATGGGTCGGAAACAGGAGACTTACACCGATCTGCGGGCACCGTGACCGTTTGCCACGGCGGGACCCGGGTGGACCCCCCGCCGACCGTGGCAGATCGTCACGGTCGCTAATGCAAACACGCGACTTACGCCTCGGCCCCGCCTGTGCCTCCGGTCTTCCCTTCAACCCCACCGGAGGCTGCGTGAGCGACACCCCCACCCCTACCCCTCCCCCCGCTGAGGCTCAGGCCCGCGGAGGGTTCATGAACGAGTTCTCGGCCAGCCTGGTCGTGTTCCTCGTGGCCGTGCCCCTGTGCTTGGGCATCGCGCTCGCGAGCAACGCGCCGGTCATGTCCGGACTGATCGCCGGGATCATTGGCGGCATCGTGGTGGGCGCCATGTCCGGCGCCCCGCTCCAAGTCAGCGGTCCGGCCGCGGGCCTGGTGGTCCTCGTGTTCGGACTCACCGAGCAAATGAACGGCGACTGGCGCATGGTGTGCGCCGTGATCGCCCTCGCCGGCGTGCTCCAGATCCTGTTCGCGGCGCTGAGGATCGCGCGCTACTCCCTGGCGGTGTCCCCCGCGGTGGTGCACGGCATGCTGTCCGGGATCGGCGTGTTGATCGCCCTCGGGCAGCTGCACGTGGTCCTCGGCGGGCGGCCCCAGAGCTCGGCGCTGGCCAACCTGCGCGACCTGCCCGCGCAGCTCGCGAACCCGAACTTCGTCTCGATCGGGATCGGCTTGATCGCGCTGGCGCTCCTGATCGCCTGGCCCAAGCTCAAGATCGAGAGCCTGCGCAAGGTCCCCGCGCCCCTGGTGGCGGTGGTGATCGCGACCCTGGCCAGCCTGGCCCTGGCCGACGGCGCGCTGGAGCGGATCAGCCTCGTGGCCGACGACCACGTGCACGCGGTGAGCGCGGCGGGCGAGGTCCTGCCCGACGGCCCCAAGGCGCCCCACGGCGACGGCGGGCACCTCCTGAGCGCGATCTCGCTCCCGGTGTGGCCCAGCCACCTCGGCTGGCTGGAGATCCTCCAGGGCGCCTTCGCCCTGGCCCTGATCGCCAGCGTGGAGTCGCTCCTGTGCGCGGTGGCCACCGACAAGCTGCACGGCGGGGAGCCGGCCAAGCTCGACCGCGAGCTGTTCGCCCAGGGCGTGGGCAACACCGTCTCGGGCCTGGTGGGCGGCCTCCCGATCACCGGCGTGATCGTGCGCAGCTCGGCCAACATCGGCGCCGGCGCCAAGACCCGCTGGTCGGCGGTCCTGCACGGCGTGTGGATCCTGATCTTCGTGGGCGCGCTGCCCTTCGTGGTCGAGGCGATCCCCAAGACCGTGCTCGCGGCGCTGCTGGTGCTGATCGGGGTGCGCCTGTTGAACGTGGGCCAGGCCAAGCACCTGCACAAGCACGGCGAGCTCCCGCTGTTCCTGATCACCGTGGGCGGCGTGGTGTTCATAAACCTCCTGGCCGGTGTGGCGATCGGCTTCGCCTGCGCGCTGCTGCGCCTCCTGTGGAGCCTGGGCAAGGTCGACATCAAGGTCGAAGGCGAGGTGGTCGAGGTCCGGGGCGCGCTCTCGTTCCTGGCGGTGCCCAAGCTCACCGACGCCCTGCGCAAGCTGACCCCCAAGCGCAGCGTGCGCGTGGACCTCAAGGTCGACAGCATGGACCACGCGGGCTGGGCGGCCCTCGACGCCTGGCGCGACGGCTACGAGGCCAGCGGCGGCAAGGTGGACCTGGTGCTCCCCGAGTGCCACTGGGCCCACGAGCTGCTCCCCGACCCCCCGGCCGAGGAGGCTCCCGACGCGCCCCAGCCGGCGTTGGCCGGCGCCGAGTAGCCGTGGCCAGGGAGCGGTCGAGCACCGCGCCGTCCCGCGCCCAGCTCCAGGGCGCGGGGCTCCTGGGGGTCGAGCTCCTCGCTCGCGCCCCCAGCCCCGCGCAGGTGGCCTGGGTGCGCGGACTGTTCTCCGATCCGCCCGCCAGCGGTCGCGTGGTCTCCGAGTCGCCCCAGGCGGCGGGCGAGCTCGCGCGCGCCCTGGGCTGGAGCGGCCTGGAGGTCGTGGGCAGCGTCGGCGCGCCGGAGCAGCTCGCGACGCCCCCCGGGCTGCGGATCGTGCTCTGCGAGGGCCGCCGCGACGCGATCAAGCGCTGGGCCCTGCGCAAGGCCGCGGGGCCCGTGCTGATCGCCTGCGGAGACCCCCCGACCTCGGGGCCGCTGCGCCTCGAGCTGCGGCAGCCCGGGGAGCTCGGCCTGCTCACCCCCTGGCTCGCGGCCCTCGCCCCGGAGGAGGTGGAGCTGACCCCCTGCCCTGCCCTGGCCAGCTCGAACCAGCTCGCCGCGCTGCGGGAGCTCGAGGTGCTGGAGGCGAATCTGGGCCGGGTCGCGCTGAGCCTGCGCGCGCGCGGGTTCGCGGTCACCGTCGCCTCCACCGCCCGGGCCCGGCCCGCGCGCCTCGTGCTGCGCGTGCGCCCGGAGCGCGGCCTGCGAGGCTGGTTCCAAGACGACGACGCCGGCCGCCTGCGGAGCGGGGCGAGCCCGATCCTGCGGGTCCCCCCTTCTCAGGCTCGAGCGCACATGTGAGCCTGCGGGTGCGCCCCGGGTCTGCGGAGCTCCCCCGGGCGCGCGTGCCAGAGCGGGGATGGAGCATGCGAATCGCCCACAAACTGACCCTGGCCCTCCTGCCCTGCGCCGTGCTGGCGTTGGCGGTGACGGGCTGGGTCTCCATGGCGCGCGAGCGGGCGCGCTTCGAGCAGGACGCCCGCCGCGAGGAGCGGCGCTGGGGCCGCTGCGCCGCGGCCTTCCTGCAGCAGGTGTGGCAGGACGAGGGGCCCGAGGGCGCCAAGCGCCTGGTGGCCCGCACCTCGCCGCTCCTGGAGGAGCTGCACATGCGCTGGGTGAAGGTCGACGGCTCCGACGACCCCGAGACCCGGCCCCTGGTCCCCCAGGACGCGCTGGCGCCGCTGTTCGCGGGCGAGGTCGTGGCCCTCGAGCTCCCCGCCTCCAGCGACGGCCCGGACCGGGTCGTGACCTACGTGCCCTTGCGCAACGCCGACGGCCGCCTGGTGGCCCTCGAGCTCGAGGAGTCCTTGGAGGAGCAGCAGGCCTTCGTGCGCGAGAGCGCGCTGTGGGTGGGCGGCTCGGCCCTGGGCATGGTCGCCCTCGTGCTCCTGGCCTCCCTCGTCGCCGGGCGGCGGCTGGTGGCCCGCCCGACCCAGGCGCTCCTGGGGCTCGCGCGCCGGGTCGGCGCCGGCGACTTCTCCCAGCGCCTCGAGCTCGCGGGCGGCGACGAGTTCGCGGACCTCGCCGTGGAGATGAACCGCATGTGCGATCGCCTGGCCGAGGCCCAGGCGCGGGTCGTGGAGGAGAGCGCGCGCCGTGAGGAGGCGCTGGAGCAGCTGCGCCACGCCGACCGCCTGGCGACCCTGGGGCGGATCGCCGCGGGGATCGCCCACGAGCTGGGGACGCCGCTCAACGTCGCCCAGGGCTTCGCGGACATGATCGCCACCGACGAGGAGCTCGAGCCCGCGCGCCTGCGCGAGCTGGGCGGCAAGGTGGCGAAGGTGTGCCGGCGCATGACCGACACGATCCGGGTGACCCTCGACTTCGCCCGCCGCCGCCGCGCCGAGAAGCGCCCGCAGGAGCTCCGGCGCCTGCTGCAGAACGTGCAGGAGCTGACCCTGCAGCTCGCCCGCCGCCAGGGCGTCGAGCTGAACTACGCCGACGGCCCCGCCCTGCGGCTCGAGGTCGACGGGCCTCAGCTCGAGCAGGCGCTCACCAACCTCGTGGTCAACGCGATCCAGGCCACCCCCCAGGGCAGCCAGGTCGACCTCGAGCTGACCCGCGAGCGGCGGGTGCCCCCGGCCCACGTGCGCGCCGCGCGGGCGCCGCTGGAGGTGGCCTGCTTCCGCGTCCGCGACCGCGGCCCCGGGATCCCCCCTGAGCACCTCGACCGGCTCTACGAGCTGTTCTTCACCACCCGCGAGCCGGGGGAGGGCACCGGGCTCGGGCTGCCCCTGGCCCGGGAGATCGTGGAGGAGCACGGCGGCTGGATCGCGGTCGAGAGCGAGGTCGGCGAGGGCTCGTGCTTCGAGGTGTGCCTGCCCTGGAGCGCGCGCCCCGTGCGCCCGCAGCCCGCCGCGGTCGTGTAGCGGTCCGTTGAACGCTGAGACCCGGTGACGAGGAGTCCCCGACCCTCCGTCGCCCCCGAAGACTCCGCGGCGGGAGGTCCCCGACCCTCGCGCGAGCGGGACGACGACCCCTGGGCGGAGCCTCTGCGCAGCCCGCGACCCGCTCCCGCCCCGGGCTGCGGCGATCTACGGAGCCGGCGCCTCCGCCTCGGGGATCGCCGCCGGCTCCGCGGGCCCGCGGCGCCCCCACCGCAGCCAGACCCAGGCCACGAGGGCCGGCAGCCCGCAGGCCAGGGCCAGCCACTGGCTCGTGCTCAGCCCGCCGCCGCCGCCGCGGGGGTCGGCGCGCAGGCCCTCGATCACGAACCGCCCCGGCGCGTAGAGCACCACGCACGCCAGCGCCACCTCGCCGGGCCGGCGCTGGACCCGGCCCACGAGCAGGCCGCCGAGGAACACCGCCGCCCCCAGCCCCGCGGCGAGGAGCGCCGTGGGGTAGCGCGGGTGCGCGGCGAGGACGGCGGGATACCAGCTCGGCGAGCGCGCGTACCACGCGGGCTCGCACACCGCCCCGTAGCAGCAGCCGTTGAGGAAGCAGCCCAGGCGCCCGAAGATCAGCCCCAGCGCCACCGCCAGGGCCGCGAGGTCCGCGACCTCCCCCACCGACGCCCCGTGGCGGCGCACGACGAGGATCGCCGCCAGGGTCGCGGTCAGGAGCCCGCCCAGCCAGGCGAGGCCGCCCTTCCAGAACTGCGGGAGCTCGAGGGGCCGGGCGGCGTACCACCAGCGCACCGGCACCGCGTGCGGATCCTGGACCGCGGCGTGGATCGCCCGGGTGCGCCAGGAGCCCGGCGGCATGTGGGCCACGAAGCTCCACACCTCGGGCACGGCCTCCTGGGCGAGGAGGGCCCGGACCGCGGCCGCGTCGGGGCCGAGCTCCTCCGGGGTCAGGCCGGCGAGCGCGGCGCGCTCCTCGGCCGAGAGCGACACGGGGTCCGCGGGGAGCGGCTCGACCAGCACGTGCAGCAGCCGCCCGCCGGCGATCCCGCCGAACACCGCGGCCAGGCACACGTCCACGAGCACGATCCGCGCCAGCCCCGCGCGCTGGCCGCGCCAGAGCAAGAAGGCGCAGCCCAGGCTCAGCCCGAGGAACAGGAGCGCGAAGTAGGGCGAGACCGGCACGGCCCCAGCATACCGCCGAGGGTCTCGGCGCCGCCCGCGTCGTGACCGTTCGGCGACGAACCGGGGGGCCCGCGAAGGCTAGAATGCGCGGAAGGAGGTGGCCCGTGCTCCAGCGCAGGTGGCTCGTCGTCTGGTTCCTCGCGGTCCTGGCGACCGCGCGCGCCGAGACGGTGCGCTTCGAGCTGACCCACGCCACCGCCTGGGGCGAGAGCGTCTACGTCCTCGGGAGCCTGCCCGCGCTGGGCGCCGGCGACGTGACCCGCGCCCCGCGGCTGGTCCCCGGCGCCGGGCAGCGCTGGTCCCTCGCGCTGGACCTGCCCCCGGGCCAGCCCTACGCCTTCGCCTACGTGCTGCGCAAGAACGCCCCGGAGGCCCTGGGCGACCCGCAAAACGCCGAGCGCCTGGGCCCGGTGCAGCGCGCGCGGGTCCCCGGCGTGGCCCCGGAGCGCGAGGTCGCCGTCGAGTATTTCAGCGGCTGGGCGCGCGCCTTCGTGCGCTACGCCCGCGACGCCGAGGAGGACGCGCGGGTCGAGCTCACCCGCGCCGGGCCTGGCCGGGGTCCCGGGGAGCACCGCTACACCGGGACCGCGCGCACGACGCTGCCGGAGCTCGTGTTCGAGCTCGAGGACGGCCAGGGCGGGCGGGACCGGGCGCCCGGCGGCGCGCGCTACCGCAGCCCGCGCCCGCGGGTCTCGCTGACCGACGGCGTGGTCGCGGGCGGCGTCCCGGGCCGGGGCCGGGTCGTGCACCAGGCGGGCTTCGCCTCGCAGCTCCTGGGCAACCGCCGCGACGTGTTCGTCTACCTCCCGCCGGGCTACGAGGCCGGCTCCCAGCGCTACCCCGTGCTCTACATGCACGACGGGCAGAACCTGTTCGGAGCCCAGGCGCTGTTCGGCGGCTGGGGGGTGGGCGAGGCCGCCGACCGCCTGATCGCGCGGGGCGAGGTCGAGCCGTTGCTGATCGTGGGGGTGGGCAACACCGCGCAGCGGATGTCCGAGTACATTCCGCCCCAGGACGAGGGCCGCGCCGACCGCTACGCGCGCTTCCTGCTCGAGGAGCTCAAGCCCTGGGTCGACCAGACCTACCGCACCCGCCCCGACGCGGCCTCGACCGGGGTGTGCGGCTCGTCCTTGGGCGGGATCGTCTCGCTCTACCTGGGCTGGACGCACCCCGACGTGTTCTCCCGGGTCGGGAGCCTCTCGGGCTCCTACTGGCTGGACGCGTTCACCGACGAGGCGCTCCAGGGGGCGCCCCCCGCGCTCACGATCTACCTCGACAGCGGGAGCGCCGGGACCTCCGCCGACGGGATCGAGGGGACCTTCCGCGTGCGCGACCAGCTCCTGGGCCTGGGCCTCGTGCTCGGGCGCGACCTGCACCACCGGGTCGACCTGGGGGGGCTGCACAACGAGCGCAGCTGGCGCGGGCGCTTCCCGGACGTGCTGCGGACGCTCTTCCCCCCGCGGGTCTCCTCGGGGGTCGCGGGGCACCTCGGCGGGCAGTGACCGGGGCGGGCGGCACCTCTCCCGGGCGCGGCGGCGTCCCCCGCCCGTCCGCGGCGGGCTGGGTGGCCCTCAGCCTGGCGCTGTCCCTGACCGCGTTCCGCCCGCCGGGGGACGCGCACCTGCTCCTGAGCTGGTGCGTGTGGGCCGCCGTCGGCGTCGGCTTCGCGGGGGCGTGGCTCCTGCCCCTGGGCGCGCTCACGGTCCAGCGCCACCCGCCGGCGGTGGCCACCAGCGGGCGCCGCTTCCGCGCGACCTTCGTCCTCGACTACCGCGGGCGCCGCGCCCTGTTCGGGGTGCGCCTGCTCCAGCCGGACTACCCCCACGAGCCGGTGACCCTGGACCTGCTCCCCGGGGCGCGGCCCGTGGTCGGGGTCGCCCTGCTCCCCCTGAAGCGCGGCGTCCTCGAGCTCGGGGACGCAGCCCTCGAGGCCCACGGCCCGCTGGGGCTGTTCCTGCGCCGGATCCCGGTGCCCCTGCCCCGGGACCGCGTGCTCGTGCGCCCGAACCCGCGGGCGCCGCTCCCGACCCACCTCCGGCCTTGGCTGCGGCGGGGCCTCGAGCAAGGGAGCTGGAGCACCGTGCGCGACTGGCGCCCCGGCGACCCGCGGCGTTGGGTCCACGCCCGGGCCAGCGCGCGCCGCGGGTTCCCGGTGGTGGCGCCCCCCGAGCGCGCGCCCGACCCGCGGCTCTCACTGGGGGTCGACGGAAGCCTGTCCTCCCGCGGCTTCGAGCGCGCGGTGAGCTACGCCGCGGGGCTGGGCCTGGCGCTCCTGCGCCGCGGGGTCGCGGTCGACCTGGTGCTCGGCGAAGCGGGTCGCCTGTCGCGGCCGTGACGAAGGGCGCGCGCAGCTGCTGAGCGCCCTGGCCGACGCCGACCCCGCCCGCGCCACCGCCGCCGCGGGGGAATGACGTCGTCTGCGTGAGGCTTCGTCGCGGCCGCGAGGCTCGCCGTGCTGCAGGAGCGCGCCTCGTGAATGGCGCAGCGCTCTGGGCTACTGCCGCGGTGACCCTCGGCCTGCTCGAGCTGTGGGCGGGGAGCGGCGGGTTCGTGTGGAGCCTGGGGCTCGTGTGCCTGCTCGTGGGCGTCTTGCCTGCGAGCGGGGAGACCCCGGCCGCGCGCACCCTGGGGACCTTCCGCCCCGGCGCCTACGCCCTGGCCCTCACCCTCGTGGGCTGGGTCGCGCTCCACGGCGCCCTCTCGATCGAGGCTCCCCCGGCCCTGGTCACCGCGGTGCGGATCGCCGCGCTCCTGGGGCTGCTGACGGTGCCCCTGACCCCGACCCCCGCCCAGGCGCTCCACGCGCTGGGCCTCGTGCTCTGCGCCTGGGGCCTGTGCACCCTCGAGCCCAGCCCCAGGCCCCCCGCCCTCGCCCTGGGGCTGCTCCTGCTCGCGGGCGCCGCCGAGGGGCTCCGGCGCACCCCGAGCCGGCGCTCGGCGGTGAGCCTGGCGGTCGTGCTCCTGGGGCTCTTGCCCTGGTCCAGCGGGCTCGAGCTCCCGCGCTGGACCCCCTCGGCCCAGGCCGCGGCCCCCCCGCGCCCCGCCGAGCCGCCGCCCGCGCCTCCGGCCAGCGCCGAGAGCGGGGTCGACCCGCAGCGGGTGTGGAGCACCGGCGAGCCCGCCCTGCGCAGCATGCGCGTGATCGCGACGGTCAAGGCGCCGCGCCTCGAGCGGGACGTGCTCCTGCGCGCGGTCGCCCTGGAGCAGGTCCACGCCCGCGGGTTCGCCCTGCGCGCGGCCCCCGGCGGCCCCGCCCCCGAGTGCCTGCAGCCGGTCGAGCTCACCGCCGAGGTCGAGCTCGCCGAGCCGGTGTCCGGGTTCTTGCCCTGCGTGGGGCAGCCCCTGCGCGCGAGTGTGCCCCACAGCGCCCTCGAGCCCGGCCTGCGCCCGCGGGACCCGCCGCGCTACCCCTTCCGCTACACCGTGACCGGACAGCACGTGCACCCGCGCTTCGTGCTCGCCGGGCGCGACCCCTGGCCGCGGTCGGACCTGACCGAGCTCCCGCCGGGCTTCCCCCCGGCCCTCGACGCGCTCCTGGCCGAGGCCCTGGGCCAGCACGAGAGCCCCTGGCGCCAGGCGCTGGCGATCTCGCGCTGGCTCCAAGGCCGGGCGCAGTACGCCGACACGGCCTTCGAGGACCCCGGGCTCTACGCCCGCTGCCTGGCGTTCCTCACCGAGACCCGCGCGGGGGTGTGCACCGAGTTCGCCGCGTCCCTGGTCGTGTTCCTCCGCCGCGCGGGGATCCCCTGCCGGCTCGTGCTGGGGTATCGCTCCGACGAGCGCGAACCCGACGGGACCTTCGTCGTGCGCTCGCTCCACGCCCACGCCTGGGTGGAGCTGCCCCTCGAGGGGGCCGGCTGGGTCCCCCTCGACCCGACCCCCGGCGGGACGCTCCCCGCCGCGGCCCCGGCGCCGGCGAGCCCGCCCGCCCCGCCCCCCGTCGCGCCGGGGCTCGGCGCGAGCCTCGCGAGCTGGGCCCGCGAGCACGGGCGCTCGCTGCTCTCGACGCTCGTCGCCCTGGCCCACGCAGGCCTGATCGTGCGCCGCGTGCGGCTGCACCTGGGCGACCCCCAGCGCGGCTGGCAGGCCCCGCGCCACAGCGCGGGGGACGCCCCCAGCCTCCCCGAGCGGGAGCGCTGGCTGCGCCTGCTCGAGGAGCGCGGGTATCGCGTCGGCGGCGCCGAGACCGCCGCGGAGTTCCTCGCGCGCAGCGGCGCCAGCCCGGCCCTGCGCGCCGGCCACGCCCTCTACGAGCGGGTGCGCTTCGGCCCGCCGCGGCCCGAGGCGGCTGCCGAGTTTCGCCGCTGGTTGGACTCCCCTGCTGCACGGGACCCCGACCCGCGCGATCGCCCGCAGGCCTAAGCCCTGGCGAGGCAGTCCCCCAGGCGGCCTGTGGTTTGCTGACGAGACCCGCCTCAGCTACCTTGCTCCAAGGAGAGGTCGTCATGAACCCGTTGCTCCTGCTCACCAACCCCTGGGTCGCCGCCGCCAGCGCGGGTGCTGCGGCCTACGCCTTCTACAAGAAGAGCCGCGGGCAGAAGGACGACCTGCGCTCGGTCAAGCTCGAGCTGATCGAGCAGCAGCGCGAGCTCGATCGCCTGCGCGCCGAGCTCGGGCGCGAGCGCGCCCACAACCGCAAGGAGATCTGAGCCGGCTCGAGGGCCGGCTCGGCGGAGTCCGCATGGCCCACCGACACAACCCCGGGTTCTTGCGCGTGGTCGACGCGGCCAAGGCGCGGATCCGCGAAGTCACCTGCGCCGAGCTGCTCAGCGAGCAACGAGGCCCCACCCCCCCGCGCGTACTGGACGTGCGCGAAGAGAGCGAGTTCGCGCAGGACCGCGTCGCCGGGTCCGAGCACCTGGGCAAGGGGATCCTGGAGCGCGACGTCGAGGAGCGCGTCCCCGACCCGAACACTCCGCTGGTGCTCTACTGCGGCGGCGGCTTCCGCTCGGCCCTGGCGGCGGACGTGCTCCAGACCATGGGCTACACCGACGTGCGCTCCCTGGCCGGCGGGATCCGCGCCTGGCGCGAGGCCGGCTACCCCCTCGAGGCCTAGCAGCCCCGACGGGCCGCGGCTACCAGCGGCGCTTCGCGAGCTCGAGCACGCCCTCGCTGTCGGCGAACACGGCCTGCACGCCGCCGAACCCGATCGTGTCCCCGAAGCGCAGCGCGACGTTGGTCCGGGCCGGGGTCTGCTCGTCGTTGTGGGTCGTGCCGTTGGTCGAGCCGTTGTCCTGGAGGAACCAGCCCGTCGGCCCTCCGTTGAGGAACCAGGCGTGGACCTTGGAGACGCTCGGCGAGTTCACGATCAGGTCGTTGTTGCGCGCCCGCCCGAGGGTGATCAACTGGGTGAACGGGTTGCGCTGGGTCTTCTCCAGCGGCATGAGGAACGCGTCCTGGGCGCTGAGGCTCACCGCCGCGGCGTGGGCCTTGATCGTCTCGCGCACCGCCCGCGAGCGCCGGTCGGTGGGCTGGTCCTCGTGGTCGAGGATCGTCGCGTTCGCCGGGTCGGTCTGCTCGTCCTCGCCGATCACGCAGGTGTCGAAGGGTCCGCCCGGGCCGCCGCGCTCCCAGGGGTAGACGACGAGGTACGCGTCCGACGCGAGCTGACGCAGCAGCGAGGCCTCGCCGACGGCCAGGCAGAGCTCGCCCAGGTCCCCCAGGGTCGTCCCGCTCTTGATCTGCACCTGCCGAGCCTCCTTCCCCCTGCGTCCGGCACTTCAGGTGTAGCCAGGGCGCTGTTCGCAGGCAAACGCGGGCCCTACCACAGGCGCTTGAGGCACTCGGTGGCGATCGCCCGGGCCGCCACCGGGTCCTGCCACCAGGCGTCGCGGTCCCAGGGCGACTCGCTGGGCAGCGAGACCACCTCGACGTCGGGACCCAGGACGCGGCGGAAGTCCGCCGCGGCCCGGGCTGAGTGGAAGTCGGAGGTCACGAGCAGGACCCGCCGCGTCCCCGCGGGGAGCAGGGGCACCGTGAGCTCGGCGTCCTCGACGGTGGTGCGCGAGCGGCCTTGCTCGACGCAGCGCTCCGCGGGGACGCCTCGCGCCACCGCCCGCGCGCGCATGAGCTCGGCCCAGCTCGTGCCGGGATAGAGCTCGCCCCCCGAGCACACGAACGGGCCCTGGGCGACGTGCCCGGCGAGGAACAGCTCGACGGCGCGGTCCACGCGCCCCCCGCTGGAGTCTCCGGCGAGCACGATCAGGGCGTCGGCGGGCCCCGGCGTGCCGCGCTCTTCGAGCCAGCCAGGGACCGCCCGCAGCACGGGGCCCCGGAGCAAAAACGCCACGAGCAGCAGCCCCCCGGCCACGACCAGCCGACGCGGCCAGCGGCGGGGGCGCGGGGCTGGTTCGGGGGCGGGGTCCATGGCGATCTCCTAACCGACGGGATCTTAGCGGGTTGTGACATTGCCGGGGGTCCCCTGCCGAGAGGCTCACAAACTCTAGGTCCCGCGAAACCCAGGGGGGGTCGGGAGCGTTCCCCTGCCAGTCGAGGCAGTGAGCGAGGATCTATGAACGTGGTTCGTGTCGGACTTCTGTGTGTCGTCCTGGGGATCGGCGTCGCCGCCGCCCAGGCCCCCCAGCCGGGTCAAGGGCCCCGCGGGCCCCGCGCCGGGCAGCGCGGCCAGGGCCAGGGTCAAGGCCAGCGCGGCCCAGGCCAACGCGCCAAGCACAAGGCTCGCCAAGCCTTCCAGCGGATCGACACGAACCAGGACGGCAAGATCGACGCCGCCGAGGCCCAGGCCGCCGGCAAGCCGGACATCATGAACGCCGACGCCGACCAGGACGGCTTCGTGACCCCGCAGGAGCTGGCCCAGGCCGCGCGTCAGCGGATCGGGAAGCAGCTCTTCGACCGCCTGGACGCCAACCAGGACGGCGTCCTCGACGCCAGCGAGCTCCAGGGCAAGGCGCAGCGCCTGCTCCAGGCCGACGCCAACGGCGACGGCCAGGTCACTCCGGACGAGCTCAAGGCCTTCGTGCAGGCCCAGCGCCCGCAGGGCCCGGGTCAGGGCGGCCCTGGCGGCGGCGCCCGGCAGGCGTTCCAGGCCGCCGACGCCAACCAGGACGGCAAGCTCGACGCCAGCGAGTGGCCGGCCACCGCCGCGGCGGCCTTCGCCGACGTGGACGCGAACAACGACGGCTTCGTCGACCGCGACGAGGTCCGCGCCTACGCCCAGGCCAACCAGGCCAGCCCGCTGTAGGCGACTCCAGGCACGTCGAGCGACCGCGGGGCGGGCGTGAGCTCGCCCCGCGTCGTTGGTTGGCCGACAGCCGGGCTCAGGCGGGTTGGTGCAGGCGGCTGTAGAGCGCCTCGGCGTCGACCAGCACCGCCTCGACCACGTCGCCGAAGCCGACGACCTGGCCGGTGTGGATCGGCGTGGGTCGATCCGCCGCCTCGCCGTCGACGGTCGTGCCGTTGAGGGAGGGGGCGTCGCGCACGGTCCAGATCCCGCCGTCGTGCTTGAAGAAGGCGTGGAACTTGGAGACCGAGGCGTGCTCGATCACGATGTCGTTGTTGTCGGCGCGGCCGACCGTGACCATGTTTCCGAAGGCGTTGCTGCCCGCCCGCTTGGCGAGCTTGATCACGACCTCCGGCCCCACGCGGGAGCCGATCGCGCCGCGGCGCTGGGTGGTGAACGTCTCGTCCAGGTCCCCCGGTGGCAGGCGAAACAGGAGCCAGGTCCCCTCGACCTCCTCGCGAAAGGCGTCGGGGTCCAGGGTGACGTAGGCCTCGCGGAACGCAGTCCAGAGCACGCGTCGCCTCCTCGTGTCGAGACTAACGCCTGAGCCCGGCTCGCGGGAGCCCGTCCTTCGAAGGGCGCTGAGTCTCCTTGGACCCCGCCCGACTCGCGTCGCTGCGGTAGACTCCCCGCCATGAAGCTCCGCGTCCTCTCCACCGCCCTCCTCCTGCTCGCCGGCTGCGCGGGCGGGATCCGCGACACCACGACCGCCCGCACCGCCACGGAGATGCTCTGATCAGCAGCGCCGCCGAGCGCCGCGATCTCCCGCTACGACGCGCCACCCCCCTCAGCGGGCGCAGGGTGTGGATCGACGACAGCCGCTTCGACTCGGTCGACAAGCCCTTCGTGCTCAGCGCCCTGCGCGACCACCTGAGCCTGGCCGGGGCGCGGATCGTGGATCGCGATCCGGAGGTCTGATCGAGATCCGCAGCGCGGCCCTGGGGATCTGGGACGGCGACTTCACCCTGGGCATTCCGCCCCTGCCGTTCACCGTGCAGGGGCTCCCGGCGGTCACCCTCCCCGGGCTCTACATTTGCCGCCGGCTGAGCCAGCAGGGCTACGCCAAGTTCCAGTTCTGGACCTACGACCCCGTGACGCAGCTCTACCTGGCCTCGAGCGGCGACCTGTGGGGCCACAGCTACTACAACCAGTGGTGGTGGCTCGGGGTCGGACCCTTCGACGGCAGCAACGACGTGTTCCCGGACCTCTCGGACGCCGCCCTCCCCGACTCGGACCCCGACGCCGAGCGCGAGGAGGAGGACGCCGAGACCCCGCCGGAGGACGAGCGGCGCTAGGCTCGGCTCCCGCCTTGTCGGACGACGACGATGGCTGCGCGAGAGCATTACCGCTGTTTGCGGACAGAGCCTAAACGGAAGTGCGCGATTCTGAGTGGTCAGCACTGAGACCACGTGCTGACCTCCCACCGAATCGCGCCTTCCGTGTAGCTACTGGAAGCTCTGCCTGGGCGCTAGCGTTCGGGAGACTCGGCGCTGCAGGACACGTCACGGCCAAGCGAAGCCTCTACTAGAAACCAGAGTCACGATCCTGAGCGGGCGAGCGAGCGCCAGATCGCTGACGACATGGGAGCCACTCTCGCCCGCTCAGAATCGTGAACTCTGGTTTAGACCCGCGGCGCGCGGGGCGCGAGCACGACCACGCTGAACCCGACCGCCGCGCTGTTCCCCAGGGTTCTGGTAGCCGTGGGCCTGGTCGCCGGGGAAGGCGGCCACGTCCCCGGGGCCGAGCTCGGCCTCCCCTCCACCGTGAGCACCAGCCGCCCCCGCTCGCAGGTCAGGTATTCCTGGGTCCCCGGCTGGTGGGGCACCCCCACCATGCGCGCGCCGGGCTCGAGCTCGACCCGGTCGATCTCCATGGCCGGGATCGCGTGGGGCAGGAGCTTGTGCACCTTGACCGCGCCCCGGGCGCGCTCCGGATCGGGAGCGAGCCGTGGGGGAAGAGCTGGCAGCGTGCCGAGGGCGCCGCGAGCAGCTCCTCCAGCGAGAGCCCCAGCGCCGCCGAGAGCGCGGCCATGACCGCCAGGGTGGGGTTCGCGCCTCCCGCCTCGAGGTTGGCCAAGGTCGAGCGCGGCACGTCGCTCCAGGGTCGCCAGCTGCTGCTGGGTCAGGCCGCTGTTGGCGCGCGCGCGGCGCAGGTTGGCCCCCAGGTTCTCGGCCAGGGCTTCGACGTCGGACGCGCTCATGGGGACCTCACGCGGTCAGGGATGCGACCCCTTGTCCGTGTGTCGACACGAATGTCGCGGTTCCGGCGCGAGCTGCGACCCTGCACGAGCCCGAGAAAGGAGGGCTCATGACGTCTTCGACCGCGAGCGAGGCGCCGCGTCGGCGTGCGCTGCCTCGATCACCTGAACCTGACCGTCGCCGACCTGGAGGCCACCCGCGCCTTCTACGCCCGCGTGTTCGACTTCACCGAGGTCGAGCACGGAGTGGACGACGACGGCCTCCCCTGGGCGATCCTCCAGAGCGGCGACGCCCTGCTCTGCTGCTACGAGCGCCCGGGGTATCGCCTGCTGGATCGCGTCGCGCGCAAGGAGCGCGGCGAGCATGGGATCGCGCACTTCGCCCTGCGGCTGCTCGACCTCCCGAGTTCGAGCAGCGCCGAAGGGCCCACGACGTGCCGCTGAGTTACGGAGACGGGCTGATCCGCTACCCCCGCTCGAGCTCCTGCTACGTGCGGGACCCACAGGCTACGCGATCGAGGTCGTGTTTTGGGACGACGACCGGGTCGGCTTCGCCGCGCTTACGTGAACTCGCCGGGGGCGGGGGTCGTCCCAGGGCGCCGGGTCCTCCCCGGCCGGGGCGACCCCGATCTGCCCCGCCTCCGGCGCGTCGAGGGCGAACAGGAACGCGGGCCCGTCCCAGCTCGCGCCGTCCTCGCTCACGAGCCGCGCCGCGGCCTCAGCCCGCCCGCAGGCGGGCGTCCTTGCCGCGTTGCTGGGTCAGGACCTGCTCCACCGCGCGCCGGGCGGTGGCGGCGTCGACCGCGCCCTCGAGCTCCACCTCACCCAGGAGCGGGACCCGGGTGCCGTGCAGGTAGTCGACGCCGTCGACGATCACGCACACCCGCCGCGCCCCCAAGGCGGACCTACAGGACCCGGGGGCGGCGCCACTCCTGCTCGCGCTGGGTGCGGGCCTGACGGCGGAAGGCGTAGACGGCGCGCTGCACGCAGCTCCAGGTCACGGTCGGACGAGCTCATGGGGACTCCTCTCCCCCGACTCTTCGGCACTCCGCGCGAGGTTCTTGAGCGTGACGGCGAACGCGTCCTGCGATCTGCCCGCGAGCGCGCAGCCCGGCGAAGCCTGTCCGAGCGACCCGCCCGCGAGCGCGCCTCGCCGCGAGCGCGCAGCGGCCGGCGAAGCCTGCCGCGAGGCGATCGCCCGCGAGCGGCGCCCGCCGCGAGTGCGCAGCGCGGCCGGCGAAGCCGGCCGCGGGGGTGAGCGAGGCTTTGCCCCGAGGGCGAGGGGGTGGGACAGACTCCCTGAAACCAGACCCCCTGAAACTCAGAAGGTGTGGCCGTAGCGGGGGCCGTTCTGGGTCTGGGTCAGGAGCTCGGGGCCGTCCTCGGTCATGAGGATCGTGTGCTCGAACTGGGCGGAGAGCTTGCCGTCGATCGTGCGCGCGGTCCAGCCGTCGCGGCGGTCGATCTTCGAGTGCGGTCGGCCCTCGTTGATCATGGGCTCGATCGTGAAGCAGATCCCGGGCTTGAGCACGAACCCGCCGTGGAAGGAGTCGGGGTAGTGCGGGATCCCGGGCTCCTGGTGGAACTTGCGCCCGATCCCGTGACCCTGGAAGTCGCGCACCACGCTGAACCCGTCCTGCGCGGCGCGCTTCACGATCGCCTCGCCGATCTCGCGCACCTTGCTGAACGGCTTGATCGCCTGGATCGAGAGGTGCAGCGCGTCGAAGGAGCACTGCACGAGGCGCCGCGCGGTGTCCGAGACCTGGCCGATCAGGAAGGTCTCCGACTGGTCGCCGTGCCAGCCGTCGACGATCGAGGTGATGTCCAGGTTCACGATGTCCCCTTCGCGGAGGACGTAGTCGTCGGGGATCCCGTGGCAGATCACCTCGTTCACGCTGGTGCACAGGGCCTTGGGGTAGCCCTTGTAGCCCACGCAGGCGGGAATGTGCCCGTGGTCCCGGGTGTAGGTGTCGACGAAGGCGTTGATGTCGTCGAGCTTGGTCCCGGGCACGGCCATGGGCCGGATCTGGTCCATGAGCTGGGCGTTGAACGCCCCCGCGGCGCGCATGCCCTCGCGCTCGCGCTGCGAGAGCACCAGCATGCTCTTGCGGCTGGGCTTGCGCTGGGGGCGCGGGGGCGCGACCGAGGTCGCGACGCCGCCCTGGGCGCGGTCCTGCGCCAGGTGGCACTTCTTGTACTTCAGCCCGCTGCCGCAGTGGCAGGGGTCGTTTCGACCGGCGACTTTCATGCCGCGAGTGTAGCGCACTCGGCCGGCCGACCCCAAAGCCGATTGGGCCCGCGCCGGGTCAGGTCCGGGTGTCCAGGAAGGACTCCAGGGCCGAGGCCGCGCGGACCAGCTCCTCGACCCCGGGCTTGCGCAGGTCCTGGATCAGGTAGCGCGCGCCGTAGGTCACGAAGCTGTCCTGGGCGAAGTAGTCCTGGGGGAGCTGGCCGAGCTGGACCACCACCAGGCGCACGAAGCGGGTGAAGAACGTGCGCTCGCTCTCGGGGGCGTCGGGGCCGCAGTGGTAGCCCGCCTGCAGCAGGTGGCTCCAGCGCGAGAACGCGCGGCGCTCCCCCTCCAGGAACCCGCGCAGGAAGGCGTAGCTCATCTCGGTCAGGAACGCGCTGCCGTCGCCGTCGTGGCTCCCGTAGAGCGCGTTCTCGAAGCGCGAGCCGCCGCCGGGGTCCTCGTCCCGCAGCCGCGGCGGGAACCCCTTGGGGTCGTTGAGGTAGATCGTGAGCTGCCGCCAGTCCGGGAGGTACTGATACGGGTAGCTCGCGAGCCGCGACTCGAGCTCGCGGCCCTCGAGCTTGGCCCGGGCCGCCTGCACGTCGCCGGCGCTGGCGTCGACCAGGCGGTCGTGGGCCGGGTGCAGGCGCTGCACGACCAGCCCGCCCTCGGGGACCACGATCCAGGCGCTGGGGAAGCGGTCCCCGCGCTTGAGCGCCACGTAGTGCAGCCCCGGCGGCACGAGGCGGAACCCCGCGAACCCGGGCTGGGTCTTGAGGGTCCCCAGGTCGATCCGGGCCAGCTCGCGGTGCGCCCCGAGGAGCACCACCACGCCCGGGTTGGCCGGGCTCCCCGACTCGTCCCAGGTGGGGTCCTCGTTCCAGGCCGACTCGGTGGGCGCGGTCAACAGCGGCCCGCTCTCGTCGCTCTCGTCCTGCTCGCGGATCCGGACCTCCCCCGAGGCGGAGGTGTAGTGCCCGGCGGCGTGCTGCTCCAGGCGCTTGCGCAGCGCGTCCTTGGGCACGTCCAGGATCTTGGCGAAGCGCTTGAGGTAGCGCAGCTGACGCTCGGTCACGTCGCGGTTGGCGACCCCCACGTCGATCATGGCGTCGAACAGGAGCTCCTGCTCCGCGTGGCGCTTGCCCACCTGGATCGCGTCCCCGGTGCGCCCCGCCTCCTCGAGCTCCATGCCCTCGGTAGGGCTGAGCTCCAGCCGCGTGCGGTAGGCCTCGAGCACCGCCCGCGTGGGGCCGTCCAGCCGCGTGGCGTCGCAGCCGAGCCAGGCCAGGCGCCCCAGGATGCGGTAGATCCGCCGCGCGCCGTTGGGCGAGATCCCGTCGCGGTTGGCGCTCACCCCAGGTCGGCCGGGGTCACCCGCTCGATCCACGCGGTGTAGTCGCCCTCGTAACCCACGGCGGCCTGCCGCTCGGCGGCCCGGGCCAGGATCCGGTTCGCGTCCTCGGGGGAGAGCTTGGGCTGGTGCGCGACGTACTCCGCCACCCGCGCCGCGGCCTCCTCGCCCCGCTCGGCGATCTTCTCGCTCACCGTGGAGAGGTCCAGCTCGCCGGAGCCGACCCCCAGGTACTGCTCCGCCACGTGGGCCGCCACGAAGCGCCCGTGGTCGAGGCTGTCCTTGATGTTCCCCTTGCCGGTGACGACGTTGCCCAGGCCGAACACCCCCGGCGCGGCGGCGTATTCCCCGGTGTCCCAGTCCTTGTAGCGGTAGTAGGCGCCGTTCATCTCGATCCCGGGGATCGGCTCGGGGATGCTCCCGATCGAGCTGACCACGAACCGGGTCGGGATCTCGAACCCGCTGCCCTCGACCGTCGCCGCGCGCCCGTCCTTGAGCTCGGTGCGCAGCACGCGCAGCGCCCGCACGTGGCCCCCGTCGTCGAACAGGAACGCGTCCGCCACGACCTGAGGCATGACCTCGAACAGGAACTTGCGCTGGGCCTTCTCCAGGATCTTCTGCCGGATCACCGGGAGCTTGGCCTTCTGCTTCTCGCTGGCCGTGGGGGGGAGGGTCGCCAGGGGCATGTCCTCGATCCGCCGGCGATAGAGCAGCGTGCAGTTCTCGACCCCGAGCTCCTCGGGCTGGATCCCGTGGGCCGCGCACACCTGGGGTATCCCCTCGTGCTCGAGCTCCAGGGCGTCGACCTGGATCCCGCGCCCGGCCAGCGCGCGCTGGTAGAGCTCGAGCTGGAAGATCTTGATCACGTCGATCGACGCCAGCCCGCCGCCCACGCACAACGAGCCCGGGAGCACCTCGTACGTCGGCCCGTCGTAGCCCGACTCTTCCTTGTGGTTGAACCAGTAGACGAAGGCGTTCTGGTAGACGAGCCCGTGGTCGAGGGCCTCGGGGACCCCGCTGGCCGAGGTGATCTCTCGGTCCTGCCAGGCGCCGTTGGCGAGGAGCACGGCGCTGAAGCCCCAGCCCAGGACCTCCTGGAAGTCCACGTCGCGCCCGAGCTTGGTCTGGGGCACGAAGTGCACGCCGGGCCGCGCCAGGCGCGCGTTGATCTTGTCGTATTCCATGCGCCGCTGCTTGTCGTGCCAGCGCGGCAGCCCGTCCTCGATCTTGCCGTAGGGGCGCGGGTTCTGCTCGAACACCACGACCTGCACCCCGTGCTCCGCGAGCAGCTCGGCCGCGACCGAGCCCGCGCTCGCGCCGCCGAAGATTGCGACCACGTGGGTCGGCTCCGTGACCTGGTGCATATCGGTCCCCTCAGTCGCCAACGTTCTTGCTCTTCTCGGCCCAGCGCTTCCCGATCAGGGGCACCGCGGCCTTGACCCGGGTCCAGTCCAGCCACAGCTCGCGGGCCATGACGTAGGCGTCGGCCAGGAACCAGGCGGCGACCAGGATCGACATGATCCCGAGCATCAGCCGCCAGTCCATCTCCAGGCCCTTGCGGGCCTGCATGGCCGGCCCCTCGACCACCTCTTGCGCGTGGCGATTGCGGTAGAGGTGGAAGAAGAACTGCGAGCTGAAGAACCCGCCCACGCCGAGCACGGCGCTGATCCAGAAGCGCCACACCTTGCCCTTGCGGATCCGGTCCTCGTCCTCGCGCTCCTGCTCCTGCTCGACCTTCGTCTGAGGGCGCGGGGCATAGGGGCCGTCCTCGACGAGCTGCATGCGCTCGGGGCCCTCGACCTTCACCCGCTCCAGGTGCGCGGCGAAGGTCTCGGGGCCCAGGCGGAACTCGGCGGGCAGGGGCAGCCGGAAGTGGTGCGGGAGGTCGCGCAGCATGCGCGCCAGCTCCTCGTCCGCGCCCTCACCGGACTCGGGGGGCGGGTCCTTGGAGAGCTGCCATACGAACGCGTAGAGCTGGGGGTCGCTGAGCAACGTGGCGTCGTCGGTCATTCGGGATAGGGTAACCCGGATCGCTCGGCACTTCGCGCCCCTGGGCGCGCCCCCGGGAGGCCCCCATGCAACCCCGCGTGACCCTCGTGACCGGCGCCAGCCGCGGCCTGGGGGCCGCCTGCGCCCGGCGCTTCGCCGCCCAGGGAGACCGGGTGGCGCTCCTCGCCCGGGGCTCGTGCGCCGCGACCCTGGAGGCGATCGCCGCCGCCGGGGGCGAGGGGCTGGCCCTCCCCGTGGACGTCGCCGACCCAGCCCAGGTCGCCGCCGCCTTCGCCCAGGTGCGCGAGCGCTGGGGGCCCGTGGACGTGCTGATCAACAACGCCGCGCGGCTCGAGCTCGGGCCCTTCGCCCAGCTCACCCCGGCCCGCTGGCGCGGGCTGTGGGAGGTGAACGTGAGCGGCGCGCTCTACTGCGCCCAGGAGGCCCTGCGCGACATGCGCGCCCGGCGGCGCGGGGTGATCGTCAACGTGGCCTCGGTCGGCGGCGTCCCCGGGATCCCCAAGTTCCCCGGGCTCGTGGGCTACGCCGCGACCAAGGGCGCGCTGATCGCCTTCAGCGAGGCCCTGGCCGCCGAGGTCGAGGGCGAGGGGGTGCGCGTCGTGTGCGTGAGCCCAGGCTCGGTGCGCACCGCCCTGCTCGAGGAGGCGGCCCCCGGCGCGCCGAGCATGGACCCCGACGACCTGGCCCACACCGTGGCCTTCCTCGCCAGCGACGCGGGGCGCGCCGTGCACCGCGCCAACCTCGTGGTGTGGGGTCCGCCGGTCGCCTGAGGTGTCCAGACTGGACGGGCTGAACCCGGCCGGGGTGCATTCCCGAGGCTGGGTTCCAGGCCAGCGACCCTGCCTCGGCGCCCGGGGCACTTAGCGCGGCACAGGGTCTGCACGGGCGAGGGCCAAACCCCACGCCCTCGTGGCCGGAGACCCACCCATGATCCCTACCCGTTTGCTCACCGCCGGCGCCCTGGCCCTGTGCGCCAGCGTCGCCTCCGCCCAGGACCCGCTGCTCGGGACCTACCAGACCACCAGCACCTACGACGACGGCGTGCGCGTCAGCGCGACGGCGCTGCGCCTGCGCGGCGCCGGGCCCGGCCGGGTCAAGGTCGACCGCACCGCGCGCTTCACCGACCCCGCCCACGCCAGCCACGCGACCTTCCGCTGGCGCGGGGAGGGCGTGCTGCTCTCGCCGACCCGAGCCCGCGTCGAGTTTCGGATCTCGCGCAGCGGCGGCTTCACCGGCGCTCTCGCCCCGGTCGACTACCGCGTGCGCGCGCTCTACACGGTGGAGGGCGATCGGATCCGCGAGACCCTGCTCAACCTGACCCCGGTCGACGAGCAGGCGGGCTGGACCCTCGCCGACAGCGCCGGCCGCCGCGACGACGGCTTCGTGCTCGCCGCCCGCAAGCAGAGCTCCGGCCTGGTGAGCACGATCATGGACTACCGCCACCACGTGGCCGACTACTACGGCCCCGGCGACCAGGACCGCTACGACGCGGACGCCCGTGAGGCCGGGTTCTACTTCGAGCGCGCGCTGTGGCGCGAGGTCCCGGCGCTCCCGGGCTTCCCCGCCGCCAAGACCCTCCTCGCCCAGAACACCGACCCCAGCGAGGTCGTGACCCCGGGCGCGGCCTACGTGCTCCTCGACGCCGACGCGCGGGTCCTGACCTTGCTCTACGCCGACGAGAGCGGCGCGCTCTACACCCGCGGCGGCCAGCCCGCGGAGCCGCTGCCGGCTCCGGCTCCGGCCCCTGCTCCGGCGCCTGCGCCCGCTCCGGTGATCGACTGCCCCCTCGGCGGCGCGTCCCTGGCCGAGCTGCGGACCCGCGCCCGCGGCGACGCCGCCCAGCTCGCCGCGTTCTTCGTCGACTTCTACGCCCACGTGGCCGACTACTTCGGCCCCAACGACGACAGCGCCGCGGTCGAGGCCCGGCTCCGCGCCGACTTCGCCTCGGGCACCTACACCTGGGACGAGGTCCCCGTGCCCGCCGGCTACTCCGCCTACAAGGCCCTGCGGGCGGTGACCGACCCCGGCGAGGAGCACGTGACCCTGCTCTTCGACTGCGACGGCCGGGTGATCGAGCGGATCCTGCACCACTTCGGCGAGGACTACGACACCTCCGACGTGTAGGCGTCGGTCAAGGCACTGAAAAGAGCCCGCAACGTTTCACCGAAATCTGGGCGTTCGTGCTCCGCACGGCGCCCTATCGCACCGAGCTTTAGAAGGTTGAGCGCGGCACGCCCGCTGCATTGGGACCCTCAACGAACCAAGCGTCCCCGCGAGGCTGCGGGGCCGCCCTCCTTGAGCTCACCCCATGTCCTTCCCCCGTCTCGCGGTCGGCCTTTGGCTGGCCGCCCTCGCGGCTGGCGCCGCGACCGCTCAGTCTCCACCCACTGGCAGCTTCCAGGCCACCACCACCTACGCAGGCGGCGCGGGCACGACCGACACCGCGCTCAGGATCCGCAGCGACGGCCCGGGTCGGGTGAAGCTCGACCGCACCGCGCGCTACACCGACGCCGGCCACGCCAGCCAGGCCCCGTTCCGTTGGTACGGCCTCGGGATCCTGGTCGCGCCCACGGTCCTCCGCGTCGAGTATCGGATCACCGCCAGCGGCGGGATCTCCTCCGCGCTCTCGGGCGACGACTACCGCTTCCGCGCGTTCTACGTCGTGCAGGGCGATCGAATCCGCGAATACCTGAGCAACCAGACCCCGACCGGTGCCCACCAGGGCTGGACCCGGGCCACGAGCCGGGGCACCCGCGACGACCGCTTCGTGCTCGCCGCCCGCAGCCAGGCCCAGGCGTTGGTGAACACGGTCATGAACTACCGCACCGACGTCGCGGACTACTACGACTGGGGCGACGAGGACCGCTACCGCAGCGACGCGCGCGAGGCGGAGTTCTTCTTCGAGCGCGCGCTGTGGGTCGAGGTCCCCGCCCTGCCCGGTCAGCCCGCGTTCAAGACGCTGCAGGCGATCAACATGGACCGCGACGAGGTCGTCTCCCCCGGCGACGCCTTCGTGACCCTCGACGCCGACGCCCGGGTCCTGGGCACCTTCTACCGCGAGGAGGGCGGCGAGCTGTTCGACTCGGGCGGCTTCGTGAACCCGACCCCCGTGACCCCGGCCCCGCCGGCCCCCCCGGTCGTGATCGACTGCCCCCTGGGCGGCGCGACCCTGGACCAGCTCCGCGCCAAGGCCACGGCCGAAGCCAGCAGCCTCACGCGGTTCATCATGAACTTCCGCAGCGACATCGCGGACTACTACGACCCGGGCGACCAGGCCTACTACGACGCCGACCGCCAGGCTGCGTCGGCCTACTTCCGCAGCGCGACCTGGAGCGAGGTCGCGATCCCGGCGGGCTACAGCGCCTACAAGGCCCTGCGCGCCGACGCCGCGGACCCCACGGACGTGATCCTGGGCCACGTGACCCTGCTCTTCGACTGCACCGGCCAGGTGATCGAGACCGTCTACTACACCGAAGGCGAGACCTACGACAGCTCGGACTCGTAGGGACCTCGCGGCGGCGCGCGCTCAGGCCAAGGCGATCAAGCCGACCTGACGCCCGGCCCGCGGGTCCTCGCGGTGGCTGAACAGCTCGGGGTCGGCGTGGGTGCAGCGGCGGATCCGTCCGATCCGCTCCACCCCCCCGGCCGCGAGCTGCGCCGCGACCGCGGCCCCGACGTCGACGTAGGCCTTGGCCCCGCGGCGCTCGACCACGAACACCTCCGGCGCGACGCCGCTCGCCTCCAGCGCCTCGACGACCTCGAGGCCGACCTCGTAGCGCGCCCCGGAGATCGAGGGTCCGATCCCGGCCCGGATCCCCTGCGCCCCGAGCGCGCGCAGCGCCTCCAGGGTGCGGGGGATCACCCCGCACGCGGCGCCGCGCCAGCCCGCGTGGGCCACCCCCACGACGCCCTCCGCCGCGAACAGGACCGGCACGCAGTCCGCCGCGCGCACCGCCAGCACCACCCCCGGCGTCGTGGTCACCGCCGCGTCGAACGCCCCGAGGGTCCGGTCCCAGCCGCTCGGCGCGGTGACCCGCGCCACCTCGGGGCCGTGAACCTGGCTCAACAGCGCCACGTCCGCGGGCGCGAACCCGGCGCCCAGCGCGCCCAGCGCGCGCCGCCAGTTCTCCTCCAGCCGCGCGTCCTCCTCGCCGGGCCGCCGCGCGAGGTTCAGGCTCGCGAGCGGCCCCTCCGAGCAGCCGCCCGTCCGGGTCGTGAACCCGTGGACCCAGCCCTCGCCCGCGAGCTCCGGCACCTCGAGCAACGGGACCGCGCTCACCTCCACCCTGACCTCCCCGAACGCCTTCCTTCGGCCTGGCCGGTGCACTATCTTTAGGAGCGGCCGCTCCTGGCCCCGCTCCCCCGCGCAGCGCGGCTGCCCGGGTTCACCCTCGAGGCCCCTCCCCTCCATGGCCGACGCGCCCCCCGATCCGCTGCTCGGCGCCACCCTCGGGCGCTACACCATCGAGGCCCGCCTCGGCGCCGGCGGCATGGGCGCCGTCTACCGCGCCCGGGAGTCGGGCATGCTCGGGCGCACCGTGGCGCTCAAGGTCCTCCCGGCGCGGCTCGCGGGGGAGACCGAGTTCGTCGCGCGCTTCGCCCGCGAAGCCCGCCGCGCCGCTGGCCTGCGCCACGGCAACGTGGTCCAGGTCTACGACGCCGACGAGGCCGACGGGCACTACTTCATGGCCATGCAGCTCATGGACGGCGGGAGCCTGGCCGACCTGATCGCGCGCCACGGGGCCCTCGAGCCCGCGGTCGCCGCGCGGGTCGTGCGCGACGTCGCGCGCGGGCTGGCCTGCGCCCACAAGGCCGGGATCGTGCACCGCGACGTCAAGCCCGCGAACATCTTCCTCGACGACGAGGGCGCGCGGCTCGGCGACTTCGGCCTGGTCAAGGCCCTCGACGGCGACGACCAGCCCCTGACCCAGACCGGCATGATCCTGGGCACGCCGCACTACATGGCCCCCGAGCAGTGCGAGGGCGCCACCGACGTGGACCACCGCGCCGACCTCTACGCCCTGGGGCTCGTGCTCTACCACGCGCTCTCGGGGCAGATCCCGGCCAAGGGCAAGACGCCGCTCCAGATCATTCGCCACCGCTGCATGGAGGACCCGGAGCCTCTGCGCCGGGTGCGCTCCGACGTCCCCGAGGCGCTGTGCGCCACCGTCGACGCGCTCCTCGTGCGCGAGCGCGCCGATCGCCTGCAGTCGGCGGACGAGCTCGCGCGCCAGCTCGACGCGTTCCTCGCCGGGGTCGCCCAGGGGAGCGCCCCGACCCTGGCCGCCCCCCTGGACCCCGCAGGCGAGCAGACCGCCGGGGAGGCGGTGACCGGCAGCCACGCCTTCGCGCCGGCAGGCGCGGAGACCGTCGACCTCGTCGCCCCGGGCGCGGGGGTCGCCCCCAGCACCGGCCTCGGCTCCGGGCCCGCCGCGCCGCCGCCCCCTCCTCCGCGACCGACGCCGCCCGCGAGCGGCGGCCCGAGCGCTCCCCCGACGCCCCCGCCCGCGAGCGGCGGCCCGAGTTCGCCCCCGACCCCCGTCACCCGCCCGCCTCAGCGCCGCCCGGCGGGCAAGGGGGGCCGCGTCGTCCTGACCACCTGCCTGGCGCTGGTCGCGGGCGTCGTCCTCCTGCCGGCGGGCTGTATCGCCCTGGTCATGGCCTTCGGCGACCGCACCCCCGACCTCCCCTTCGGCGGCGGCGCGACCCCGACCCGCGCCGACGCGTTCCTGGCCTCCCTGGGATCCCAGGCCCGCGTGCGGCTGCTGGTCGACCAGCCTCGCCTCGACGAGGTCGTCGACCTCGAGCTCGACGGAGACCTCGACGACGGCGGGTTGACCGTGACCCTGGGTCCCTTCGCCGACGACGAGTTCGGCGCCGCCTGGCGCCTGGAGCTGACGCTCACCGCCCCCCACGGCGCGCTGCGCGCCTCCGGGGGCCGGATCCTCGACTCCGACGGCGAGCCGCCCCCGCCGATCGGGCTGTTCACCGCGCGGCTCGAGGCCGACCCCGCCCAGCTCGTCGTGGAGGGCAACTGGACCGTGGGCCGCCACAACCCACCGGTCGAGGTCCGGCTCAGCGCCCCCGGCTCCGGGGAGGACTCCGGCGGGCGACGGCGACGGCGCGGCCGCGGCGGCGACGCTCACGACGCCCAGGACGCCCGCGAGCAGGCGCTGCAGCGCCTGCGCGAGCGCGCCGAGGCCGACGCCTACCCCCCGGGGAGCACGGGCAGCTTCCTCCTGGCCGTGTGGCACTCGACCCCGCTGGTCCTCGAGACCCAGACCGAGCGCCGGACCGGGCTCTACGGCGACCTGCGGGTCGAATCCGACGATCGGGTCTACCTCGACCTCGACCTCGAGCCCACCGGGCCGTGGTTCAGCGACCGGCTGACCGTCGCCTTCGAGGTCGACGCCTCGGGCTCAGGCCTCGAGCTTTACCCCCTGGAGCTGACCGGCACCCTGCGCGGCGAGCCGACCTTCGCCGCCCCGGTCACCGAGTTCGGCCGCTACCGGAGCGGCCCCTGGCAGGGGTTCCACGTCGAGCTCGGAGGCGAGGGGGCCCCCGCCTCGCAGCTCTCGCTGCGCCTCGACCTCCCGGACCTCCCCGGCGGCAAGTGAGCCCGCGCGGCGCCGCGGCCCTGCTGCTCCTGGCCCTGGGGCTCGGAGCCTGCGCCAGCGAAGACCCCGTGCCCCCTCCGCCCCCCGCCGCTCGCTGCGGCTACTGCGCCGACCCGCTGTCCGACCCCGAGGCCCGCACCTGCGCCTCCTGCCGCCACAGCGCGGTGCTCGACCCCGCCCAGGCCGACGCCGTGCGTCGCCACGCAGCCCGGGCGCTGTCCGAGCGCTTCGGCGCCACGATCCCCGCGGGGGTCTCGCTCAGCCTGACCCTCCTGTCGCCGGAGGAGCTGCGGGCCCTGGCGGGACCCGACGCCGGGCCGCACCTGCTCGCGTTCACCGAGGTCGAGGAGCTCTACCGCGGGGAGCTGCAGGTCGGGCGCTCGTTTCGGATCTACCTCGCCCGCGAGACCCCCGCGCCCTGGGCCGCGGGGATCCTGGCCCACGAGCTGTTCCACGTGGTCCAGACCCTCGCCGGCGGAGGCCCGACTCAGGAGGACGCCTTCCGCGAGGGCGCCGCGCAGTACGTGCAGCACGAGGTCCTCCAGCACCTGGGCGCCGGCCGCTGGGCGGCGCGGGTCGCGAGCGACCCCGACCCGATCTACGGCGAGGGGCTGCGCCGCTTCCGGGCCCTCGTCCTCAGCCGGGGCGAGCGCCAGGCCCTCGAGCTCGCCCGTCGCGCCCCGCGCTTTCCCCCCGGCTACTGAAGCGCGAGCTCGCTCGGACGCCCGAAGCGCTCGGCGCAGCGCCGCGCCAGCTCGCCGGCCCGCTCCGCCGCGCGCCCCTCGAGCAGGACCGAGAACCGCCACAGGTCGCGGTGCTGCTCGCACAGGGCGTCGACCTCGCGCACGCCGAGGGTCTTGAGCGAGCGCACCCCGTCGAGCTCCACCAGAATGTCCGCCTCCTTGAGCGCCATGTCGGCGCTGGGGCAGCTGAGGATCACCGCCCCCGGGGCCAGGCCCAGCTCCGCCTCGAGCTCGGCCTCGACCCGCTCCCGGGCGGCGCGGTCGTGGTGGAAGCGCGCGACCAGCTCCGCCTGCAGCTCGGGCCCCACCGCGCGGGTGAGCACGTAGGCCCGCTTGGGGAGCTCGCGCCCGCGAAACGCCGCGAGCAGGCGCGCGACCACGGGATCCTGGGGGGCGTAGTCCCGGGCCAGGAGCTCGAGCAGGCCCTCGTCGCTCAGCGGATACAGGTCCGGGAGCGCGAGCCCCGAGGTCGCCGCGCGCTCGACCAGCTTCGAGATCAAGGCGCCCGAGGCGACCTTGGCGTGGTGGAAGTAGACCCGCTCCGAGAGCGTGTAGCGCAGGCGCAGGAGGTGGATCACCTCGCTGAACGCGTCCGCCCGGCGCAGGCCGCGCTTGCTCAGGCAGAGCACCAGGCGCCCGTCCCGCACCGCGAAGTAGCGGAACACGCGCTGGTCGTACTCCCTGCGGATCCCGGTCGCCCGCGCGTCCCGCGCGAGGTAGTCCAGGAGGTCGGCGCAGATCGTGCCCGCGACCACGTCTCGCGCCAGGCTGGGCGGGCCCTCGCCGGACAAGGCCTGCCGCACCCCCTGCGCCAGCCCGTGGGCCTCGAGCCGTCGCCCCAGGTCGCTCTGCTCCCCCAGGAAGTGCTGCATGCGCTCGGGCCCGTCGTGGCGCGGGAAGATCCGGCGCTCGTCCTCGAAGGTGTGCCCGAACGGGACGTGCCCCACGTCGTGGACCAGGGCCGCCGCCAGCACGACCCGGGCCTCGTCGGGCTCGAGCGGGTGCCCGCGCTCGGCGAGCCCCTGCAGGATCCGGCTGGCGACGTGGCAGCTCCCGAGCTGGTGCTCGAAGCGGGTGTGGTTCGCGCTGGGGTAGACCAGGTGCGCCGTGCCGAGCTGGCGAATCCCCCGCTGGCGCTGGAGCTCCCGCGCCCCGAGCAGGTCGGTCAGCACGCCGTCGAGCTCGACGTCCCCCCACACCGCGTCTCGGATCACCACGTTTCGGCTCATGGAGGGGCAGTCTACGCCCCGGGAGCGACGGCCCGGCCCTCGGGCACGTCGCGGGCGGTCGCTACAGTGGGGGCATGCGGCGCGTGTTCTGGGCGATCGGGGTCAGCGAGGCGGTGCGGCGAGCGACCCGCTCGCTGCCCGGCCAGGTGACCGACCCCGCCTGGCGCTGGACCCCCGAGGCCAACCTGCACGTGACCCTCAAGTATCTGGGCGAGACCGAGCTCGAGCTCGAGGCGCTGGTCGCCCCGGTGCGGGCGCTGCTCCCCCGCCCGGCCCTGGACCTCGAGCTCCAGGGAACCGGGACCTTCGGACGCCCCCCGCGCGTGGCGTGGGTCGGCCTCGGCGGCCCCGGCGCCGAGCCGCTCCAGGCCCTGGCCGCCGACCTCGACGCCGTGGCCACGGGCCTCGGGTTCGAGCCCGAGCGGCGCGGCTTCACCCCGCACCTGACCGTGGCCCGCGCTCGCCGGGGCCAGCGCCCCCGCCCGCTCCGGGCCCCGCTGGACGCGGTCTCCTTCCGCGCCCGGGACCTGCGCCTGCTCGAGTCCCGGGCTGGCCAACCCTACGCGACCCTGGCCAGCCTGCCCCTCGGGGGCTGAACCAACGCGAACGCGAGCGCCCACACGGACGCTCGCGACCTGAACCAATGCGAAACGCGAGCGCCCTGAGGGACGCTCGCGCTCCGAGATCCAGCGGACGCAGGAGGCGTGAGGGACCTTTACGGGCCCCAGCCCACCTCCAACGACGCCGAAGGCTTAGCCGAGCTTGACCTTCGAGACGTTGTCCTTGAGCGCCTTGCCGGGACGGAACCCGACGCTCTTGCTCTTCTTGATCTTGATGGGCTCGCCGGTGCGGGGGTTACGACCCATGCGGCCCGGACGCTCCTTGACGGTGAAGCTGCCGAAGCCGACGAGGCTCACCGTGTGGGCGTCGCTCTTCTTGAGCCCGTGGGTGATCCCGTGCAGGACGGCGTTCAGAGCGCGCTCAGCGGCAGCCTTGGTGCTGTTGGTGCCGAGCTCACCCGACTCGTGGATCCACTGGATCAGTTGCTGCTTGTTCATAACACACATCTCCCTTGCCATGGGCCCTCCAGCGGTCCCCCCGCTGGAAGCCCCGTGAATAGCGGTACCCAGCGGGTCTCCCGCCGGTGTCCGCGAAGTCTACTTACGTCAACTGACATCTCGGCGCCGTTTCCTGGAAAAAACATGAGTATTTTCGCGGCCTCCAGCCCACCCCCTGCGGCAAAGCCCCCTATATCAAGGGCTTGAGGACTGCCATCCGCCGTTGATTTTGGGGACAATCCGGGTTGTTAAAGTTCATTCGGGAGGCCGCATACCCCGTGGATTTGGACCGACTGCGCACCAAAATGCTCTTCCTGGGCCTCACGGATGCCCAGCTCCAGGCGGTCTCCGGGATCGGTCAACTCCGCAGCTTTCGCCGGGGGGAGGTCATTCAGCGCCGGGGCGCCCTGGACGACGCGCTCTACGTGATCGAGGAGGGCTCGGTCGAGCTCCGGGTCGAGACCGCCCAGGGCGAGCGCACCGTGGCGGTGTTCGAGCGCGGCTCCTACGTCGACGAGGGCTTCGCCGGCGACTTCTTCGGCGAGTTCAGCCTGGTCGACCTCGAGCCTTGGCCCGCCTCGGTCCTCGCCCGCGAGCGGACGGTGGTCCTCGAGTTCAAGCGCGACGACCTCTACGAGGTGTTCTCCCGGGACGTGGACCTGCAGATCGGGGTGATCCTGAACATCGCCCGCGGCCTCAGCCGCCGCCTGCGCCTGCGCAACCGGGGTTAGCGCTGCGGGCCCCGGAGCACGGAGTTGCCCTCGTGCAGCGCGGCCTTCTCCCCCGGG
Source organism: Planctomycetota bacterium (assembly GCA_041402045.1). Lineage (GTDB taxonomy): Bacteria > Planctomycetota > J058 > J058 > J058 > JAGQRJ01. The sequence continues at coordinate 101,407 of JAWKSZ010000003.1, read as the reverse complement.
GGTAGCTCGCCGAAGTCGGCGTAGCTGATCCGCCCGGACTGGGCGAAGAAGTCGATCGGGTTGTTCCACACCACCCGCTGGATCTCCTCCTCGTCCATGGCCGCCTTGCGCATGAGCATGGCCGTCTTGGGCACGCTCAGGGGGTCCGAGATCCCCCAGTCGCAGGCGCTGTTGATCAGCATCTTCTCCGTCCCGTAGCGGCGGAAGATCTCGATCATCCGGTCGGGGTCCATCTTCGTGTTGGGGTAAATGCTGTAGCCCGCCCAGCACGCGGTGTCCTTGACCAGGGGCGTGGTCTCCTCGTTGTTGTGGTCGACCAGCACCAGCTCGGGGTCGATCCCCGACTCGCGCACCAGGTCCAGGGTGCGGATCGTGCCCTGCTTCTTGTCGCGGTGCGGGGTGTGGATCAGGACCGGGAGCGACTTGTCCTTGGCGATCTCGAGCTGCGCCGCGAAGGCCTCCTCCTCCGCCGGGGTCATGTCGTCGTAGCCGATCTCGCCCACGCCGAGCACGCCCTCGCGGTCGACGTAGTCACGCACGAGCGCGATCACCTCCTGCCGCAGCCGCGGGTCGTTGGCCTCCTTGGGGTTCAAGGCCATGGTGCAGTAGTGGCGGATCCCGAACTGCGCGGCGCGGAAGCGCTCCCAGCCCAGGAGCGTGTCGTAGTAGTCCTTGAAGGTCGCCACGTGGGTCCGCGGCTGGCCCAGCCAGAACGCCGGCTCCAGGATCCCGCGCACACCCGCCAGGGCCATGGCCTGATAGTCGTCGGTCGTGCGGCTGAACATGTGCGCGTGGGGTTCGAAGATCTTCATTTCGGCTCCAGCGCGGCCTCGATCGCCGCTCGCACCGTGTCGTCCTGCTCCCGCGCGAGCCGCTCCTCGAGGAAGCTCCCGACCCGCGGGTCGCGCGTGCGCCCCAAGCCTACCGCGGCGACCCGCCGCTCCTGAGGGTCGGGGTGCTCGAGCATGCCCAGGAGCCGCGCGACGACCCCGGGCTGCGGGTGCAGCGCCGCGATCGGCCACGAGGCCCGGGGCACCGTGCGCCCCGCCGCCAGGCGCTCGTCCATGAACTCGCCCAGGCTCTGGGCCAGCTCCACGTCCGCGCGGGCCTCGAGCCCCAGGATCCCCTCGACCGACACGTCGCAGAAGAACGCCTTGAGCACGGCCTTGCGGAAGTCGTGCTGCCCGAGGGCCTGCGAGGCGAAGGGTGAGCCGCTCCAGGCGGCCAAGAGCAGCACGCTGAGGTAGGTCCGCCCGGCGTCGAGCACGAGCTCGAGCCCGCGCTCGACCGCGCTGGGGCGCACCAGGTTCAGCGCGCGCAGCGCGGCCTGGCGGGTCTCGGTGTCGCCCTGGTCGTAGGCGCTGAACAACGCGTCGTAGGGCTCCGGGGTGGCCTCGGCTGCCCGAGCCAGGATCCACACCCGCGCCGCCTGGTCGACGGTCCACTCGCCCACCGGGACGTCGCCCCAGGTGCCCGGGGTCGTCGCGGCGACGCGCTCCTTGAAGCTCCCGATCAGCGCCCGGGAGCCCAGACGCCCGGCCTCGCGCAGCCCCGCCGGCGTCGCCTCGGCGCCGTCGAGCCACGCGCGTCCGGCGTCGTCCAAGCGCGCGTCGAGGAGTGTGCGCAGGCCGCTCAGAGCCTCCTCAGCGGAGACCCGCAGTCCCAGGTCCAGCTCAGGCATGTCGACCTCGCGCGCAGGGGGTCGCGTGCGCGCGGACCCTTGTGGCTGCATCACCTACGTCGTTCACGCGCATATTGGACAACCCCCCGAGCGAAGACGCCAGCCGCGACGAAGGTACTTCCTTACAGTTCAGTGACCTTCGCCCTTGTCCCGATCTTTACTGTCTGTGCGCTGAAGAGAGCGTGGGAGGGTCGGTGGTGCACAAGTGGATCGTGGGCGGGGTCTTCGGCCTCGCCGTGCTGTTCGGTGGGATCGCGCCCGTGGGCGCTGAGAACCAGGCGCCGTGGACCGGGCAGGTCGTGGCGGTCTACGACGGTGACACCTTGCTCGTGCGCAGCGGCAGCCGCCGGGAAATGATCCGGCTCCACGGCGTCGACGCCCCCGAGTGGGAGCAGCGCTACGGACACTCCGCCGGCAACTTCGTCGCCAACCTCCTGCTCTACGAGCGCGTGCGGGTGCGGCCCGTGGTCAAGGACTTCTACGACCGCACCGTGGCGATCGTCGAGCTCCAGGACGGGCGGACCCTGAACGAGGAACTCCTCGATCGCGGCTACGCCTGGGTCTACCGCTCGTATGTGTGGGGCAGCCTGCGCTACCAGTACCTCGACCGCGAGCGCGCCGCGCGCGACGACCACCGCGGGCTGTGGCACGACGAGGACCCGACCCCGCCCTGGCGCTACCGCCAGTGGTACTAGGCGGTCGGCCTCACCCCACCCCCGTCTTTTCCTCGCCTGGCGGCTCCCGCGCCGCGTAGACTCCCTCCAGGGAGGCCCCGGTGGGCGTACTGGACGTGGTCGAGATCGGACACCCCGTGCTGCGCGAGGTCGCGCGCGACCTCAGCGGCGAGGAGCTGGCCAGCCCCCGCTGGCAGCGGTTCATAGACGACCTGATCGAGACCATGCGCGCTCGCAACGGGGCCGGGCTGGCCGCCAACCAGGTCGGCGAGCCCGTGCGGATCTGCGTGATCGAGGTCCGCGCCCCCAACCCCCGCTACCCCTACAAGCCCGCGATCCCCCTCCGCGTCCTGATCAACGCGCGCTGGGAGCCGGTCGGCGAGGAGACCTTCGAGAACTACGAGGGCTGCCTCTCCGTGCCCAACCTGCGCGGGCTCGTGCCCCGCTACGAGCGCGTGCGCGTGCGCTACCTCGACCGCGACGGCGAGGCCCACGAAGAGGTCGTGGCCGGGCTCTGCGCGGGGACCCACCAACACGAGCTCGACCACCTCGACGGCACCTTGTTCGTCGACCGCGTCCAGGATCCGCGCAGCCTGACCACCCTCGAGGGCTACGAGCACCACCACAAGCAGGCGTTCGAGACCCGGATCCGCGCCCTCGTCGCCCGCCTCGGGAGCTGAGCATGTCCTTCGCCGAGAGCTTCTCGCCCACCTACGCCCGCGCCCGCGCGCGCTTCCTCGCCGCGGCCTCCGCCGCCGGCGCGCGGGTGGAGAGCCACCCCCTGGCCCTGCGCGGCCCGGAGCAGGAGGTCCTGGCCGTCGACGTGGCCCAGCTCGGCGACCCCGACGCCGAGCGCGTGTGATCAGCTCGGGAGAAGCTTGCATGGGGTCGAGGGCTACCTCGGCTCGGCGCTGCAGAGCCGCTCCTCAGGTCCGCGCCGAGCTCCTGCGGGGACGAGGGTTGCTGCTGCTGCTGCACGCGCTGGAGCCCTACGGCCATGCGCCTGGGATCGGCCTTCGACCAGCACAACGTCGACCTCAACCGCAACTTCCTCCTGCCCGGCAGGCGCTACGAGGCGCGCCTCCGGGCTACGAGCTGGTCCACGAGCTCCTGAACCCGCGGCGCCGGCCCCACCGCCTCCAGCGCGTTCATGGCCCGCGCGCTCCGATCGCGCGCGGAGTTCGCGACCCTCAAGGCCGCGGTCGCCGGAGGGCAGTACGAGCACCCCCGGGGCCTGTTCTTCGGGGGCCAGCGCCCGGCCCCGACCCACACCCTGCTCCGCGGCGAGCTCCCGCGCTTGCTGAAGGGCGCCGCGCGGGTGGTGCACCTCGACGTGCACACCGGCCTCGGCGAGCGCGGCGACTACGCGCTGCTCCTCGACTGCGGCCCCGCGGACCCGCGCGTCGCGCGCTACGGCCCCGCCTTCGCCCACAAGGTCGAGGCCTGGGACGCGGGGGGCACGGCCTACCCCGTGCGCGGCGGCCTCGGCCCCTGGTGCGAGGACGTCATGCCGCAGGTCGCCTACCTGTTCCTCACCGCCGAGTTCGGCACCGTGAGTCCGCTGCAGGTGATCGAGGCCCTGCACCTCGAGAACCGCGCGCACCACTGGGGCGTGCCCACGAGCCCGGCCACCCAACGCGCCAAGGCCCGCATGCGCGCCGCCTTCGCCCCCGAGGACCCCGCGTGGCAGGAGACCTGCTTGGGCAAGCTGCGGACGGTGGTGGACCAGGCCTGGGCGGTCCTCGACGCCGGCGCGCCGCTGCCGTTGGCGCGCGCGTGAAGCTCGGGTGAAGCCCCGGACCTCCGCGCTCCTCGCTCCCACGCCCCGCCGTAGACTCCGCCCATGAGCTATCGACTCTCCTACCTCCGCGAGCTCGAGGCCGAGGCGATCCACGTCATGCGCGAGGTCGTCGCGAGCTGCGAGCGGCCGGTCATGCTGTATTCGGTGGGCAAGGACTCGTCGTGCATGCTGCGCCTGGCGCAGAAGGCGTTCTATCCCGGCAAGCTCCCCTTCCCGCTCCTGCACGTCGACACGACGTTCAAGTTCGAGGCGATGTACGCCTTCCGCGATCGCATGGCGCAGGCCCTGGGCGCCGAGCTGATCGTGGCCACCCAGCGGGACGGCCGCCGCCTGGGCATGAACCCCTTCGACTTCGGCACCGCGACGTGCTGCTCGATCTGGAAGACCAAGGGCCTGCTCGAGGGCCTGGCTGCCGGGGGCTACGACGCGGCCTTCGGCGGGGCCCGCCGCGACGAGGAGCGCTCCCGGGCCAAGGAGCGCGTGTTCAGCTTCCGCGACCGCGCCGGGCAGTGGGACCCCAAGAACCAGCGCCCCGAGCTGTGGGACCTCTACAACGGCCGAGTGAACCCCGGCGAGTCGATCCGGGTGTTCCCCCTCAGCAACTGGACCGAGGTCGACGTGTGGCACTACATTCACGTCGAGGAGATCCCGGTCGTCCCCCTCTACTTCGCCGCCGACCGCCAGGTCGTGGTCCGCGGCGAGCAGCTGATCCCGGTCGACGACCGGCTCCCCAGCCAGCCCGGCGACGTGGTCCAGACCGTGCGCTGCCGCTTCCGCTCCCTGGGCTGCACCCCCTGCACCGGGGCCGTGCGCTCCGACGCCGACACGGTGCCCAAGATCCTGGAGGAGCTGCTCGAGGAGACCACCTCGGAGCGCGCGACCCGCGTGATCGACCACGACCGCGACGGCTCCATGGAGCTCAAGAAGCGGGAGGGCTACTTTTGACCGCCGCCGAGCAGCTCCTCGCCGCCGCCGAGACCAAGAGCCTCCTGCGCTTCTCCACCGCGGGCAGCGTCGACGATGGCAAGTCGACCCTGATCGGGCGCCTGCTCTACGAGACCCGCAGCGTCTACTCGGACCACGTGGCCGAGGCCGCCCGCAACACGACCAACGCCTCGGTCGCGGCGGCCGGGGAGACGATCGACTTCGCCCTGCTCACCGACGGGCTCAAGGCCGAGCGCGAGCAAGGGATCACGATCGACGTGGCCTACCGCTACTTCGAGACCGCCAAGCGCAAGTTCATCATCGCCGACACCCCAGGCCACGAGCAGTACACGCGGAACATGGCCACCGGCGCCTCGACCGCCAACCTCTCGCTGGTGCTCGTCGACGCCCGCAAGGGGATCCTGCCCCAGTCCAAGCGCCACGCGTTCATTAGCAGCCTGCTCGGGATCCAGCACACCGTGGTGTGCGTGAACAAAATGGACCTGGTGGGCTACGACGAGGCCGTGTTCCAGGCGATCCGCCGGGACTTCCTCGCCTTCGCCGGGCGCATGCAGATCCCCGACCTGCGCTTCGTCCCGCTCTCGGCGCTCAAGGGCGACAACGTCACCGCCCGCAGCCCGGCCATGCCCTGGTACGAGGGCCCGCCGCTCCTGAGCCTGCTGGAGGAGGTCCACGTCGACGGCGACCGGAACCTGATCGACTTCCGCTTCCCGGTGCAGCTCGTGAGCCGCCCCACCCAGGACTTCCGCGGGTTCATGGGCAAGGTCCAGTCCGGGGTCGTGCGGGTCGGGGACCCGATCCTGGCCCTGCCCTCGCGCAAGACCTCGCGGGTGGCGCGGATCGTGACCTACGACGGCGACCTCGAGCACGCCTTCCCGCCCCAGGCGGTGACCCTCGTGCTCGAGGACGAGATCGACGTCAGCCGCGGCGACCTGCTCGTGCACCCGCAGAACCAGCCCCTCGTGGGGCGGGTGTTCGAGTGCATGCTGGTGTGGATGGCCGAGGCGCCGCTGCGTCCGGGCGCCGAGCTCGTGCTCAAGTGCGGGACCCAGGAGCTCAGCGCCCGGGCCGAGGACCTGCGCTACGAGGTCGACGTGACCACCCTCAGTCGCCAGCCCGCGTGCGCCGAGCTGGGGCTGAACGGGATCGGGCGCGTCGTGCTCTCGACCACGCGCCCGCTGTTCCACGACCCCTACGCGCGCAACCGCGCCAGCGGGGGGCTGATCCTGATCGACCCGCTGACCCACGCCACCGTGGGCGCGGGCATGCTGATCCAGCGCGCGCCGACCGAGGTGCTCCCGGTGGTGCTCCCGACCGTGGCCGCGACCGCCGAGACGAGCGCCCACGGCGACGAGCTGCAGGAGGCCCGGGGCGCGGTCGAGCTCGAGGCCAAGGCCCTGGCCCTGGGACAGGACCCGCGCACCGTGTGGCTGACCGGGCTCCCCGCCAGCGGGCTGACCGAGGTCGGCGACGCGCTGGACCGCCTGCTCCTCGCCCGCGGCAAGCACGCCTACGTGCTCGACGGGCGCGTGGTGCGCGAGACGTTGAGCCACGGGCTGAGCTTCAACCCCGCGGACACCTTCGAGCACCTGCGCCGCGTGGGCGCGGTGGCGCACATGGTGAACCAGGCCGGGCTGTTCGCGATCTGCTGCTTCGTGTCCCCCACCCGCCAGGTGCGCGAGGTCGCGCGGGGCCTGGTGGGCCCCGAGCGCTTCGTGCTCGTGCACGTGGCCAGCCCGCGAGCCTGGTGCGAAGCCCGGGACGAGCGTCAGGTCTACGCCCGCGCCCAGAGCGGGGAGCTGACCAACGTCCCCGGGGTCAACGCCGACTACCAGCGCCCCGAGGACCCGGACCTCGTGCTGCGCCCCGATCGGGACGGGATCGAGGCCTGCGCCCGCCAGGTCCTGGCCCACCTCGAAGCCCTCGGCGCCCTGGAGGCTCCCCGGTGAACGAGCGCACCCTGACCTCCGAGGCCTACGCCAACGCGGCCCAGCGCGAGCGGGTCCTGAACCAGCGCCCAGCGACGGTGTGGCTGACCGGGCTCTCGGGCTCGGGCAAGTCGACCCTGGCCCGGGTGCTCGAGCAGCACCTCCTGAGCGAAGGCCGCGCGGTCACGGTCCTCGACGGCGACAACGTGCGCCAGGGGCTGAACCAGGACCTGGGCTTCTCCGCCGCCGAGCGCGCCGAGAACCTGCGCCGCGTGAGCCACGTGGCCCGGCTCATGAACGACGCCGGGCTGATCGCGATCGTGGCCTTCATTTCGCCGCTGGCGGCCGCGCGCGAGGCGGCGCGCCAGGTGATCGGCCCCGAGCGCTTCCTCGAGGTGCACCTCGCGACGTCCCTCGAGACCTGCCAGGCCCGCGACCCCAAGGGCCTCTACCGGAAGGCCGCCCGCGGCGAGCTCCAGGACTTCACCGGGGTCTCGGCGCCCTACGAGGCCCCCGACGCCCCCGAGCTGCGCCTCGACACCGGCGAGCTCGACGTGCTGCGCTGCGCCGCCGCGGTCCTGCGCCTGCTCGAGCCGCGGATCACGCTGGAGGACTGAGCCTCAGTCCCGAGGCGGCCGCACGATCGTGACCGTCGCCCCGCCGTCCACGCGCACCGCGGTCCCGATCACCGTGGTCGTGACCACCGGGAACTCCTCCGCGCTCCCGATCTCGATCGCGACCTGCAGGATCGCGTCGGGCAAGGCGTCGTCCTCGATCCCCGCCCGCAGCGCGCGCAGCTCGGGCGCCAGGTCGTCGCGCCGGGCGAGGCGCGCCTCGATCCTGCGCAGGGTCGCCGCCGGGTCCTCGGCCTGCTGCAGCTCGTCCAGGATCTCCTTCAGCACCAGCCCGCGCAGCAGCCCGCGCAAGGTCGAGTAGCGCTTGAACGGCAGCTCCGGAGAGCTCAAGCGAGGCGCGTCGGCCTCCGAGCCGAACAGCCACGGGAGCGGGATCGGGACCGGCGGCAGGGGGAACGCCACCGCTCGTGCGGCTGGCGTCAGGCCGTCTCGAGCCCCCGCGACGGAGGCACACAGAGCGAGGGCGAGCAACGCACGGCAGAGCATGAGCGAGTCCTTCCGCCCCACCGTTCGCAAGCCCCTCGCCGGTGGGTAACCCCTGTAATCCCACACGCCGGGTTTCCCGTTTGCGCCCCAGCCCGCCCCCTTTGAGCCACCGCGAGTCGAGCGCGAACAGGAGGGTTCCAAACCCTGGAGCGGATTAGACCGCCGATCCCCTTGCCCGCGCAGGGAGCGCCCGGTCCACTGCGGACTGGAGCCTCCCCCATGGACGACCCGACCCCGCCCGTCGATCCCACCCCTCCCCCCGCCGCCCAGGAACCCGCCTGGACCCCGGTGCGCCCGATCAAGCGCCCCTCGCAGACCTTCAGCGGCGGGCCACAGCGGACCTTGGGCCCGGACGCGGTCGCGGAGTCTCAGGTGCGGGGCCTGGCGCTCGTGTTCTACGCCCTGGCGCTGCTCCAGCTCGTGCTGGCGGTCTTTCTCGGCGCCCTCAGCCCAGGCAACGACCCGGCCCCGGGGTTCCAGGCCCCGCTCCTGCTCCCCTTCGTGTTCCTGGGGGTCGCCCTCGCGGTCAAGCTCGTGGAGGCGCAGCAAACGCGCTTCCTGGCCGCGATCGTGCTCGCGCTGCCCATGCTGATCGTGCTCTGGAGCAACGGCTCGAGCGGCATGCGGCTGACGGCGAGCACCGCCGCCAACGCCGCGGTGTTCGTCGGGCTGGGCTCGGGGATCTGGGACTACAAGAACAGCGCGCGGCTGATCGCGGCGGGCTGGGCCGTCTACCTCCTCGCCCTGCCCTGGCTCGTATTCCCGAGCAGCATGCGCACGGAGAACCTCTACCTCGCGATCCTGCCCGCGATCGTGCTCGCGACCCTCTTCGTGCCGCGCACGGGGCAGGTGTTCGACGACCGCTACTCCCCCGCCGAGCGCAGCGACCCGAACGGAGTGAACCCGCTCCAGAGCATCGCCCTGTGGGGCTTCGTGGTGTGGTTCGCCTACCCGCTGATCCGCCTGCTGAGCCTGTTCTTCGCCTGGCTCTGAGGCTCAGCCCTGAGCGCCCTCGGCGGTGGGCAGCCCGCGCTCGGCCCAGGCGATCGTCCCGCCGTTGAGGCTGCGCACGTTCTTGTAGCCCAGGGATTGCAGCACGAGCATGCCGTTGATCGAGAGGTTGCCGCGGTTGCAGACCGTCACGATCGGGCGCTCGTGCTCCTGGGGGAGCTCGCCTCGACGCCGGCTGATCTCGTCCACCGGAATGTTCACCGCGCCCGCCACGTGCTGCTTGGCGTAGACCTCGGGCGCCCGCACGTCGAGCAGGTAGGGCGCGGCCTCCGCGGAGGCGAGGTGCTGCTCGAGGTCGTCGACCTCGAGGGTGTTGCGCGGGTTGCGCGAGTTCTCGATCAGGCCGGCGAGCATGGCCTCCTGATCGCTCGGCCCGCTGCGCACCTCCGGGTGCGCGACCTGCAGCTCCGGGAAGTGCTTCTCGAAGGAGGAGGCGTACTTGAACGCGTTGTCGGGGAAGATCACCACGACCACCGCGTCGGGGTCGTCCTCGATCACCTTGAGCGCGCCGACGAGGGCCATGCCCGAGCTCGGCCCCGCGATCAGGCTCTCCTCGCGGATCAGGCGCAGGCACATGTCGAACGCCTCGCGGTTCGTGACCTCGACGAGCTGATCGTATTCCTCGGGGTGGAACAGCTTGGTCTGCTTGAGCTGGGGCAGGGAGCGCACGCCGGGAATGTCGTGCCCCGGCTCGGGGTGCACGGCGATCACCTGCACCCCCGGGTGCTTCGCCTTGAGGAAGCGCCCGTTGCCCGTGATCGTGCCGCAGGTGCCGAGGCCCGCCACGAAGTGCGTGATCTTGCCCTCGGTCTGGCGCCAGATCTCGGGCCCCGTGGCCCGCACGTGGGCCTCGAGGTTGGCCTCGTTCTGATACTGGTTGAGCATGTGCCAGCCGGGTGTGGAACCGAGGTGCATGGCGCGGGCGATCGCGCCCTCGGGGGCGCCGGGCGCGGGGCAGAGGGTGTCCTCCAGCTCCTCGACGTTGGCCCCGAACACCTTGAGCATCACCCGCTTCTCCGCGGGGATCGCCTTCGAGAGCGGGGTGGTCAGGTGGTAGCCCCGGGCGTTGGCCAGCATGGCCAGCCCCATGCCAGTGTTCCCGCTCGTGGGCTCGACCAGCTCCTGCTCGGGCCCAATCGTCCCGCGCTCGACGCCGTCGCGGATCATGTTCGCCGCGACGCGGTCCTTCACCGAGCCGAAGGGGTTGTACCACTCGAGCTTGGCGTAGACCTTGGCCTGCGTGAACGGCACGACGCGGTTCAGGCGGAGCAAGGGCGTGGGGTTCTCCGCGCTCGAGAGCATGTCCAGAATGCTGTCGTAGACCCGGGTCTCGAGGTTCGTCATGGCGCCTCCTCGCCCGCAATTCTAGTGGGGTGGGTCTGCGACGCCTGCACCCAAAGTTCGCCCTGGGCCGCGCGACGCCGAAGCGTGACCGCGCGCGAACGGATTCCCCCGCGCGCGTCCCACGGCATGAGCCGCACCCGGGACCCGGGGGACGGTCCCGGAGGCCAGCCCTCCTGCGCGCAGCCCGCGTCGCTCGCCGCAGAGACCCAACCCGTTCCCTCTCCGTCGCTTGGGGGAATTACCCGGCCGCGACACGCCTCGGAACCGGAGGTGCACGGAGGGGAGGCGAGAGAAGAGAGAGAACCGGCATGAAACGACCGACGTTCGCCGGGCCCGTAGGGCTCCTGGCGGTGTGTGCGCTCCTGGGCTGCGGTGGCAGCTCGGGGGGCGGCAGCTCGACGACCGCCGCGCCGATCCAGTCCAGCGCGACCTCGACCTCCGGCTCCTCGACCGCCCCGATCGCCTCGGGTCGGCGGGACGCGGGCGTGGTCGGCGGTCGCCCCTACGTGCTCTACGTGCCGCCCGGCGTGCAGGCGGGCGCTCCCGCGCCGGTCCTGCTCGCGCTCCACGACCGGGGCTCGACGCCCGACGGGGTCCTCGACGCCCTCGAGCAGGGTGGCTGGCTGGCCGACGCCGACGCCCAGAGCGTCCTGGTCCTGGCCCCGGAGACCCTGAGCCCCGTCTCTTGGGCGGACCACGGGAGCGCGACCCCCGCCGCCGAGCTTGCCGCCACCGCCGCGGAGCTCACCGCGGTCGTCGACCTGGCCCTCGCCCTCCCGGGCTACACGGTGGACCCGCGCCAGGTGCACGCCCTGGGCGTCGGCGACGGGGCCACGGCCCTCGGGGTCGCGGGCTGGGAGCGCCCCCTCGCCAGCCTGACCCTGCTGGCCGGGAGCTGGCCCGGCCCCTACGCCGGGGCTCCCCCCGCGCGGCAGGCTCCGGCGCAGCTCGCGGTCGGCACCCAGGACCCGGCGCTGGCCGGCACCCGCTCGGCGGCCAGCTTCCTCACGGGGGCAGGCCACGAGGTCCGCGCCGAGGAGCTCGCCCTGGCCCGGGACGTCCCCGCGCTGCTGGCGGCCTTCGCCGCGCCCTCGGGCCTGGAGTGGGCGCTGGCCCGGCCCCTCCCCGCCGCTCCCGCCACGACGGGGAGCGGCGGCAGCGGCGGCCAGCCTGGGCTGCGCACGCGCACCGTGACCACGACCGCGCAGGCTGGCCTCCCCGCGCTCCAGCTCGACTACGACGTCTACGTCCCCGCGAGCTACGACCCCCAGACCCCGATCCCTCTGGTCGTCGCCGCCAACATGGGGCTCCAGCCCTGGCGCGCCCTGGCGGACGCCGAGACCGTGGCGGTGATCGACTTCCGCGACCACGACCGCAACGGCGGGTTCAACTTCAACTACGACGTGCTCGGGCTCCAGGCGATCCTGCAGGACGTGCAGGGCGCGTTCAACGTCGACACCCAGCGCGTCTACTACCACGGCTTCTCCGCCGGAGCCCACTTCGGCTACGTGGTCGTGCTCGCCAACGCCAACAGCTTCGCGGGCCTCGGGATCAACGCCGGCTCGCTGGACCTCGCGATCGCGCAGGGCGTGTTCCCGAGCGGCGTCCAGCGCGCGCTCCCCGTCGTGATCCAGCACGGGACCCAGGACGCCGTGGTCCCGGTCCAGGCCGGACGCACCGACCGCGGGCGCCTGGCGAGCGCGGGCCACCCGGTGGAGCTCAACGAGTTCACGGGCGGGCACACCGTGCGGGTCGCCGACGCCCAGCAGGTGTGGGCGTTCCTGCGCACCTTCCGCCGGCCCTAAACCAGAGTTCACGATACTGAGCGGGCGAGAGTGGCACCTAGGTCGTCAACGATCTGGCGCTCCCTCGCCCGCTCAGGATCGTGACTCTGGTTTCTAGTAGAGGCTTCGCTTGGTCGTGACGTGTCCTGCAGCTCCGAGTCTCCCGAACGCTAGCGCCCAGGCAGAGCTTCCAGTAGCTAAACGGAAGGCGCGATTCGGTGGTGGTCAGCACGCGGTCTCAGTGCTGACCACTCAGAATCGCGCACTTCCGTTTAGCTCCGCGGAGGGAGCGGGCGCGCGGGGTTCCCCGCGACCGTGGCGCCCGCGGGCACGGGCTTGACCACGTTGGCGGCGATCCCCACCAGGGCGCCGTCGCCCACGGCGACGTGGTCGCGGATCGAGGCGTTGGGGCCGATCCAGGCGCCCCGGCCCACCCGACAGCTCCCGCTGACCTCCGCCATGGCGATCACCAGCGCGCCCTCCCCGATCTCGCAGTTGTGGGCCACGAACACGTGGTCGTCGAGCTTGGCGCCGCGGCGGATCCGGGTCGCGCCCAGGGTCCCCCGCGCGATCACGGTGTGCGCGCCGACCTCGACCTCGTCCTCGAGCTCCACCCGCCCGAAGTGCGGGATCCGGATCGGGCGCCCGTCCTCGTCGCGCTCGAAGCCGAAGCCCTCCTCGCCGATCACGCTCTGAGACTTGAGCAGGCAGCGCGCCCCGATCACCGTCCCCGGCGCGATCGAGACGTGGTTGCGGACCTCGGTCCCGTCGCCGATCACCGTCCCCGCCCCGATCACCGCGTAGTGGCCGACGCTCACCCCGGCGCCGAGCTGGACGCCCTCCTCGAGCACCGCGGTCTCGGCGATCCGCGGGGCCGGGGTCGGGGCGAGGAACCGGCCCGCCGCCCGGGCGAAGTCCAGGCGCGGGTTCGGCGAGAGCGCGTGAGGCAGGGTGAGCGTCCCGCGGTAGGCCTCGCAGGCGAGCACGAACGCCTGCGGGCCCGCGTTCAGCCGGGCCGCGAGGGCCTCGTCGAAGCGGGAGGCGAACACGAGGCAGCCCGCGCGGGCCTCGCTCACCGGCGCCGCGCCGACCACCGCTACGTCCGCGCCCACGAGCTCCAGCCCCAGGCTCCGCGCGATCTCGCTGGCCTGCGTCATGCTCCGCCTCCCCGCCGGCCCCTGGGCCGCACCGAGACGATACCCTCTCCGAGTGAGCGGGAGCCGCATGCCAGAGAACGCCTACGACGACTTCACCTACGAGCACCTGCGCCACCTGCTGCAGAGCGCCCTGGACGCGGGCTACCGCTTCGTCGACTACCCCTCCATGGCCGCCAGCCGCGACGCCGAGGGGGTGTGCGTCCTGCGCCACGACTGCGACAACGACCTGGTGGCCGCGCTGCGCATGGCCGAGATCGAGCACGCGCTGGGGATCCAGAGCACGTATTTCGTCCTGCTGCGCGCGGCCATGCACAACCTGCTCAACGTGACCAACCGCACCCTCGTGCAGCGGATCCTCGCGCTGGGGCACCGCCTGGGGCTGCACTACGACGCGCCCAGCGGGAGCACCGACCTCCCCGCGGACCTGCGCCCGCAGATCGACCGCGAGCGCGCCTGGCTCGAGGCCGAGTTCGGCCAGCCGATCGAGGTCGTGTCCTTCCACCAGCCCGGGCCCGCGGTGCTCGAGAACCGCGTCCAGATCGGCTGCCTGAACACCTACGACCGCGAGGACATGGCGGGGTTCCACTACCTCTCGGACAGCAACTGGCGCTGGCACGAGGGCTGCCCGAGCGTGCTGTTCCGTGAGCGGACCTACCCCCGGGTGCAGCTCTTGCTCCACCCCGAGATCTGGACGCCGGTCGCGGAGCCCGTCGTGGCCAAGTGGCAGCGCATGCTGCGCCACAACTACGAGCTCGTGCAGGGCGAGCTCCTGCGCCGCGAGCGCTCCTACGACGACCCCTACGACCTGCACTTCGTCCCGCGACCGTAGGATTCCGCAACGCCGACGCGGCCCCGCCGTGAGGCAGGGCCGCGGGGGCTTCACGCGTTCGTGGGCTACTTCACCACCGCGATCCGGTAGGTGTAGCGCGGCGGGTTCGGGCTGAGCCCGTCGTCGTCGCGATACTCGAAGGTCAGGGTGTCGGTCCCCCGCTCCGTGGCCTCGAACACGATCACGAACCGGGGGTTGGACCCCTCGGTCTCCTCGACCTCGACCAGGATCGCGAGGTGCTCGGGGAGCTCCGTCAGGGTCCAGCCGCGGCCCGAGCTGGGGTCCACCGGCAGCGAGACCTCGATCGTCCCGCCCCGGCGCACCTCGAACCGCCCGCCGCTCTCCGCCACGCCGAGGGCCACGTCCCCGGGCTGCTTGGCCTCACCGGCGGCCACCACCCGCACCGTGAAGCGGTAGGTCTCGGGGTTCGCGTTCAGCCCGTCGTCGTCGCGATACTCCCAGACCAGCACGTCCTCCCCGAGCTCGGTCGCCTCGAACGCGATCATGAACCGCGGGTCCTGGCCCTCGGTCTCCTCGACCTCGGACACCGCGGCCAGGTGCTGCGGATCGTCCTTCCAGGTCCAGCCGTAGCCCGAGGTCGGGTCCACCGGCAACGAGACCTCCACGGTCCCTCCCTGAACGACCTCGAACACCCGCCCGCTGTGGCTCTCGTCCAGACGCAGGACCCGCGGCGCGTCGAGGGAGGTCACGATCCCGCCCTGGGCTGGAGCGCCCGCGGGGCTGGGCTTGCCCGCGACGCTGCCGAGGACCGCCTCCCGCAGGGTCTGGGCGGCGAGCAGGCCCTCCTGCGAGGCGTGCAGCGCGACCTCGACGAACTCGGGGTTGCGGTCGAGGACCATGACCACGCTGCCCGCGTCGAGGGTCAGGCGCGTGCCGTCGCGACCCAGCGGCGTCTGGGTCGCCGAGGCGATCTGCTCCAAGACCTGGGGCGAGAGCGCCTGGTGCCCGTCGAGCCAGGGGGTCTCCCGCACGACGTCCGCGGGGAAGCGCAGGAACAGCTCGTCGTCGCCCTCCTGCCGGCCGAATGCGGCCAGCGGCGCGTCGACCCCGGCGAAGGCCAGGTGCCGGACCGCGAGGATCCGCTTGGGCGTCGCCACGAAGTCGCCGCTGAGGACGAGCAGGGTGTCGCCCCGGACCTCGAGGTAGCTCGGGCTCATGGGGTCCGCGCGGTCGTGGTCCATGAGCATCAGCGCCGCGGTGCGGTCGGCGGCCACGTAGCGCTCGAGCTTGAGCGCCGCGCCGAAGTCGAGCACCGAACCCCGGACCGTGAGCTCGGGAGTGTCCTTCCCGCGGTAGCCCAGGGTCACGTCCAAGGCTTCGCCCGACCCCAGCTCGGGAAACTTCAGCGCCAGGGTTCGGCGCAGGGTGTTGAGCGCGTCGCTGGCGACGGCGTACTCGGTCTGGAAGGTGCGTTGGGGGTCGATCCCCACCTGGGGGGCGTCCTGGGCGACCGCCGCGCACAGGGCGATCAGCGGCAACGACAGCATGCGAAGGTTCATGAGGCTCTCTTGCTCTGTGGGTGGTGGGCCGCCGCGTGCGGCCTGCCCGAGGGCCTCGTGCACCCCACGTGCCGCGGGTCCAGACGCCTGCGTGTTGGTGACTTAGCCCGCTCCGCCCGGGGAGCTCGGGTTCAGGTGTCGCGCGGATCGACCACCGCCTCGGCAGCTGACATGGGGGTCGCCACGATCCTCCCGTCGGGCTCACGTCGCTGTGGGCCCTGGACTGCGAGGCACCCCGTGGCGGCCCTGGACGTCACCTCGAGCGCGCGACCGGTGTGACCGGCGAGCGCCGACGGCCAGGGCTGAGCCCGCTTTACCGCGGCGCGGGGCTGCCCTACCGTGTGCTCCGCAGCCGACTGGAGCCCCCATGACGACCTACGTGCACTGCCCCGACCGCCCCCAGACCCTCGAGCCCGCCTGGATCGAGGCCCGCTACCGCGGGCTGCTCGAGCGCGCGGCGGAGGCCGACCGCAGCCCGACCCCCGACGGCTGGCTCGCGCTCTACGAGGACTGGAACGCGCTCAAGAGCTACCTGGGGAGCGAGGGCAGCCGCCGGCGCCACGCCTACTCCCGGGCCATGGACGACCCCGCCAAGGAGGAGGCCGAGCGCGTCTACCGCGAGGAGCTGAACCCCAAGGCCGAGGACGGCGAGAGCGCCCTGGTCGCGGCCCTGCTCCAGAGCCCGCACAAGGAGGCGATCGGCGCGCGCTACGGGCCCAGCTCCTGCGCGTGCTCGAGGTGCAGCAGGAGCCCTCGACCCGCGCAACGGCGCGTCCCAGGTCGAAGTCGGGAACCTGGCCACCGAATACGACAAGCCCGTGGCCCAGGCCGAGGTCGAGGTCCAGGGCGAGACCCTGACCCTGGCTCGCGCCCGGGGCAAGCTCACCTCTTCGGACCCGGCCCTGCGCCGGCGGCCTTCGAGGCCTACTACGGCTGGTTCGTCGACAACCGCGAGCTCCTGGCCGACGTCTACCACCGCCAGGTCCAGGTCCGCGACCGCATGGGCAAGACCCTCGGGCACCCGACCTTCGTGCCCCTGGGCTACGCCGGCATGGGCCGCACCGACTACGGCCCCGAGGAGGCAGCGCGCTTCCGCGCCGCGGTCCAGGCCCACGCCAGCCCGCTGTTTCGCGCGCTGTGCGAGGAGCAGGCCCAGGCGCTGGGCACGCCCACGCTCCGCCCCTGGGACCGCGAGTATCACCCCGGCCGGACCCTGCCCGTGGACGTGGCCGAGCCGGTCGAGGAGCAGCTCGACAAGGCCGGCCGTGTGTTCGAGCGCCTGAGCCCCAAGCTCGCCGCCCACTTCTCCCGCATGCGGGAGCAGGGCCTGATCGACCTGGAGAACCGCAAGGCCAAGCGCGCCGGCGCGTACTGCACGAGCTTCCCCGACGAGAACAAGGTCGCGATCTTCTGCAACTCGGTGGGCAGCGAGGGCGACGTCGGGACCCTCACCCACGAAATGGGCCACGCCTTCCAGGGCTGGGAGAGCCAGTGGATCGACGCCGTCGACCTGCGCTGGCCGACGTCCGACGCCTGCGAGGTCCACTCCATGGGCATGGAGTACCTCTCGCTGCCCTACCTGGACGAGTTCTTCACCCCCGAGCAGCAGGCGCGCTTCACCCACAGCCGCTGGAAGCGCGGGGTCGAGCTGCTGTGCTACGTGTCGGTGGTGGACGCCTTCCAGCACTGGGTCTACGAGCACCCGCAGGCGACCCCCGACGAGCGCGACCAGACCTGGGTCCGGCTGCAGGACACGTTCCTCCCGGGGATCGACTGGTCCGGCGAGGCCGAGCGCTACCGCGCCTCGCGCTGGTACGCCCAGCTGCACATCTTCCGCTACCCCTTCTATTACATCGACTACGCGATCGCCGAGACCGGGGCCATGCAGCTCGGCATGCTCGACACCCAGGACCACGAGGGCTGCCTCGCGACCTACCTCGAGCTCTGCCGGCTGGGGGGCACCGGGAGCGTGCTCCAACTGTTCCAGGGCGCAGGCCTGCGCTCGCCCTTCGACCCCGACGGCATGCGCGACCTCATGGCCCACGCCGCGGACGTGCTGGGGCTCCCGACCGCCTAGACACGCGCTCCCCGAGTACGCCAGGGGGCCCCGGCCCCTGGGCGCGCCGGATTTGCATTAGCCCCGCCCCCAGGCACAATCCCCTCGCAGCGAGGAGCGACTCCGTGGATCCGACCGTTGGTATCGAAATCTTCAAGCCAGGAGAGTTCGACTCCGAGCGCCACTTCTACCCGCGCACCCTGAACGCGCAGATCCACCCCCAGGTGGCCAGCTTCTTCCGCATGTCCCAGGAGCGGCTGATCGCGCGCTACTGCCACCTGCACCCCTTCGTCCAGCCGGACGTGCTGCGCGAGGTGCTCTCGACCCCGCCCCGCTACTTCCGCTGGTCCGGCACGGACATCTTCAACGTCTCGACCGAGAACGGCGTGCGTCAGAAGCTCGTGGTCGAGACCAACAGTTGCCCGTCGGGGCAGAAGTCCTTCCCCCTCGTCGAGGAGGAGAAGGAGGACGGCGGCTACCGTCGCCTGCTGGAGAACACCTTCCTCCCGCTGATGCGCAAGGCGCTGAAGAAGGGCGACGCCCCGGTGGACGGGGTCGTGGTCGTGCTCTACGACAAGAACCCCATGGAGAGCTCGGGCTATGCCCAGGTGCTCTCGACCCTGCTCGACCGCGAGGTCTACTACGTCCCCTGCCCTGCCAAGGACCCCTACCGGCACATCACCGTCAAGGACCGGCAGCTCTACGTGAAGTACGAGGGCGAGGAGCTGCTGGTCGCCTGCGGGTTCCGCTACGTGACCCAGCGCCCCTGGACCCGACTGCCCTTCGACCTCAAGACCCCGCTCCTGAACCCGATCGTGGCCTGCCTCGCGGGCGGCCGGAACAAGACCCTCGCCGCCAAGGCCTACGAGGCCTTCAACGCGGTGAACCGCCACCGCGGGCTCGAGATCCGCACCCCGGCGTCCTTCACCAACGTGCGCAAGGCCGAGGTCCCGCTGATCGTGGCCCAGCTCGGCGGCAAGGCGGTGGTCAAGGTGCCCTACCTCAACGCCGGCCAGGGATCTTCACCCTGGTCAACGAGGAAGAGCTCGAGGCCTTCATGGCCCAGGACTACGCCTACGACGCGTTCATCGTGCAGCAGCTCGTAGGCAACTTCCGCTGGTCGTCGACCACGCCCCAGGGCAAGGTCTTCAACATCGGCACGATCCCCGACAAGAAGACCCTGATCTACGCCTTCGACATGCGGATGATGGTCTCCTGGCAAGGGGACGAGTGCTGGCGCCCGGTGGCGATGTACGCCCGCCGCGCGCCGCTGCCCATGGCCAGCGAGCTCCAGGACGGCTCCGAGTCCTGGTCGATCCTGGGGACCAACCTCAGCCGCCGGGTCGGCGAAGAGGACTGGACCACCGAGCCCCAACGCCTGCTGATGTTCGACCGCCGCGACTTCGCCAAGCTCGGCCTGGGCATGGACGACCTGATCGAGGCCTTCGTGCAGTCGGTGATGGCGACCCTGGCGATCGACGAAATGGCCAAGCGCCTGGTCAAGCGCGGCGGCGGCTTCCGCGCCGACCTGTTCAGCTCCCTCGCCCAGGATCAGAAGCTCGCCCAGGAGATCCTGGCGGGGAGCCCCAAGATCGAGGCGAAGTGACCGAGGACGACCTCTCCCGGGCCCCGAGCAGCAACATCGGGCGAGTCCCCAAGATCAAGCGGGGCCTCAAGCCCGTGGGCGAGGTCGACCCGCGCCCGCTGCGGGTCGAGGAGTACCCCGCCGGTCAGCGCGTGGACCTCCTGATCCCGCTGTATCGCTCCGCCCTGGGTCAGCCCAAGGACGTGCCCTTCGTCGTCGTGCGCGGCGCGCGCCCGGGGCCCGTGGTCGGGATCGCCGCAGCGGTCCACGGCGACGAGCTCAACGGGATCCGCATCATTCACAACGTGCTCAAGCGGCTCGACCCCGAGGAGCTGGCGGGCACCCTGGTGTGCGCGCCGGTGGCCAACGTGCCGGCCTTCGAGGCAGGGCAGCGCCGGTTCCCCGAGGACGAGGTCGACCTGAACCACGTGTTCCCGGGCAAGCAGGCGGGCACGCCGTCGCAGCAGTACGCCCGCGCCTTCGCGACGACCTTCCTCGAGCCCCTCGAATACCTGATCGACATTCACACCGCGAGCCGCGGGCGGATCAACTCGCTCTACGTGCGCGCGGACCTGCATCAGCCCATGGCCCGCAAAATGGCCCTGCTCATGCACCCGCAGATCATCCTCCACGGGCGCAGCGGCGACGGGACGCTGCGCTACACGGCGAGCGCCCGGGACATCCCCGCGATCACCGTGGAGGCGGGCAACCCCAGCACCTTCCAGGGGCAAATGGTCTACGAGGGAGAGGGCGGGATCCTGCGGATCCTGAGCGAGCTGGGGCTGATCTCCGAGGACTCGCGCACCGAGCTGCCCGACCGCGAGCCGGTGATCTGCAAGACCTCGCGCTGGCTGCGCACCAAGGCCGGCGGGCTGTTGAACACCCACTTCGGGCTCTGCGACCGGATCGCCAAGCGCCAACTGCTGGTGGACCTGGTGGACCCCTTCGGGCACCGCATCGCGTCCTACCGCTCTCCAGCCGAGGGGATCGTGATCGGCATGTCCCGCGACCCCGTCGCGGTCCCGGGCACGCGCTACTGCCACCTGGGGGCGATCGGCGAGCCGTCGCTCCCCCGCTCCCGCGAAGGAGCCCCCCTGCCGCCTTCGTAGGGGGGGGAGGTCGGACAGCCACGGGCACGCGCCCGCCGAGAGCCACCAACGAAGAGTCGCGCGCACGAAGGGCGTCGTGCCGCCCGAACGGCGAGCGGCCAAGCCGCGAGCGCGCAGCCTGCGCACGAAGGGCGTGGTGCGGCCCGACGGGCGAGCGGCGAAGCCGCGAGCGCGCAGCCTGCCGGCGAAGCCGGCAGCGAGCCCCTTGGGGGTGAGCCCGAGGGGCTGTGCCCCGAGGGCGAGGGGGTCTGGGACAGACCCCCTGAAACCTGCGAGGGACTACGGAATGCGCGGGGACTGGATCCGGCGCTCGAAGGCGTCGAGGACCGGCTGGCAGTAGTCGAGCTCGGCGTGGGCATTCGCGTCGCGGAAGCCGCCCGTGCTGAACACGTTGATCTCGACCGCGCGGTTGCCGATCAGGTCCAGGCCCGCGAGCACGATCCCCTCGCCCAAGAGGTGCTGGGCCATTTCACGCCCCGCGGCGAGCTGCTCCGGGGTCGGCTCGGCCGGGATCGCGTGCCCCCCGAGGTGAATGTTGCTCCGCCAGTCGTTCTTCGCCGGGACGCGACGCACCGCGGCGTAGCGCCCGCCCACCGCCAGCGGCTCGCCTTCGAGCACGATCAGGCGCATGTCGCCCGCGGCGGCCTCGGGGAGGTAGTCCTGGACCATGGCCGGCCCGCTCTCGGTCAGGGTCGCGAGCACCGCCTGCAGGTTCGGGTCGTGGGCCGAGACCTTGAACACCCCTTGCCCGCGGGTCCCGACCAGCGGCTTCACGACGCAGGGCCCGTCGGCCTCCTCGACGAACTCGCGCAGGAAGTCGATCCGGCTGCCGATCGCGGTCCGCGGGCGGAGGTGCGCCGGGAGCCCCGCCAGGAACAGCTTGCTCGCCGCCTTGCGCAGGCCCGCGGGGTGATTGAGCACGCGGACGTTTCGCGCCTCGAGCAGCTCGGCCAGACCCAGCGCGGCGGAGTGCATGTCCGCGCGCCCGCCGCGCCCGGGGTTCGTCCGGATCAGCACCGCGTCGCAGGTCAGCAGATCCAGGGCCTCGGGGGCTCCGACCTCGAGCCGCCCGTCCTCGCGGGCGCCCAGGGGCTTGCCGGCGCGGGCGACGACCCGCCCGCGCCCGTCCACCCCGAGGTCCTCGATCCCCACGACCCACACTTCGTGGCCCCGACCCTTGGCGGCGAGGATCAGCATGCTCGTGGTTTGGCTGGTCTTGACCTCGTGGGCGTCGTTCACCCAAAACGCGATCCGCATGATCCCTCCACTGGGGCGCGCGGCCCTTGCCGCGACTGACGATACGTCGTGGAACGGGCCCACGTTGGCGCCGACATAGATCGATGGTTCTACGACTCTACGCGGGAGCGCCGGAGGCGAAAGGAGGAAGGCTCAGCCGGCTGCCGTCGGCGTACTCGAGAGGGCGGTCCAGGGCGCGTCGAAGGGCCCCGGGCCCTCGGGGGACACGAACGCCGCGCAGGCCTCGTCGGGCCCGAGCAGCGCCAGGAGCTCGCGCAGCTTGCGCCAGCGCAGGAGCGGCGGATCGGAGCGCAGGTCCTCCACCCGCACGGGGAGCCCGTGCCGCCAGCGCGGGCCGACGACCAGGCTCGGGCAGCCCACGCTGCGCACGGCGCCCAGGGGGTCCTCCCCCGCTGCGAGGATCACCCCGCTCGGCCCCAGCTCGCGGCATGAGGTGGCGAGGAGCTCGTCCGGGCTGCACACCCGCATGACGCGGGTGCCCGAGACGTCGACGCCCTCGGCCAGGAGCTGGCGCTCGACGGCTTCACAGGCCCGGTCCGCAGCGTCGAGCCCATGCGCGGCCTGCTCCGGGGACACGGCGTGGACCAGCACGACCTCGACGGGCTCGACGGCGGCTAGCGCGAGGGCCGCCTGGACCAAGGGGCGGACGTTCGCCTCGGCGAATTCCGTCGCCAGGAGTAGCCGATGCAACGCTCACCTCCCCCAAGCAGGGGTGTACTCCACCACGCGGGAGCACGCCCCGTGCCGGCCGCCTGGACCCCTGAACGCGGGGGTTGGGTGGCCCCAGCGCGAACCCTCGGGTAACGCTTGTTTCCCCGCCCGCTCAGAGGTATTGCAAGGACACGTAACCACGAGCCGACCATGCGTTTGGACTTCGAGCCAGACAACCCGGACCTCTCCCTGCTCCTCGACCAGCTGCACGTCGCCCTGGTCACGGTGGACCCCGAGCTGCGGGTGGTGGGGTGGAGCCGGGGCGCGGCGGAGCTGACCGGACACCCGCGCGACGCGGTCCAAGGCAGCTCGCTGGCCCTGCTCGACCCGCCGGGGTCCCGCGGCCTGGCGACCCTCTGCGCCCAGCTCTGGGCCGACGAGGGCGCCGACGTGGTCAACGGTCCGGTGACCGTGCGCCACCGGGACGGGACCGTGGTCACGCTCCTGGGCGAGCTGCGCGTGGCCCTCGACGGCGACCGACGGGTGGGGATCGTGGGGGTGCTGACCGCGCTCGGCGCCCACATGCAGGCCGACCAGCGCCTGGCCGAGGTCGTCTCCCCGGAGCGCGCGCGACGCGCCTTCCACCAGCTCGTGGGGGAGAGCGCGGCCATGAGCGCCGTGTTCGAGCAGCTCGAGCAGGCGGCCCAGGTGGACGTGACCGTGCTGATCCGGGGCGAGACCGGGACCGGCAAGGAGCTCGCGGCGCGGGCGATCCACGCCTCCAGCCGGAGACGGGGGGCGCCGCTCGTGTGCGTCAACTGCGCGGCGATCCCCGAGCCCTTGCTGGAGAGCGAGCTGTTCGGCCACGTCAAGGGCGCGTTCACCGGAGCGACCCGCGACAAGGCAGGGGTGTTCGAGGCGGCGCAGGGCGGGGTCCTGTTCCTGGACGAGATCGGCGACCTGGGGCCCAGCGTTCAGGTCAAGCTCCTGCGAGCGTTGCAGGAGCGGGAGATCCGCCGGCTGGGGAGCCTGCGCCCGGTGAAGGTCGACGTGCGGATCGTGAGCGCGACCCACCGTGACCTCGCGGCCCTCGTCGCCGCGGGGCAG
The DNA here is from genome assembly GCA_041402045.1 of Planctomycetota bacterium. GTDB lineage: Bacteria > Planctomycetota > J058 > J058 > J058 > JAGQRJ01. The sequence continues at coordinate 77,847 of JAWKSZ010000003.1, read as the reverse complement.
TTCCGCGAGGACCTCTACTACCGGATCCGGGTGTTCGAGCTCAACCTGCCCCCGCTGCGCAAGCGCAAGGGCGACCTGCGCCTGCTCTGCGAGCACTTCCTGCGCGAGTTCAACCGCCAGCACGGGAAGCAGGTCAAGACCCTGAGCGACGCGGGCTGGGCTGCCATCGAGGGCTACCCGTGGCCGGGGAACGTGCGCGAGCTGCGCACCGCCCTCGAGCACGCCTTCGTCACCGTCCGCGGCGAGACCCTGGAGCTCGAGAACCTGCCGGTCGAGGTCCGGGGCACCTCCCGCGAGGGCGAGGCCCCTGCGGAGCCCACCCACGGCGAGCGCGAGCGGATCCTGGCCGCCCTCCAGCAGGCCCAGGGGAAGAAGGCCCTGGCCGCGTCGCTCCTGGGCATCAGCCGGGTGACGCTCTGGAAGAAGATCAAGCGCCTGGGGATCAACCCCAGCTACGTGGGGTAAACGCTCCCGTTAACGGGCCGGATTAACGAACGTTTCTTCGTGTTGCCCGACACCTCTCCGCGTTAACCGCCGGTCTCACGGAAATCTTGGACTTGCGTCGTGACGCCCGACTCCGCCCCGCGCCCGCGCTTGGGGCCTCCGGTTGCGTTCCCGAATCTCGGAAGGACGGACCCGGAACCAGCCCCCGTCCCCACCCGAGGAGAAGGGCCAATGAAGCCAAGCCGCTATACCTCCGACCGCTCGTCTCGTCAGCGTGGCCACGAACGTCGCCGCGCCGAGGAGCGCGAAGGCGAGGAGGCGTCGACCTCCCAGGAGGAGGTCGGCGGTCCCTACGACGACGACGAAGAGGAGGACGACGACTACGACGAGGACGAGGAAGAAGAGGACGACGACTACGACGACGAGTCCGACGACGACTACGGCGACGGTGAGGACTACGAGGAGGACGAGGACTACCGCGACGACGACGACGAGGACGACTACCGCGACGACGACGACGAGGACGACTACGGCGACGACGAGGAGGAGTCCGACGACGAAGAGGACGCCGAGCGCGAGAACAACGCCTGGTACCGCGCCGCCGACTACGAGGCGGAGTGGGCCTGATCGTGACCTCCCACCCCCAAGAGCCTGAGGGCTGACTGGAGCGCGCTATGAGCGAGTCCTTGTCCGTGAGCGTCGACGTGTCCCTGGACCCCGACACCGTGGCGCTCGAGTTCCACGCCGAGCAGACCTCCCGGATCGCCTGGCACCTGCTCGGGCTGCTCTACACGGACGAGGGCGCGCACGCGCGCGCTCTCGCCGCGGCCTAGACCCGCGGACCCGCGTCCCCCCCCTTTCCGCGGGTCCGCCTGCGACCCCGACGCCCCGGCGCCTCCCCCGCGCCGGGGCGTCGGGCGTGTGGGGGGTGCGCTCACACTCCCGAATGTCCGGGCTTGGCGTATCCTTGCCGCCTATGGCTGCTACCCCTCGCCTCGAGCGCTTCGACCTCCGCCCCAACTCGCGCCTCGGCGCCCGCTACCAGGTGCTCGAGCAGCTCGGCAGCGGCTGGGAGGGCGAGGTCTACAAGATCCGCGAGCGCGGCACCGGGATCGAGCGCGCGGCGAAGCTGTTCTTTCCGCACCGGAACCCCAAGGACCGGGTCGCGCGGATCTACGCCAAGAAGCTGCACAAGCTGCGCTACTGCCCGATCGTGATCCAGTACGTGAGCCAGGATCAAGTCGAGATCAAGGGCCGCACGGTCACCATGCTCGTGAGCGAGTTCGTCGAGGGCGAGCTCCTGAGCGCGTTCCTCAAGCGCCAGCCAGGCCGCCGGCTCCCCCCCTTCCAGGCCATGCACCTGCTCTACGCGCTGGCGTCGGGCGTGGCGGACATGCACCACTACGGCGAATACCACGGCGACCTGCACATGGACAACGTGATCGTGCAGCGCTGCGGCCTCGAGTTTGACTGCAAGCTCTTGGACTTCTATGACTGGGAGGGCAGCAAGCGCGAGAGCCGCCAGGAGGACATCGTCGACCTCGTCAAACTGTTCTACGAGGCTGTGGGCGGAAAGCGCTCCTACGCGCGCTTGCCCGACGAGGTCAAGGCGATCTGCCGGGGCCTCAAGCGCTCCCTGATCCTGGCCGAGTTCCCCCGGATCGAGGCCTTGCTCACGCACCTCGAGACCTTCCAGTGGGCCTAGTCGCCAGCGGCCTCGACGGTCCGCGGCTGCTCGCGGACGTGGACCTCGAGGCCCCCGAGGTCTACGCCCTGGGCAAGCGCCGGGTCGTGGTCTCGAGCCAGCGCTGCCCGGGCAAGGAGACCCCCAACGAGGACTCGGCCCTGGTCCTGCCCCTGGGAGACGCGGGCGTCCTGCTCGCGGTCGCCGACGGCGCCGGGGGCATGCCCGCGGGCCACGTCGCCTCGAAGCTGACCCTCGAGACCCTGGCCGAGACCGTGCGCGCGGTCGAGCCCGGCGACGCCCTGCGCGGCGCGGTCCTCGACGGCCTCGAGCGCGCCAACGAGGCGATCCTCGCCACCCGCAACGGCTCCGGCACCACCGTCGCCGTGGCCGTGGTCTACGCCGGCCGCCTGCGCACCTTCCACGTCGGCGACTCCCAGATCCTGGTCGCGGGCCAGCGCGGCAAGGTCAAGCTGCAGACGATCATGCACTCGCCGGTCGGCTACGCGATCGAGTCCGAGCTCCTGGACGAGGCCAGCGCCGCGGTCCACGAGGAGCGCTTCGTGGTCTCGAACCTGCTCGGCACCCGCGACATGCGGATCGAGATCGGCCCCGACCTGGCCCTCGCCCCCCGAGACACCGTGCTCCTCGCCAGCGACGGCCTCGCCGACAACCTGCTCTCCGACGCGATCGTGGAGGCGATCCGCATGGGCCCGCTCCCGGCCCGGATCGCCGACCTCGCGACCCGCGCTCGCGCCGTCATGCGCGGCGAGGGCGACCCCGCCGTCGCCCACCCCGACGACCTGACCCTCGTCGCCTACCGGGGGGCGTGAGGCTCCAGCGCCGACTCGAAAAGAGCCGCTCGAGCGACCACCGAGCTCCGCTTTCTCCCTCGCGCGTTCCTGGGGGCCACTAGTCGTGGACCTCGTAGCCGCGCTCCGCCAGCACCCGCCGCAGCTCCTCGACGTGCTCCTGGCCCCGGGTCTCGAGGGCTAGCTCGACCTCGGTCAGCCCCAGGTTCACGTGGCGGAAGGCGCGGTTGTGCTCGATCTGGAGCACGTTCACCCGCAGCTCGCCCAGGACCTTGGTCAGCGCGGCCAGGCAGCCGGGCTGATCGGTCATGCGCACGTTGAGCTGGATCAGGCGCCCGTCCTGGACCAGGCCGCGCTCGATCACCCGCGAGAGGAAGGTCATGTCGATGTTCCCGCCGGAGATCACGAGCGCCGCCTTGCGGCCCTGGACGTCGACCACGCCCGCGTGGATCGCCGCCAGGCCCACGGCGCCCGCGCCCTCGGCCAGGGTCTTCTCGCGCTCGAGGAGCAGCATGATCGCGGTGGCCACGTCCTCGTCGTCGACGGTGACCAGCTCGTCCACGTAGCGCTGCACGAGGGGGAACGTGAGCTCGCCGGGGCGCTTGACCGCGATCCCGTCGGCGATCGTCACCGCCGGCGGCAGCGCCTGGATCGCGCCCGCCGCCAGGCTCTCGCGCATGGAGGGCAGCGCCGCGCTCTGCACGCCGATCAGGCGCACGTCGGGGCGGCGCTCCTTGATCGCGAGCCCGACGCCGCCGATCAGCCCGCCGCCGCCCACGGGGACGATCACGTCCTGGACGTCGGGGACCTGCTCCAGGAGCTCGAGGCCCACGCTGCCCTGCCCCGCGATCACCCGCGCGTCGTCGAAGGCGTGGATCAGGACCCGCCCGTCCTGGTCGGAGAGCTCCCGCGCGTGGAGGTAGGCCTCGTCGTAGTTGCTCCCGTGGAGCACGACCTCGGCCCCGAAGCGCCGGGTGGCCGAGACCTTGGCCAGGGGCGTGCCCAGGGGCATGACCACCCGCGCCGCGATCCCCAGCGAGCGCGCGTGGTAGGCGATCCCCTGGGCGTGGTTCCCGGCGCTCGCGGCGCTGACCCCGCGGGCGCGCTCCTCCGGGGGGAGCATCAGCAGGCAGTTCAGCGCGCCGCGGCCCTTGAAGGAGCCCGTGGGCTGGAGGTTCTCGAGCTTGAGGTGCAGCCGGCAGCCGTAGCGCTCGCTGAGCGAGAGCGAGCGCGGACAGGGCGAGTCGCCGATCGCGTCCGCGATCCGCGCCCGGGCCGCGACCAGGTCCTCGACCCCCAGCGTGCTCGTCACCACGTCGACCCTCCTCCGGGCACCCCGCCTGGGTAGTCTATCCACCCCGGGGTGACCCCTACGAGCCCCGAGGAGCGGGGAATGTCCGACATACTGCCCTTCGACCTGGACGAAGAGCTCGACCGCGCCTACCTCGAGGAGCTGGCCGAGCTGCAGCTGGAGTTGCTCGAGCTCCAGGCCCACGTGCTCGACAGCAAGCAGCGGGTGCTGATCGTGGTCGAGGGTCGCGACGCCGCGGGCAAGGGCGGCGCGATCCTGCGCTTCACCCAGAACCTCAACCCGCGGCACCACCGCGTGGTCTCGCTGCCCAAGCCCTCGCCCACCGAGCAGAAGCAGTGGTACTTCCAGCGCTACCTGAAGCACCTCCCGGACCCCGGCCAGGTCGTGTTCTTCGATCGCAGCTGGTACAACCGCGGCGTCGTCGAGCCCGTGTTCGGCTTCTGCACCGAGGCCGAGCGCCTGCGCTTCCTCGATCACGCGGTGCTCCTCGAGCGCATGCTGGTCGAGGACGGGCTGACCCTGATCAAGCTCTGGTTCTCGATCGACCGCCAGGTTCAAGCCGAGCGCCTGGCCGCCCGCGAGCGGAACCCGCTGCGCCGCTGGAAGCTGAGCCCGATCGACCGCGCGGCCCAGGCGAACTGGGATCAGTTCACGCGCTTCAAGGAGGCGACCTTCGCCGTCACGGCGACCCCCGCCTGCCCCTGGACCGTGGTCCAGGGCAACGAGAAGAAGACCGCCCGGCTCGAGGCGATCCGGCACGTGCTCTCGCGGATCCCCTACCCCGCCCGCGGCGCCCGCGGCGTGCGCCTGGAGCCCGACCCCGAGGTGGTGACCGTGCTCACGGGGCCGCAGCCGGCGCGCTAGCCGTCAGCCGGCGCACCAACGCGATCCAGCCCGGCGAGACCACCAGCGACCCCGCGATCACCGCCACCGTCAGGTTGTAGGCGTGCTCGCTCACCAGGCCCGCCTGGAGCCCGACCGCGCCGAGCACGAAGCTGAACTCGCCGATCGGCGAGAGCATGGCCCCCGCCTGCAGCCCTGCGCGCCAGGGCTCGCCCAGGACCCGCAGGATCGCGGCGTTCAGCAGGAGGTTCGTGAGCAGGACCCCCACCAGCAGCCCGCCGACCGCCTGCGCGTTGTCGCGCACGAAGCGCAGGTCGATCAGCATGCCGATCGACACGAAGAACAGGGCCACGAACACCACCCGGAAGGACTCCAGCCGCGTGCCGACCCAGTGGGTCTCCCGCGCAGAGCTCACGAGCACGCCAGCCACGAAGGCCCCCAGCGCCGTCGACAGCCCGAGGAGCCCGGTCAGGAGCGCCAGCCCGAAGCACACGATCAGCGCGGTGAACACCTGCAGCTCGTGGTCGTCCTCGACCCAGCCCAGGAGCGGGAGGTGCACGCTGTCGCGGGTCAGGAGCCAGGCCAGGACCGCGAGGATCCCCACGCCGCCCATGAGCTGCAGCGCCAGCGCCCCCCAGGAGAGCGCGGCGCCGCCGGTGAGCTCGAGGGTCAGGAGCATGGGCACCACCGCCAGGTCCTGGGCCAGGAGCACGACCACCACGTTCTGCCCGGCCGGCGTCTCGAGCTCGCCCCAGTCCTGGAGCAGCTTGAACACCACCGCGGTGCTGCTGAGGCTGATCACGAAGCCCAGGAGCAGGATCCGGGCGAGGGGCCAGTCCAGGAGCAGCCCGATCGCGGCGACGAAGGCCACGCTCCCCAGGATCTGGAGCAGGGTCCCGATCAGCGCGACCCGCCAGCGCGCGGCGAGCCGGGCGAGGGAGACCTCGAGCCCCACGAAGAACAGGAGGATGTCGACCCCCACCGCGCCCAGGCGCCGGGTGCCCGCGTCGTCCAGCACGTCGAGCCCGTGGGCGCCCAGGGCCACCCCCGCGGCGAGGTAGCCGATCGCGTAGGGCTGGCGCAGGAGCCGGAGCAGGAGCCCGGCCACGAGCACCGCGAGCGAGAGGCCGACCGCCCGCGGGAGCAGCGGGTCGAGGTGCATGGCTACTCCGAGAACAGCCCCAGGTGCAGGATCCGCGCCCCGGTGTAGCCCACGGGGTTCGTGCTCTTGCCGATCACGATCCCGTCGTGGGGGGCCTCGTAGCTGCGCAGCTTGTCGCCCCACTCGTTGTAGAGCTTGGCCACGACCTCTCCCTGCTTGACCTTGTCGGCGACCTTGGGCAGGACCTCGAGCATGCCCCCCACGTCGGTGTAGAGCCACATGGAGCGCGCGCACTCGACCGGCTCGTGAGGCGGGCGCTCGTGGTCGGTGGGCAGCATGTTCAGGTGCTCGAGCACGTCGCGGATCGCGATCCGCGTGGTCTGCACGAGCTTCTGCTGCAGGCGCTGGGGGTCGCCGACCTCGACGGTCACCGCGTGGATCCCCCTGTCCTCGGCCGCCGCGCGCAGGGTCCCGTCCGCCCGCGGGTTGTGGACGATGATCTGCGGGCGCAGGAGCCGCGCGATCCGCGCGGTCTCGGGCCGCTCCATGTCGGCGCGAATGTAGAGGCTGTTGACCCGGCCGAAGCTCGCGGTGTGCAGGTCGATCAGGTAGTCGAAGCCCCGCACCACGCGATCCATGAAGCGGAAGGCGTAGACGTCGGAGGACGGCCCGACCTCGCGCCCCGGGAACAGCCGGTTGAGGTCCTTCCCGTCGCGGAACTCGCGCTCGTGGGTGAGGAACCCGGGCATGTTCATGATCGGCACGCCGACGACGGTCCCGGTCAGCTCCTCGATCTTGAGGTTGCGCATCAGGTCCTGCACGCAGAACGCGCCGTTGAGCTCGTTGCCGTGGACCACCGCGGTGATCCCCAGCACCTTCCCGCCCTCGCGCCCCCGGGCGACCATGACCGGGACGCGGATCGTGCGCCCGGTTCCGCTCTCGACCAGCGCCACGTGCAGGCGGTGGATCCGCCCCGGCGCCAGGCGCTCGATATCCAACGCGTCAGTCAGCACGGGTTCCATGGGAACCTCCTGGGTGCGAGACCGCGAAGTCTACCCGCGGTCGTGCGGTTGGCGAGGCAGAGAAAACACAGGAACCGCCAGGAACGGGCGCCGAGGGCTCCGCTCGGACGATCCGGGCACCCCCCACGTGAACGCCCCAGCGCGCTGCGGATGGGAGAGAGGCAGGAACCGCCAAGGCCGCCAAGGGCGCCAAGGTGCTCCGCCCGAACGAGCCGGACTCTGCACCCGCGGAGCTCCGTCCCCTGCCCCTGCCCCCTCTGCGGGCGACCCCGGCGCGCCCACGCATGGGGACGTGCCTCTCCGTATTCCTGCAGGGCGCAGCTTGCCTGCGCCCATCCCATCGACGGCGCGCGCTCGCGTCGGGCGCGTTCTCGGCGCGACCGAGGCCAAGGGGCGTATCCCCTCCCCCGACGGACCGGCGGCGCGCGGTGGTGAGCGCGGAGCCTTGGCTCCTTGGCGGCCTTGGCGGTTGATCTCTACGTCAGCACGACACGGGCGCCTACGACCGCACCGCGCCTAGCGCACCCGCCCGCTGCGCCCGGGGCCCTCGACCGGCTCCGGGTTGTCGAAGTAGGTGAGCTGGCTCACGAGCACGGTCTTGAAGTTCGCCGTGCGCCCCTGGCCGCGGTCGGACCAGCGCACGTCGACCTCGACCAGCCAGGTCCAGGCGGCGTCGGGGTCCTGGCAGGGCACCGGGGTCAGCGCCACGTCGTAGCGGTAGTCGGGGTAGACCGCGTGCTGACGATCCCGGATCACCCACACCGTCGAGCCCTGGGACTGGCCCCCGTCGGGCCCGGCCTTGTCGACCAGGTCCTGGAGCGTGAGCCCCGGGGCCAGGTCGCCCTGGACCTCCGAGAACACGGCGTCGGCGATCAGGGCGGCGTGGATCTGGTGGGAGGCCCGGCGCTCGGCGGAGGCCGCGGCGACGAGCACCGCGAAGGCCGCCGTCGCGCCCACGGCGAAGATCCCGAGGGCGATCATGACCTCCAGCAGGGTGAAGCCGCGGCGGCTCACCGGATCCCCCAGTCCTCACGCCCCGCGGGGAGCGCGACCACGGTCACGAACACCCGCCCGGCCTCGACCGTGCTGTTGAGCCCGTGCTCGGCGGGGACCGTCCCCCGCCCGCCGCGCTGGGCGATCACCGCGTTCCCGCCGGAGACCTCGGAGTAGCGGATCCACTCCTCGTCCACGAGCACCCAGCCCCCGTCGGGGTCCAGCCGGCCCGGCTCCTGGAGGGGCAGCGACTGATCGCCGACGCCCACCGGCCCGGTGAGGTAGGTGCTCGTGCCCGCGGCGGGGTGCTCGCGGATCACGAGGGTCACCCGCACCTTCTCCGGGAACACGTCGTCGCGGGGGTCGTCCTTGCTCCGGCGCCCGACCCAGAAGTCGAACTCGTCGTCCCGCAGGTCGTCGGGGGCCTGCAGGATCCCGCGGGTCGAGTCCCAGTGCAGGGTCGGCCCGCTCTTCTCCTTGACCTTGCTCGTGGGGTACTTCCGGTCCCAGGTCGTCGTGAACTGAGTCCAGAACGCGACCTCGAAGTAGAGCACGTCGGTGGCGAAGGGCCGCAGCAGGCTCGGCGCGTCGGGGTCGGGCTCCTCGAGGGCCGCCTCGGGGCTCCACAGGGGCGCCAGCTCGTAGGGGTCCACGTCCTGGAACAGGCTCCCGGGCGGCCCCACCGGCGCGCGCATGCCGCGGTAGAGCGTCCCGTCGGGGGCGTGGACCCAGGCCACCTCCGCCGTGCCGCCGGTCGCCCGCAGGCGGTCGAAGCGCGCCTCCTCGTGGTCGGCGCGGTAGTCGTAGACCGCGTCGCCGGCCACCGCGTTCCCCGCGAGCCCCAGCACCGGGTGCTCGCTCTCGCCCTTGAGCGCCCGGGTCAGGATCAGCCGCGGCCGGCCGGCGGCGTCGACGTCGCACACCAGCCGCAGGTCGACCTGCCCGTAGGGGTCCGGGGTCTCGAACGGCCCCACCGCGCACAGGAGGTCCTCCCGCAGCTGGCGCAGCACCGCCTGCCCGGCGTCGAAGCTCGCCCGCCGCGCCTCGGCGCGACGCCAGGTCGCGAGCCCCCCGCGGAGCACGACCATGAGCGAGAGCCCCAGGATCGAGAGCACCGCCGTGGCCACGAGCAGCTCGAGGACCGTGAACCCGCGTCGCCTCACCGCACGAGCTCCTCGCGGCGCACGCTGCGGATCGGCTGGCGGTAGTGCACGCGCACCGCCCCGACCACCGCGGGCTCCTTCCAGGCGTCGTTGTAGAACGCGCTGGGCTTGAAGGTCATGTAGACCCGGACCTCGACCCGCTTGGCCCGCACGTAGATCTCGTTCTTGGCGGCGTTGGGGTCGGCGCTGCTGCGCGGCTCGTTGAACACGTAGAGCTGACCGGGCTGCCCGGGCGCGGTGGCCGGGCGGGCGGACCAGCTCGGTCCGCCGTCGAGGCGCACCGCGACCTTCACCTCGCAGTAGGGGTTCGGCAGGCTCTCGTCCCAGTCGATCGTGGTGATCAGGGCGCCGGGCAGCTCCCGCGCCGCCTCGAAGAACACGCCCTCGTAGGTGTTCACCCGGTCCGCGTAGCGGTCGTGGAAGCGGAACGGGAGGTCGACCAGCAGGTCGTTCTGCGCGGGCACGCTCTCGTTGCTGCCGAAGGCCGAGGCCAGGCAGCCGCGCCCCAGCTCGTCCAGCGGGCGGCGGAGGATCTGGTTGTTGCGCTCGACGTAGGGCCACACCCCGGCCCAGGGCGTGGCGTTGCCGCGGTCGATCACCGCGTAGCCGCCGCCGTCGTCCCAGTCGCGGAAGTCCCCGGCGCCGCGCACCGGGATCCGCTCCCCGTTGTCACCGGGCCGCCCCAGCCCGCCCTCGGCCACGGCGATCGCGGGCCAGGGCAAGACCAACGGGCTCGTCTCCCAGGAGTGGGCCTGGGGCTGGGTGCCCAGCGCGCCGCGCAGGAGGGTGACCTGGCTCTGGTTGCGCCCCGCCGACTGGGCGTCCACCGCGGCGTAGACCTCCTGGTCGTTGGCGAACAGGATCCCCTGGCGGTATTGGTTCGGCCGCCCGGGGACCGGTCCCAGGCTGCCCTGCCCCAGGGCCAGGCTCTGCCCCGGGCGCCCGCCGCTCGGCTGCTCCAGGAGCTGCACGCACACCAGGTCGTCGACCTTGGCCCGCAGCGTCCCCGGGGCGCCCGCGGGCTGGTCCCCTGCGCCCGCCGCCGGGCGCGCCTGGGCCAGGGTCAGGTCCGGGATCGTCATCACGTTGCCCACGGGCCAGCGGTTGATCCGCGCCCCCTGGATCTGGCGATACGGCCGCGAGACGTTCTGGGTGAAGGACACGAGCTGCCCGCCGGCGAAGGCGTCGCGCGCGCCAGCGTTGGCGGCGTAGGCGACGGTCGCCTCCTCCGCGAAGCGCAGGCCGCTGGGGTCCAGCTCGTCCGAGATCACGGTCACCACGTCGGTGGCCCCGGCGTCGTCGCGGTCGAGGGGCCCCAGCGCGAAGGTCGGGAGGAGCTCGGTCCCCGGCGGGTGCTCCCGCGGGGTCGCCGGGCGCGGGGTGCCCTTGCGCGCCCGGGCGGTCCCCAGCTCCTGGCGCTTGAGCGCCTCCTTGAGCTGAACCCCCGTCTCGGGCCAGGTGCGATTGCCCGGGTCGCTCAGGGTCAGCGCCCCCGGGTTCTGCCCCAGGTTCCCGGTCTGCGCGATCATCTCCCGCAGGAGGTAAGCGACCACGTCGGGGTCGACGTTGCCGCCGGGGTTCTCGGGGAGCAGGAGCAGCCCTTGCTGGATCAGGTCGACCCGCGGGTCCATGCCCCGGAGCGCCGGCTGCACCGAGATCCACTCCTGAACTGCGGCGCCCCCGTTCAGGAACGGGACGCCCAGGTAGACCCGGTCGCGCCCGTTGTTGCCGAGCGCGAAGTTCGGGCGCTGCATGCACACGTCCTCGGGGGCCGCGGCGTAGCCCCGGGGGTAGTTGACGCCCAGGGACACCAGGACCACCGGCGCGAACAGGTCGTGGACCGCGGCGGTGGTCCCCATGAACCCGCGCAAGCAGCCCGTGAACCGGCGCCCCGGCACGTCGAGCCCCGCGTAGTAGATCAGCTCGCTCCCGATTCGGATCACGCCCCGCGCGGGGAAGCCCCCGACCACGTTCTGTAGGCCCGCGGGGGCGCGGCCCACCGGGGCGTCGGGGTAGGCCGCGAGCCACACCGCGGGGATCTCGGTGACCACGTCGTCCACGATCTGCGGGGTCGGGTCGACCCGCGGGTCGTAGCCCGGCACCGGGTCGTAGAGCAGGGTGCAGGGGGTGGTCGTGGTGATCGGGTCGCGCAGGGTGATCCCGCCCTGGGGCACGACGCTCGGCGGCGGGACGGCGCTGTTCGGCTGCGCCTGGGGGGCCTCGGCCAGCCACGCCTGGTAGCCGTAGGGCACGACGTAGGTCCCCGCGTCGTGGGGATAGCCCGAGGAGAAGCGCACCGGCTGCTGCGCCCGCGGCGGGTTGCCGGTGGTGAAGTCGATCTGCCACACGTGCCCGCTGCCGCGCAGCGGCTGCCGGGCGTTGCTCGAGAGCGAGGTCGACCCCGTGCTCGAGCGCAGGGTCGTGTCGCGGATCCCGGTCACCGTGGCGCCCGCGGGCAGGTTCGCCAGGATCTGGGCCAGGTCGACGGTCTGGGTGACCTGCAGCGTGTTCCCCACCTTGCGGTAGGCCAGGATCTCGCACGCGGAGCCGGTGTCCCGCTGCACCCCGCCGACCCCGCGGAACTGCGCGGCCTGGGTGTTGCCGACCCGGTTCGCGCCGATCCGCACGAACCCCTGGTCGGGGAAGGCGTCGGGGTCGTCGACGGGGATCGTGGTCGTGTGCGCGTCGATCGCGGTCGTCAGCCGCGAGCCGAGGGACTGGGTCCCGCCGAAGCGCCCGTCGACCGCCAGCGCCAGGTCGCCGCGGTCGCTGCCCTTGAAGAACGCGGCCAGGTGATACCAGCGCTGCGCCTGGAACGGCGGGTTGGGCCGATACACGAGCCGCGTGGCCCGGGGCTGCCCCCCGGTCTCGAGCAGGTCCAGGGCCTCGCCCCGGGTCTCGAGCACCAGCGCCCCGCCCTCGAGGTAGAGCGAGACCCGGTTCAGGTCGCGGGGCTCCCCACCGTCGAACACGTAGGCCCGCGAGCCGCTGGGGGGCAAGGTGTCGAGGCGGAACCAGCCCCGGATCCCGGTCGGGCCGAGCTGCTCGACGAACAGCCCGCCCGCCCGCGGCTCGTAGCGGTGGCCGAGCTGCGAGGCGCTGATCGTCCCCGCCAGGTCGACGCCGTCGAGCTCGGTCTCGTGGTCGTCGCGGCGCAGGACCCCGGCCTGGACCCCGGTCGCGCCGGCGGCCTGCCCCACGTTCCCCGCGGCGAGGTTCGGGAGGTGGCTCGGGAGCGGGCGAATGTCGCCCTGCCCGCGGTCGTGGGTCCGGGCCCCGATCACGAACGGCGCCGCCGCGAACGGCCCCATGTGCCCGGGGCGGGTGACCGTGTGGTTGCTCCAGCGCCCGGGGAGGTAGAGCTGGTGCAGCTTCGAGAGCGAGCGCTCGCGCTTGGCCAGGGGCCCCGAGACCAGCAGCCGGTCGGTGAAGTCGGCCTGGCTGTCCATGTGCCAGGTCAGGTCGCGCTGGGGCGCGAGCTGGAGCACCTCGCGGAAGCGGTGCCGGCCGATCTCGTTCCCCGCGGGGTCGTTCACGAACCCGCTCGCGGTCAGCTCGTAGACGTCGCCGGTGCGGTAGCTGAACGGGAGCGTCGGGCGCACGAGCAGCGGGTCGCCGGGGTCCACGGCGTTGCGGAACACGGCGTCCACCGCGTGGTCGTCGATCAGCGCCTGGCCGTCGGGCCCCTTCTGCACGCGCAGCGCGAGCAACAGCCCGCGCAGCTCGAGGTGATTCGAGGGCGGCTCCGCCACGATCGCCGCCGCGATCGTGTCGGCCTGGGTCGGGGTCACGACCGTCACCGCGCGCCGCCCGGTCGCGCTCGGGCGCTGCCCGATCCGGCTGCGCAGCCCGGTCAGCGCCGCGCGCAGGACCTCCCGCGACGCGGTGTTCACGTTCAGCGGGCGCGGCTGCAGCGCGCACATGGCGTAGGTCCGGGGCTCGTAGTCCTGGTCCAGCTGCGGGAACAGGAGCACCACGTCGTTGGTCCCGGTGCCGCGCCCCTGGACCCCCACGCACAGGCGGTACTCCGGCGGGCGCCCGTCCAGGGGTTGCACCCGCACCACCATGCCGCGCTGGAAGCGCCGCGCGTCGGGGACCCGGATCCGCGCCAGCCAGTCCCCCACGTTGAGGTAGGTCCCGTGGGTGATCGTCATGAGCGGCCCCCACTCCGCGCCCTCGGGCGGGGAGTCAGTGGTCACGAACGGGCGCAGCTTCTCCTCGAGCTCGATCCGCCCGATCACCTCGAGCTTGGGCGCCTCGTCCCTGAGCTCGCTGAGGTCCTTGAGCTGGCGCCGGGTCTCGGCGCGCAGCCAGCCCTCGAGCTTCCTGCGCGCGGCCTCGAGCTTCTTGGCGCCCTCCTGGGCCCGCGCGATCCGCTTGGCCTGCACGTCGTCGGGCAGCGACTTCATGTGCTGCACGTAGCGCAGCACCGCGCGGTCGCCGCCGAAGCGCCGCACGTAGGCCTCGGGGATCCCCCAGCTCGAGAGCGTGCTCTGGGCGTTCTTCAGCGCGCGGCGCTCGGCGGGGGTCGCGTCTTCGAGGGCCTCGTCCCGGTCGAAGTCCCAGGGGTCGAGCCCGGCGGAGAAGACCTCGTCCTCCTTGAGCCCCCAGCGCCGCAGGTCGGCCATGGTCAAGCCGTACTGCATGAGGAACATGGCGCCGCGCAGCGCGCCGTAGTCCCAGTCGGCGATCTGGCGCACCGCCGCGGGGGAGCTGAAGCGCCCCAGCTCACCGTGCCGGTTCGTGCCCAGGTAGCGCCACAGCGCGTCCGCGGCGACCTTGAACCCGCGCCCGTCCTGCACCAACGAGCCCACCGGAATGAACTCCTTCTGCACGTCCTGATTCTCGGGCTCTGGGCTGTAGCTGAACCAGGCCCCGCGGGTCAGGCCCTCGAAGCTCGTGGGCGTGGTGTCGCGGTAGGCCATGAACTCGGCCTCGCCCACCCGAATGAAGCCGTCGATCGTCTCCGGGTCGTAGTCGGTGAAGAACGCGCTCGTGTCCTCGACCTCCAGGCGCTTGGTGTCGCTGTAGCTCAAGGCCGCGGTGGTCACCGTGCAGCCCATGAGGTTCGCCAGCGGCTCGGGGGTCGAGGCGTTGAGGTCGATTCGCCCGCGGACGTCGGCGACCTCGACCGCGGCCATACGCCCGCGCTCGTCCGCGACCTCGAGCGGGCCTACGCCGCTCGGCGGCACGAGCTCCGCCGCGAGCTGGACCTCGTCGAAGTCGTCGAGCCCCTCGGGGTCGCTGAGCATGTCCGAGTTCGACTCGCGGAAGCGGCGCTCCTCGTCGGGGTGCGTCTCGAGCAGGGTGTTCACCGCCAGGTTGCGCGCCGCCTCGGCCTGGTGTCGCGCCTGCACGTCGGCAGAGAACCCACGGGCCGAGCGCTCGTGGAGCCGCATGCTGATCACGAACGGCGCCGCGATCGCGAGCAGGGCCGCGATCACCACCACCACCAGGATCAACGCCGCGCCGCGCTCTCGGTTCATCGGACCAGCCCCGTGCGTTCGATCAGCACCGTCTCCAGGTTGCGCTCGGGGATCTCCGGCAGCCGCTTGCGGAAGCGCGCGTAGGCGTCGCCCCCCGCGGCCATGCGCCGGGCCTCGTCCTCGGCCCGGGTGCGCGTCCCCGTCGGCGCCGCGCCCCCGCCCTCGGGGGTCGGCAACACGTCGCAGAGGTAGATCGCCACCGGCTCGGCGTGGACCCCCGCGTCGAGCTCGCCCATGAAGTCGAACACCACCCGCTCGGTCGAGGCCGCGAGCTCGATATCCGGCGGCAGCTCCACGCGCTCGGAGCGCACCAGCGCCCCCAGCTCCAGCTCGTCCAGGACCCCGAAGAACGCGCGCCGGGGGTGGCTGTCGGACACGCTCAGGGGCGAGCGGTCGGCGATCAGCCGGGGCGGGAGCTCTCCCTTGCCGCGCAGCGGCAGGTGGTGTCGAGGGATCCCGTTGACCAGGAGCTGCACCCGCAGCCCGTCGTAGATCGCGGTCACCTCGTACCAGGCCAAGGGGCGCAGCGTGCCGGGGCGAGTGCGGGTCTGGTAGACCCCGTCCTCGCCCTCGAGGGTCAGCTCGAGCTCGTAGTTCGCGGTGACCGCGAGGGCGTAGCTCCGGCCCTTGCGCACGATCGTGTAGCGCGGGGGGTCGCGGTCCGAGAACTCGAACACACGGTCGGCGTACTTCACCGCGGGGTCACCGGAGCGCGCGAAGGCCTCCTGCTCCTTGACCGGGGAGTAGCGCGGCTTGCGCTCGTGGAGCGTCTCGTCCAGGTCCCCCAGGCGCAGCCAGCAGGAGATATAGACCCCCTCCTGCGGGTTCAGGACCGGGCGGTGCTCGATCCAGGCCCAGCAGCTCTCCTCGGGGTCGTCGCGGCTGAACCCCAGCCCCTGCCCGAAGCGCCCGGCGAAGGCCGCCCCGCGCTCGACGGTCAGGCGCACGCCCCGCGAGCCCTCGAGCTCGAAGGTCGGGTCCTCGTCGCTCAGGGACGCCGACTGGTCGTCGGCGGCGCCGGTCTCCCCGGCCACCGCCGCGCCCTCGAAGCGGAAGCGCGTGATCGAGGTCTTGAGCTGAGCGCCGAGGGTGCCCGACTCCACGTCCAGATGCACCACGCAGGGGTAGCGCTCCTCGAGGGCCGAGTTCCGCGCCCGGCGCAGCAGCGCGCGCACCGCGTGGGCCGTGGCGTCGAGGGTCGAGCTCTGCCCGACCCGGCGCAGCACGGCCACCGTCAGCGAGAGCAGCACCGCCACGATCGCCAGCACCACGAGCAGCTCGACGAGGGTGAACCCCCGCGCGGACGCCCGACGCTGCCAGCCCGTGCGCGGCACCGCTTACTCGTCGCCCCAGGAGGTCACGTCGTCGTCGGTCCCCGGCTCGCCGTCGGGCCCCGCGCTCCAGAGCTGGAACTTGGTGAGGTCCACGTACTGCCCGGTCTTCTGGGCCTTGCCCGCGCTGGCTTGGATCGTGGCCCCGTCGATCCGGGTGCAGCTCGCCGGGAGGTCGTAGTCGGCGTTGTGCCAGTAGACGAGGGGGTTGCCCCAGTCGTCCACGAGTTCGAACAGCTCGAGCGCCGCGATCGTGCTCTGGGTGGGGTTGCCCCGCGCCAGGAAGTCGACGTCGGTGTTCCCCAGGCGCTCGTCCTTGGCCTCGTAGTAGGGGCCGTTCTTGGCCTGGGTCGTGAGGCAGCGCAGGAGCGTCTCGATCCCGTCGTTCTCCCCGTTGCCCCGGATCCCGGCGCGCTTTGGGGTCGAGGGCGGGTAGTCGCCGAAGTCGAGCTGGTAGTTCTCGATCGCCAGGGAGAGCTCGGTGATCAGGTTCTTGGTGTTGGCCCGCTGCGCGTTGGTCCGCACCCCGCTCAGCGCCGGGACCGCGATCCCCACCAGGATCGCGATCACCCCGATCACGACCAGGAGCTCGACCAGCGTGAAGCCTCGCGACGAACGTGCCATGAACCCTCCCCGGGCGAGTATACGGCCTGCACCTGGAGTCGCTCTGCAAGGCGCGCCGTCACGCGCGTTCCGACTCAGTAGCGCTTGGGCGGCGTCGCCCCCGAGCTCACCGCGCGCTGCACGTAGACCTCGACCCCGTCGCAGCGGAAGTCCACCCGCTGCCCCAGGGCTTGCCCCCGTCCGTAGACGCCGACGCGCACCGGCTGGGTCGAGCCCTTGTTCGCGCGCAGCGCCTGGACCTCGGCCTCGCCCAGGACCTCGCCGTCGAGCACGAAGCGCACCCCGCCCTTGGCCGGCTCCGCGAGGTCGATCGCCAGGCGGTGCGGCCCCGAGCCCGGCCAGGAGCCGAGCTCGACCGGGTCGTTCCAGCCCTGGCGCCCGTTCGAGGTCGCGTAGCGCAAGAGCCCGTCGAAGTCGCGGAACAGCACCGCGCCCCCGCGCTCGCTCTCGAAGCGCACCCCGGCCCGGTAGCCGCCGGGCGGGAGGTCGAGCACCGCCACGACCTGCACCACCTGCTCGCCGTCGACCCGGCGCATGAGCGAGGTGATCCCCTGGGCGTCGTTCTGCTGGCTGCCCTGGAACACCGCGTGCCCGTCAGCAGCGCTGACCTTGAGCCCGTAGTCGGCCTCGCGCTTCCACAGCGTCTGGAGCGTCGTCCCGCTGAACCCGTCCTGCCACACCCGACGCGCCGCCTGACGATCGAGGGCCAGGAGCCCCGCGCTGGCCCAGGCGTCCTTGCGCCCGTCGGCCAGCAGGCGCTCGAACAGCGCGCGGGCCGCGGAGAGCTGGCCCTGGGTGTAGGCGCAGTAGGCCAGCCCGCGCAGGCTCGGGACGTGGTCGGGCGCCTGCTCGAGGGCCTGGCGGAACAGCCCCTCGGCGTCCTCGACCCGCTCGTGGCCGAGGTAGGCGTTCCCCAGCGCGCTCAGCAGCCGCGCGTCGGGGGCCTCCTCCACGCGGTAGAGCAGCTCCAGGAGCCGGGTCGCCGCCGCGGCGTCCTTGCGGGCCCGCGCCACCTCGACCATGGAGGTCACCCCGAGCTCGAGCACGTAGCCCGCCTGCAGCGCGGCGCGCAGCGAGGTCTCGGCCTGCTCGAGCTGGCCCGCCGCGAGCTGGAGCTGCGCCAGGGAGTAGTGGGCCTCGGGGTCCTGGGGGTCGAGGCGCGCGGCCTCCTCGTAGTGCGTGCGCGCGGCGTCGGGGTCGTTCTGGAACTCGGCCACGAGCCCGCGCCCGACTCGGGCGGGGGCGAACCCCGGGTCGCCGTCGGCGGCGACGAAGGCCGCCTCGGCCTCGGTCAGGTCCCCGGCCAGGAGCCGGCTCAGCCCCAGGGCGGTGTGCGCGGCGCGGAACGAGAGCGTGCCCTCGGGGCCCGCGGCGCCGACCGCCGCCTCCAGCGCCTTCTCGGCGGCCTGCACGTCGCCCTCGAGGTAGCGCAGCTGCCCCCGCACCAGGAGCAGGTCCGGGTCGTCGGCGTGGGCGGCGAGCGCCGTCTCGAGCGCCTGCGCGGCCTGGGGCAACTGGCCCTGGGCCGCCAGCGCGCGCCCCAGGCCCGCGGCAGCGCGAGCGTCGGCGGGCCAGGCGCGGAGCACCGCCTCGAACGCGGCCTGAGCTTCGGCGGGCTGGCCGGCGTCCACGAGCTGCTCGCCGCGCAGGGTGTTCACCACCCGGAACAAGGTCTGCTCCGCCGCCGAGAGCCCCACGAGCTCGCTGGCGTCGCTGGGCGGCGGGGGCGCGGGGGCGTCCTCCGCCGGAGCCGGCGGGGGCACGAAGGGCACGCCGGCCCGGTCGCGGAAGCGCTCCCGCGGGGCCTCGGGGTCGAGCTCGACCGCGGCCCCCGTCACCGCCGGGGGCTCGCCCTGCGCGCGACGCGCGAGCTCGCCCGCGCTGGCCGCGAGGGCCTCGAGGGCCGTCTGCTGCAGGCCGAGCTCGAGGGCGACCCGGGCCTGGGCGAGCTGCAGCCGCGCCGAGGGCGCGCCGCTCTGCACCCCGGCCTCGACCAGGCGCACGATCCGCTCGAGGAGCTGGGGGTCCGCGGGGGGCGCCTGCTGCCAGGCCCGCGCCTCGAGCAGACCCGCCAGCCGCTCGCGGTGCCCGTTGGCCGCGGCCGGATCGCTCTCGGTGGTCGCCGCGAGCTCGAGCTGGGCCTCGGCCTCGCTCTGCAGGCTCTGCTTCAGGCACCACTCGGCGAGTCGCCGGTGCAGGTCGGCGCGCTGCGCGGCGAGCACGAGCTCCGCGCGCTCCTGGTACGCCGACTGCGGGGTCTGGCGGCGCACGATCTTGAGCACCTCGGAGCGCTCGACGCTCACGCTGCCCGAGCGCCCGCGGCGCTGGATCGTGACCCGATCGGGGTCGTCGCCCTCGACGATCGTGCACTCCACGGCCTTGCCCGTAGCCTTGAGGTAGACCAGGTCGTAGACCCGGTAGTCGGCGTCGACCTGGGTCTCGAGGTCGTCCTGAGCGCGGGCGCCGAGGGCGCAGGCCAGGCCCACCAGGGCCAGCGCGCAGGCGCGGCGGAGCGCGCTCACCGTTGGACCTCCGCCGCGGTCCCCGGCCCCGGCGGCGTCTCGAGCTTGACCCGGTCGGCGGGGCTCCGCGCCTCGTCCAGGGGCCCGCCGGGCACCGCCCGCAGCCAGCGCTCGCGCTTGGGGAGCGCCAGCGGCTCGGGGTCCATCTCCGACCAGGCGTCCTGGACCACGAACGGGTCGCGCTCGAGCCCGAGCTCCACGTCGGGGCCGGTGATCGGCAGCCCGCCGAGCACCCGGAACCGGCGCTCGCCCTCGGGCTCGAACACCTCGGGGATCGGGTCGGCGTGGGGCAGCCGCAGCCCGCTGAGCAGGAACCCGCTCAGGGCCAGGGCCACCGCGGCCAGGATCTTCTCCTTGGTCACGACCACGGCTAGCGATCCTTTCCGAACACGCGGCGCCCGCGCCGGCGGCGCCCGCGGCCGCCTCCGCCGCTGGACTGGGTCTGGCTCTTGGCCGCCTCGGGGATCGCGTCGACCAGCGCCAGCGCCTGGGCGCTGAGGGTCACCTCGACCCCCGCCTGCGGCCCCTCGCCGGTGCGCTCGACGCGGCACCCCAGGACTTCGACGAAGGAGCCCTCCTCGGTCAGGCCCTTGAGCGCCTTCTGCAGCACGCTCGGCCCGCCGGAGAAGCTGACCTCGAACGGCACCGCGCGCAGGTGCCCGCCCAGCCCCTGAGGCGAGACGTAGGCGACCTGCTCCGGGCGCAGGTCGCTGATCCGCCGCACCCCGGCGTCGAGCAGGATCCGCACCACGCGCTCGATCACGTCCAGCCGCGCCAGGGCCTCGGGCACCAGCGCGTCGTCGACCTCGACCGGGAGCCCGAGGGAGGCCGCGTCGCGGGGCACTTCCGCGTTCCAGGTGGCGGCGGCGTCGCTCACGCGCTCGACGGCCTTGGTCACCGCCGCGGCGTAGAACAGCCGGGGCGAGCGATCGCCCTGGGGCAGCACGAACTCGGGGTCCGAGGTCCAGCCCAGGACCCCCAGCACCGCGGGCTTGAGGTCCTTGTCCAGAGCGGCGTGGCGCCCCTTCTCCAGGCCCTCCGCGCCCTCGAGGTCGTTCAGCTTGGCGACGAGCTTGCCCTCGTTGCCCGCGTTGCTCCGCTCGAGGGCCACCGCGCTCGCGGTCACCGAGCCTTGATACCAGGCCAGGATCGCGAACAGGAGCGCGCCGACGCCGACCTTGATGATGAACGGCTTGTGGGTCTGCCAGATCGCCTCGAGGTCCACGCTACTCGCCTCCCTCGGCCGCCGGGCTGGGGTTGCCCTCGGGCACGACCGTGAGGTCGAAGTCGAGGTTCACCCCGTCGGTGTCCCGGGGCTGGACCAGCGCCTGGGCCACGTCGGGGTGCGCCGCGATCGTCGTCTCCAGGCTGCGCATGGCCGCGAACCCCCGGCGTTGGGCGTTGTCGGCGCTGCCGCTGAGCACGAAGTGGAACGCGCCGTCGGGGTCGCCGTCCCGCGAGAGCTCCACCGCGCTGAGCGAGATCTCGGGGGGGAGGCCCTCGCCCAGGGCGCCGAGCAGGCTCTGCAAGTGGTAGCCCGCGCGGCTGCGCAACCCGAGCTGGCGCAGGGCCTCGTCGAGCTGGTCGTTCTCGGCGACGCGCTCCTCGTGCTCGGCGAGCCGCGCGTTGACCTGACCCAGGGCGCTCTTGAGCGCCTTCTCGCGCGCGGCCTGCTTGCCCCGGGCGGAGACCGCGGTGCCGACGGAGACCACGAGCGCCAGGGCCAGCACGGCGCCGGCGACGTAGGTCCACAGCGTGCGGTGGCGGAACTCGAGCCGCGCCTTGTGGGCCAGCGGCAGCAGGTCGACCTTGCAGGCGCCGGGGAGCAGGGTCGAGAACGCGAGGCCCAGCGCGGTCGGGGCCTCGTAGCTCGAGCGCTCGATATCCTCCTGCGAGGCCGCGTCGGCGTCGGAGGCGTCGAGGAACTCGAAGGGGTCGAAGGCCTCGACCTCGAGCTCGCCCGGGAGCTGCGCGCCCAGGGCCTCGACGAGCCCCGGGATCTGCGCGCCCGGGCCAGTGACGAGCACGCGCTCGACCTCCAGGGTCCGCCGGTGGAGCTGCTTGCGCGCCAGGCCGAGGGTCGCCTCGAGCATGGACACGAGCTGGCGGTGGACCCCGGCCAGGGCCGAGCTCAAGGACGCGCCGTCGGGGGTGCGCCCCGCGCGCAGCGCCTCCCAGGCCTCGGCCTCGCCGCAGCCCACGAGCTGACGCACCCGCGCCACGTAGGGGTCGCAGCCCTGCGCCACGCTGCGCGCGAACAAGAGGTCGTTGAGCTCGACGATCGCGATCTCGGACGACGTGCCGCCGACCTCGACCACCAGCGTCAGGCGGTGCGCGTCGTCGTCGAGGAAGCGCGCGCAGTCACCCACGCCCACCGGCTGGGGCACGACCCGCGCGACCTCGAGCCCGGCGCGCTCGACGCCGTCGACCGCCTCGCTGACCCGCGCGTCCTTGGCCAGGGCGACCATGACCAGGTTCCCGCCGCTCCCGCTCTGGAGCACGCGGAAGTCCGAGCTCAACGGCTCGCCGGTGCGCTCGGCGATCTCGCTGATCTCCATGCCCACGAGCAAGTTCATGCGCCACTCGGGCATGGGCGGGAGCAGGCTGTAGCGAATGATCGCGTCCTTGCCCGAGACGCCCACCGTCGCGCGCTTGGCGCGGAACCCGCGCTGGGCCAGGGCGTCCCGCACCACCGCCGTCACCTGCTCGGCGGAGCTGGGGTCCACCCCCTCGGCGCGCAGGTCGCGCGCGCTGAGGTGCAGGTAGTGCTCGACCCCCAGCGACCCGCGGCGGTAGCGGGCCACGACCGCCGTCGTGCCGCTGGCGCCAATGTCGATCCCCAGGGCGCGGCTCACTTGCCCTCCTCCAGGCGCTGGAGCGCCGCCTGGGCCTTGCGGACCTCGGCCAGGCTCGCGTCGTGGCGCACGACGTCGCGGTAGATCAACCGGGCCAGGGCCTCGCGGCCCTGGCGCACGTGCTCCTGGGCGCTGCGGTTCAGCCGAGCCAGCTCGCCGTTGAGCTCGGTCGCGCGCTCGGACTCGACGCGCTCCTCGATCTCGGTGGTCGCGGTCCGGGCGCGGTCGAGCTCCGACGTCCCGGCGAAGTCGCGCTCGAGGGCGGTCAGCGCGGCGCGCGCCGCCCGCGCGAAGGCGGGGTGCGCCAGGCGCCGCGACTCGGCCTGGGCCCAGCGCACGGCGCCCAGGAGCTCCTCGGCCAGGGCGCGGATCGAGGCGGCCTCGCGCTTGGCGCGGGCCACGACCTCCGCGTCGAAGTTGAACTCACGCTCGATCGCCTGGTAGACCTCGAGGGCCCGGGTCAGCGCGCCGCGGCCCCGAGCCTCGCGGGCCTCCTTGAAGCGCTCCTGGACCTTGGCGCCGCGGCCGAGGGAGGCCCCGCCCAGGTCGAAGCCCAGGCGCAGGTCGCCGTTCTTGAGCTTGCGGGGCGGGATCGAGAGCACGACGAAGGCGCCCCGCGAGCCGTGGGGGTACACGGTCACGGTCGCTGGCGCGGTGAAGCGGAAGGAGACCTGCTTCTCCTCCCTGCCCCAGGTCATCTCCGCGACCTCCTCCAGCCGCGAGCCGCTGGGGCTCGGGGGCGGGAGCGGCTGCCCGTCGAAGGCCAGGGCCTCGATCCGCTGGCGCGCGGGGAGGGTGAACACCAGCGGCAGCGGCTCGGCGTCGCGGCCCAGGGTCCAGCGCAGGCGCAGCTCCTCGGCCGAGGCCTGGGCCACGAAGTCGAACTGCGTGCCCTGGGGCGCGGGGAAGGGCAGCGTCCCGATCGCGAGCAGGCTCTCGTCGGCCTGCCAGCCCAGGGGCTGGTCGATCCGCGCGCTGCGCTGGTGCCCGAGGGCGTCCTTGACCCGGTCCGGCGCGGCGAGCCCCAGCCCGTAGACCAGCTCGTCGGTCTCGTTGGCCATGACCGTGATCACCGCGTGGGGGTCGGCCCACACCTCCAGGCCCTGGGGTCCGCTCAACACCTCCCACGCCGGCTCGAGGGCCTCGGCGGGGGCGTCGTCGCTGGCCTGGGAGGTGGCCTCGCCCATGAACATGCGGTCGAAGCGCACCTCGCCGTTGCCGCTGGCGGCGGCGGCGAGCTGGGCGTGGGTGGCGCCCAGGGGCGCGACCACGAGCCCGCTCACGTCCTTCCAGCCACGGTCCTTGAAGTCGGTGGCCACGGCCACGGTCTGCCGCGACCAGTCGGGGTCGCTCTCGCGGGACCAGTCGACCCGCAGCACCGCCGCGGCCCCCGCGGTGTGCGAGGTCGCCGCGCGCACGCGATACACGCTGCCCGCCGAGACGCGGATCTTCTCGGAGCGCACCTCGGGCTCCTCGGGGGCGGCCGGGCGCAGGGTCAAGGACGCCCGCCCGTAGCCGGCCACGTTCGCGTCGCGCGCGGCCTGTCCGGCGCCCGCGAGCAGGTCCCAGCCCGGGAGCTTCCCGTCGGCGCCGACCTCCTCGAAGCTCCAGTTGCGCAGGCGGTTGTTCTCGGGCTGCGGATCGGCGAGGCGCTCTTCGAAGGCGGACTGACCCACCCAGAACAGCCCGCCGGCGGCGAGGAGCACGATCAGCGGCAGGAGCACCAGGCCCAGGACGCCGCCGCCCTTGCCGCCCTCCTCCTGCGCCGCGGCCTCGAGCCGGGCGCCGAGGTCCACGTCGTCGAGGCCCACGTCGCCCTCCCGGGCCACGACCTCGACCATCTTGCTCCCGTCGTCGTCGTCCTCGTCGAGGCTCGAGAGCTCCTCGACCTCGTCGAGGGGGACCTCGTCGACCTCGTCCTCGGGCTCCGGCTCGCGCCGCCGGGCGGACTCGGCCTTCTTGCGCGCGCTGCCCGCCGCCGCGCCGCGCTTGCGCGCGCTGCTGCGGCTCGAGGACTTGGAGCTCGGGACCTCGACCCGCAGCGTGGTCGCCGCGCCGAGCTGGAGCTTGCTGCCCTCCTGGAGCAGGACCCGCCCGCGCACCGGCTTGCCGTCGAGGGCGGTCCGGTCGCCGGAGAGGTCCACCAGGTGCACCTGGCCCCGGTCGCCCACGAGCATGACGTGCTCGCCGGCGACGTCGTCCTCGGTGAGCACGAGCCCGCAGCTCTCCTTGCTCCCGAGCACGAAGGGCAGGCTCGTGACCACCGCGGCCTTGGCCTCCGCCGCGCCGCCGAGCACCCTCAGCCGGAAGCGGGTGCCCTCGGCCAGGGGCCCGCGCTGACGAGCGCTGGTGCGCTTGCTCGTCGCGCCCTGGCGCTCCTGGAAGTGGACGATCGAGTCCCCGACCTGGATCCGGTCGCCGGGCTTGAGCTCGGTGGGCTCGGTCAGGCTCTTGCCGTTGAGCTTGGTGCCGTTGCGGCTCTTGAGGTCCTGGACCCAGTAGCTGCCGCCCTTGAGCTCGACCTGGCAATGCTGGCGGCTGCTGAGCGCGTCGCTGACCCGCACCGCGTTGTCCGCGGTGCGCCCGATCGTGACGGAGGGGGCGTCGATCCGGTGCGCGCGGAGCTGGCCGTTCTCTTCCAGGATCAGGGTCAGCTGGGACTCGGCCACGCCCGGAGCTCCGCTAGAGGCAAGTGCTTGCTTCACGGGCGCCTGGGGCGCAAGCGACGGGCCAACGGCGACCCGCCCTCCATCAGCCCCCCCGGGCCCTAGACGACCGCGGATCATAGCACTTAGGTCCTGTAAAGGTGAGCGGCAGCCGTAAGGTGTAAAGGCGGGGTACCTCGGATCCTGGGAAGCACCTGACACGCGCTCGCGGTCGCCTTGACGCCCCGACGCCCTATCCTGGTGCCTCTTCCCAGGGAGACCCCATGCGACTCGGACCGTCCCGGCGGGCGTTGCTCCTGTTCCTCACCCTGCTGCCCAAGAACCTGGTCTCGCGGCTCGGCGGGCGCTTCGCCTCGATCCGCTGGCCGGGTCCGCTCCAGCGCTGGCAGCTTCGGAGCTACGCCCGCACCTGGGGGGTGAACCTGGACGAGGCCCGGGACCCGCTCGAGTCCTTCGCCTGCATGCAGGACTTCTTCGTGCGCCACCTCAAGCCCGGCGCGCGGCCGATCGACCCGGCCCCCGACGCGTTCGTCTCCCCCTGCGACGGCGCCTGGGGCGCCTCGGGCACGGTGGAGGACGGCCAGCTCCTGCAGGTCAAGGGCCGCCCCTACTCCCTGGCGGAGCTCCTGGGCAGCGAGGAGGACGCCCGCGCCTACGAGGGCGGGGTGTTCCTCACGCTCTACCTCTCGCCCAAGGACTACCACCGCTACCACAGCCCCTGCCGGGCTCAGGTCCTGCGCTCGCGCTACCTGCCGGGCACGCTCTGGCCGGTGAACCCGGTCGGGGTCTACGGCGTGCCCGGGCTCTTCGCCCAGAACGAGCGGATCGTCTCCACCTTCGCCGTGGGCGAGCACCGCCTGGCCTACGTTCCGGTCGGCGCGACCGTGGTCGGCAAGGTGCACCTGGCCTACAGCGAGCTGACCACCAACGCCGGCGGCGGGCCGCGCGAAGAGACCCACCAGCCGCCCTACGCCCTGGAGAAGGGGCAAGAGGTCGGGCGCTTCTGCTTCGGCTCGACGGTGGTCCTGGTCGCGACCCCCGGCTGGCTCAAGCTCGACGCCCAGCCCGCCGGCGCGCCTTGCGTCCTCGGGGAGCGGATCGGGACCCTCTACGCGGGGGCGGCGGAGGGCACGTCCGCGTAGACGACCCGCGTTCCCAGATCACGTTTCCCGAATCAAGTGATCCGCCCTGGACGCGGCGCTCGTAGACCTGGTGAGAGTCAGGGAGCGAGTCGATGTCACGCCGTCTAAACGTCTTATGGAGCACGCTGGCCTTGCTGCTGGTCTTGGGCGGGCCCGTCACCGCCCAGGAGCGGGCCGCGCTGTCCGCCGCCGAGCGGACCCGCCTCGAGCGGGTGATCGAGGGCGGCCTGCGCCAGTACCGGGAGGCCGCGGGGGAGAGCCCGGGCGCTCGTGAGAACTACGCCCACGTGCAGCGCATGCTCGACGCGATCGCCAGCCGGCGCGGCGAGCTCGCCCGGCGGGGGATCGACGCCGACGTCGCCCGCGCCGGGGTCCTGTTCTCGGACCTGGGCAAGAACCCGGCGAACCTGAGCGGCCTCGCCCAGGAGCTCTTCCCCCGCGAGTTCGCGAACCCCGAGACTCGGGGGCAGGCCATGTTCCGCGCCTTCCTCCTGCACGAGATCCCCGGCCGGCGGCTGTTCCGCGAGGCGGCGCGCGAGGCCGGGCTCAGCCGCGCCACCGTGGCGCGGGTCGAGGCGGCGAACGTCGGCCACAACGGCCCCGCGGCCGAGGGCTCGTGGTGGCGCGGAGCCTGGGACGGCATGATCCGCAGCCAGGCGAGCGCCAACTTCAGCGGCCCCCACGGCTCGCTGGCCCGGCAGTACATCGGCCGGGCCTACCCCGAGGTCCAAGGGCTCGAGGGCGCGCTGCACACCGCCCTCGACCGCCGCGACCAGGGCACCCGCGACGGCTCGCTCAAGATCATGGGCGAGCGCATGGGGCGCGGCGAGACGCTGCGCGAGGCCTTCCGCGCCAGCTTCGGCACCGGCCCCCAGGCGAACCAGGGCATGACCCAGGTCCAGTTCGACGCCCTGCGCCAGCGCTTCCCCTCGATCTTCGAGATCGACATCGTGCAGCAGGCCGAGCGCGCCGTGCGCCAGACCGCGCGCTACAGCAACCACGTCGTGTTCAACCGCGCCGGGACCCGGGCGCAGGTGCGCCACGCCGACGGCCGCGTCGCCGACGTGCGCAGCTTCGCGGGGCTCCAGCGCGAGCTGACCCGGATCGAGTCCCCGAGCGCCCGCCGCGTGCCCCGCGACGTGAGCGGCCCTGCGTCGCTCTCGCGGCTCACTGGCCTCCGGGTCTCGCAGCTCGTCGCCGAGGCGCGCCGCCAGGGGCTGAACCCCCGAGCCCCCTACGACCGCGCCAGCCTGATCCGCTCGATCAGCGGCCGCCCCCTGAGCGAGGTCCGCACCGCCCTCAGCGCCCAGGCGCCGACGGTCGGGATCCGCGGCATGCTCGAAGGCCAGGTCCGCGAGTCGGCCCGTCGCCGCCCCACCCGCCGCTAACCCGATCGCAGAGAGCGAGAACGCGTCATGAACCAGTTCCCACGCACCTCCCGTTACCTCGTCTGCGCGCTGGTCGCCCTGGCCAGCGGGGTCGCGGCCCAGGAGGCGACCCTGCGCCGCGGCGACGAGCTCTTCGTCGAGTCCCGGCTGCGCATGCGCCAGGGCCACGTCGGCGAGCTCGAGCGCGGCGAGTCCGCGGCGAGCTGGACCCGCAGCGTGCTCGCGGTCCACAGCGTCCGGGGCGGCGAGGTGGTCGGGGTCGTGACCCCCCTCGCGGCGCCGGTCCCCCAAGGCCCGAGCGCGGACCCGACGGAGCAGGCCGCCCCCGCGCCCGAGCCGCTCCCCTACCGCGGCCGGCCGACCGACCTCGTGTGGCTCAGCGCGCCTGCGGTCCTGGGCCCCCTGGCCCGCGACCTGCGCCAAGGCCGCCTCGGCGAGCGCACCGTCCCCCTGGAGGTCGCCGGCTACCCGATCGAGCTGGGGCTGACCCTGTCCGAGGCGAGCGACCCCGAGCTCGAGGGCGGTCGCGCCCTGTGGGTGCAGGGCGAGGGCGCCGCGTTGATCGGCGACACCGGGATCACGCTCCGCGTGCGCGTGCGGGCTCGGCTCGAGCTCGCGCCCAGCGGGGAGAGCTCCCTCGACCTGCGCCTGTCCTGGACCGCCACCGGCGGCGACGGCGACGACGCCGAGTCCCAAGTCCACCTTCAGACCCGCGTGACCAAGCGAGGTGCCCAGTGAGCGACCGCTGCCTGACCGTCGCCTTGATCCTGGGCCTCGGCGCCCTCGCCGCCTGCCCCGCCGAGGAGGCCGCCCCCGAGTCCCGCCGCGCCCGCCTCGCCCGGGCCACCCAGAGCTACGGCGGCAACATGAGCCGCTTCGGCGGCGCGATCGTCGTCTCCGAGGTGGCCCGGGGCGCGCTCGAGGGCAACCCCGACGCCGTGGGCGACGCCCTGCGCGCCCCGGCCTCCCCCGAGTTCCTCGCGAGCCTCGCCGTGTTCGACGGCGCGCTCCGCGGGAGCGAGGCGGTGGCCCGCCGCGTGCCCACCCGCAGCCAGCTCGGGAACGCGGTGAAGCAGAACCTCGTGCTCGCCGGCGCCTTGACCGTGGCCAGCGCGGTCGAGGTCGACCTCAACGGCTTCAGCTACCGCGACGCCGCGCGGCTCGACTTCAGCCGCCTGCGCGACGCCCGAGTCGGCCTGCGCCAGGTCGACGGCCAGTCCCTCGCGATCACCACCGGCGCCTTCGCCGCGGCGCAAGGGATCTGGGCCGGTGCCAAACGGATCGCCCGCCCCCTCGCGACCGCCGTCGCCCGCCGCCTGGCCCGCACCGCGGTGATCAAGGCCGGCCTCGCGGTGGCCCCCGTTCCCGGCACCCGGGTCGCGGCCCTGCTCCTCACCGGCGTCGAGGTCGCCCTCGCCGTCGGCGACCTGGCGGGCCTGCTCATGACGGCCCAGGCCGTGGACGAGCCGCTCCAGGCCGCCAACGAGCGCCGGCGCCGCCGCGCGGAGGTCGCCGAAGGCGAACGCGACGCCTCGGCCGCCGCCGTCGGCGGGCAAGCCCGGCTCGAGGACGCCCTCGGTCGCCTGCGCACCGCCCGCGCCCTCGAGCGCGCCGAGGCCTACACCGACGTGGCCCGGGAGGACCTGGCCATGATCCGCCGCCTCCGCGAGCGCGGCGCCGACCGCGCGGTGTTCGACCGGATCGCCGAGCAGGCGCTCTCGGACTACGGCCCGAGCCTCGCGCTGCCCGCCCAGAGCGCGCTGCTCCTCGAGCACTTGCCCCAGGAGGTCGCCGCCGGCCGCCTGAGCCAGGCCGCCTTCGAGCGCCACCGCGACCGGGTCCTCCGCGCCCAGGCCGAGGCCGCCGCCCGCCGCGACGCCACCTACGGCGAGGAGGACGAGACCTACGCCCGCCTGCTCGCCCAGGCCCGGACCCCCGCCGCCCGCGACGCGATCCAGATCGCCCGCGAGGACGCCGCGATCGAGGCCGAGATCGAGCGCGACGACCTCCGCCAGCGCGTCAGCGCCCCCCTCGCGAGCGCGCGAGCCACCGTCGGCATGCTCGGCTCCCTCCGCAACGGCATGGGGGAGTAGGCGGAGGTTCGACCCGCACGTTCGAGTGCTCGACGAGCGCTCGTTCGACTGGCCTCCCCCCGCTCCGGCCGCTAGCCTCGGTTGGATCCCCCCTTGTGGGGAGGGGAGTGAGGCTTGGTGATCGACGGCGTGGCCAGGTCAATGCTGCGCCCGCTCCGTCCGAGTGGCCCCGCCGCTCCCAGGCGGGGAGGTTCGTGACCGAAGCGTACGGTCTTTTGATCGACCTGATCGCCCGCCACCCAGGCTGGCGAGCGCGCCTCACAATGACCAACCATGAGTCGCTGGAAAATTCGGATCTTCGACCTCGGTCTGCCCATGCCGGGCGAAGGTGAGGGCAGTCGCTACATGAGCTTCGTTCCGCTCGCCCGTCCACCTGGCTTGCTACGTCGGATCGTTGGCTGGCCCGCGTTCGGCGTCAGGCTCGACCAGATCCTCCGGCTCGAGCCGCTGAGCCTCCCGTAGGCGAGGCCTGCCTCCCTCGATATGACTGAACAAGATCTGAGGCGCGCCCACGAGCACTCGTCTCGGCACCGAGGAGAGATCGGAGCGAGTTCGCTGTGTGGCTGCTTCTACTGCCTTCGCACCTTCTCCCCGTCGGAGATTGTAGAATTCGACGACGTAGACGGCACAGGCGTCGGGCAGACAGCAATCTGCCCATGCTGCAAGATCGACTCCGTGATTGGATCCGCCTCTGGGTTCCCCATGTGCCGCGACTTCCTCGCGAGGATGCGCCGCCGGTGGTTTGACAGCGACCCATAATGCGGCAATCGAAGCGTCTTCCCCGGCTATTCTCGACGCCCTGAGGCCGCTCGCGGTGGTACGGTGGTCCTCCACCCCGTTCCACCGGCTCTGTTGGAGCACTTCTCGGCCAAGCGAGGAGTCATGACAACGTCGGAACAGGCTGTAGAGCGGGCAACTCAGTTACTCCAACGCCTCGGCAAAGAAGCCAGCTTCATGGGGGTCAGCTACATGGACCCTGAGAAGCTTCCTCCCATCGCGCAATGCACCAAGGCACACTACGTGGCTTGCTTTCAGAACCTCGAGCATGTCGGAAAGGGCTACGTCATGGACGGAGGAGACGCGCACTTCTTTGTGGAGGTGGACGCCGCCACCGGAGACGCACGGCTCTTGACGGACTAACCGCACCTGGCCTCTCCTCCCCTCGGCGCCTGCGGGCAATCGCTCCGCGTCCCCCCACCTCCGAGGGTCCACCGGCCGGCACCTGCCGCAGTTTCAGCACTTAACGCGGACCACAAAAGAACTTCAAATTGCACTCAAGGAGAGACGGACCTTGACCGTGGGTTGACCTGACCACGGTCAAACGACTTGTCTGCTCTTGTAGGCGTCTTCCAACTTCGGCACCCACGTCGTGGAGCCTCCTGCCAGTGGCTCACCTAGGTCCTGCAGGGGCAAGACTCCGACCCTGAGCGAGGGCCCTCCGGTCGTTTCAGATAGGTCGCTCCTATCTTCCAGAGTACTGGTTGATTCGCGCTCCAGAACTGAAACCGAGGTCGCAGAGGCGCGTTTGCACTGCCTCGATTCGACTGCCTTACTCCAGACCAGCGCGCGGCCCCCAGGCAGGCGCGATCCGGGGGAAGCATGCAAGACTGGACCCGTCGCCTTCCACGACGTGCAGGACTGTGGGCGCTCTTACTGTGCACGGGACTCGCTGCCGCCCAGGCGCAGACCCTCGAGGAAGGGCTCCACTACTTCGCCGTGGAGGACCTCGACACCCAGGAGATCGTCCGCCGAGGGATCACCGGCAGCAACGGGATTGCGTTCTCCAACCTGATCCTGGCCCCGAACCGCCGCTACCGGATCTACATCCTCCAAGCCTCCTCGTTCCGCGTCGGCGTCGTCGAACTCGAGCCCGCGCGTCCCGCGAGCCGGGTCACCCTGGGTCAGATCACGCTCCTCCCCCCGACCACCGCGGACTCCGACGGGGACGGCCTCCACGACCTGGGAGAGACGATCGTCAACACGCGCACGGACGTCGTGGACACCGACGGCGACGGGGTCAACGACGCCGTCGAGGTGCAGACCGGCGAAGACCCGCTGAGCAACGTCCCCGCGGCGACGGGCCTGATCGCGTCCCTCGACCTCCCCGGGGTCTCCCGCGACCTGTGCGCCATGAACGAGCTCCTGGTGGTCGCCCACGACAACACCGTGACCGGGCTCAACGTGTTCACCGGGCTCACCCCCGAGGTCGTGAGCCGGATCAACCTCCCGCCCTCGGGCCTCAGCGTGCCGACCCAGATCCACGCCGTCGCCTGCAGCGGGCGCCGCGTCGCGATCGCGGCCGGGGCGCAGGGCTTCTTCGTGGCGGACATGACCACCCCCGCCCAGGCCACCCTCACGGTGGCCCTGCCCGCAGGCGTGCTCGGCGGCTCGCTGGAGTCGGTCGCCGCCGCCGCGGACGTGGCCTACTGCGGCGACCGCACCGGCGGCCGCGTCGTCGCGATCGACATGCGCTCGGGCTCGATCCTCGGCACCCGCAACCTGGGCAGCAGCGTGCGCGCGGTCTCGATCGAAGGCGACTTCCTCTACGCGCTGACCAACACCGGCCTGAGCATCCTCGACCTGGACCCGGTCGGGCTCGGCGTCCGCGGGAGCGTCGTGCAGTCCTCCCTCGGGACCCAGGCCCTGGCCGTGGCCAACGGCGTGGCCTACGGCGTCAAGCTCGACGGCTGGAGCACGACCGACGTCAGCGACCCCGACGCTCCGGCCTTGATCGCTGGCGCCGGGTCCCTCGCCGCCTTCGACTTCCGCGACATAGGCCTCGAGGGCAGCGGGCTGGGGATCGTGGCCGGCTACGGCGACGTGGCGATCTACGACGTCAGCGACCCCAGCAATGTCGACGTGCTGCAAACCCTGCAGGTGCAGTACGCCACTCCTGGCGCCTCCCAGGCCGTGCTCGTGGCCAACGGGCTCGCCTACGTGGCCGACGGCGACGCAGGCCTGCAGGTCGTGCGCTTCCGCGCCTTCGACACGGGCAATCTGCCGCCCTCGATCACCCTCGTCCCCGGCTTCGACCCCGCGGCAACCGAGGAAGGCAAGCGCGTGTTCCTGCGCGCGCTCGTGGACGACGACACCGCGGTGCGCAACGTCGAATTCACCGTCAACGGCGTGACCACGGTCGACCTGACCTACCCCTTCGAGCTGCAGTTCGTGACCCCCAGCTTGGCGGACCAGGCGAGCTTCACCTTCAGCGCCCGGGTGTTCGACACCGGCGGCAACCAGGCCAGCGCCGGACCGGTCACCGCGACCCTCGTGGTCGACGCCACGCCCCCGGTGGTGGAGCGGACCCTGCCCATGGACCAGAGCGCGCTCCCCAGCCTGGGGGCGGTGGCGATCTTCGTCAGCGAGCAGGTCGACCCGGCGAGCGTGACCGCGGCCAGCTTCACCCTCACCGAGGCTGGCCCGGACGGGGCCTTCGACACCGCCGACGACGTGGCGATCGCGCCCGTCACCTTCGAGGTTCGCCCCGAGCTCGAGGCCGTGTTCCTGACCCCGGTGGGCGGCTTGCAGCCGGGCTCCTACCGCGCCCGGGCCACCCCCGCGATCACGGACCTGGCCGGGAACCCCCTCGCCACCGACACCGAGTGGCGCTTCCTCTACTACGGCGGCCCTGCCGCGGACACCGACGGCGACGGGCTGCCCGACCTCCTCGAGCTGGCCCTGGGCCTCGACCCCAACGCACCGGACACCGGGAACACCGGGACCCCCGACGGCGACCGTGACTTCGACGGCGACGGGCTGACCAACGCCCAGGAGCTCGCCCTCGGCACGAACCCGATCGACCCGGACAGCGACGCCGACGGGATCGCCGACGGCCTCGAGGACGACGACCAGGACGGCCTCACCACGCTCCAGGAGCTGGGCCTGGGCACCCAGGTCTTCGTCGGGGACAGCGACGGCGACGGCTTCTCCGACGGCGACGAAGTCCAGGACGGCAGCTCGCCCCTCGACGGGGGCAGCGTGCCGCTGTTCGCGACCGGCGCCGTGGCCTCGGCCCGCAACGACGCCCTGGACCCCGGCGCCGCGACCGGCCGCGCCAGCGCGCGCAACGACGCCCTGAGCCTGAGCTCCGCCGTCGGCGGCGCCAGCGCCCGAAACACCGCCTCCCCCGACGCCACCCGCGGCGTCAGCGAAGGCCCCTCCTTCACCCTCGAAAACCAGGCTCCGTAGCCGAGGTCCCCATGCGACACACCCTCACACGCTCCGCCTTCCTCCTGGCCCTGGGCTTGGCCGCAGGCAGTCCCGCCTGGGCCCAGTTCGTGAGCGGCTCCGACGGCAGCGACGGCGCGCTGAACGTGGCCGGCGGCCAGGGCACGGTGATCTTCGACCCCGGGACCCTGGGAATCGACGGCGACGGCGATCGCGTGTTCCACTTCACCACCGTGTCCGTGGGCGCCGGCACCACCCTCCGGCTCTCCGCCGGCGTCCTGGGCGAAGGACGCCCCGTGGTGTGGCTGGCCACGGGCGCGGTCCAGATCGACGGTGTGCTCGACCTCAGCGGGGCGCCCGGCCATAGCACGGCGCAACCCGCGCTCCCCTCGGACGCCGGCGCAGGCGGCTTCTCGGGCGGCACTGGCGTCACCGCCAGCAACCCCGACCCCACCGGCGGCGCGGGCCCGGGCGGCGGCGGCGCGGCCGCCGGACAGTCCGGCGGCGGCGCGGGCCACTTGGCCGCGGGAGTCAACGGCACCGGCGGCGTGCCGGGCGGAGAGGCCTACGGCAGCCGCTTCGGATTCCCGCTGCTAGGCGGCTCGGGCGGCGGCGGAGGCGGCACGGGCGCTCCTAATGGCCCTGGCGGCGGTGCCGGCGGCGGCGCGCTCCTGATCGCCAGCTCCGGCTCGATCTCGATCGCCGGCACGGTCAACGCCAGCGGCGGCGCCGCGGGCAGCAACGGCGCGGGCCGGGGCAGCGGGGGCACGATCCGGCTCATGGCGCCAACGGTGACCCTCGCCAGCGGCGGCACCCTGAACGTCAACGGCGGGCTCACCACGGGGACCGCCGCCTCCGCAGGGCGCATTCGGATCGAGGGCTTCACTCGCACCCTCGAGGGCTCGGTCTTGCCCCTGAGCTCCGCCAGCTACTCCACCCCGGGCCTGGTCTTCCCTCCGGCCAACGCCCCCACGGTGCGCGTGACCCAAGTCGCGGGCCAGGCGCTTCCCACGAGCCCGACGGGGAGCGTGATCACACCGGACGTGACGATCAACCAAGCCGGCCCGGTGCAGATCGACGTGGCCGCCACGAACATTCCTCCGGGGACTCAGGTCACCGTGCGCGTCGTCCCCGAGAACGGCACGCCGCTGAACCTGACCGCCACCCTCAGCGGGACCCAGGCCAGCTCCACGGCCCAGATCAACGCCAGCCTGCCCTCGGGGATCAGCCGCTTCTTCGTCAACGCGACCTGACCCCCGGAGGCCCATGCGACACGCCCTCCTGATCTGCGCCTGCGGCGCCGGGCCACCCCTGGGGCCGCCCGGGCGCCGCGACCCCACCCCACGACGTCGCCCCGGTGGTCTCCGCCACCCCGGTGTCCGTCGACCGGCCCCCGCCGCTGGCCGCACCCACCCTGGCAGGCGGAGACCCCAGGTCTCGACCCCCAGACCCTCGCCGACCCCGCGCCGCGCCCTACCCCGGCGGCGCCCGGGCTGCGGTCCTCGGCGCCTCCGCCATGACCTCGCGCGCTGGGTCCGCGCCGAGACGCGACTCCCGAGGTGCGCTACGCCGCCCTACGCCAGCTCGAGACTCCAGGACTCCCGAGGGGGCCCCTCGAGCTGGCGACGACCCTCGTACGACCCGACCGGGATCGTGCGCACCAACGCGATCGCGCTCCTCGCGCGCAGCGACGACCCACGAGCCCAGGCAACCCTGGCTGAGCCGCCGGCCCCCGGTGTGAGCGCCGCCTGGCGGCGCCCTCGCGAGCCGAGCTCCCCGCGAAAGGACGCGCACCAATGCGCGCGCGCGCGCCCACCTGCTTGCTCCTGGGCTCTGCGGCCGCGGACGTCGCGCGGGCGGAGACCCCCCAGCGCCTGGTGGACGCCTTCGAGGCCGTCTACGCCCGCGGCACCTCCCAGGCCGCCTTCGCCCTGCCCAGCACCCAGGGGGACTGGGTCCTGACCCTCGAGCGCAGCGGGCTCCAGCAGCCTCGCGCGCGGGTCTGGCTCAACGGCGCCGCCGTGGTCGCCCCCTCCGACTTCCGCCCCGGTCAACGCGTGCTCCGCGTCCCGCTCTCTCCCCAGGCCACGAACCTCCTGAAGCTCAAGGTCACCGGCCCCGGGACCGTGATCGCCCGCGTGCAGGGCGTGGTCCCTGAGCGCGGAGCTGCCCGCGGGTCATGCCGGGTGGCGGAGCAGGTCGTGCACGAGCACGTGTTCCACGTCTCCGGGCTCAGCGTGCTGTCGGTCCAGGTGCCCGTGCCCAAGCCCGGGCTCTACCGGCTCGAGGTCCAGAACGGCCTCAGCAACGGCCAGCGCCGGGTGCTCCTGGGGACCGTGCCTGAACCATGGAGCTGCCCTTCGGCGCCTGGGATCAAGCGCCGCACCGCGAGCGCCACGGCTCCGCTGGTCCTCGAGCCCGCGAACACCCTGACCCTCGTCGCCCTCGGAGCTGGAACAGCGTGCCCGCACCCGCGTGGTGGGCTGCGGTCGACGAGGTCGCCCTCGACCTGGTCGGCCTGAGCCGCGCCGGCGGCCGGCAGCACTTCGCCCCCAGCGACCTCGCCTTGCCTGACCCTTCGCGGATTAGCGGCAGCGGCGTGGACCTGACCAGGCCTCGCGATCGAGCTCAACGGCGTGGACGTCACCGCGGCCTTTCAGCGGTGGGCGCGAGCGAGGCCAGCGCCAGCTTCGCGGACCTGGCCGGCGCCCTGGTCTCGGGCACGAACACCCTCAGCGCCACCCTCTTGGATCGAGCCTGCAACCAGGCGAGCGCCAGCGTCAGCTTCCAGCAGGGCGGCGTCGCGCCGCCGGTGCTCTCCCTCCCGGGCGACCTCGTGCGCGAGTGCAGCGGCGCAGGGACGCCGGTGGCGTTCACCGTCAGCGCCAGCGACCCCACGGACCCGAACCCTGCAGCGTGACCTCTGCACGCCGCCGTCCGGGTCGAGCTTCCCCCTCGGCACCACGGTCGTGACCTGCGTGGCTCAGAACGCGGGCGGCCAGAGCGCGACCGGGACGTTCACGGTGACCGTGGTCGACACTCAGGCCCCGGTCCTCGGCCAGAGCGCGGTGGTCCTCTCCGCGGCCCCCGCTCCGGAGCGCCGGTCCGGGCCTCGCGGCTCAGGTCCTGGGCGACGTCGACCAGGCCTAAGTGACCGACCCCGTGCTGCCGCCCCAGGGCGCCGGACTGGGCGTGCTCCTGGGCGACGGACTGGGCGGCTTCGGCCCGCGCAGCGACGTCCCGGGCCCCGCGCTGACTCCAGCTCGCCGGGGACCTCGACCAGGACGGCGACCTCGACGTCCTGGCCCTCGACCCTGGCGGGCCCGCGCTGCCTGTGTTCCGGGGCGACGGCGCCGGTGCTTCACCCGCGCCGAGTTCGAGCCCGGCGCCGACCTCAGCGCCTGGTGCTCGGTGGACGTGGACCAGGACGGCGACCTGGACGCCCTCGGTCAGCGCTCGCGGCGCCGACCGGGTGAACCTCCTGCGCAACACCGCCGGCAGTCAGCGCCGAGTCGATCCCCGCCGGCCCTGCGCCCGTGGGCCTGGCGGCGGTGGACCTCGACGTCGACGGGCGCGTGGACCTGATCGTCAGCGGACCGGGCGAGGTGCGCTGGATCCGCGCCACCCCGACCGGGTTCGCGGCCCCTGCCGCGTTCGCCGCGGGGCTCACCCCCGGCGACCTGCGCACGGGGGACGTCGACCGCGACGGCTGGCCCGACGTCGTGGCCACGGACCCCGGCAGCTCCGCGGTCCAGGTGCTCCGCGGGACCGGCGCCGGCCTCGGCGCCGCGACCACCCTCGCGGTGAACCCCGACCCGACCGCCCTGATCGTGGGTGACCTCGACGGCGACGGCGACCTCGACTCGCTGACGTCCTCGAGCGGCGCGAGCCAGAGCCTGCTGCTGAACGACGGCAGCGGCGGGTTCGCCGCCTCGAGCCCCGAGCGGCGGGGCCACGACCGCCCTCGCTGTGGGCGACCTCCAGGGCGACGGGCGCCCCGACGTCGTCGCTGCCCAAGGCGCCGCGCTGGCGCTGCTCCTGGGCGACCCCGGCGCGCCGGACGTCACGGCCGGCCACCGGCCCGGCGGCGCCGCCGTCGTGCCTACGCCACGCCGGGGTGCGCGACGCCCGCGACCCCGCCCCGGGCCTGACCCGCGTCCCCACGGCGGGGGTCGGTGCTCGTGCCGACGACCCTCGGTCACCTGCACCGCCACCGACGCCAGCGGAAACCAAAGCGCGCTCACGTTCACGGTCCAGGTCCAGGACACCACGGCCCTGTCCTGAGCACGCCCCTGCGGACCTCGTCGTCGAGCAGACCAGCTCCCGCGGGCGCTGTCGTGGTCTACACGGACCTCGCGCCAGCGACGCGGTCGACCCCGCCCTGGCGGTCAGGAAGGCGTCCCGCCCAGCGGGAGCACGTTCACCTCGGGATGACCACGGTCACCTGCACCGCCACCGACGCCGCCGGCAACGTCAGCGCGCCGGTCACCTTCACCGTCACCGTGGTCGACACGACTGCCCCCGCGCTGACTCCAGCCTGTGGACCCTCCTGGTCGAGCAGACTGGCCCTGCCGGCGCCGTGTAGCCCACACCGACCCCACCGCCACCGACGCCGCCGATCCGGCGCCCGTCGTCACCGTGCCCCGCCCAGCGGGAGCGTGTTCCCCGGCGGCGTGACCACGGTCACCCGCACCGCCACCGACGCCGCCGGCAACAGCGCCCAGGTCACCTTCACCGTGACCGTGGTCGACACCACGCCGCCGACCCTCACCCAGCCCGCCGACGTCGTGGTCGAGCAGACCACCCCCGCGGGCGCCGTCGTCGTCTACGCCGACCCCACCGCCACCGACGCCGTGGACCCGGCGCCCGTCGTCGCTTGCGCTCACCCGCCCAGCGGGAGCACGTTCCCGGCGGAGTGACCACGGTCACCTGCACCGCCACCGCCGACGCCGCGGGAAACAGCACCCAGGTCACGTGTTCACCGTCACCGTCCAGGACACGACCGCGCCCGTGCTGACCCAGCCCACCGACCTCGTCGTCGAGCAAACCGGCCCCGCCGGCGCCGTGGTCGTCTACACAGACCCCACCGCCAGCGACGCCGCGGATCCCGCGCCCGCCGTCGTCTGCGTTCCCCCTAGCGGGAGCACGTTCGCGCCCGGCGTAACCACGGTCACCTGCACCGCCACCGACGCCGCTGGCAACAGCGCCAGCGTCAGCTTCACCGTCACCGTGGTCGACACCACACCGCCGACCCTCACCCAGCCCGCCGACGTCGTGGTCGAGCAGACCAGCCCCGCGGGCGCCGTGGTCGTCTACGCCGACCCCGCCGCCACCGACGCCGTGGACCCGGCCCCGGTGGTCGTGTGCGTCCCGCCCAGCGGGGAGCACGTTCGCGCCGGGATGCGACGACGGTCACCTGCACCGCCACCGACGCCGCCGGCAACAGCGCCTGTCACCTTCACCGTCACCGTCCAGGCCGACGCCACCCCCTCCGGTCCTCACCCAGCCCGTGGACTCCCGTCGTCGAGCAGACCAGCCCTGCCGGCGCCGTGGTCGCCTACACCGACCCCACCGCCACCGACGCCGTGGACCCGGCGCCCGTCGTGGTCTGCGTCCCGCCCAGTGAAGCACGTTCGCACCCGGCGTGACCACCGTCACCTGCACCGCCACCGACGCCTCGGGCAACAGCGCCAGCGTCACGTTCACCGTCACTGTTCAGGACACCACCGCCCCCACCCCTGACCCAGCCCGCGGACCTCGTGGTCGAGTGGGCGACCTTCGCCGGCACGGCGGTCAGCTACGTGGACCCGGCAGCCAGCGACGCCGCGGACCTGGCGCCGGTCGTCGTGTGCACGCCACCCAGCGGGAGTGTGTTCCTCGGCGGGTGATCACCGTCACCCGCACCGCCACCGACGCCGCCGGCAACAGCGCCAGCGTCAGCTTCACGGTGACTGGTGCAGGACACCACGCCCCCGGTCCTGGGCGGCGCCGCGCCCGACCTCGTCGTCGGCGACGTCCCCCTGGGCGCCGTGGCCACCTTCGGCAGCCCCCGGTCGCCGACGCCGCCGACCTCAACCCCACGGTCACCTGCGCGCCAGCCCGGGGACCGCTCGCCCCTGGCGCGACCACGGTCACCTGCACCACCGACGCGAGCGGGGAACGTGAGCGCCCCGGTCACGTTCACGGTCACCGTCCAGGACACCCTGGCCCTGTCCTCAGCCCTCGCGCCCCGGACGGCGCCGTGGTCGGTCGATGACAGTCCTGGTCGCGATACGCGGACGCGGGCAGCGGCGTCGCCCCCGCGAGCTTCGTGGCGCGCTTCTCCTCGACGGCGTCGACGTCAGCGCCCAGTTCGCCGTGGGCCCCAGCAGCGCCAGCGCCAGCGCGAGCCTCGCGCCCGCCCCACACCTTCGAGGTGACCCTGGCGGACCTCGCGGGCAACCCCCGCCTCTCGACCTTCGCCACCACCGCGTTCACCGTCAGCGCCGCCGCGGACGTGGACCCGCCCACGCTGTCGCTCCTGGCCCCGACCCCGGGCGCCTGCGTGGGCCCGATCGACTCCGCGATCGTGGCCTACCAGGACCTGGGCAGCGGCCTGGACCTGGGCAGCTTCGAGGCCCGGCTCAACGGGGTCGACGTCAGCGCCTCCTTCGCCCCCGTGACCACCGGCGCCACGGCCCAGCTCGGCTCGTTCTCCGCCCCCGAGGGCCCAAACACCCTCGAGGTCCGGATCTCCGACCAGGCCGGGAACCAGGCCCTGGCCTCGGCCGCTTCGGCTACGACGCCACGCCCCCGACCCTGAGCGTCAGCCCGGTGAACGGATCGACCGTGGACCCCGACGGTCTGCAGCTCGTCGCCGACTACGCGGACCTCGGCTGCGCGATCGACTCAGGCAGCTTCCGCGTTCCTGGACGGCCTGAGGTGACCTCGAGCTTTGCGATCGGCCCGAACCAGGCCGTGGCTACCGCGCCGCCCCTGGGGACGGGCCGCACACCTCCTGGTCCGGATCGCCGACAGCGCGGAACTCCACACCGCCACCACGACCTTCGTGGTCAGCCCCCTGGCGAGCCTCGAGCTGACCTCAGCCTCGGGACCCCCCCAAGCCGGGGCTGGGCCGAGATCGCTCAGGGCAACGACCTGACCCTGCGCGCTGTGCGCCCCAACGGGAACACCGCCACCAGCTTCCGTGGGCTTCTGTGCTGTTCAGCACCTCCGACGGCCTGCCGCGCCGCTGGACGGCCTGCGGTCGAGCTGACCCCGCCGACCAGGCCAATCTGACCTCAGCGGCCTGGCGGTGTTCCAGAGCCTGGGACGGTCGTGGTCACTGCGGAGTCCCTGGAGGACCTGCCCCTCGACGTCTCCGGGACCCTGGCCGTGAACGTGATCCTGCTCGAGCCCCTGCTCGTGCCCCCGCCCCCGCCGGTCCTCGCCGGCGACGGTGCTCGAGGCTGGCGGGATCAGCTTCCCGGCGGCCAGGCTTGAGCTCGTGGTGGACGCCGTGGTCGTGGCCACGACCACCGCGGGCCCCGGCGGCGCCTACGCCTTCACCGAGCTCCTCGCCCCCGGGAACCACACCGTGTCAGTGCGCGGCACCGACTCGGCGGCGGCGCCGTCGACTCCAGAGCTTCGCGGTGAACGCCCCGACCCCGCCCACGATCGGGATCCGCGTGACCCCCGCCAGCCTGAGCTCCGCCGGGCCAGTCCGCCACCCTCGAGGTCGAGCAGCTCTTCGCCTCGGGCGCCGTAGGGCGACGCCAGCGCTCAGGCCGTGTATCGACCTCCGACGCGGGATCGCCACGATCACCTCCTCGGGGTCGTGACCGCGGTCAGCCCTGGACCGCGCAGCTCAGCGCCGGCTTCGGCGGGTTCACCACCGTCGTGCAGCTGGCGGTAGGCGTCCCGGTGCTCGAGAGCTCGTCCCCGACCCTGGGCGGCGAAGACGGGTCGCCGTGAACGGCGACGATCCTGCACTGCCCTGGACCCGGTGTCGGTGACCGCCGCGGCGATCGTGGCGGCCTGGGACGCCGCGGGCGACCCCCTCGCCGCGCGGCTCCAGCTCTCCCTAGGATCAGCGCCGGGTGACCCCGTTCTACGACGCGCCGCTCCCGGCCAGCACCGCGCGGGTCACCGTCGACGGCGGGCAGCTCGTGCCCAGGCCGGGGCGTCGCGGTGGACGCCGACGCCGACGGGACCTCGGGTGGACCGTGGTCATCGAGTTCGAGACGCTGAGCTTGACCACGCTCCCCGGGACCTCGGTAGGGCAACGCGAGCGAGTCGATGGTCCAGGGCGGCGGCTCGGTCAACGTGCCTCGAGG
Organism: Planctomycetota bacterium; assembly: GCA_041402045.1. Lineage (GTDB taxonomy): Bacteria > Planctomycetota > J058 > J058 > J058 > JAGQRJ01. The sequence goes on along the minus strand of JAWKSZ010000003.1, from coordinate 35,883 downwards.
GGGTCACGATCACCGTCGACGCCGCCGAGGGCGTCTACAACACGACCACCGACGCCATGGGCAACTTCCGCCTGGACCTCCTTTTTTTCGCCCGTCGGGCGCTTCTTCGTGCACATTGACGGGCGCATCGGGCGACAACTGCGCCCTCGGGCGGCTACTACCTTCGTGGGCAAGGCCTGGACGCCGCCCCCGGGGTGGAGACCATGCTCAGAACATTTTCTCGCCCCTGGTGCAGCCGGGCGCTGGCAGTCCGTGGAGTGAGCGAGACCCAGGCCACCACGATCGGGTTCGTGCCCCAGGTGCTCGCGGACTTCCCGTTCCTGGCGGGGACCCAGATCACCGTGCCCGCGGACTCCCTGTTCTCCGACGACGGGACCCGCGGCGGGAGCGTGGGGATCGCGCCGGTGCCCCCGGACCGCCTCCCGGGCGAGCTCCCGCCATGGCTCAGCACCGCAATCGTGATCACGGTCCAGAGCGACGGGCCGACGAACTTCGACGTGCCCGTGGCCGTGCGCTTCCCGAACCTCGACGGCCTCCCGCCGGGGAGCCAGACCGCGCTCTACAGCTTCAACCACGACACCGGGCAGTTCGAGGTCTCGGCCAGCATGACCGTGTCGGCCGACGGGCTGTGGATCGAGACCGACCCCGGGCAGGGCGTGCAGGCGCCGGGCTGGCACCTGTTCAATCCGGGAGTCACCTACGACGGCGGGACCATGGTCAACGGCGACCCTACGAAGCCCAACTGCTCCGATTTCGACCCCGGGAACGAGGGCGAGAACAAGAACGGCTCCAACACCGTGGCGCCCTCCACCTGCATGTGGGGCTGCCCGACCGAGGAAGACGACGAAACTCAGCAGCCCGCCAACGAGGGCGGAGCTCAAAGCGCGGCGGGCTCCTCGATCAACGTCGCCGAAGGCGAGCACCTGCAACGGGAGACCGACCTGGGCGTGCCCGGACGCGGCGCCGGCGGCCTCATGCACTCCCGCACGCACCGAACGCGGACCCAGTTCGACGGGTCCTTGGGCCCGGGCTGGATCCACTGCAACGAGGAGTCCCTCTGCCCCGTCGACGGCAGCCAGGACCGGATCCTCACCGACCCCATGGGCTACCCCGCGCGCTACGTGCGCCAGCCCGACGGCAGTTTCAGGAGCCCCACGGGCTTCTTCGATACTCTGATCGAGGGCGCCGACGGGCGCTTCTACCGCCGCGAGCCCAGCGGCATGCTCACGATCTACGGCGCCGACGGGCGCCTCGCCGAGCGCACCGACCCCAACGGCAACGCCACCCGCTACCTCCACAACGCCATGGGCGAGCTCGAGACCGTGGTCGACGCCTACGGGCGCGAGCTGCGCTACCTGCACGAGGACGTGGACGGGGAGCGGCGGCTCATGGCCGTCGAGGACTTCGCCGGGCGCCGGGTGGCGTACGGCTACACCGACGGCATGCTGACCTCGGTCACCACCCCGCCGGTGATCGGGACCTCGACCGGCAACGACTTCCCCCAGGGGCGCACCCGGCGCTACGTGTACTCCAGCGGGTTCGCCGACGCGCGGCTCAACGGGAACCTCGTCGCGATCTACTACCCGAACGAGGTGCTGAACGGCGGGCCGCCTGCGGTGCAGTGGGTCTACGGGACCGACCCCGGCGACCCCGCGACCTTCGACAAGGTGATCGCCGAGACCGTGGGCGACCCCGGCGGGGCCTTGGCGTCGGGCGGGACGACCACGTTCGAGTACGAGGCGCTGAACGAGAGCGTGCCCCTGGGTGACCCCAGCGTGCTCCGCGGCAAGGCCACGATCACCGAGCGCGACGGCAGCGTCTACGAGTACTTCGTCAACGAGCTGCACCACCACGTGCTCACGCGAAGGCTGACCAAGGGCCTGCGCCCCGGCGAGCCCGCGGCCTACGTCACCCAGCGCGAGTTCGACGCCGACGGGCAGACCACGCGGATCGTCTACCCCGAGGGCAACGAGGTCCGCTACGTGTACGGGAGCGGGTCGCGGGCGGCGGAGCAGAACGTGGTCGAGGTCCGGCGGATCGCCGGGCCCCGGGGCGACGGCAGCGGGGGGGCGACCGCGGACCTGGTCACGACCTTCACCTACGAGCCGCTCTACAACCGGGTCGCGAGCGTGACCGACCCCCGCGGGAACGACCCCACGTTCGTCCCGCCGCTGGGGACGTGGTCGGCGGAGCGGTATACCGCGCGCACGTTCTACGACTACCAGGAGGGCAGCGGGGTCGTGCCCCAGGCCGTCGAGTTTGGAATCGACCTCAGCGGAGTGCCGCGCGGGCTGGGCGACCTGAACGCCGACGGGCGTGTGGACCAGGTGGCCGGGCTCCCGGTGCGGGTGGAGGCACCCGACGTCGAGCTGCGCGCGGGGAGCAACGAGGCCGCGCTCCGGGGAACGACCACCCAGACCGTGGTCACCGAGCTGCAATACAACGACCGCGGGCAGCTCGTGCGCACGATCGACCCCGAAGGCAACGTGCAGCGCGTGGAGTACAACCCGGGCGACGACCCCGACGGCGACGGGCTGCGCTCGGGGAGCGCGTTGATCGGGGTCGACACTGGGGCCACCGGGTATCCCCGGGCGATCGTGCAGGACGCCGAGGGGTCCTATCGGCGGACGGCGTCGGCGCCGCCGGCGGGGCTGCGCACGGAGCTGGACTACGACGCGGTCGGCAACGTCGTGCGGGTCCGGAACCCGCGCGGGGTCGAGACCCGGGTGGAATACAACACGCTGAACGAGGTCGTGCAGGTCACCCGCGGGGCGAGCGTGGTCGCGGCGGTGGCGTCGGGGCACCTCGTGACCGGGGAGCAGGCGTACGGCTACCGGGCGCGCTCGTTCTACGACGCGTCAGGGCGGGTCGTCGTGAGCGAGGTCGAGAACCGGGACTCGACCACTCAGGGGGTCGGGGCCTGGATTCGCACGACCACGTTGTACGACGTGCTCGGGAACCCGCGGCAGGTGAACCAGGAGGTGACCGGGTCGGTCACGCATACCACGGTCTATGCCTACGACCCCAGCGAGCGGCTGACCCAGGTCACGTTGCCGCGGGGGAACGTGGTGTCCACGGAGTACGACGAGCGGCACCTGCCGTTCCGCGTGACCCGCGGGTTCGGGTCGCCGGACGCGAGCACGGTGACCGTGGACTACGACTTGAACGGGAATCGCGCGCGGGTGATCGACGCCGAGGACACCGACGGGATCGGCGGCGGGGAGGTCACCGCGTTCGCGTACGACGGGTTCGACCGCTTGGTGCGGGTCGTGGACGCGTTGGGGAACGTGGCGGCGACCGAGTTCGACGTGGCCGGGAACGTGCTGGCGTCGCGGGTGGAGGGCCACCCGGCGGGCGGCGGGGCGAACGTGCTCCTGCAGCAGGCGCGGTTCCTGCACGACGAGCTGGGGCGCGTGTTCCAGGTCGATCAGGACCTGTTCCTGGCGGGCGGGTTCTCGCCGGTGCGGCCGGTGCAACTGCTCGACGGGAACTCCGACGGGGTCGTGACCTCGTTCGTCGAGTTCGACGCGCTCTCGCGGCGGACCTTCGTGCAGGAGGACGACGGCGAGGTCTCGCGGGTGGTCTACGACGGGGTCAGTCGGGTGGTGCTGCAGGAGGACGCCCTCGGGAACTCGGTGAGCACGGTCTACGACCCGAACTCGAACCCGCTCGTGGTCACGAGTGTGGAGAAGAGCGCGCTCGTGGCGGACGAGGTGTTCGTCACGAGGTACGTGTGGGATCAGTTGGACCGGCTGGTCAGGGCGACCGACAACGCCGGGCAGACCACGCGGTTTGGGTACGACAGCCGGGACAACCTCGTGGTGAGGAGTGACCCGGTCGGGGCGCCGGTGGCGGATCCGCTGGGGATCTTCCCGGGGACGATCAACGCGGCTGGGAACACCGTGTCCTACTTCTATGACGGGCTGAATCGGCAGGTGCGGCAGTTGATCGACCTGCGGGTGGGCGGCGTTGGCGGCGGGGCGCTGGACCTGGGGAACGCGAGCAACCCCGACGGGCAGATCTCGCTCGGCTACGAATACGACCGCAACTCCAACGTGACCGGGATCGTCGACGACAAGGGGAACCGCACGCGGTTCGTGTTCGACGCGCTGGATCGCAAGGTGCGCCAGGAGAACGCCGACGGCGGAGTGTGGGTCTACGGGTTCGATCGCGACGACAACGTGCGGACGGTGACCGATCCCAACGGAACCGTGAGCACGCGGAGCTACGACGTGCTCAACCGGGTCGTGCAGATCGACGTGGCGCGGGCGGCCGGGGTCGGCGGGACGACCCAGGAGACGTTCCAGTACGACGGGCTCTCCCGGCTCACGCGGAGCATGGACGACAACGGGCCGGCGCCCGACCAGGTGTGCGAGCTGGTGTGGGACTCCTTGGGGCGGAAGCTCGAGGAGCGCTTCAACGGGACGCCGGTGAGCTGCGTGTATGCCGGCGACGGCAAGCGGCTGTCGTGTACGTACCCCGGCGGCCGGGTGGTCTCGCAGAGCTTTGACGCGATCGACCGGGTCGTGGCGGTGAGCGACGGCGGAGGGACGATCGCGACGAGCGACTGGATCGGGCCCGGGTACCGCGAGCTGCGGCGGACCATGGGGAACGGGACCGTGTTCTCGTTCTTGAACGACGCCGGGAACGTGGACATTGGCTACGACGCGGTCAAGCGGATCACGCGGCTGCGGCACCTGACGCCGGGTGGCGTAGCGTTCGTGGACCGGGAATACGCCTACAACCGCGCCAACGTGCTGACGTCCGAGCGGCGGAACGACGACTTCGGCATGGAGGACCGGTTCACGCATGACTCGGCGTATCGGGTCACGGGGTCGGCCTACGACGTCGGTGGGTCCGGGGGCGTGCGGCGGGATTTGGAGCTGCAGAGCTACACCCTCGACGGGGTCGGGAACCGGCGGACCGTGGAGCAGACTCGGGCCAGCAATGGCGTGACCGCGGTGGCCCATGGGGTCAACGAGGTCAACGAGTACACGTCGATGGGGGGGGTGAGCCGGGCGCACAGCGAGAACGGGAACCTGCGGGACGACGGGACGCGGCTGTTCCTGTTCGACTACAAGAACCGCTTGGTGGGGGCGACCAACAAGGCCTCATCCACACCCATCTCGCAATACGTCTACTTCTCGGACAACCGGCGGGCGGGGAAGACCGTGTTCGCCAGCAGCGAGACCACGAGCTTCTTTTACGACGGTTGGCAGGTGTGCGAAGAGAGTGGGGCGTCGAACGCCACGTTCGTGTGGAACCCCGTGTACGTCGACGAGCTCGTCCGCATGGACAAGGGCGGGCAGCAGTTCTACGTGCACCAGAACGCCCGCTGCGACGTGGTGGCGGTGACCAACGGGGCGGGGGGCGTCGTCGAGAAGCGGTTCTACAGCGACTACGGGGAGGTGCTCGACGAGGCTAAGCAGCCCACGGTCATGGGGGCGACGCCCTATGGGTTCCAGGGGCGGCGATTGGACCCTGAGACGGGGTTGTATTACTTCAGGAACCGCTACTACGACCCTGCGAACGGGCGGTTCGTGCAGCGGGACCCGGTGTGGGATCCGGGGAACGTGGGAAGTAGCTACGCCTATGCGGGCTCTGCCCCAGCTTCTTACCGAGATCCCTTCGGACTGCAGCCGGGCTTCGAGTATCTCGCACGCCTGAGGTACTTCTTCACGGAAGAAACAGACAATTTTGCAGAAAAGCTCGACGACGCGCTTGACATTGCAGGCGAAGCGGTAAGGCCGGACGAAGTCGACGCTGCAATCATGACTGGTGCTGTCGTTATCCCCGATCCAGGTGGGTGTGAGGGCTTGGGCGCAGCCCTGATCGCGCTCCGAAAGGTAATCAAGCTAGGGATACAGGTTCCTACAATCATCAAGACGTTCCGTCGAGCGGGCTCTAAGGTCCGCCGAGCGGTCATCCCCGTCGCGAAAGCAGCCCGAAGGGCGGGACGAACTCTCTTCGGCCATCGGGAATACGTTGTGAGCAATCCCGCGCTTGCGGCCAAGGTAAGGTCAAGACTTGAGGCGTTTTGGAGAGGCAAGGTTGGGGACTGTGCGCGCATTGAGTATGTCGACGGGATTCCAGGGGCCGAGATAGACACGATCACGGGGAGCATTCGAGTCAGCCGCGAAATCCATGAGCGCTTCCCACACCTCGAAGCGGGCTATATCATGGAAGAGCTGCAGCACTTCCACCAGCTGGTTCAACGTAACCTCTTTGGGAAGACACTAACTGCAGCCCAGAACAAGGAAATCGAAGAGGCGGTGGTAGACCGAATCCTGAAATCTGGATTTAAGATCTTCGACCCGAGGTAAGTATGGATGACCAGCCCACCTCAGAGTGCATTGGCACCTGGCGCGCCTGCCAGTACACCATTGGCGCGGCCTGTTGGAGTTACCACGTCTGTCTACGCCGCGACGGTTCCTACTCATGGAAGGTAGCGCGAGAGCAATCACAAGAGTCACATGAAGGGTCTTGGCACCATGAGCTCGACGAGGATGTGCTCGTTTTGAACCGAAACAACGGTACACAGCTACGCTGGAAACTCCATCGCGTCCCCGACCTTGAGGACGCGACACTCTTTTTGATCATCAGGGCCGTTTCGCTTGCAAGCCGCAACCTGCCAATATTGCTCTATCGGGTGTATCCGGCCAAGGATCCCGTTGGCTAACGGCCCGAAGGGTCCCATTGGTCGGACGAGACAGTTTTGAAGGTTCGCGACCCGAAGGGTCCCATTCGTCAGACGAGGCAGTTTTGAAGGTTCGCGACCCCAATCCTCCCACGCCAGAGTCCTCCCACGCCAGAGCTCTCGATCTAGGAGCCACTGGACCGTCCAGCAGCCTCGCCACACCCCGAGTACACGCCATGAGCCCGGCGAAGTCGAGTCTGGAATGGTGGAGTCAGGCAGCCGGACGACGGCGGTAGGGGCAAAGCAGGCCACCGAGGCGCTCGTCGACGACGATCTCGCCCTCGCGGGAGCCGACCTCAGGGGCCGGAGCGATAGGGAGGATGATCGTGGAGCTTCGGCATGAGTAGTAGGGTGGGGCTGAGATTTGCATTCCCCGGCCACGGGGCGGAGTCGCGTCAACCGAGAGAGTAGTCCCATGTTCAAGTCCCTACATATCAAGGAATGGAGGCAGTTCAGGGCGGCCCTGCGGGCCGCTCCCCCGTCCGTAGGTTCGGGACGGGGGCACGCCTCGACCGCATGAATCCAACGCCGGCCGCTCGCCCAGGAGCCGCAGATTGGTCCGCCAGGAGCCCGCTCAGGCACGCTGAGACGCCGCGTGACGCGAGGAGCGCGTACATGCCGCCGCCGGGCCTGACCCTCTCGGATCAGGCTCTCTGAGGCCGCGAGACGTGCGGCTGGCTCGAGCGCGAGCGGGCTAGGCGCGCAGGATCAGCTCCGTCGCGAGCTGGCACTTGTCGACCTTGTGCTTCCCGTAGGTGCCGAGCGGGAACTCGACCTGGTAGTCGCCGTCTTGCCATAGGGCTAGGGCGGCTCGGTATGCCTCCCGCCAGGCCTTGAGGCCGCGCAGCAGCTCTTGGCGTTCGCCCTCCTCGTTCCCGCTCGCGATCCGCGGGTTGAGACCGAAGGAGGGGAAGGTGTCCCCCGCGGACTGCCACCACTTGACCGCGCGGATCCTGGCGACGCCCAGGAAGGCGTGCTTGCCCTCGGCCTTCCGGTGGGCGTGGATCCGGTCGATCTCCTGCTCAACGGCGGCACGCACGTGCTGGCGGAAGGCCTCGTGGCGCTCGGGCGGGATCAGGGACGGGACCTTCACCTCGAGCGGGATCACGTCCGGGAGGGTGCTGCGTGGTTCGCGCACCCGAACGCCGTCCTCACGATCGCGGGCCTCGGCCTGCTCACGCTCGGCCTCCGCCTTGCGAACCTCCGCCGGCGTCATAGAGCCCCGCGCGATCCAGCGCTTGGCTCGCTTGCCTCCGAAGAACGCGTAGTCCGGGCGCGGCACCAGGATCGGCAAGGTCCCCATGTCCTCAGGACGAGTCGAGAAGCCTGGCCACTGCTCGGGGCGCTCGACCAAGCCGTCTTTGACGGCGTTCGTATAGAGGTAGACCAGCTCGCGGACGAGGGTCTCCTCGTCGTGGATCTCGACGTTGCTGTAGGGGTCCGAGGACCAAAAGCGCTCACCCCGCCCCCAGTGCGCGTTCAGGGCGCGCGCGGTCAGGAGGTCCAGGACCTCCATGAACCTCGGCAACTCTCCCTTGGGGTCGCCGACCTTGGCGTGGAAGTGGTTCCCCTGCACCGTGATCGCGTAGAGCTCCACCGAGGTGAGCTGGAGCGCGCGGGCGAGGGCATACTTGAAGATCTCGTTGGTTGCCTTGCAGGGCTTGAGCAGGAACCTGCGCTCGGAGCAGCGAGCCGTCACCAGGTGGATCTGCCCGTGGAGCACGCGGCGAGGGTCGGTCATGAGGCCTCCAGCCGGCGGACTGAGAGGCACGAGGCGTTCCTCGAGGGCAAACGCTTGCCGCGGGCGGGCACGGTTCAGGTGCAGGTCACCCCAGGTGAACCCGTTGGGCAAGATTTGCCCAACGGACCCACACGACCTCCCCCCAAGCAGGAGTCATAAAACCCGTGATCTCGGTCGGGGGTAGGTTCGACCCAGTACAGTGAGTTCCAGGAACTCGAGCAAGGAGGTTCGACCCAGTACAGCGAGTTCGGGGAACTGGCGCACTCGCCCAGAATCGCAACGCGGCAGTTCGGTGAACTCGACGGGAGTAGGTTCGACCCCCTCGATCGAGTTCACCGAACTCGACAAGGGTAGGTTCGACCCCTTGCGATCGAGTTCACCGAACTCGACAAGGGTAGGTTCGACCCCCTGCGATCGAGTTCACCGAACTCGACAAGGGTGGGTTCGACACCCTCGATCGAGTTCACCGAACTCGACAAGGGTAGGTTCGACACCCTCGATCGAGTTCACCGAACTCGACAAGGGTAGGTTCGACCCCCTCGATCGAGTTCACCGAACGGCCGAAGTCGGGTTTTGGGGCCCTCGGTGAGATCAGGGAACTCGTGGGGGCGCCTCCTGGCAGACTGACCGCGGGGTCACAGTTGCCCAACCGGCCTGCTGCGGTCCTCCGCTGGCGCAACCCTGCGGGCCGCTCCCCTCCCCCGTCCGTAGGTTCGGGACGGAGCGCATCTTGAGCAACTACCAAAGCTGATATGGAAGCCTGATATGGAAGCCTAAGAGGGACTAGCAAGAACCCAACTAATCAGTTCCTGTTCCACCGAAGAACGAACCTTTGCACGCGCACAAGAGTCGTCCTCCAGGCAATAGAGGACGCGCGCAAAGATCTTGTCGAGGACCGGAGGATACCTCAAGCACATGACGCTCTCAGCGATAGCCATCGCGGCCTCTTCCTTGGGGCTCGGTGCACCTGGACCAGCGAGTTCTCGCCCCGCGGCCATGGCTAAAAAGCACAGTTCTTCAACATGCTCTGGGACGGTGGATAGCATGTCGCTTGCCAACCAAGCGACCAGAGCCTGAAGGGCCGTCACTGGGGGGGTAGCCTCAGAGGGCCCTCTCCACAGGTCGACGACTAGGCTTGCTGCCCCGACGGCAGCGCGGACCGAAGTCGGTCCGCCAAGAGCAGATAGGTCTTGTGCCCACTGGGTGAAGTCGGGTGGAGGGGATACCTTGGCAACCTGAGCAGCCGCTACGTGGCCGCAAAGCGCAGCTAGCTTCACCTGTTCTAGCCGTAGGTCGCCTACCCGCACGCGCTCTTGAAGATACGCGGCCTCTGCTGCCACAGACCCGTCGCTCTCCCAATCGCGCTTGAGCTTATGGAGTCGAGAATCGCTCATGAAGGCCGAAAGATCCCATTGGTCAGACGAGGCAGTTTTGAAGGTTCGCGACCCCAAGTCTCCCGCGCCAGAGCAGTCGATCGAAGGGGCTACCGTCCAGCAGCCCCGCCGTGCCCCGAGTACACACCATGACCCCGGCGAAGTCGAGTCCCGAGCTGACGGCCCTGCGGGCCGCTCCCCCGTCCGTAGGTCCGGGACGGGGGCACGCCTCGACCGCACGAACTCGACAAGGGTAGGTTTGACCCCCTGCGATCGAGTTCACCGAACTCGACAAGGGTGGGCTCGACACCCTCGATCGAGTTCACCGAACGGCCGAAGTCGGGTTTTGGGGCCCTCGGTGAGATCAGGGGACTCGCGGGGGCGCCCTCTGGCCGCTGACCGCGGGTGCACAGTTGCCTAGCCGGCCCGCTGCTGCGGGCTCCCCCGTCCGTAGGTTCGGGACGGGGGCACGCCTCGGATCCCAGCTTGGCGCGCCAGGCCGCGTTTATGTCATTCCCTTCGTTGCGATCGGTATGTACGATGCAAGATGTGATCGGAATGCACTCTGGCGGAGTGTGGGAGGGTAGCGTCTTCGAAGCTGCGACACAGCCCACGGTATGATCGACCGCTGGCGACGAAACGCGTCGAGTAGCCACGAGGCCTCTCACACTCAGAAGGACGAATCAGTAAATATTCTAGAGTCATTCACATTCACCGGTGAGCCGTGAAAACGCACAGGCGCCACCGAATCCACGCGTTCATCATTCTTGGCTCTGTTCTTGCCGTGACCGCGGCAGGGCTTCGCGTCTTCAGGCGGCCCAAGAGTGCACCCCTGAGGTCTTCAGTTCCTAGCATCCTAGAAGATGTGCACGGTGGAGTGAGTCCTGCAGAACTCTCTGCCGTAGCCTCACAAAGCAATACTACGCCAGGTGAAACACTACAGTTCGTTGGCGAACGAGACGGCACACAGCGTTGGCATGCCCAAGGCATAGCCTTCTCTCCCGCGCAAGGAGAAATGGCAATGGTCACGGTGGCAGCCTCCGCAGTTTTCGAAGACGAGCGGCTAGCGTCCCTTTACGCCGTCCAACCGTATGACGTCGACCCCGGTCACGAAATAGCAGTCGAGACAGGCCGGAGGTTCCTAACCGCGATTCGACGCCGTGTTGCGGTCAATGATCCCGACACTCTAGACCTCGCTCACCTTGGCTATGCGCTTGGCGACGGCTACAGAGTAGGACGTGCCATAGACACCAATTTAAGGCTGGATGGTTTTGTAGTCCGTTGGAACTACTATGACGACCACTTCCACTCCAGGGTCTATCTGGACGCCTACACAGATGCCAGCGGCCAGGTTCGTCATCTTGAGCTGTGCTGTCGAGGCAGGGAGACGGAGACCTTGTACACAACCCCAAAGAATCCCAATGGCCAAACGAAGCAGCCTGGGCGCAGGTGAACCGGCTTGCGCGCAGGTGTGGCGTGCCAAGAGTCCTCGGCGCGAAGGGGGCGCTGGTGGACCTGCGGGCCGCGCCCCCGTCCGTATGTTCGGGACGGGGGCACGCCTCGACCGCGCGGATCCAACGCCGACCGCTCGCCCAGGAACCGCGAACCCGTCCGCCAGGAGCCGCACAGAGCGCTGAGACACCGCGTGACGCGTGGAGCGCGTACATGCCGCCGCCCGGCCAGGCCCTCTCTGATCAAGCTCTCTGAGGCCGCGAGACCGGCGGCGTAGACACGGCCCGGGGCAGGCTCTAAGCTCCAGCGTGTTAGGGGGTTCCATGAAGCGTTGGGGATCACTGCTCGGCCTGCTGTTGATCGTGGGGGCGTCGGCGCAAGACCGCCCCTACATGCTCACGGACCTGGTCCGCGATCTGTCTCAGGACCCCAACGCCCCGGCGGCGGTCGAGGCGATCCTGGGCCAACTCGGGAACTCGCCTCAGGCCACCGGCGTCCTGACTCCGGCCCAGAAGCACAAGATCGGCGGCCTGATCAAGGCGGCGGTCAAGAGCGGCCAGGCGCCCGCGGAGCTGGACTACCTGCCCCCGGCCACCGTGGCCCAAATGGGCCAGGCGCTGCGGGCGTTCAGCCAGGCGCAGGCCCAGGGCGGCGCGCCGGCGACCGAGCCCAGCGACGGCGGACTGCCTGGCGGACCCCAGGTCGCGAAGCAGCCGCGCACCGAGCGGCTGGGGCTCCCGACCGACGCCGCGGCGCCGAGCGAGAGCGGGCTCCAGGACCTGGGCCTCGGGCTCCAGCGCGGCGACGAGGTCGACCCGGACAAGGCCTCGCGCTACCCGGCGAGCGCCCGGCTGGCCGCGGTGCTGAACGAGCTCGCGCTCAACGACCCCAGCGCGCCCATGCTCACGATCGAGGTCGGCAAGCAGACCGCGACGACGCCGCTCGAGCTGGTGAAGCTGATCCAGCAGAACCACAAGGTCGAGGTGCGCGACGCGCGCTACTTCGCCAACTTCGCCGACCTCTACTACCGGGGCCGGGAGGTGGCGACGCCGTTCTGGATCAACACCGAGCTGGCCGTCCCGGGCAGCGACCGGCCGCTGCTCGTCCCCGCGGGGCACGCGCAGCACGAGCTGATCGTGCGTGGCGCCAACGTCAACGCGGACGTCTCCTTCTTCATGGGGATCGACGGCGACGCCAAGTTCCGGCCCATGCTCTCCAAGGGCAACGCCTGGACCGGCGGGCGCGTGGCGCGCACCTACACCGGCGAGCAGGCCGGGGAGGCCGTGCGAGTCGCCGGCGAGGTCCGGCGCTCCTTCGAGGCCAACAAGGCCAAGCACCCCGAGCTGCCCCACGGCGGCTACTTCCACCTCGGCGTGTGCAACGACTCGAACGCCTTCATTGAGCAGGCGCTGACCGGCACGACCACGCTGTATCCCCTCTCCCGCGACCCCGCCTACTACCTGGGCGACGGCGAGATCGACCGCCTCTCGCGGGCCATGCCGATCGACGGCCGGGGCGTCCCCGCCGACCTCGCGCGCGTCGTGGGCTCGCTCCCCGAGGACGAGGTCAGCGCGCTGGCCTTCCCCTCGCTGCGCCACGACCTCCTGCAGTTCGGCGGCGAGGACGCCCGCGGGATCGAGGACCTGCTCCCGCGCTAACGCGCCCTCCTCCGGCCAGCACCCGCGGGCGGGGTCCGAGGACCACGCTCGGATTTCCAGTGCGCGGTCCGCGGGGCGACGGGGAACTCCTGGGTAGACGACCCCAAGGAGTCCCCATGAGCCCCGCGTCCGCCCGTCTGCCCCGCGCCCCAGCCCGCTCCCCCTACCGTCCGCCCCGCGCCTCTCGCAAGCGGCGGCGCGCCCGCCTCTGCGCGCCAGAGCGCCCCCGCGACCTGCTCGGCGCCGAGGCGCACCTGCGCGCGATCGCGCTCTGGAGCGCGATCGTGGGCGGACTCCTGAGCCTGCTCGCCGCCCCGCTCGTGTTCGCGGGCGAGCCGACGGCCGTGAGCGCGACCCTCGCCTTTGGGATGCTGGTGTTCGGAGCGGGTCACGTCGCGGCCGGAGTCGGACTGTGGCGCTACCAGGAGTGGGGCCGGATCTCGATGATCGCGCTGAACGTGATCGGCGCGGTCCTGAACCTGGCGCTCCCCCCCGCGTCGAGCGGCGTGAGCCTGGTGATCGGCCTCGCCTACGCCGCCGCGATCGCGATCACGCTCAGCACCACCGACGCGATCCGGGTCTGCACGGCAGACTACCGCGCTCGCGTGCAGGAGCACCGGGCGTCCGTGCGCTTCCACACCAGCCCGTTCTTCTGGCTGCCTCTGGCCTCGCTGGCGTTGATCCTGATCGCCTGCGGGGTGCTCGTCGTGGCGACCGCGAGCTTCCAGCATTGACGTAGGACGTGCGCGACACCAAGCCGCGACAGCGCAACGCCTCCTCCACGAACACGCAGAGAGCGCCGAGATCAACCCTCAGCGTTGGAGGTCCAGGGTCGCTCGAGCGCCAGTGTCGCTCGGTCCGGGCTCAGTTCTCGTAGTAGATCGAGTAGAGCGCGCCGTCCTTGTAGTAGATCGAGAAGCTGTTGTCGTCGAGGTCCTGCCAGTGCACGACCTCGTAGACCGCCCCGTCGTTGGGGTCGGTGACCGTCCCCACGCGCCAGGTGCCCCCGTTCGTGACCAGGCCCGCGTCGGGGCCGGTGGTCTCCAGGCGGAAGCGCAGCGTGCTGTCCCAGATCATGGCGCGCACGAAGGCGATCCGTTGGAAGGTCACGTCCAGCGGGTTCCGGCGCAGGCCGTCGGTGGCGTCGGGGTCCTTGATCCCGGTCAGGCTGCTGGGCTGGACGTTGAAGTAGTAGTAGAGGCTCGGGTCCTGGATCCCGCGCGCCTGGAAGCCGTCCACGAACGTGCTGGCGGGGGGCGGCGGGGGCGGCGGGGTGCGCCGGCGGCCGCTGGTGCGGATCCAGTACCACCAGCCCTCGGACGCGCGGCGGGTGGCGTTGACCACCAGCTCCTCGATCTGTTCGCCGGACGGGCTCACGCGGTAGTAGGCGCGGAGCACGTTGCCTGCGCGCACCCCCGCCACCGCGGCGTCCCCTGGGTCCTGGTCCGCGTCCAGGCGCTCGATCAGGCTCGAGGGCGCGCCGTTGGCGTCGAGGGTGTAGGTCACCTGCACGATCCGCCCCGCCTGCCGGACCTCGCTCGAGGTCCAGAGCAGGGGCGGCTCGGCGCGGAAGCGCCAGCCGGTGTAGCGCGCCACCCGCCGCGCCTCGAGGCCGTTGGCCCCCTGGCTGAGCTCGAGCTCGACCGCCGTCCCGCGGCGGGTCGAGTAGCGCCCGACCAGCGCGTAGCTACCCGTCAGGTCCTGGGCCAGGACCGACGTGAGGCTCAGCAGGGAGAGCAGGAGCAGACGGCGAACGATCGTCACGGGCACCTCGGGGACTCGCGAGGGGCGAGTGCACCGCGTATGCCAGGGCCCTAAGGCGTTGCGGCAGGTGGATTGCGTCGCGGCGGTGGAACGATCTGCGGATCGGCGTTGGACCCACGAACCAAACGACACGCGGCGCCCGCAGGCGCCGCGTGGTGGGCTTTACCGGAGCTTGTTCCTAGCCGGCCTTGCGGGCGGGCGGGCAGACGTAGAGCGTGCGCTCCACGCCGTTGACCACCACCCGCACCTCCTGCACCCGATCGCGCAGCTCGGCCAGCTCCATGAGCGCGTCGTCGAAGTCGCCGGTCGCCGACTGGAACGGCCAGCGGATCACCGGCGCCGGATCCCGGGTCTCGGTCACGGCCTTCTCGACCTTGGCCCGGGCGTAGCGCTCGGTGGCGTGGCGCGGCTCGGTGGCCGGGGGCCGGCCCACGGGCTCCCAGCGCCGGGAGCTGCGGGTCTCGCGCTGCGGGCGCCGGTGGAAGGCCTGGCTCAGGTCCACCCGCGAGCGGTCGACCTTGCGCATGTCCACGCCCGCGATCACGGTCCGGCGGAAGTTCGCGCCGTCGAGCAGCGCGTCGTCGAGCTTGGCCTCGCCCAGGTCGGCCTCGCGCAGGTGCGCCTCGCGCAGGTCCGCGCCGCGCAGGTCGCACCTGCTCAGCTTGGCGCTGCGCAGGAACGCGCCCGAGAGGCTGGCGTTCGTGAGCGTCGCCTCGCGCAGGTCGGCGCGGTCCAGGTTGCAGCCGTCGAGCTGCGCGCCGGTGAGGTCGGCGTGGGCCAGGCCCGCGGCAGCCAGGTCCTCGCCGCGCAGGTCGATCCCGCGCAGGTCCACGCGCCCCGGCGGGACGCCGCGGCGGCGGAACTCCTCGACGATCTCGAGCAGGTGCGCGCCCTGGTGGTGGCGCAGGTCGTCGACCACCTGCTGCCGCGCCTCACGGCCGCGGGGGGTGAACCAGCGGATCGCGAGGGTGTCCTGGGTCACGATCGCGCCCGACTTCTTCTCGCGCTCGAGGCGCTTGGTGCGCACGCGCTCGATCGTGCGGGTGCGCTCCTGCTCGTGCAGCTCCACCTGGCGCACGAGCCGACGCGTGCTGCGGGTCGACACCATGTCGCGCAGACGCGCCCACGACCCCGAGATCCGAGCGGTCAGTCCGCCCTCTGCTGCGTTTCCTTGGCTCATTGCTTGCCCCCTGTTCCCTGTCCAACAGACGTATCGGTCGAGGGCGACGCACAACTTTATCCGTGATCGAGACCTTCGTGATTTTTGCGGTCGGTCGCGCCACGCATGCGAGACGACGATACGGCGCGGATCGTCTCGCTCGCGTCTCGCCGGGGGCCCAGGACGCGAGGTTCGCGCGACGTCCTGGGGTACGACCCAGGGAGTCCCGGATACGGGTCAGGTTTCTTATCAACTTCGCCGCGCGTGCGGACCTCGGCCCACCAAACAGGGACTTACGGCCGGCCCCCGCGTTGCAATTGTGCCCCGTGACCTCACCGCGCGGGCGAGGCACGCTGGGCGTTCCGACGCGCCCCGCCCGCGCTCCCTTACCTTCCTTCCAGAGCGCGCAGCCCCTGCCCCCACCGCAGGGGCTGTCGTGCGTACCCGCGCCAGGTCGACGCGCGACGGGATCGAGGGCGCGGGTTACCCTGAGGCCCATGACCGGCCCGATCCCCCTCCCCCGCGCCGAGCCGCCCGCCGACGCGCCCCACGACCCCGAGCTGGCCCGCGCCGAGCGCCGCCTGCGCCGCGGGCTGGGCCAGGCGGTGCTCGACTACGGCATGCTCGAGGACGGCGACCGGGTCATGGTCGCGCTCTCCGGGGGCAAGGACAGCTACAGCCTGCTCGTGCTCCTGGACGAGCTGCGCAAGCGGGCGCCGATCGACTTCGAGCTCGTGCCCGTGCACCTCGACCAGGTCCAGCCGGGCTACGACGGCGCCCCGCTCCGGGCCTGGCTCGAGGCCCGCGGCGGCGAGTTCCATATCCTGCGCGAGGACACCTACTCGGTCGTCACCGAGAAGCTCTCGCCCCAGGACACCTACTGCGCGCTCTGCAGCCGCCTGCGCCGCGGGATCCTCTACACCGCCGCCACCAAGCTCGGCTGCACCAAGATCGCCCTCGGCCACCACCGCGACGACGCGATCGAGACCCTGCTCCTGAACCAGTTCTTCAGCGGGCAGCTCAAGACCATGCCGCCCAAGCTCACGAGCGACGACGGGCGGCACGTGGTGATCCGCCCGCTCTACCTCTGCGCCGAGGCGGACCTCGTCACCTTCGCCCAGGCTCAGGCCTTCCCGATCCTGCCCTGCAACCTCTGCGGCTCCCAGGAGGGGCTGTGGCGCGAGCAGGTCAAGACGCTCCTGCGCGAGCTCGAGCCGCGGATCCCGAACCTGCGCGCGACGCTCCTCGCGAGCCTGCGCAACGTGCGGCCCAGCCACCTGGCGGACGCCGGGCTCTGGGAGCAGCTGGGGCTCGCCGCGCCTCAGGAGCCCACGCGGTGAACGAGGCCGCCTGGGACGAAGCCCGGCTGCTCGACCTCGAGCCCACCGAGCACGACTTCCAGGAGTTCAAGTCGACGCCCTTCATTCACGACCCCGCCCGCGGCGGGATCCGCGCCGACTTCCTCGACAACCTCAGCAAGCAGCTCAGCGCCTTCGCCAACGGCGGCGGCGGGCACCTGTTCCTGGGCCTCGACGACCAGGGGCGGATCGACGGCGGCGTGCCGGTCGACCTGCGCTCGGGGGGCACCCGGGAGTGGCTCGAGGACGTGGTCCCGAACCTCGTGACCCCGCAGCTCACGAGCTTCAACGTGTTCGAGGTCCCCCCCCGGATCCCCGGGAGCAAGATCCAGGCGGGCCACGCGGTCTACGTGCTGCACGTGCCCACCAGCGACAACGCCCCGCACCAGGCCCGGGACCGGCGCTACTACCTGCGGATCGCGGGCAAGTCGCGGCCCATGGGCCACCGCCACGTGCTGGACATTCTCCACCGCGCCCAGCACCCGGACGTCTCGATCGAGCGGGTGAACCCCTACGGCGAGCCGCGCTGGATCACCAAGGACCCCCGCGGCCCCTTCGCGCTCGTGTGCCTGCGCACGACCCTCATGAACCGCGGCCCGGTGCTCGCCCAGCACGTGGGCTGCGAGTTCAAGCTCCCGCGCTACGCGGTCAACTCCGAGTGCCGGCGGCGGATCCTCGAGCAACCGGACACCCGGCGCATGCAGTACCCGGGCGAGATCGTGTTCTTCGTCTACCACCCCCTGCCGCTGTTCCCGACCCAGACCCTGTCCTTCGCCGACGTGTGGCTCTCGATCCACGGGAGCAACGTCGAGCACTACCGCGCCCAGCGCGTGGCCCTCGACTGGACCGTGTTCGCAGACGCCGCGCAGCGGCGCGAGGGGCGGGTCAACGTGACCGCGTTCACCGCGGTGCAGGAGGGGATCCGCATGGTCACCGAGCACCGCACGAAGCGCGTGCGCAGCCCCTACCGCAGCAGCGGCGCGTGAGCCCCCAGGCCTTGGCCCGAGCCGGGGTCGCGACCCCGCTCGCGCCGCTGCCGCACCCTCGCGCGGGCGAGCGTGTGCGTGGCCCTGCGCGGCGGCCCGCGCTACGAAGCCCCGGGGACGCCGGGCTGACCCACGCCCTCGAGCACCTGCTGTTCCGCGGCGCCGGCCCCTACCCCAGCGCCGGCGCGCTGCTCGCGCGCTTCGCCGAGCTGG
Organism: Planctomycetota bacterium; assembly: GCA_041402045.1. Classification (GTDB taxonomy): domain Bacteria; phylum Planctomycetota; class J058; order J058; family J058; genus JAGQRJ01. Next base: position 17,482 of record JAWKSZ010000003.1, on the reverse strand, counting down.
GGAGGAGCCCGAGGCCCTCCGACGACGCGCTGGTGATCACCTGGGACCTCGAGCCCGCCGCCCTCGAGCCCGGGCTCGAGCTGCTCGGCGAGCTGCTGCTGCGCCCGCGCTACCACGGCTTCGCCGCCGAGGTCGAGGTGATCCGCGAGGAGCTGCTCGAGGGCCTCGACGAGCGCGGGCGCCCCACCGCCCCCGAGGATCTGCTGCGCGGGATCGTGTTCGCCGGCCACCCCCTGGCCCGCCCGATCCTGGGCGACGAGGCCGGCCTGCGCCGGCTGACCCCGGAGCGGGTGGACGCCTGGCGGCAGCGGCTCGTGCAGCGCGAGAACGTGGTCGTCGCCGCGGCGGGCCCCGTGGGCCAGGACGCCTGGACCGCGGCGACCGCGTGCCTGGACCAGCTCCCCGCGGGCGCGCGGCTCCCCGAGCCGGCGCCGCCGCCGGAGCTGCCCCCGGCCCTGCGCTTCGTCGACACCGGGAGCGGCCCCCAGGTCGAGCTCTGGCTCGCGCTGCGCGGCCCCGGGCGCGCGGCGCCCGAGTTCGCAGCGTTCGAGGTCGTGCACGCGCTCCTCGACGGCGGCCCCGCCGCGGCCCTGACCACCGAGCTCGTGGACAGCGGGCTGAGCTACGACGCCCAGGCCAGCCTCAGCGCCTTCCCCGAGTGCTCGCTGCTCGAGCTCAACCTCAGCGTGGCCCGCCCGAAGCTGAACGCGGCGCTCGAGGCGACGGCGGCGCTCCTGGGCCAGCTCTGGACCCGGGTCACCCCCGAGGCCCTGGCCGCGCTCCAGGCCACCGACGCGCGGCGGCTGCGCTGGGCGGCCGACGACCCGACCGCCGCGGCCGAGGACCTGGCCCTGGCGGCGCTCCGCGGCGAGCCCCTCGACCCGGCGGCGGCGCTGGCGCGGCGCGCGGCGGCGGGGCTCGAGGCGGTCCAGGCTCAGGCCCGCGCCCTCGCCGAGCCTGCGCGGCGCCACGGCCTGGTGCTGGGGGAGGTCAGCGCCACGCACCGCCGCCGCGCGCGTAGGCTCTTCGACCAAACCTGGTAGGCTCCCGACTCCCTGCGCGCGCGAGCGCCAGCCCACTCGCCCTTCGCCATGAAGCTCCTCGACGCGCTGCTCCTCGGGATCGTCCAGGGCCTCACCGAGTTCCTCCCGGTGTCCTCGAGCGGCCACCTGGCCCTGCTCCAGAGCCGCTGGGGCTACTCCCCCGAGCAGTCCACCGCGTTCTCGGTCGTGCTGCACCTGGGGACCCTGCTCGCGGTCGTCGTCGCCTACCGCCGCTCGCTGCTCGCGCTCTTGAGCCAGCACCGGGCCGCGCTCTGGCCCCTGGCCCTCGGCACCGCGCCCCTCGTGCTCGTGGTCCCGGTGAAGGACTACGTCGACCGCGTCGCCGGGTCTCCGACGCTGCTGGGCCTCGCGTTCTTCTTCACCGCGGGGCTGCTGGTGGTGGCCGACGCCCCCTGGCGCGCCCGCGAGCCCGAGCCCGCGCCGGAGGACGGCGAGGCGCCTGCCGTCGAAGCCCCGGCCCAGGGGGTGGCCCGCCTGTCCCCGCCCCTGGCCCTGGCGATCGGCTTCGCCCAGGCCTTCGCCGTGATCCCCGGGATCTCGCGCTCGGGCTCGACGATCTCCGCCGCCATGCTCGGCCGCGTCAAGCCGGTCGTCGCCGCCGAGTTCTCGTTCCTGCTCGCGATCCCCGCGATCCTCGGCGCCGGCGTGCTCGAGGCGCGCAAGATCCAGGGCCTGGCCCAGGAGAACACCGCCGCCCTGCTCCTCGGCTTCAGCGCCTCGGCGCTGACCGGCGTCCTCGCGATCGTGGCGCTGAAGTGGCTCCTGCGGCGGCGCCGGTTCTGGGTGTTCGCGCCCTACCTCGTGATCCTGGGCGCGCTCACCGTGTGGGGCGGCGCGAGCGGCTGAGGCCGCTGATAAGCTACCGGCGAAGGAGAGGGGCATGCTCAGCGAGACCGAAGCGGCGTTCGTCGAGGTCTTGATCCTCGAGGAGGGGATCTCGAGCCTGCAGCTCTTGCCCCTGATCTGCCAGCGCGGCGACCAGACCCTCCCCGACGCGGTCAAGCAGGCGCACTTCATGCCCGCCCCCCGGGTCGGCCACGCCTTCAAGCGCGCCAAGGACCTGCTCTCCGCCGCGGGCCCCGCGCCTCACGCGTTGAGCGTGGGCACGGTGATCGGCGGGTTCCAGCTCAAGCAGCCCGTCGGCGAAGGCCCGAGCGGGACCCTGTGGCAAGCCCTGCGCCAGGGGCAGCCGCAGCTCCTGCGCCTGCTCCCGCCCAACGGCGCGGGGGACCCGGCCCGCGCCACACGCTTCGTCGAGCGCAGCAACGCCGGGCTCCCGCCCCCGGCGCCGAACCTGCTGCGGATCGACGACGCCGGCGAGGACGAGGGCTGGCTCTTCGCCTGCACCGGCGGCGTCCAGGCCCAGTCCCTGGCCCGCGCGCTCACGACCTCGGCGCCCTTGCCCGAGGCCAGCGCGCTCAAGTGCGCCTTCGGCGTGGCCCAGGCGCTGCAGGTCGCGCACTCCCTGGGGGTCGTCCACGGCGGGCTCAGCCCCCTCGCCGTCCTGATCGGCCCCAGCGGCGAGGTCCAGCTCTCGGACTTCGGCGTCTCCGCCGCGATCCTCGACGCCCCGGTCGCCTGCCAACGCCCTGGCCGGCGCGCGGGGCTCCTGCTCTATGCCTCCCCGGACCTGGTCGGCGGCGACGTCGGCCGCGGGCTGCTGGGGACCGACGACCTCTACGCCCTGGGCACGCTGCTCTACCACATGGTCACCCCGGCCCACGCGGCGCCGGCCAAGGACAAGCCGTGGCCCCTCGAGCCGCCGGTCTCCGCCGGGCTGCGGGAGGTCCTGGGCCGCCTGCTCGACGGGCGCTACGGCAAGATCGAGCAGGTCCTCGCGGACCTCGGGCGCGTGGGCCAGGGCCTCGGCCCCGGCGAGCCGCCCCAGGACCTGGCCCCGATCAAGGGCCGGCGCTACGACAGCGCCGAGAGCCAGTTCTCCGCCGCGCCCCCGCCTCAGGAGCCGCCCTCCACCGCGCGCCGCGCCGCGCGCCCGCTGGCCGACACCGCGTCGGACATGGACGCGCTGCCCGCCCACGAGTCTTGCCCGCCCCGAGGAGCCGACCTTGAGCGCACGTCCTCGGGTCGAATCAGGCCCCGAGCAAGAAGCGCACGAGCCAGCGGCTCGAGGCAGGCCCCGTCGGAGCGGCTCAGGCAGGAGCCTCGGAGCGGCTCAAGGCGCGCGCCGCGGAACGTCGGGCGCCGGCAAGGTCGAGCGCCCGAGCCATGGCCTGGGCGTGTTCCTCGTCGCGCTGGTGCTCGTGGTCGGCGGCGGGGCCGGGTGGTGGATCGCAGGGCGGCGGCGCCGGCAGCGCAGGCGCCCCTCGAGCGCGCGCTGCGTGAGGCCCAGGACCCGCAGCCGAACTACGCGCTGGCCTTCGGCGCGATCTCCCCGCTCCTCGACCGCTGCCGAGACCGCGGCGGAGGCGGGCCGCGTCGAGCACCACCTCCTGGCGCGGGCCGAGGGCGCCGGCGCGCCCGCCGGCGACCCCGCCGCGCTGCGCGCTGCAGGCGCCTCGGCGCGCTGCCCGCCGCGACCCGGCTCGAGCTCGACCTCGCCCAAGGACTCGGCGCCGCAGGACAGCTTGCGCGACCTCGGCGAGCGCCTGTTCGCCATCCTCAGGGCGACGCGGCGGCCGCGGCGGAGGCGTATCGGCTCGCCAAGCTGAGCGTCCCCGCGCCGGTGGCCTGGGCCAGCGAGCAGGCGTTCCTCCCCGAGCTCGCGCTGCCCGAGGGCGGCACCACCCCCGCGGGCTACCTCGGCGCGCGGGAGGTCAGCCGCGCGGAGTTCCGCGCCTGGGCCCAGAAGGCCAAGGTCGAGCCGCCGAGCGACTGGGCGCTGAGCGAGGACGCGCTCCCGGCCACCGGGGTCTCCCACGAGCAGGCCCTGGCCTACGCGGCGTCGCTGGCCGAGGGCGCCGGACTCCCGCCCCTGGCCGTGCTCCAGGCCGCGGTCGGGGGCGGCGAGGGGCGCCGGTTCCCCTGGGGCGCGCTCGCGCCGAGCCCGCTCCTGGTCAACGCCGAGGGCGCCTACCCCGGGCTCTTGCCCAGCGGGTCCCTGGTCGCCGGGGTCAGCTACCACGGCGCCTACGACCTCCTGGGCAACGCCCCCGAGCACACCGCCCAGGGCGAGGTCAGCTTCGGCGGCGACCCCCAGACCGGCTACGACGCGCTGCTCGAGCCGCGCCCCGCGGGCACCGACCTCGGGTTCCGGGTGTGGCTGCCGCTCGAGGCGCCGCGAGCCCAGGCCGGCAAGGACTGAGCTCAGCGGAGCCTTGGCGCTCTGGGAGGTTCCTGCCTCGCCGTCCCTCGCCGCGACCCCTCGCGCGCGAGGGACACTCAGGAGCGGTCCGACCCTGCGGAGCCTTGGCTCCTTGGCGGCCTTGGCGGTTGAACCTCCCTCCCTGCGCGCTCGCGCCCCCGCGGAGCCCGCAGCCGACCCTAGGGGTCCGCTCGCTGGTCGGGCCCGTCGCCCTCCCCCGCTGCCTCCTCGGGCAGCTCGAGGGGCGGGCGCCCCATGCGCTCGCGCACCCACTGGATCGTGCTCCGCACCTGGCGCTGCCGCGCGATCTTGAGCTCGAGGGCGCGCTTGCCGGGGAAGTCGACCAGCCCCAGTCCGACCAGGATCGTGAGCAGGCCCTGTCCCGGAAGCACCAGCATGGCCACCCCCGCCAGGGTCAGCACGACGCCGAGCAGGTTCTTGAGCACCCGCAGCACGACGCGCAGGGTGGGGTGCGTTCCCTGGAACGGGCCCCGGCCCTCGCGCAGGAAGAAGTCCTGCGGCAGTCGCGCGACCACGAAGGGCAGCGCGATCAGGGAGCCCACGAACAGGACCGCGGACGAGATCCCCACCACCGCCAACGCGGTCTCGTGGGACTCGATCCAGGCGCCGAGGTTGGGCATGGGCCTCACGGTAGCCGGAGCTGCGCCGGGGGGAAGCGGGAGCTCAGTCGTCGGCCAGGTCGCGGTCGAGGGCCCCGCGGACCGCGGCCAGGAGCCGCGCGATCGAGGCAGGTTTCTGCAGGAAGTCGGCCCCCACGGGCAGGCCCTCGTCCTCGGTCGCGGCCTGCTTGCTGTAGCCGGAGGTGTAGACGAGCTTGAGGTCCGGGCGCGCGGCCTGTAGCCGGCGCGCGGCCTCGACCCCGCCCAGGTTCGGCATGACCAGGTCGATCAGGGCGGCGTGGATCTCGCCCGCGTGCGCGGCGGCGACCTGCAGCGCGTGCTCGCCGTCGTCGGCGGGGAGCACCGTGTAGCCGGCCTGCTCGAGGGCCAGGGTGTTGAACTGGCGCACGAGCTCCTCGTCGTCGACCACGAGCACGGTCTCGGTCGGCTGACGGTAGCGCGGGCGCGCCGGCGGGATCGGCGTCAGCGCGGGGTTCAGGAGCGTCGCCGGGCCGACCCGGGGCAGGAACACCGAGATCGTCGAGCCCGCCCCGAGCTCGCTCTCGACGCCCACGTGCCCGCCGCTCTGGAGCACCGTGCCGTGGACCATGGCCATGCCCAGGCCGTTGCCCTCGGGGCCGTGCTTGGTGGAGAAGAACGGCTCGAAGATCCGACTCTGGACCTCGGCGGTCATGCCCGCGCCCGAGTCCTGCACCGAGAGCACGGCCCAGGGACCGGCGGGGAGCTCGGGGACCAGGTCCCCCAGCGGGTGCGGCTGGCTGGGGTCGTGGTCGAAGGCGCGGGTGCGGAGCGTCAGCGTCCCGCCGCGGGGCATGGCGTCGCGGGCGTTGACCGCGAGGTTCGTCAGCACCCGGCGCATGGAGTCCAGGTCGATCCGCACGCACTCGACGCCGCGGCCGAGGTCGAGGCTCAGCGCGATCTGGCTGGGGAGCGCGCCGCGCAGCAGGCGCTCCTGCTCGTGCACGAACTCGTTGAACTCGACGACCTGCGGGCGCAGGATCTGGCGGCGGCCGAAGGCGAGCAGGCGTTTGGTCAGCTCCGCGCAGCTCCGCGCGGCGAACTCGACCTTGGTCATGTGGTCGTAGGCGGGGTGCTCGACGTCGAGGTCGAGCAGGGCCAGCTCGGTGAACCCGAGCACCGCCGAGAGCTGGTTGTTGAAGTCGTGGGCGATGCTCCCGGTGAGCTCGCCGATCGCCTCCAGGCGGTGCGCCTCCTGCAGGCGCTCCTCCATGCCCTTGATCCGCTGGCGCTCGCGGGCCGCGCGGATCGCGCGGGTCACCGCCTCGGGGAGCGCGCCCAGCTTGCTCTTGAGCACGAAGTCCTTGGCCCCCGCGCGCAAGCACTCGACGGCGCGCTCCTCCCCCAGGATCCCGGAGAGCATGACGCAGGGCAGCTCGGGGTCGTGCTCGAGGCAGAGCTCGAGGCTCTGGAGCCCGCCGCAGTCGGGGACCACGTAGTCGAGGATCGCGAGGTCCACCGACTCGCGCAGCGCCTCCACGAGCTGCTCGCGGTTGGCCGCGCGGGTGACGCGACAGAGGATCCCCGCCTGCTCCAGGACCGCGCACACCAGCGCGGCGTCTGCAGGATCGTCGTCGAGGAGGACGATCTCGAGGACCTCGGGCACCGGAACCTCCCTTAGGACCGGGTGTTGCCGTCGAGTCGAGTCTATCGTTTGGGGCCGACCTCCGCCCGACTCATGGCACGCTGGGCCTCGGCCCAGGGGCAGCCCGCGCAACCCTTGCGACAGCACCCGCGGCCGCGCTTGCTGGGGGGCACCTGGGGGGCTGGGCCCCGCGGAGGCAGGCTCCCCTGCGGCACCCCGAGCAGGGAACCCACCGTCAAGCGCCGCTCCCAGGACTTCACCGCGTCACCTCCGCTCCGCCACTCTCGGGCCCCGGCGCGCCTCGCGCAACCTCGACGCCCCCGTGGGGCACGGCCTTCCCCGGGGCCGAAGGGGCGCGACTGCGGTGGCTGCGGCAGGAAGCATGAGCTATTTTCAGGGCTTAGGCTCGACTTCATGCGCTACGTCCCCCTCGCTCTCCTGGCGCTCGCCCTCGGGTGCACCACCGCCCCTGAGCGGACGGTGCCCCCCCTCCCCACCCGCTCGGTGGATCCCGAGGGCCGGAGCTTCGTGATCCTCCTCGACGCCTCGAGCTCCATGCGCCAGCACGACCCCGAGCGCAGCGCCGAGGACGCCGCGGCCCTCGCGCTCTCGCTGCTCGGGAGCCGCGACAACGTGGCGATCCTGGCCTACGCCGAAGAGGTCGAGGTGCTCGTGCCCCTGGGCGCAGTCGGCGACGCCGCGAGCCGCGCCGCCCTCGCGGCGCAGGTCCGCGAGTTCCCCCGCGACGGGGTCACGGACTTCGTGGGTGGGCTGCGCCGCGCGCGGGAGCTCCTCGAGCACGCCCGCGCCCCCCGTGGCTCCACGCTCCTGGTGCTCACCGACGGGATCCCCTACGGCCAGCGCCGGCGCTTCCGCGCCGACGCGCGGCGCACGCAGATCACCTCCGGCTCGGTCGAGGAGGAGGCAGCGGCGATCCTCGCCGGCGGCTGGCAGATCTACGCCGTGGCCCTCGGCGCCCAGGCCACGACCCCGTTCTTGGCGCGGCTGGTGGGCGGCACCGGCGGCTCGGTGGCCTCGGTCCCCGCCGCGAGCGAGCTGCCGCAGGCCTTCACCCAGGTCGCCGTCGAGGCCCTGGGCTACCTGGAGAGCGAGCGCGATCGCCCCAGCGTGCAGGTCCCCCCGGACACCCGGCGCCTGGCCTTCCTGCGCCCCGGGCACAGCGCGTTGTCCGCGCCGACCCTCGACGGCGAGCCCGCCCCGGACTACGTCGTCGGCCCCCCGGGCGCCGTCGCGGTGGCCCTGGTCGAGGACCCGGCCCCCGGCGACTGGAGCACCTCGGGCGAGGCGCCGATCGCGCTGCTCGAGACCGCGACCGCGCTGCGCTTCCTCCCCGACATGCCGCCGAGCAACCTCCCCGGCGACGCCGAGGTCCCGGTGGGGATCGAGCTCCTCGGCGAGAGCAGCCAGCTCGAGGTCCAGGCCGTGCGCGCGGTGCTCCTCGCCGGCGCCGACGAGGACCCCGCGGGCTGGGTCAGCCTCGACGCCCAGCCGCACCCGCGCTACGTGGGGCACCTCCCCCCGCCCGGCGCCGAGGCCGAGGAGGCCTACCGGGTGGTGGTCGAGGTCGACCTGGTCGCGGGAGAGCGCGTGTTCACCCTGCGCCGCTCGCGCTCGCTGAGCGTGGGCGCCTCGAGCGACCCCCAGGCCCAGGGGCCGCCGCCCCTGGCGCTGACCGCCGAGGCCACGGACACCCAGCGCACCGCCTGGGAGGGCGAGGCCCTCGACCCCCTCGAGGTCCGGCTCGTGGGCGACCCCCAGCGCGACGTGACCGTGCGCTGCATGGGCGAGGAGCGCCTGGTCGAAGCGGACCAGCGCGTGCGTTGGACCCTGCCCTTCCCCGCGACCAGCCAGCGCCTGGTGCTCAGCGCCCGGGCCGACGACGGCGCCACCTGGGAGCACGGGGTCGAGGTCCAGGTCACCCGGCACCGCTTGGACGAGCGCCCGATCCGCTTCCCGCCGCGCCCCGCGGGGCTCGAGACCGAGACCGCCTTCGACCTGGGGTTGGGCGACCTGCCCGCGAGCCCTGACGCTCTGCACCGAAGCTCGGCCGGGGCCGAGGGGAGCAGGCGCGACCCTCGAGGAGGACGGCTCGTGCTCCTGGCCCGCCGGGCGCCCGCCCGGATCTACCGCGGCTGGCTCGAGGTCCGCGCCAGCGGGCTGCGCCCGCGTCGGGTGCGGGTCGAGGCCAGGTCCTGGTCAGGGTCCCGAGCCCCGCGCGCTGACCCTGCGCGGCGGCTTCGGCTGGCAGGGCGGGACGACCGAGGTCGCCTGGCCGCCTCAGGCCCGTCGCCGTGTCCTTCGAGGCCAGGGCGCTCCTCGCCCCCGAGCGGCGCGGCCCGGATCGAGCCAGCGCCTCGACGTGCGCCTCGGCCCTCGACGGCTGGGACGGCGAGTCCTTGGACGCCACCCCGCGTCGCCTGGCGTATCAGGTGTTCGTGTCCCCGACCTCCCCGCCGGCACCTACCGCGGGGCGGTGACCCTGCGGGGCCCTGAGCGCGCGGTGGAGATCCCGGTGACCGTGGAGGTCACCCGTGAGCGGCTGTCTGCGCTCGACACCGGCCTCTGGCGCTGCCGACCTGGCGCAGGGCGCTGGGCGGTGGTGGTCGATCGCTCGGGCAGCACAGGTCGGCGACCCCGACGGGCGCAGGCTCGAGGCGCTGGGCCCTGGCCCTGGTCCTGGCCGCGGACCCCGAGGCCGAGGTCGGTGTTCAGGGCCGAGGACGCGCGCGCTTTCCCCTGGCCGAGGGCCCGACCCGCACCTTCGACACCTCGCCGACCCTCGGCCCGCGCCCGGGGGCGCGGACCTGATCGAGCGATCGCGCGGGCGCGGGCCAGCGACGCCCGCGTGCTCGTGTTCTCCGACGACGCGCTCGACGTGGTCGGCAAGGACGGCCGGGTCCCCGAGCGCTGGCTGCGCGCGGCCGGGAGCGCCCCACCCGCGAAGCGGTCAACGCCACCGCCCGCGCGGCCCTCGAGGACACGAGCGGGGGCGAGGTGCTCGCGCTGCGCGCGCCGCTCCCCGACGCCGCGCGCGCGACGCCGTATCTGGAGCAGGCCCTGGGCGCGCGGGTCGTCGACTTCGACCCCGAGGCCAGCGAGCGCGCGATCACCGCGCTGGCGTCCCTGCTCACCGGCAAGCCGGTCATGGAGCCTCGAGCTCGGCCCCGAGGAGACCCGGCTCGCGCCGGGCTTCGCGGCCCGGGCCCTGGTGCGCAGCCAACGCCCCCTCCAGCTCGACGGGACCCGCCTCGACGGCCGGGGCACGACCTGGCTCCTGGACGTGGGGCCGGACGGGGTCGAGCTGGGGCAGCACGGGGGCGCGGTGTGCTACCTGGCCCCCGAGGCGCGGCTGCCGCGGACCTCGAGGCCTGCGGGCTCGACGGCGCCGGTGCGCGGTGCAAGCCAGCGCGCCCCCCGCCGGCGGCGCGCTGGTGCTCGTGGCCGAGGGGCGGAGAGTTCCACGCTGGCGGCAGCCCCCGGGGTCAGGGCCGAGGTCTCCCCCGCCTCGCCCCTGAACGTCGAGCTGCGGGTGGGGGCGGGGCTTCGTAACCGACGCGCGCGCCCTCGAGCGTCCCCGTGAAAGCCTGAGCTTGACCCGCGAGGGCACGGCGCAGTCGGCCAGCCCCTGCTCCTGCGCGGCGCCCTCACGCCCCCCGGCTTCGACCCGGGCCCCCTGCGGCTCGAGGTCCGGGTCGGCAGCGGCGAGCCTCGCGCCCTGACCCTCGACGCCGACCGCACCGCGAGCCTCGTCCCCGAGGCCCCGGGCCGGGTCACGGTCACCAGCCCCGACGCGATCCCCCTCGAGTTCGCCGCGCTGGTGGTCGCCCCCGAGGCGGTCCCGCCCCGGCTGCGCCTGAGCCTGATCCGCGACGCCGAGGCCCAGGCCCTGGGCCAGGTGCTGCGCACCACCGAGGAGGAGCTCACGCTCCAGGTCAAGGTCGCGGCCGAGCCGCCCTACCCGGCCCCGGTGCAGGCGAGCTTCGCCCTCGAAGGCGCCGAGGGCGTGACCCTGGTGGCCGAGCCGTTCGAGGTCAAGGACGAGACGACGGCCACCCTGCGCCTGCGCTGGCCGAGCGCCCCGGGGGACCGCGCGAGCCTGACCCTCGTGGCCACCGCCCAGAGCGCGACCCCCGCGGTGGGCCGCCACACGGTGCACCTCCAGCACCCGGTGAGCCTGCTCCGCCGCTACCTCGGCTGGGCCTTGATCCTGCTCGCGGTGATCTCGGTCGTGGCCTACGTGCTCCAGCGCCGCTTCCGCGCCTACATGGAAGCGCGCATGGGCAAGCGCCAGCTGCGCGGGATCGACGCCCAGGGCAAGATCTCGGTCGAGCGCTACAGCTTCCTCGAGAACAGCCGCGAGGACGAGGTCGTCGAGATCGCCCCCGAGCTGACCCAGAGCAGCGTGGAGCTGATCGTGGAGGACGACGGCTCGGTGCGCGCCTCGGTCAGCGGGCGCGCCAAGCTCGTGCACGAGCGCGACCCGACCCGCTTCGTGGAGACGACCCCGCTCAAGCACGGCGACTCCTTCGCCGTGGTCGAGGGCAACCGCGCCCGGCGCTTCGTCTACCTGGAGGACGAGCCCAGCGCCGAGGAGCTCGAGCGCTCGGTCGCCGCCGACCGCGAGACCGCAGAAGCCGAGCTGCGCGACAGCGGGGTCTACGTGCTCCTGGACGAGCACCAGAACGTGGCCCCCCTCGCGAGCGTGATCGATCCGGCCAGCGAGCACCTGTTCCCCAGCGCCGACGAGCTCGACCCCTACCCCACGCCGTCCGAGCGCCTGGACCGCGCGGTCAGCGACGACTTCGACGGCTGGCCCTCGGCGTCGGAGCGCATGGAGCGCGTGGACGACTCGCCGGCGCTCCCGCGCCCGACGGTCGGCCTCGCGGACGACGACGACCTGGTCCTCGACGACGACCTGCTCGAGGACAGCGTCGACGAGCTGGCCTTCGTCCCGACGTCGGAGGACGGCCCCATGGTCTCGGACGAGGGCGTGGTGTGGCTGGGCTCCGACGAGGCCGAGATCCTCGACAGCGACGAGGCCGCCGCGATCGACGCCGACACCGACGTCAGCGACCTGCCCAAGGGGCTCTAACCGGAGGTGCGCGATTCTGCGGGGTCAGCCCTGAGACCCCGTGCTGACCTCCCACCGAGTCGCGCCTTGCGTTGAGCAGCTGGAGGCTCTGCCTGGCGCTACCGTGCGGGAGACTCGGCCTCACGACCAAGCGACGACGACATGGGAGCCACTCTCGCCCGCTCAGGATCGTGAACTCTGGTTTTTCAGCTCCCTCCGTCGAGGGAGCCCGCGAGCCCACCCTGGCGCGCCGGCTCGGCGCTGACCAACCGCACGAGGTGCAGGGCCTGCTCGGCACGACCGAGGCCGCGGTCGCGGGGGCGCTCCTGGTCGGAGCACAGGGCCAGCCGCGCGTCGTCCAGCCAGGCCACGCCCTCGACCCGCGCGAAGCGCAGCGAGCCGTCGGGCTGGCGCGGGAAGGGCAGCGTGACGCCCTCGCTCAGGGTCCAGTCGGCTCCGAGCTCCCCCAGCCAAAGCGCCGCGGAGGTCTGGGACACGATCGCCACCCGCTCGCCGCGCACGTCGATCCCCGCGTAGTCCTCGAAGGCCGCGCTGGGCGGGAGCGCGAGCTCGCGCTCCAGCGCCCAGCCGTCCGCGGTGGCGCCGAGGACCAGCAGCCGGCCGTGGCCGCGCTCGCGCCCGCGGTCGCCGCCCTCGCCGTGGTTGCCCTCGAGCAGCGCCAAGAGGTAGGCGCGGCCCTCGCGGCGCAGGCAGCACAGCCCCTCGACGCCCTTGTTGTCGTGGGTCAGGTCGCGCGGAATCGACCACGAGCCCTGGACCTCGCCCCGGGCGTCGAGCTGGAGGATCCGCGGGCGCCACTGCTCGCGCCCCACCCGCTCCGCCTCGACCGCGACGTAGAGCGCGCCGGTCTCCGGGTCATGCGCGATCCCTTCGTAGTCCGAGAACCCGGCGCGGCCCGGGGAGAGGCTCGCGCTCCCCGGGTCGAGGTCCTGCCCCACGCTCGCGACCCGAGCCAGGTTGTCGAACACCACGTGCAGCCGCCCCTCGGCCAGGGTCAGCCCGCTGGCTTCGTAGACCCCGGGTCCGAACAGCGCGGCGCAGTCGACGCTGGCCTCGACCTCGATCCGCGCCGGCTCTTGTCCGGCGCAGAGCCCCACCCCCAGCAGCGTCAGTCCCAGCAGCGCGCGCACGAGCCACCTCCTGCCGTGCGCAGCGCAAGCCAACCGCCAGCGCTAACTCCTTGCGGGAGCTGCGATCCGTCCCAGGAATCGGCCACCCGGCGTCGCCCCGGCCGAAACCCTGGGGCTGACTCAGGGAGCCCCTCGCAGGGCGAAGGCGGGCAGATGGTCTTGGACCGCAAAGGGCGCAAAGGACGCAAAGGGGCGCAAAGGTCGGCTGTGACAGAGGCTTGCCGTGATAGCCGGGAGCGTTGAGTAGCTCCGCCAGATCGGGACCTGGTCCGCCGTCCCGGGCTAGGGCTCCCAGCGGACGACGTCGGGGCCGACCTCGACCCGCCCCGCGGCGCCGGCGGGGTAGCGCAGGCCGCGCAGCCCGCGGGCCTCGAGGGCCCAATCGCCGAGGGCGGAGACCACCCGCGCCTGGAGCGGGGGGGCGCCCTCCAGCACCCGCAGGCTGCGCCTGCCCGCCCGCAGGACCCAGGCGTCGGGCTCGCGCTCGAGGCGGACGTCCCCCGCGGGGAGGTCGATCCGGTCCTCGGCGCGCAGGGCCAGGGCGAGCCCCGCCTGTCCTTGCCCGGCGCGCACGTCGAGCCGCTGCTCGGCGCTGACCCGGAGCTGGGTGCGGCCGTCGACGACCGCGTCGCCCACGAGCTCGATCCGGACCGCGCCCGCGAGCACCACGCGCCCCCCGTTTCCGAGGGTCAGCTCGGCGGCCGAGCCCACGCCCGCGACCTGCGCCGACTGGACCGCGGCGACCCCGCCGGCGGCCAGGCGCACCCACGCGCCGCCCGGGAGCGCGGCCACACCGTCCGCGGTGAGCCGCGCTTCGACCTGGCCCGCGAGCGACCAGCGTCGCTGGCCGACGCAGGTGAGCTCGACCCCCGCCGGGGCAGGCGCGAGTCGCAAGGGCACGAACTCGGGGAGCACCGCGGACCACCCCCCCGCGCCGGCGAGCACCAGGCCCGGCCCCTCGAGCTCCCAGCCCGCCTCGTGCCCCCGGAGGGTCAACAGGCGCTCGGCCTCCAGGCTGAGGCTCGCCGCGTCGGCGCTCCAGGTCAGGCCGTCTGGGCCCTGCCCTTCGAGCTGATACACGTCGCCCACGCGGCGCACGCTGCCCGCGCCGGCGAGGCTCCCGCGCCGTGGGCCGAAGGCGAAGGACCTGGGGTCGGGCAGCTCGACCCCCAGCTCCCCCTGCACCACGCTCAGCAGGGGTCCGAGCTCGAGCTGCGTCTCGGGAGACAGGACCAGCCGCCCCGAGGCGACGAGGGCGACGCCGCCGCGGGCGCCGACCCGCACCGCGTCGCCCGGCCCCAGCCGCACCCGGTGCAGCTCGGCCACGCTCAGGGCGGCGAAGCCGGCCTCGGGGCCGCGGCGCACCTCGACCTGCCCTGCGACCTCGGTCAGCGCCCAGCCCCGGGTCAGGCCGTCGGGCCCGCGGCTGGCAGCGGGCGGGAGCGCCCGCGCCTGGTGCCCGAGCAGGTCCAGCGCGGGGCCTGGGTTGGTGGGGTCCGCGCTGACGCGCACGCCTCCCGGCAACGCCAACGCCTCGGCGCCCTGGCCCGCGAGCAGCAGCACGCGGCGCGGGCCGAGCCCCCAGGCCGCGGCTCCGCGCTCGACGTAGAGGTGCGCCGCGGGACCGCTGCGCACGAGCGCCACCGACCCCGCCGCCGCGTGGACCTCCCGCCCGTCCACCAGGCGCAGCGCGCCGCCGTCGGGTCCGGCGTGGAGCCGGGCCTCGCCGCGCTCCAGGGTCAGCGCCGCGTCGACCTGGACGCAGCTCCCGGCCCCCAGGGTCAGCGCCCCGCCTTCGACCAGGGTCAGCCGCGCGACCCCCTCGCACTCGGCGCGGTCGCCCGGGAACACGAACACGGGGCCCTCTCCGCCGAGCACCGGGCGGTGGCCGCGCTGGATCAGGCGCACCTCGAGGGTGGTGTCGGTCAGCGCCCCGCGCGGCGCGCCGGGCAACAGGCGGGCGAAGGTCCCCGGCGCCGGATCCACCCAGGCCACCCCGCCCTCGTCCACGATCCGCGCCAACGCGTCGCGCGCGACGAAGCGAGGCCCTTCGCCGTCGACGAGCACGAACAGGCAGCCCGGGAACTCGACCTGCACGCGCCCGCGCAGCGGCTCGCGGGCGGCGTCCTCGAACTCGAGGGTCTCCGCGGCGGCCAGGCCGACGGCGAGGCAAGCCGCGAGCAGCGCGAGCCGCGGGCTCACGGCAGGGGCGTGGTGCGCATGCCGCCGCTGCGGCTGACGGTCAGCGCCTGCCCGGGCTCCACGTACTTGAGCTGCCCGTAGACGTAGGTCGCGACGTAGTCGTCCATGACCACGAGCTCGAAGTCGCAGCCGGCCTCGGCGGCGACCATTCGCCGCTGGCCGCCGCGGTCGATCTCGATCCGCAGCCAGCCGTCGGCCTCGACCCGGGTCGTGAGCTCGGGGCCGTTGGCGACGGTGGTGATCCGCCGCCCGTCGCCGAGCTCGAGCCGGGCGCCGCCGCCCGGCGTGCGCGAGAAGGTCGCGCGGGCCTCGGCGCCGACCCACACCACGCCCCCGGGGCCGCTGAGCTCGATCGTGTCCGAGACCTGGCGCTTGACCTCGAGCGGGCCCCAGTCCTTGCCGCGGATCACGGCGCCGTTGGCGAGGCGCGACTCGCTCTCGCCCGGCGGCGGGGGCGGCGCGACCGGCGTCGGGGGCAGCTCCGCGGTCGGCCCCTCGCTCGCGGGCTCCTCCCCGGGGGTCGCCGTCGGCTGCTCCCCCTCCTCGGCGGGGTCGCGCCCGGCGAGCACCTCGCCCACGACCTCCTGCTCGACGCCCGTGGGCAGAGCCTGCACGCGGTATTGGTTGCCCTGGCGCGCGACGCGGTAGGTCCCGGGCACGAGCGGGTAGCGCCGGCCGTCGGCCAGGGTCAGCACGGGGTCCGCGCGCCCGGGCACGTGGGCGGCCTGGGCCGAGACCATGCGCTCGAGCTCGACCCGCGCGCCGTAGACCTCGGTGATCCGAAACGGCGCGTCCTGGTAGCAGGTCGCCTGGGCCCCGTCGCTGAGGCTGAGCTCGAACCCGTCGTGGGCGAGCTGCACCGCGGCGCTCCCGGGCTGCGCGCGCACGGTCCAGCGCCCGTCCTCCTCGAGCACGGCGCTGACGCTGCTCTCCTGCGGCACCCGCAGCCCGAGCCCGGCGTCGAGGGTCACCGCCGCGAGCCCGTCGTTGGTCGCGACCACGAGCTGCCGCCCGCGGACCCGCACCAGCGCGCCGCCGCGCACCCGCACCTCTCCCCAGGGCAGGCGCAGCTGCACCTCGCGCCCGCTGAGCTGGACCTCGCCGCCGACCAGGCTCGAGGTCGGGCCCTGCTCGTCCTCGGACACCGCGAGCTCGCTGCGCGCGAACAGCTCGAGGCGCGACGACCCCTCCTCGACCCACACGGTGCCGTCGAGGCTCGTGACCCGGTCGCCGCGCTGCAGCTCGAGCCCCTCGGCGGCGGTGGGGCTCACGAGGCGCAGTTGACCGCCGCGGCTGAGCTGGAACCCGCTGAGCACGCGCGCCACCCGCGCGACCGCGGTCCCCTCCAGGCTCGGCGCGCCGCTGAAGCTCGGGGTCTCCTGCTCGGTCCCGAGCAGCACGGTGCGCTCCCCGGGCTGCACGCTCAGCCAGCGCTCGCCGACCTGCAGGCGCAGCGGCCAGGCGTTGGCGTTGCTCGCGACCACCGCCACCGGCTCGCCGGGGGCCGGAGTCAGGACGTCCAGCGCGTGGTTGCGCGGGAGCTCGACGCGGAACCCGGCGCCGGAGGCGTAGACCGCGTGGCCCTCGAGGGTCGTGACTCGGACCGCCGCAGGGCGGATCTCCACCGCCGCCGCGCCCTCCCGGAGCTCGACGCTCCCGCCGCGGACCTGGACCTCGCACGACCCGTTGGGCTTCTCGACCCGCAGGGTCCCGGCGTCGAGGGCGATCCCCGTAGCCGTGCCGCGCAGGACCGCGTCGCCGCGGGCGCGCAGCACCTCGCCGCCCACCCCGCGCAGGGTCACCCGCCCGTAGGGACCCGTCCAGAGCTCGTCCTCGACCCTGAGCACCCCGAGCTTCTCCGCGCCGACCGCCTCCTCGGTCCCCGCCGGGCGCACGCGCACGCCGTCGTTGACCAGCTCGGTGACCACCGCCACGGGGTCGCGCTCGGCGGCCTGACTCCAGCCGCGGGCCTGCCCGCGGTCGTCCACCAACTGCAGCACTTCACCCCGGGCGCAGAACACCACCTCGCCCTCGGAGGTCGCGAACACCACCTGCTCGGGCCCGATCCCCAGCACCCGAATCCGGGTGTGGGTCTGGCCCCCGGCCAGGACCACCGTGTCCGCCTGCGCCACCGCCACGGTGCACAAGGCCAGCCCGATCACACTGCGCTGGATCGCCTGCAAGACCCCTCCACGAGGCGAGTTCCCCGCCCCAGGCCTCAGGGTGAACGTCCGCCTCCCGCTGCGCAAGCGGCGGTGAACCTGGACGAGCCCCCCCGAGCCCACGCGCCACGAGCACCTCCCCGCGGCCGGCGAGCGGCACAGCCGACGACCCATGCCGCCAGCGCGGGCGAGCGAGGCTCCGGACGTTGGCGGGGCGGAGCGTTGGGCGGGGTGTAATCCGCGCGAGCGAGGCCCCGGCGTTGGCGGGGCGGAGCGTGGGGCGGGGCGTGGGGCGGGGCGCAGCC